>JAOADJ010000002.1 GCA_026417375.1 Melioribacteraceae bacterium | reverse complement strand
CCAGCTTTAGTAAGATTGCTACTGCCAGTGATGAATAATTTTTTCCTTCCAACTTGTTTATCATCTAAATGAAAAATATAAAGTTTTGAATGATTTGGTTTAAGAGTTTTTCTAATAATTAATTTATCACTCTTTATTAATTCAATAAAAAATTTAATTTGTTCGTAAAATTCCTTATTGTCGAAAAAGTCTGTATTTATAGATTTATGAATTGAAGTAAAAAAATTGTCTATCTTTTCTTCATCTGTGAGTTTCTCTTCATTTGAAAATTCGATTAAACCATAAGATAATTTATCAACATCAAGACCTACTAAAACTCTTAAAGTAAAATTTTCATTTTGTTTTAGTCCATCGTAAAGCTCTCTAATACCAGAAAAATAAAAGAATCCAACTAAGAATTTTAATTCAACACTATTGCTTATTAGTTGAATTAATCTTTTTCTTAAATCTTTTGTCTCTTGATTTGTAATGAAGTAATTTGGCATTGAAACTCCAATAAGAATTACGCCCTAGCTTTTGAAATATTATTTTATCTACCTCTAAACAAAAATAGAAAATGAGAGTTTTAGAAGCTATATGTAATAATAAATATGTTAAAATATTGATAATGTTCTTTCATCTGTTTTTAAAACTGTTCTATTATGAAGTATTACATTTAGAGGCGGTTGGCAAAGTTGCAATTTGTATGTCACTCTATGTCCCTCCAAATAATTTTCAAAATATATTTCAATATAATATTCCATATAAAAATCAACATAATATCAATATAAAGTATTTTATTAAGAATAATATAATTAGAACTTAAGAATTAAAGATGTGAGAAAAGAGAGGACGCAAAAGCGTGCGGCTAAGCGTCCACATGAAATTTCTCATTTATCATTTAATTTATATTTTTTTTCTTTTCTTAATTTATTCCTTTCTTTGACTTTATTTTTATGATTTTCAATTAAATCTTTTTCTAATCTGTATTCTAGAATTTGTAATTCAATACGTTTATTCGCATCATGAAAAACCGCTTTAATCAATTCATGAAAAGTTAATCTTGTAGTATAGTAAGTAATTCTATTTTTGAAAGTATAAGTTACAAAATACTCATTTTTAGCACATTTATTTTTAATTCTCTTAAGTTTTGAATCATTTAAGAAAAAAATATTCTTATTTATATCTTGTCCGTTTATAATTAACTTTTCTTCATTATTATATATTGAATTAAATGAATTAATAAGTTTTAATCCGTTCATCCTGGCTAAAATTTCATTTAATGTTGCACTTTTATATAAATCTTTTTTACCTACTTTACTATTTACAGCACAGATAAATGTAAATTCATAAAAATCTATTTTTCCTTTTAACAAATGTCTAAAAATTGTTCTGCCGATTTGTACATATACGTCTTTACCATATCTGAGTTCAAATTCCTCAATAAAAATTTTTACTTTTTCATGTCTTTCAAATAATTCGTTCATTGAATAGACAATTAAGGGCTCTTTGAGATTTGCATATATAATTGCTCTATGTAAATTATTATCTATATCAAAATCTTTAGGTAAATCTTCACTAAATACATTACCCCAAAATTTATTTTTTTCATATTCTTCAAAATCTTCATCTGAAATATTATAGGATAAATTTTCATAATAGCCCCAATCTTTTAATAATTTTTTTTCATATTTTTTTGCATATTCCACAATACAATAAGAAAAAATATTTTTGATTTTATCATCTGGATTTTTATCTAATAAAAGTGCTGATAATTTGAAATTCATGGTTTTGTTAATTTTTTTAGGCATTTTTACTCCATATAAAATTTAAATAAAATGATTTTTATGAAATATTAGTTAATTAATTGTTTTTCCCTTGATTGATTTTTTTCAATGATTCAATAACTTCATTTTTTTTGAAATAAATTTTATTAGAGATCCTGTAAAATGGAATTAGCCCCATTTTTTTCCACTTGTAAATTGTAACTTTAGATACTCCAAGCAATGAACTAACTTCTTCGATTTTAATTAGTTCATCATCATTTTTTTCAACTTTAGTTAGGTAGTTGTTTTTACATAGAATAGAATTAATCGATTCTGAAATGATTTCTTTCAGTTCATCAATTGTAATTGTTGATAGCATTAAATTTTGCATTCATTTTACCTCCTTTTTCAGATTTTTACTGTAAATCTGAAATAAATAGTTGTTAAAAAAAGTTAATTAACGTGTGCAATTAACTTTTTTTGTAGCAAAATTCTAATGTTATTTTGACAAAATTTTTAAGTTGGGTTAAAAAAAATTAAAATAGGTAAACCATTTAAATGAAGCCCTTTTCCACAATTTAAAATCTATTTAAGGTAAGATAAATTGGCTCTACTACAATTAGTAGAGCTGTTTTGTAATTATTTTATTGTTTTTTTTACTTTTAAAAAGCTGCATAAATCATTTTTTATAAATCTTAAAATAATATGTTTAATCAATCGCATAAAAAAATTTAATTAACCCTAATTAAATAACTCTCTTTATTAAATTTTCTCTTTCCCATGCTTGTTTTAGTTCGATTTCTTTTCGTTTGTCAGTTATTCTCATATACTTTTTCATTGTTTTATATTCTTTATGTCCTGTTATTTCCATTACCATTTCTGGTCTTAATCCTTTTTCAAGACTGAGAGTTACAAAAGTTCTTCTTGCAGTATGTGTTGTTACAAATTCATATTTAGGTTTAGTTATTTCAATTTTTCTAGATGCACTATAACGATTAATAGTAACTAATTCAGTTAGTCCAGCTATTTTGCACATTTCTTTAATATATTCATTTGTTTTTTGATGAGAAATAATTGGTAGAGGTTTTTCACATTCTCTATATTTTTGTATGATTTTAGTTGCTTTATCGATTAGTGGAATTCTAATTATATCTTTTGTTTTATAAGAACGAAGATTCCAATAATTGTCTGATAAATCTTCCCATTGAATACTAGAAATATCACTGAATCTTTGACCTGTATAACAAGCAAAACAAAATACATCTCTTACTTGCTCTAAGCTTTTATTTTCTAATTCTAAGTTCTCTAATAAAGACAATTCTTCAGAAGTTAAATAGATTATTTCTGCTTTTTTTTCAAATACTTTATATCGTCTAAATGTTGAGATTTTTGTTAATTCTAAATCATAAGCCCATGATAAAAAAGTCTTTAATGTTGATATATATTTCCCAACAGTATTATCAGTCATTTTTTTATTATTGAAAAGATAATCTGTAAATCTTTCATAAAATTCCATGTTCATTTTATCAAAAGAAAGTGTAAACTTTTTTGTTGTTTGGAAATTCTTAAGATGATTTAACAAAGTATAATATTTTTGAATTGATCTGTGAGAACGAATATTTTTTTTTGTTTCAATGAACCTATTGAATGCATCGAAAAATTGATAATTTGTGTTTTGGGGTTGGGTCTTTTTAATTATTTGATGGACATTTAATTTAAATTCTTCATCAGAAAGAAATATTTTATCAATAGTAAGTTGTCTATTTAATTTTTTTATTTCTTCTTTAATGTAATTTAAAAAAGAATTTAACTCTGGACTTCCTACATATGATTTTTTTGATTGTTGTTTTAATACATCCCAATATTTTGGATCAATTTTTTCCCCTGTATTAAATACCAGTCTTTTTTTACCGAATCCGACATAAACGTAAATAGTACGTTCATTACTTTTTAAGTTTTTGTTTTTGTCTAAATAGAAGTTGATAGTCATGTTTTCCTCCTAAATTTTTCATACACATTTCATACACTTTTGGTTTATTTGAGTTAATTATAGAAAATTTATTTTATCAAAAAAATGTTGTTTTTATTCAATTTTCTGATAAATAAATAAAATTGAGTAAACATAGATTAACTTGGTTATCATGTAAAAACGCACTGCCCCCGCTACAAAGAATAATCCTCATGAATGTGAGGATTTTTTATTTTTAAAAATTTATAAAATCTTTTGCGCAATTAATGAATTTATCATAATTCAACAGAAAATTTTTTTGAATTAAATTTTTCATATCATGTGATTAGTTAAAATCATTATTCAAATAGAAAAATTTTTTATAAAAAAATAATTTTAAAATTGATTTTGATTTATAATTAAATTAGTTTGGATTAGGGTAAATAAAAAAAACTTAATGAGACTATTACTGAAACTTAGGGCAAATTCTTCAGACAAAATTTCATTTAATTATAATTATTCATTATCAGCTGCTATTTATAAATTATTGTAGTTTGGCTCACCAGAATTTTCAACATTCTTACACGATAAAGGATATGTTTCAAATAATAAAACTTATAAGCTATTTACATTTGGGTTGCAATTAGAAAAAACATCTTCGAACAATAAATTTTTAAAACTCGAATCACCAAATGCTTACCTTTACATTTCTTCACCATTAGTTGATGATTTCATAAAAAATTTTGTTATTGGAACATTTGAGAATCAAAAAATTGAAATCTTTAGTGAAGGATTAAAAACAAAATTTAATATTGTAACATCTGAAATAATACCAGAACCGATGTTCAAATCTGAAATGAAATTTAAGATGATTACACCAATGGTTCTTTCATCTCAGATACAATTCAATGGAAAATTAAATACTTATTATTATAGAGTTGAAGACGATATCGAAAATATTAATAAAATATTTAATCAGAATTTGATAAATAAATACGAGACAATTTATAAAAAATCCTACGAGGGCAACGGCTTAAAACTTACTTGGGACTATGATTACTTACTAAAGGCTTCTAAAGAGAATAAAAAGCTAACTAAAAAAGTAAGCATAATGAAAGATTATGAATCACCTATAGAAATAATTGGAATGTTTTGTCCATTCAAATTAAAAGGTGATGTAGAATTAATAAAAGTTGGCTATGAAGCTGGATTTGGAAGTCAAAATGCAATGGGATTTGGATTAGTTTACGAAGAAAGTAAGTAGTTAGAAATATTTTCACAACGTTTCTCTTTTGGGAAAAAATAAATTTCAACAATAATTTTGTTTAAGAAGAAAAGGGAAAAAATTATATGCAAAAAATAATTTTCCAATGTGAAACAATAACACCAATGTTTTTAGCTGGTGCTGATGGTAAAACACCTGAACTAAGACCACCGAGTATTAAAGCAGCTATGCGTTTTTGGTGGCGTGCAATAAATGGTCATTTACCGTTAGCAGAGTTAATGGAAAAGGAAGCATTAATTTTTGGTGGAAGCGGGGAAAAAGAGGGAAGGAGTAAGTTTTCAATTAGAATAACTTGTAACTCTAATGATATTTTTTCTGAATACCGTCCCTTGCCTCATAGTGATAATAAAAAGTTCACAGCAAAGTGCATTAAAGAAAGAGTTGCTTTTCAAGTAATTATTAGTAATGCTGATGAAACAATCAAAAATTTATTTTTAACAGTTTCCTATTTAGGTGGAATAGGAAAAAGAAGCAGAAGAGGATTTGGAAGTTTTAAGGTAATTAAGATTGGAGAAGAAAGTTATTCTTATGAGTTTAATTCATTACTTACATTATTAAATAAATTACATAACGATGGATTTCAACTTAATGAGACAAATAAAAATGAGATTAATTGTGTTTATCAAAAACAAGCTAATTATCCAATTATAGAAAAAGTAATAATAGGCAAAGAATATAATGATATTAATGAATTATTAAAAAAGATAGGAGAATCTTCACATAAAAACGATTGCTACCATACTGGTTTTACTGAAAAATATAATGGTGAAAATTTAAGATTTGCTTCACCGATTTATGTGTCTTGCTTAGAAATTAAAAATGTTTTCTATCCTGTAATAACAAAATTAAAATCTTCTTCATCTGTCCCCTTTATTAGTTTAAGTAATAATTCTAAAAAGACTAACAAGGTTCAAGATTTTATAGAGGAAATAATAATATGAAATATTTATTTCTCTTTACAATATCTCCCGTACAATCTTTCATTGCACAAGCAAGAAAAACAAAAGATTTATTTTCTGGTAGTAAAATATTATCTGATTTAATCGGATACGCTATTGAAGAAGCCAAACCCACTGAACTTATTTTCCCGATGAAAGGATTGGATTCATACCCAAACAGATTTATTGCTGTAATTGAAAAAGATAATGATACAGATATGAAAAAATTTGGTGATGACCTTAAAATAAAAGTAATTGAAAAATTTGAAGAATATTCGTCGCTTTCTATTATGAATACAAATGTTGTGGTCAATAAACTTCCAAATAACTTTCGTGATCAAATTAAAAAACATTTATCTATTCAATGGGTTGCAATTCCTTATCAATCCGAAAAATATAATGAACAATTTCTGGAAATAGAATCTCTTCTTGGTGCTGTAAAAAATGTTCGTGAATTTGAACAGCTAGAAGAAATAGGGCGAAAGTGCTCTATTTGCGGAGAAAGAAATGCAATATTTTATTATGGGAAAAAGCACAATTATTACCAATCTGATGCAGTAGAAGTTAAGAATTTAGAATTGCAGGATGGTGAAGGGTTGTGTGCAGTATGTTATACAAAGAGGTTTTACCAGGATAAACATTTCCCTTCAACTGCAGAGATTGCTTTGCTAGATTCTGTTAAAAAACTTAGACCAAAAGAAATTTTTGAAGATTATAAGAATCTGTTTAAGGGTTATTTTGATTATCAATTACTTTTTGAAGAAAATTTAACCAAAAAATATTTTGAGAAACAGAGTATTCCTCAAAATCTTCTTGAACAAGCAAAAAATAAATTCATTGGAATTAAGAAGGCATTCAAAGAAAATAATATGAAATTTACACCCTATTTTTCTGTAATTATGTTTGATGGCGACAGTATGGGTAAGTGGCTTTCAGGTGCTTATTTAAATTCAACAGTGGAACTAAAAAAATTTCATAATAAATTAACTGAGTCATTAGGAAAATTTGCAGAAGAAACAAAAAATATTGTAACAAGTGATAAAGGTAAAGTAGTTTATGCTGGTGGTGAAGATTTTCTTGCGTTTATTAATCTAAATTATCTATTTGATATCCTAAACCAACTACGCAAGAAATTTGATGAAATAGTAAATCAGGGAATTTCGGAATTCATAATAGAAAATGTAAATCTTACATTTTCTGCAGGAATTGCTATAACTCATTATAAAATGCCGCTATCAGAAGTTTTAAGTTGGGTTCGTAAACTTGAAAAGGATGCTAAGAATATAGATGATGATAAAAATGCATTTGCAATCGCAGTGATGAAACATTCTGGTGAAATTAATAAAACAATTCTAAAATGGGGTGATAAGAACAATGAAAATCTAGATGCAATTGCTCAGTTGACCTATGATTTAGCAAATGAAATCTTTTCGAAATCCTTTATAAACAAATTATCATCGGAATTTTATAATATAAATCCATCTGATGAAATTTTGAAAACCGAATTAAAAAGATTACTTGCTCGTTCTTCTAAGTTTAGCAAGAGAGAGAACGAAACTAAAGAAGATTTCGAGAAGAGGAAAAAACTTAAAATTGATGAAACAACAGAAAAAATTATTTCGCTTTATAAATTAGATACGGAAAATCTCTTTACGGCATTGTTTATTTCAGAATTTATTAGCAGACACCTCAACGGAGGCAAAAATGAAAATTAAAATTGATGCTATTGATACTTTATTCTTTAAAGATGGAAAACCTTTTTCTATGGGGGAAGAAACTTGGGCTGATGGAATATTTCCACCACCACCGTCAGTATTCTATGGAGCGATTTCAAGTGCAATTTTAAGTTCAAATCCAGAAATGATAAATCAATTAACTGAGGGTTCGTCATTTAATGATTTAATTATTACGGACATATATTATAGAGTTAATGAAAGTATTCATTTCCCGATGCCTTTAGATATTGTTTACCGAAAAAATAAATCTAAAATAGAAGTTAAAACAGAAAAACGCACTAAAAAATATAAGATTAATGTTTTAACTGGGAACCTATTAAATGTTTTGTCTTCAATTCATAACGAACTAAAAGTAATTAAAGCCAAAGATGAAGTTGAGAATTTGGAAAATGCTATTATTGGTATGGATAAACTTGATCAGTATTTAAATGGATTTTTAGATAATGATGAATTTGAGTGTAAATTGTTGGACGATTATTTCATTATGGAAAGTAAAGTGGGAATTGGTCGTAACAATTTAACGCATACCACGGATGAATCAAAGTTATATAGAGTAGGAATGAGACGCCCAATTGGTCTAAGTATTATCGTTGAAATTGCTGACAATGAATTCTCTAAAAAACTGTCTAAGTTTATTAAACTTGGTGCAGAAGGGAAAATTGCGAAAATATCAGAGGTAACAGATATCTATGAGCCAATTACTTTAAACAAATATGATGGAAATAAATTCAAGTTATATATTATAACACCCGCCTTTTTTGAAAATGGTTGGCTTCCTAAGTGGATAAACAAAGAATCATTAATTGGAGAAAAAGATGGGATTCGAATTAAGTTAATTTCTGCATTTATTAAAAAACCAATCTCAATTGGAGGATTTGATATGAAAAAGAAAGTGCCTAAACCGATGAGAAAAGCAGTTCCACCTGGTTCTGTTTATTACTTTGAAACTTTAAAAGGAAGCTTTGAAGATGCTAAGAGAATATTTAACAATAAATCTATTTCTGAATATGATACTCAGAATTATGGTTTTGGGATTTCAATGATTGGAGTATTAAAATGACAAAAAAAATTATTACCACCGTTGGAACAAGTCTCTTTACAAATTATACCAAGGGCGAAGTCAGGGATTCTTTTATTAATGATGATTATCAGGATATAAATGATTTACTGAAAGAATTGGAAAACTTAACTTCATCTGAATACAATAATCCAAAATTTCAAAGGACAATAAGAAACATAAAAGCAGTAATCGAGAACAAATGGTTGAAAGGTCTTATTAAGACAGATGATGGTTGGGAAATTAAAGAAGAAGAATTTAATTTAGATGCATCTGCAGAGATTAAAAGTCTATTGAAAATTACATCAGACAACAAACAAAATTATAAAGTTTATCTTCTCTACTCTGACAGTGTTTTATCTCAATTAGCAGCTGAGTTATTAAAAGAAAATTTACCGTCTTTATTAAATAAAGAAATAGAGATTCATTGCTATTTAATTGAAAACCTTGTTGTTGATTCATTTGAAAAATTTAATATTGGATTGATAAACCTCGTTAAAAAGATTAGGGAAATCTTTAAAGATGAATTTAATGTTAAAGATGATACTTTTACTATTCAGAATAAACAAAAAATAAGTGAAGAATTTATCTTTAATATTTCTGGAGGGTATAAAGCGACTATTCCATTTTTAACCATATTAGCACAATTATACAATATTGAATCAAAATATATTTTTGAAGAAAGCGACGAACTAATTACAATTCCCCAAATTAATATAGGAATTGATGAATTATTTTTAGAAAAAATTTATTTAGATCTATCATCAAAAAAATTCGATGATATGCTACAAATAAAAAAATTAGAAAATTATAAGCTAATAAATAATAATAGAGGCAAATATGAATTTACTGTACTTGGTGAAATGATAAAGGATTATGCAGAAAATCATACAGTTAATGCAAAAAATGTTTTCGGTTATATTGCTGAATTCAAACTATACGAATATTTTATAAATAACCCCTTAACCATTAATGGTATTACATTGAAAAAAGTTGAAAGAAGTGTTCAATACAAGAGAGAATTTGATATTGTATTATCTAACGAAAAAAAGGATGTTTTTTGTTTTTGTGAAGTAAAAGCTTTTTATTCTTTTTTGAACAATAAAGATAAAATAATCTCAGACTTACAAGTTAGATTAAAAGCTATAGAAGATTATTTCGATAAAGCAACGTTTGAGTATCATTTTTATATATACACCTTGAATAGTAGTGTAGATACAAAAGAAATTGATGAAGTTGCAAAACAAATTAAAAGTATAAATAAAGTATTAAGATTTTTCAAAGTATTTATTAAAGAAAGTAGTGCATCTTATTCTGCTGATAATCCTTACCAAAAAATTGTAAGTAGTAAAATTGAAAAAAGTGACATTGAAGAAATAAAAATATAAGGAGATAATAATCTATGTTTAAACTTGCAAAACCATTTATGTTCAGAACAATTTCATCACTTCACGCTGGAAGTGGTAATGATTTAGGTATTGTTGATTTACCTATCCAAAGAGAAAAACATACATCATTTCCCAAAGTTGAAAGTTCTTCATTAAAGGGTGCTTTGAGAGAATCTTTTGAAACAAATGAAAAGACAAAGAAAGAAGAATTTATAAAAAATATTTTAAATATTAGTACCCAAAATGAAACTAAGGAGTTAATATTAAACTATGATTATTCAATTCATCTTGCCTTTGGTTATGATGAATCAGGAACCCAAGATGAAATAATCAAAAAATTCGATGATGACAAAGAATTTTCTGGTGCACTTGGTTTTTCTGATGCAAGATTGCTTTTCTTCCCTGTAAGATCAGCTAAAGGTGTTTTTGCTTGGATTACTTGCCCGTATGTGTTAAAGAGGTTTGTGGAAGATATGAATTTGTGCGGACAAAAAATCAATTTAACAATTCCTGATGTTACAATAGGTAAATGTTTAACTTTTTCAGATAATAAAGTCTCAATAGATAAAAAAGCTGTTGTTTTAGAGGAATACACTTTTGAAGAAAAACAAGAATTAAAGTTTGATATTTTGTACTCCCTGTCTTCCGAATTAAAAGAAAAACTCGTTGTTTTAAGTGATGATGACTTTAAAGATTTTGTAAATCAATCGACAGAAGTAATTACAAGAACCAAAATTGATAATGCAACAGGTACGGTTGCCATTGGAGCATTATTTAATGAAGAGTACTTACCCCCTGAAACAATTATGTACTTTATTGTTTTTGCTTCACCTGTTTTCCAAAAAGATGACAATAAAAAAGGAATTTTCAAGAAAAATGGTAAAAATGAAGAAGAGCTTGTAATGGAATTTTTTGAAAAAAGTTTACCTGAAGTTGTTCAGATTGGTGGTAATGCTACAATTGGAAAAGGTATCGTTAAAATGATGAAAATTAATTTTAATGAGAAAAAAAATGGAGGAAAATAAAATGCCAAGAAATACTGAACAAATTAAAGCTGAATTTGCATATAACTGCGCAAGGAATGCATCAAATCTAGGTAAAGAGTATAAAAGCTATGTTAAGAAGTTACCAATGTTAATTAAGACAAATGGCCTTGGAGCAACTTTTGCATTTATGTTCTCCAAAAAAAATAAAGATGAGGGAAAATACTGGAATGCTATCGGGAAAAATATTTATGATTGGTTGAAGGATCAAAATAAAATAGATGCAAATAAAATAAAATCATTCGATGAATTAGTTATGGAGTTAAATCAGATGTCATCAATTAAGTATAGAAATTTAACAGCGGAGGTAATATCATTTCTTTCCTGGTTGAAAAGATTTGCAGATGGATTAATTGAAGGAGAATAATATGCCAGAATTATATGTACCATCTGATACAAGTAAAATTATAAAACGCGAAGAAATTTTAAATTTCTCACTTAAATTTCACAAGTTTGCAAGATTTGATAAAGATAAATTTTCTTTCTACAAAACTGATAAAGGCCAAACCATTTATAATGATGTTTCCAGTTTTCAATTTAATGGAATAAAATTCAAGAAACTTTGTGATGAAATTTTAGACTCGGCCAAAATATTATTTGGAAAAAATCATCATTCAGAAAACCTTGAAATTGATTGGCGATTAGCAATTGGTCTTGGAACAGAATCTGTTTATGAAACATCAATAAATCTCCATCCAATTTATGGGTTCCCCTATATACCTGGACAGGCTGTTAAAGGAATTGTCAGAAGTTGTGTAATTATAGAACACTTTGAAAGTAAAGAAGAAAAAGCATTTAATAATGCCACATTTTGTTATTTATTTGGTTGCCCGAAAGAAAGTGTATTAAAAAAGGAACATCAAGGTTCAATTGTTTTCTTTGATGCTTTTCCTACTGCTAAACCGAACCTAAAGGTTGATGTAATGAATCCGCATTATGGACCTTATTATTCTGATAAGACTAACACAAAACCTCCAGCAGATTATTATAATCCTGTTCCTATATTTTTTGTAACAGTAGAAAATACTGCATTTCAATTTATCATTGGCATAAGTGAAAATGATAATGAAGTTGGCAGAATTGGAAATGTAGGAGGAACTTATTTAGATCTTGGTAAAAAGTTTCTGAAAGAGGCGCTAACCCAAAAAGGTATTGGAGCAAAAACAGCTGTAGGTTATGGCTACTTTAAAGAGTAACATATATGCTCATCAACCTCTCTAATCATCCTAGTAATAATTGGTCTTCTCAACAGCTAAATGCTGCTAAAAGAAAATTCGGAAAGGTAGTTGATTTGCCTTTCCCTCTTATTTCTCCAAAAGCAAATACTAAGCAAGTTACTGCAAAAGCTGAAAAGTATTTGTTGAAGATTATTGATTTATTAAAATCATCTGATGATAAAAATAATGCCGTTCATCTTATGGGAGAGTTTACTTTTGTATTTCTTTTAGGACAAATTCTTAAAAAGAAAAAAATTGCTGTGGTCTTTTCTACTACTAATCGAATTGTTGAGGAAAAAGATGGAAAAAAAATTGTCACTTTTAATTTTGTGAGATTTAGAGAAGTATAACCTAAGTGTTACTTAGTGTTCTAATTTATCTGCCACTGGCAGAGTGGTTAAAAAAAACTAACCACTTAGTACACTTAGAGCACAGAGAAAATTAGTTATGAAGATTACAAAGAAATATGTAAATAAACTATCTTATGATATTGTCGGAGCAGCTATTGAGGTTCATAAATCATTAGGACCCGGATTACTCGAATCGGTTTATGAAAAATGCCTTATGCACGAATTGAAGTTAAGAGGATTAATTGTAAATCAACAAGTTGTTGTCCCTGTTGAATATAAAGGTATTTCAGTTGAAGCTGAGTTAAGAGCTGATATCATAGTAGAAAATTTAATTGTTGTTGAATTAAAAGCGGTTGATGCGATTTTACCAATTCACAAAGCTCAGTTACTTACTTATTTAAAATTGCTTAAGATGCCTAAAGGTTTGTTAATTAATTTTAATACTACTTCAATTACTGAATCTTTAGTGCCTTTGGTTACTGAGGAATTCAGCAAATTGTCAGATGAATAAATCTAAGTGTTGCTAAGTGAACTTACTTGTTGCCTCAGGCAGAGTGGTTAATAAAAAAAATCTTACCACTTAGCGCACTTAGTACACAGAGGAGAAAAAATGAAAACAATGTTTTGTCTTGTATCCCGTCAGGCGATGGCGAATGTTCTTCCAGTGCTAATGTATAAACCAAAACAAGTCGTTTTGTTTTCTACTAAAGAAGAAAAAAAAACCGCTAACAACTTAGAAAAATTATTTACTTCAAAATCTATAAATGTAAAAAAAATTGAAGATCTTAATGCTTATGATTTTATTGGATTCAAAAATGTTGTTAATAAAGAAATAAACGATTATTCGAATGAAGTATCTTTGAATATTACTGGCGGAACAAAATTAATGGCTCTAGCTGCTTATGAAGCTTTTGCTGAGAAAAATTTGAGAATCATTTATTGTGATACTGAACATCAAAATATTATTACTCTTTTGCCCGAATATAAAATTGAAAAGTTAATTGCAAATTTGTCTGTTAACGATTATCTAATTTCTTATGGTTATAAAATTAAAGAAACTAAAAGCACTTTATTAGTTGATAAATATTTCCCTCTTTTTGATTTTATTCTTGAAAAAAATTTAATGAATGAATTTATTTTATTATTTGCTGAAATCAGATCGAAACAAGCTGAAGATTATCCGAAAATTACAATTTCAAGTAAAAACAAAAATTTTGTCTTCTATAAAAATTTTGATACATATTCAATTCAATACAATAACACCATTAAAAAAACTATTTCATTTAAAAGCTCAGAATTTAAATCTGGTGATTGGTTAGAATATTTTGTTTTTTATATACTTAAGAAAAAATATAATCTTGATCCCTTAACAGGTGTAAAAATTATAAGTGATGAAAATGTTGAAAATGAAATTGATGTTTTGGTATTAAAAAATTATATGCTTTATAATTATTCATGTAAAAGTGGAAAAAGTGATAATCAATATGACTTATTTCAACTGGAAACTTTAACAAACATAACCAGTGGCACTTTTGGAAAAGGAATTTTTGTATCTGCAAAAAAAGGTACAAAAAGATTTTTAGAACGTGCAAAAGAATTAAATATTAAAACCATTAATGTTGCTAATAATAATGAGGAATTTATATGACAAATAATATTTTAATTTGTGTATCAGGGTTAACACCTCAGATAGTTACTGAAAGTCTTTACTGTTTAGCAGTAAAAGAAAAAATTCCTATTCATGAAGTTTATGTTTTAACAACAAAAAGGGGAAGAGATGTTATCCTTGGTAAAGATACTCATCCTTCAACACCAAAAACACCATTAAAAAAAGAAATTGAAAGCTTATGCGAAATGTATAAATTGAAAGCCCCTCTATTTAAAGAAAATGATAATCATATAATTGTTGCCAAAGAAGAATCAATTGAACTTTCCGATATACGTTCAGATAAAGACAATATTTTATTCCCAAATAAAGTATGTGAATTTTTAAAAATTAAATCAGCAGATCCATATAATGTTTTATTTTGTTCAATTACAGGTGGAAGAAAATCTATGAGTGTTCACATGGCTAATGCACTTTCACTTTTTGCAAGAGAAAATGACCGATTGATTCATGTTTTAACAAAAGAAGAAAATGAGTTCAAAGGGTTTTTCCCTTTAAATAAAAAAGAAGCAAATGATCTTGAAATTGCAGATTTACCTTTTGTTCGGTTACGTTCTCTTCTTTCTAATGAAATTAAAGGCAGCAAATTATTACAATCTAAATTTGATGATATTGTAAAATTTACTCAAGCTCAATTAAAAGTTTTAGCTCCATCAAATAAAATGATAATTGATATTGAAAGACGTGAATTAAGGTTTGGCAACGATTCTGTTCTTTTAGAACCTTTAGAATTTCTCTTTTATTATTTCTTTATTGATTCTAAAAAACGTGGCAATAATAAAATCTCTGTTGGTGAGTTTACTTCTGATGAAACTAAATTAAAATTTATTGAATACTTTAATGAATTTTATAGTGATGATTATTACATCAAAGAAAAAAACTGGTACAAAAAAGGATTTTCAAAAGAAGATTTCAGAGTGAAAAGATCTAAAGTCAATTCTAAAATTCAATCACTTATTAATGATAATGATATTTCACAAAATTTTATTATTGATGTAAATCGAAAATATGGTCAATCTACTTACCATATTATAGCAACTAAAGACCGATTTATTATTAAATGATTATTTCTATAATTGAATTTTTATAAAAAGAATTTTGATTAATTAAAATTCTAAATCATTTCAAATTATTTCTGGAAATAACATTTCTAAAATGTTTCGAACCTTTTTCTGTTTCGTTCTTTAAATTATTTTTGAGTAGTAATTAAATTAATATGGGGGTAAAAATGAAATACGAATTTATTTCTTTCGAACAATCAAATAATATTTCTCTTCTTCAATTTTTATATTCACCGGCAAATACATTTAATTATATCACAAGCAGTAATGCAATAAGCAAAAAATTTATCGAGCTTACTGAAATTAATGATTCGGGAAGAGTAAATGATATTATTGTTAATAACAATTCTGAATACTATGTTTTCTTTTCCGATGGTGATATTCTTGTTGGGGCAAAGCAAAATAGAGTTTTAAATACATCAATACTTTTACCTCCAAATTCAAAAAGAATTATTAATGTAAGTTGTATTGAACATGGAAGATGGAGATTTAATACTAATAGATTTGATAGAAGCGATAATTATTCACCAAATTTTATTAGAAAACAAAAAAACATTGATGTTTTTCAAAATGTTAAAAGAAAAAGTGGGTTCTACGCTGATCAATCAAAGGTATGGAATAGTATTGATTATGCTTTTAGTAATGTTAATATGCATTCAAATACTTCTGATTTATCTGAATTGCTTAGATTCAACAAAAATACATACCAAAAAGTTATCTCAAACTTTAAAGTATCCGAAAAAGCAAACGGTGTTGCTATTTTCCTAAATGATATTTTTCTTAGCCTTGATATTTACAACCGAACAGATGTTTATCAAGAATATTTCCAAAATTTAATTCAATCTGTTTTGAACGAATTTAGTTACCGTTCTAAAAAAAATAATTTAATTAATGAAAATGATGCGAAAAATAAAATTGAATACTTACTAACAGATCCCAAAATAACCGAAAAGATAACTGCTGATAGCATTGGGGTTGGTTTTGAAGAAAGATTTCTCGGAAATGATTTTACAGGATTTAATTTAATATATGCAGACAACTTAATTCATAAATCCATCACTTCATTATAATATTAAACTTCGGGGTTAAATTATTTTTATGAAAATTTATAAATGATATTTCTTTTAGAGAATAAATTAAAAATTAAAATGTAAAACAAAATTAAAGGGGTTTAAATGTCTACAATATTACCACTCGAAAAAGATGTTCACAAAGAATTATTACATAGCGAAATTAAAGATTATGAAACTCAGGGATTTATTGATGCAGGTAAAGTTGAAGGTTATACTTCTGCATTTGAAGTTGCTTTGGAAAATTTTTACTCAAAAATTGTATTAGAATCTGATTTAAAAACTCATACTGTAACTGTGAAAGAAGAAGAAATTGAAAGCGAAAGAAAATCAAATGAAGACAAAATTAATATCTATTCCAACGAAATTAAAAAAATACAAGAAAACCTTATTCCTGATGCGCAACAAGAATTAAAAAAAGCTGAAAATGACTTGGCAGAATTTAAAGTAAATCCGGAAAAATTTGTTAAACAAGATAAAGATAAATTTATGTTAAGAGTTTATGGTTTTATTTCTTTAATGTTAGCTTTATTTCTTTATTTCTTTTATTCTTCAGTTGTTTATTCAGCAATTTTCCGTGAAATTACTATTAATAAATCAACTTTGTTTAACTCAATATTTTATCCGAAAGCTTTTGAAGAAGCAATTCAAAAAGGGTTTACAACATTTATCACTATTGCATTAGCTCCCTTTGTATTCCTTGCACTTGGTATAAGTTTGGAAAATATTAAGTCCAAAGCAAAAAATTCTAAATATAAATATTTACCTACAATAGCTTTCGGTACTTTTGTTTTTTCTGTTGATGCACTTTTAGCATATCATATTTCAGAAAGAATTTATAATTCAAAAGCAATAAATACTTATGGTAATGTTCAACCTTATAATTTTTTTGATTCATTAGGCGATGCAAATTTTTGGATTATTATAGCTCTCGGGTTTCTTGTTTACTTAATCTTTGGTTTTATTTTTTCTCTTTATAACGAAGAAAGAAAAAAGAAAAATATGTTAGAAAATTTTGAAAATATGCTAATTGAAAAAATTAATAACCTGAAATCAAAAATTGCTTCATACAAAAATGAAATTAATATTCATGAAAAGGAAATCAAGGAACTTTCTCTAAAAAACAGTGAATTAATTTCCTATAAAAAGAAAATATTTTTTAGTGTTTATGAAATAAGAAAAATAATTTCAGAATATGCAAAAGGATGGATTAAATACTTAGCCAGTGCAAAAAGCAGCGAAAGCAAAATTGAAAATATTAAAAATCAACTTGAATCATTTATTAATAAAAATGGATTAGCAGATGAAAAATAAATTATTACTTCTACTTTTAATCGTATTTTTAATTTCTTGTGATAACAATGAAAACAAAAATATTACTGATAATTACAAAAATTTAAATGTCACAATATTAATTGATTTGTCAGATAGAATTTCATTAGCTAAACATCCGGATCAGTCAGAAAAGGATATTAACATTATTTCTTCAGTTGTTGATAACTTCAAAAATTTCCTTTCAAGAAAAGGTGTTGTTAATAGTGATGATAAAATTAAAGTCATTTTTTATCCTACTCTCAATTATGAAATATATCAATCAATTTGTGACTCTTTAAATATTGATTTTTCTACTTATGAGTTTCATCAAAGAAAAAAAATATATAATTCTATTTCTCAACTTTATAATAAAAATTTATCCAAATTATATTCTTTGGCAAGCAAAGCAAAAACTTTTGAAGGTTCAGATATCTTTAATTATTTCAAACATCGTGTTGTTGACGATTGTATCATTAATGATTCAAATTATATAAATGTTCTTGTCCTTCTGACTGATGGATATATTTATTATAAAAACTGTAAGGATAGTGTTAAAAATAGATTCAGTTATATTCTCCCGGAATCTTATCAAATTAAGAGATTTAGAAAAAGTAATAATTGGGAAGATTATTTTAACAAAAATGATTTCGGCTTGATTAAAATTGATAACGATTTATCCAACTTAAATATTCTTGTTGCTGAAATTGATCCTATCCATCATTCACCTAAGGATTTTGATATAATTAAAAAATATTTATCAAAATGGTTCGATGAACAAAAAGTTGATCCGAATAATTATAAAATTCTTAAGACTGATCTAACTTCTATAAATAAAAACTTAGTTAATAACTACTTTGAAAAAATATTTATGAGGTAATTATGTCAATCAACAAATTAAGAAATGTGCTATTTAAGGCATCAAGAATTTTAGGAGATATTAATGCAATTCAAAAAGGGAAAATTGGTGAAAGAATTGCACGACGTGCTGCAGGCAGAGTTTCAAATAATCTTTTGAATAAAATATTCCGCTCAATATTTAAGTAAAAAATTAATAATGAAAATCCTATAATCTATTTACGGCTAAAGTAATTTTATTCCCATTCATTTAAGTTCTTTATATTCCGATATAACGTTTCGAAAACGTTTCTTTGCTTAAATTTATTTTCATCACACTATAAATTTGAACTGTAAATTTTTGTTTTTCTTGTCATTCCTAGTGTGGTTAACAAAAGTTCATTGAAAACGGGGGCAATTCAAGTCGAACCTAGTTAATCACACTTTTTACTTTTTAAATTCAGAGGGCAAAATGAAATTAAGAATTAAAAAACAATTCAAATGCAATATTAAAAATTGTACCAATTTAGTTTCTTCAAAAGGAGCTTTTTGTAAATCTTGTATCGATAAAATTTCTAACGAAAATTATTTAATACCAATTTGTACATACTGCAATAGAGTAATAGATATTGTCAAAGTTGAAAAACAACACAAAAACATGAATGAAAGAATTTTTCTTACAATTTGTTTGAACTGTTATCAAAAATTGGAACCAGAGGATGAAACATTATTTTAATTAAAAAAATTATTAATAATTATCTATTAGAAAATAAATATGAAGAACAATATTTACATATTTTCTAATTCAGTATTAAGTCGAAAGGATAACTCATTTACATTACATACAATTAAGGATGTTGAACCACAACACAAAATTGATATTTATGAAACTGAACAGGAAAATGTAATTCTACCTGCTCAAAAAGATGATGTGTTTGATAAACCCAAACATATTCCTGCAGAATCAATTGAAGCTTTTTATACTTTTGGGGAAGTTCGTTTTAATACTCAGTTCTTCAAAATTGCAAGTTACTATAATATTCCTGTTCATATTTTCAATTACTATGGAAATTATGTCGGAAGTTTTTTACCCCTTAATAACAATGGTTCAGGGCATATTCAAACTTTACAGTTCGAAGCATATTATACTTATAACCGTAGAGTTTTTATTGCTAAATCAATTCTCGAATCCTCTGTTAAAAATATTTTATTTAACCTGAAAAATTCTTTTGATGATAATGATGATTTACTAGAACAAATTGCAAACATTAATTCAATACTCGAACAAATTCACTTTGCAGAAACTATTTCTGAGCTTCTTGGTTATGAAGGTAACATCAGAACTATTTATTACTCTGCCTGGCCCTCGTTAATAAAAAGAGAAACTGATTTTTATAAAAGAATTAAACAACCACCTGTTGGAATTATAAACTCATTAATCTCTTTTGGAAATTCCATCCTTTATGGAATTATTCTTAATGAAATTTACAGAACCCGACTAAATCCGTTTATTGGTTTTATTCACGAAGTTGGAGATAATAAACAACCCTTAGTTTATGATTTATCAGAAATATTCAAACCAATTATAGTTGATAAAGTAATTTTTAGAGTTCTTAACCTTAATATTATTCAGGATGATGATTTTCAATATACACAGGAAGGATTTTATCTTAAAGATGAACCACGTAAAAAATTTGTTGAACAAATTGAAAACAGACTTTCTACTGTTATTCATCATAAAAGATTGAACCGAAGAATTTCTTACCGTTCTTTAATTAGAATGGAATGTTACAATTTAATCAACTTCCTTGAAGGAAAAATAAAAAATTATGAACCATACAGAGCCAATTAATAAAGTGTTTTACATAGCTGTTTACGACATAACCAGCCCAAAACGTTTAGCTAAAGCTTTGAAAACTTTCAGAAAATATATGAACTGGGTGCAAAACTCTGCTTTTGAAGGTGAATTAACTGCGAATCAATTTAAAGACTTAAAGGATGAGCTTCTTAAAATAATCAACAAAGAAAAAGACTCTGTCATTTTCTATCATGCTGAAGAACAAAAACATATTGGTAAAAAAATTATCGGAATTGAAAAAAATGAAATAACTCAATTTTACTAATACATAAAAATTATCTTTACTAATCTGCAACATAATATGATAAACATAATGGAATTTTATTTAATGGAGGGGGAAAATGAATCAGGAAAAATTAATCAACGAATCAATCGAAGCAGGTCTCTTGTTCGATTCTAAATTCTTCGATTTAAGTTTATCCATTTTACAATCCGAAAACATTACTCTTTTCAGATTAATTATTAGATTTTTTCACTTAATATTTAATATAAATATCGGAACAATAGAAAAATCCAAATCAGATAAAAAATAATTACTAACTAAAATTAAATTATTAAAATTATGTTTACACAAGAAGAAAATATTATTTTAATCTCAACCACAATTGAAGGTGAACCAAAATATAATTCTTTCTATTGGAGCGGAAAGTATCTTTCAGATATTCTTGACTATCTCGAAGTTGACTATCAATCTCTTCCCAATATAAAATATGCAATTTTATATTATGGGAAAGCTCAGCAAAAATTTTATAACTCATTATTACTAAAAATAACCGCAGTTGATGCTAAAACTAACTTTTTAAAAATCTACTTCGAAAAAGTAAAAACTCTACAATACCAATCATATCTTATAAAAGATGCACTAAAAAAATATATCAAAGTAAAATCAATTGCCGAACTACCATTTCTTTTTGTAATTAACACTAAAAAATTTGAAGAAATATTAAACGACCTGAAAATTATTTCAACAATTAGAACGCTCGAAGAAAAAAATAACTGGCAGGAAATTTTTAACTTACTACAAACTTATCAACCAATTGAAAAAAGTATTATTTGGAACGATGCTGAACTTTTAAACTCATTTTCTTTTGCAACAGCTAAACTATCTGAATGCACAGAAAATTTAAAAAGAAAATTCCCGGATAAAAATCAAAGAAATAAATTCATAGAAGAAAAAAGAAACCTCAGAAACCTAACACTTACTTTAAGAAACCGTGCAATTGAACTTCAACCAAATAATGCGTCCTTTTATTCCAACCTTGCTTATTCTTATTATCAATCGGTAAACGAACTTTCAACAGTAGGTGGCAGAAGAGATGGAAATATTTTTGAAGAAGCAGAAAAATCCATTTACTACCTAAACAAAGCTCTCTCAATTAACCCAAACAGATTAACAGATTTATACCGGAAAGCATTACTCTATTCAAATATTCTTGGTACACAAAAATTTTTCAAAGAATATAATGAAGTAAATATCGAAAAAATTAAAAATGACTATCTTAACTCTATCAAACAATCAATTAATTGCTTTACCAGAATTGAACAAATTTATGAATCAATAACAAATACGGAAGAAAAACAAAAACAAAAAAAAATATATATAAAAACTTTATATCACTTAGCTCAAAAATATCTTAAACTGAATAAGCTAAACTATAACTTATTTTATAATCAAAATAAATTATACGAAACAGATGAAATAACATCTAACCTTAAAGTTGCAGATAATTACATTGATAAATGCATAAAAATTGATTACAACAGAAAAAAAGAAGAAACACAAATAATTGAAATGGCAACTGTAAACAATTTTATATGTGGAGTATTCAAAACCTACCTCAAAGGAATAATTCAAATGTATCTTTATTTAACAACAAAAAATAAAATTTATGAAAACAATTCACGTCAATTCCTACAACAATCACTTGAAACAAACTTTCCAAAAGAAATGAAAAATCAAAACAAAATATTCATACTCGAAAAAATTTCCACACTTAATATTATAACAGAAAATTATCCGGCTGCAGTTAAAATACTGGAACCTATCTACAATAAATATCAAAACCTTGCCCCATATGCAGCATACACTTTAGCAATAGCATATATTAAAAACGAACAAAAAGAAAACGCAAAGCAATTAATTGAGAAATATTCAACAGAAACAAATGATTTATTTAAATACAAATTTGAAAAACTGAAAGAACAATTAATATATGAAAATCTAAATTATGATATTTCAGAAAAAATTTATGGAGATTATGAAGAAAATATTGAATAAAAAAACCGCAAAAACAAGCTAAAAACGCAACCTCGTCGGTGAACCTATGTCCAAAAAAGTAAACAAAAGAGAAAAAATGACAAAAAATTGCGAAAATAAGCCAAAAACAAAGGGTGAACCCCCCAGGGTTTTTAAAGAAAAATAGGTTCACCGAAAAAAATTTTTAAAAAAATAAAAAAAGATTTGATTTTAGAAAAAAAACGCATAAATTTGCACAACGAAAAGGCGTATGAATCGAATCCACCTGTCGGTAGACAGGCCGTAGCGGAATTTCCGCCAGAGGCGGATCAGCCTTCGGCTGAGAGATTTAATAAGCTACTATTTTTTTTGCTCTTTTTTTTTCGTATGAATCGAATCCTCCATAGGCGGACAGGTCTACCTGTTGGTAGACAGGACTACTTATCAGCAGTTAAACCGTAGTGGAATTTGCATCATATGCGGTTCAACCTACGGCTGAGAGATTTAGTTTTGCATAATTTTATACTGAATCGACTGAATTCATCAGAGACTGAAAAGTCAACCTGCCACTAAACAAATCAGAGTGACGAGAGTTTACCATAGCGAAATTTCCACCTGAGAGACTTTACTGATTAATTTCTTCATCAATAGCATGAATAATAACCTATCAGACAACTGGCTAATCAGTATTTATTATTTGGTATATTAGATTTTGTCTAAGAGAATCATTTATTTGATTATTCTTTCATTACACATTTTATATATGTAAGCAACAGAGGTTAAAAAATTTTATTCGTTTTTATTGAAAATTACTTTAAAGTATTTTTTCCCTAACGTAAAAAAATCTTTACAATTTATTGAGAACGATTTATTTGTATGATTAATATTGAATTTTATTTGATATTCTTTAAAAATCAATTAGGGTAAAATTGATTAAAAATTACTTTTCAAAATTTCCAAAAAAATTTTCCTAATTATAATTTGTTTTTGTTTTATTTTTTATTGACTCTATTCTCTTATCAGTTTTTAATTGTGATAAGTCTTATTAATATTTGTCTTATTATTTGCTTTAGGATTTAGGCGAAAATAAATTAAACTTCTTTCATATAGTTCAATTACAATTCTGCTAACTCTTTTCGATAATAAACTGTAAAAATGGGTTTATTATGAGTAATCATAAAAGATTTGATTCAGATAAAAACTTGCAAAACTTTATTGACCAATTTGATGTGCCGGTTTTTGTAGATGATAATATTAACGTGATTAAATTTTATAACAAGAGTTTTAAAAACTTATTTAGTTCTAAACTTATAATTGGAAAATCTAAAATTTATGATTTATGCTCTGTTTCTACATTAAAGATAAATGCAAATTATAAATTAAATTCTGATGATACTTATTATAAAATAATTGAATACACCAACGAAGATATTAAAAAAATTAAGTTTAGAGTTTTATCAATTGAGTGTTTAATTGAAAATAATAATGAAAAGTATTTAATAAATTTTTTGTTGAATGAAACTTCATTAATTAGTGAATTAAAATTTCTTCAAAAAGAAAGATTAATATTTTATTCTTTACTAAAAAATTTAACAGATGCAGTTTTTATCAAGGATAAAAATGGAAATTATATTTATGTAAATAAATCTTTTTGTTATAAAATTGGATTAAACGAAGAAGATATTTTATATAAAAATGATAAAGATATTTTTGGTGAAGTAAATCCTGAATTGTATTTAGAAGAGAAAGAGATAACTGAAAAAAGAAAAACAGTTGTAAATAAAGTTGAAAAAATTTCATATAATGTTGAAAACATATCATGGTATTTAACTTCAAAATATCCTTTAGTTAATGATGAAGATAGAGTAATTGGAATAATTGGAATATCAAAAGATATAACAGATTACAAAAATCTTCAGAAAGAAAATGAAAGATTATATTCATTCAAAAAATTAATTTCCCAAGTATCAACAATATTTTTAAAGAACACTTATTCTAATTTTAATAATACATTAACAAATGTTTTGAAAGAGCTTTATTCATTTTTTGAAGCTGTTTATGTTGCAATTTATCAGTTAAATGAAAAAGTATATCAATTTGAAAAAATTTCTGAGTATCCGTTATCACCAATTAAACTAAAATTAAATAATATCTCAGATTACACTAACTGGTATGATGAATTGAATAAAGGTCAATTTGTTTATAAAGAAATTAAAGATTGTGATCCTTTAGAAAAAAATTATTTTGAAAAAAACAACATAGAAAAGTTATATATCATTCCACTTTTTAATTATTCGGCATTCACTGGATTTATTGTTATTCATTTACCATTTGATGCAAATTCATGGGCAAAAGAATTTCCAAGTATGATAAATATTTTGTCCGAAATAATTAGTAATTCATTTAGCAATAATGAGGCTGAAAAGTTTAGATTAGAAGCAGAAGAGGAAATGTTAAAGCTTTTAAGAGCAGTTAATCAAAGTACAGATGCAATTTTAATTTTGGATAAAAATTTTACAATTGAATATGCTAACAATATTTATTCAGCAATTACAGGAATTCCATTTGAAGATTTACTTGGAAATAAACCAGCGTTTTTAACAGATGAAGTAAATATTAAATGGAACAATAAAAAAGTTTTTGATAATCTTAAAAATGGAATAGCTGCTAATGCAATCTACAAAGGAAAGAAAAGCAGTGGTGATAATTATTGGGGTAAAATTTCAATTTCACCAATTAAAAATTTTCATGGAGAAATAACAAATTATCTTGTTTTGATTGAAGATGTAACAGAAAAAATGATTGCTGATACAAGAAGAGAAGTATCTCAAAAATTAGAATCTATCGGGCAACTTTCAGCAGGTATTGCTCATGAAATTAATACACCAATGCAATATATTGGTGATAATAACAAGTTTATAGAATCTTCAATTATTTCTTTAAATAATTTTATAAGAGAATTATCAGAAGAAATTCAAAACCAAAATTTAAATAACGATTTAGTTACAAAGTTTAATATATTAAGAGAAAATTATGATATAGATTTTTTGTTGAATGAAATTCCATCTGCTATCAAACAAACAGAAGAAGGAATTAAACGAGTTACAACAATAATTAAAGCAATGAAAGATTTTGCACATCCGGGTAACAAGCAAATGGCTTATGCCGATATTAATAGAGGAATTGAAGTTACTGCTACAATTTCTAAAAATGAATGGAAATATTATTCCGATTTGAAATTAGAATTAGATAAAAATTTACCATTAGTATATTGTTTAATTGATGAAATCAATCAGGTTATTCTAAATATGATAATAAATTCTGCACATGCAATTGAAGAAAAATTCAGAAATTCAAAAGAGAAACTTGGAATAATTAAAATATCTACAACGCAAGAAGGTGATTATGTTTTAATTAATATTTCAGATAATGGAAATGGTATTAATCCAACTATTATCAATAGAATTTTTGATCCATTTTTCACTACCAAAGAAGTTGGTAAAGGAACAGGTCAGGGTTTATCAATTGCTCACGACATTATTGTAAATAAACACAAAGGTTTGATAACAGTAAAAAGTGATTTTGGTATTGGTACAACATTTACAATTAAACTACCAATTGATGAGATAAAAAATGGCGGATAAAATAAAAATATTATTTGTAGATGATGATAAGAATATTTTAGATGGACTTAAGAGAACTCTTTTTTCGCAAAAATCAGTTTGGGATTTATTTTTCGCAACAAGTGGAAAAGAAGCAATTGAAATTGCTTATAAAATCAACATTGATGTTATTGTTTCTGATATGAGAATGCCAATTATGAATGGCGCAGAACTTTTAGATTACTTTCAGAAAAATTTTCCTTCTACTATCCGAATTATTCTATCAGGACATTCAGACCATGAACTGATTTTAAAAACCGTTAAAAATTCTCACCAATTTCTGGCAAAGCCAATTAACTCTGAAGAGTTGATTTCATTAATCAATAATTGTTTAAAGAGCAGAGAAATTATTAATTCAAAAGAAATGATTGAAATAATAAATGGAATTGATAATTTACCATCACTACCAAATATTTATTTAGAAATTGAAAATGAATTAAGTAAAGAAGATATTTCTTTATTGGCAATTGAAAAAATAATAAAGAAAGATATTGGATTAACTGCTAAAATATTACAAGTTGCAAACTCTGCTTATTTTGCTTCGGCAGTTAAAACAGTTGACATTAATTCAGCACTTAACATTTTGGGAATAAATGTTATAAAATCACTGATATTATTTTTATTCATTCATAATTTTTCGAGGTTGGAAAAAGTAAATGAAAAATATTTGGAAATAATTTGGGAGCATAGTATAAATACTTCAAACATTGCAAAGTTAATTGTTGAAGAGTTTAAAGTTTCACGTATTGTTTCTCAGGAATTATATTCAGTTTCTTTATTACATGATATTGGTAAATTAATATTACTTAAAAATGAGACATATAATAATTTCTTGAAGTTAAATAATAAATTGCCATCATTAGAAGAAGAAAATGAATTATTTGGTTTTTCTCATGCACATATTGGTGCGTATTTACTCAGGATATGGAATTTACCGGAGATAATTATTGAATCTGTTTCTTCTCATCATGAAAAACATGATTTCAATGTAAACTCATTATCATCACTTTTATATTATTCAAATATAATTGCGAATAAAAATTTTTCTTTACTTAATGAAAATGAAAAAACAAAACAACTTTTTTCAAAGTTTAATAACACACAAATTATTAATTAAAGGTGAACTATGTTAAAAATTATGTTGGTTGATGATGAAGAAAATGTATTGAACGCTTACAGAAGAAACATAAGAGGTCAATTTGTAATGAAGATGTTTAGCGATCCTTATGAAGCATTAAATTCATTGAAAATTGATAATGAATACTCTGTTGTAGTTGCAGATTATAATATGCCCGGAATGAAAGGATTAGAATTCTTGAAAAAATTTCATGAAATAAATCCGGAAACTGTTAAAATATTATTAACTGGATATGCAGATTTGCAACTTGTTATTAATGCAATAAATGAAGGTTATATTTATAGATTTTTGACAAAACCTTGCGAAATTGATGTTCTAATTGAAACAATCAAATTGGGAATAAATCAACATAGATTAGTAACCGCAGAAAAAGAAATACTTGAAAAAACTTTAAAAGGTAGTATAAAAGTATTAATCGATATTCTTTCGGTATCAAATCCAAATCTTTTTAATCGTGCTTCGTTAATGAGAGATCTTGCAAAAAAAATTATTCAAAGATTATCTATAACAGAAACATGGGAATTTGATATCGCAGTTCTGCTTTCACAAATTGGTTGTATGGGAATTCCTTCTGAAATAGTTGAGAAAAGAATGAAAGGTATTCCACTAAATTCAAAAGAGGAAGAAATTTATTTTTCCCATCCTGAAGTTGGTTCAATGTTATTAAAAAATATACCAAGATTAGAAAAAGTTGCTCAAGCAATTTCATTACAATTTAAGACTTCTGAATTTATTGATTCAGCAGAAAATAGTTTTATTGAATCAACAGTTTTGTTCATTGCAAAAATGCTTCGCTTGTTGAATGATTATTTCTGGATTACTGAAAGAGGTATTGAACCAGAAAAAGCTATTGAATATTTAAACGAGGAAAAACATCAATATGATAGTTTAATTTTAGGAGCTTTGGAAGCTGAAATAAAAGGTGCTAAACAAGGTTATATTACTCAGCCCAAATCTTTAAATGAATTGAAAGAAGGAATGGTATTAGCTGAAAATCTAAATGATATAAATAATTATTTGTTGCTTCCTAAAGGCACAGTTCTTAGTGATATTTATATTCATAAACTAAACAGTGTTTCAAAAGTAAGATCTTTACCTCAGCAAATTAAAGTGTTTGTAAAAGTATAATTGAAATGGAAAAAGAAATTAAAATATTGTTTTTATCAAAGCTTTTAACAGAAAAAGATTTTGCTGATTATTTGCAAAAAATTTCAAATGCAAAAATAATTTTCAAAAACAATTTAGAATTGAATTATGATGATTATGATTTGATAATCTTTGATATAGATTCATTTAATAATCAACTAGATTTATTTTATAAATATTCCTCTAAAGTTGTCATAATTTCAGATGAATTTAGTAATTCAATTTATGATGAAATCTTTATTAATCAATTCAAAGATTACATTTTAAAAAAAGATTTATCACTTCTTTATTTTCTAAAAACTGTTGATAAATTAAAAATTGAAAGTGAAAATCAAATAAATGAATATTCAAAAAAAGTTTATGAAATAATAAATGAAATTAAACAACCAATTTATGTTGTTGATAAGTTTGGCAAAATTATTTTTTGCACCGATTATTTTCTCAAACATATTGAGTATAACAAAAATGAGATTTATAACTTAAAAATATTTGATTTTAATTTATCTTTTAATGAAGAAAATGAATTGAGTAAAGTATTATCAGATAATGAAAGTTATTTGAAACCAATTAATTCAATTCATAAAACAAAAAGTGGTAAAACTAAATATGTTGATGAAAATATTTCAAAAATTATTATTGATAATGTCAATTGCTACTTATTTAATGTTGAAGATTTAACAGAAATTAAAAACATCAATGAAAAGTATGAATCTATAAAAGAAAAATTTGAAAAAATATTTTACAATAAACATTCGATAATGATGATTATACATCCGGAAACCGGAAAAATTATTGATGTTAATGAAGCTGCTGAAAAATTTTATGGAATTAACAGAGAAACATTTATAACAAATACTTATATCTATGATTTTAATTATGATAAAACTATAAGCAGTCTTAAAGATTACAAAATTGCAGCATACAAAGGTTATAACACTTTTTTTGCAAGACATATTACAAAAGAGGGAAATATCCGTGAAGTTCAGGTTTCTGCAGGTAAAATAAATTTAAGAGGAAAAGATTTAATATTTACTGTTGTTAATGATATTACTGAAAAAGTTAATTATGCAAAAGAAGTTGAAATATTTAAAACCGCATTTAATCAAAGTCCTTTATCAATAATAATTACAAATCATAATGGAAAAATTATATATGTAAATGAAGCTTTCACTAAAATAACAGGCTTCGAAGAAAATGAAGTAATTGGACGAACACCAAAATCAATATTGGTTGCAAGCTCAGAGATTAATTATAAAGAAATGTGGAAAGTTGTTTTATCCGGAAGAAATTGGTCAAGTGAATTACTAAGCAAAAAAAAGAATGGAGAATATTTTTGGCAATCAATTTCAATAGCTTCAATTAAGGATGAATTTGGAACAATAAAATATTTTGTTGTGATGTCCGAAGATATTTCTGATAAAAAGGAATTAATCAAACAACTAGAAATATCAAAGGAAGAATCTGAAAAAGCAAATAAAATAAAAACTGAATTTTTAATTCAGTTATCACACGAGTTAAGAAATCCTCTTCACATAATAATTAATTTAATTGATTTTATTTTTATGGATAATTTAAATAACATTGATTCAGACTCACGATTAATTTATGAAAGCGCATTATTAGCTAGCGAAAGAATTAAAAAAGTTATAAATCTTTTAACAGAAATGGCGGTTCTGAATTCAAATGAATATTACTTAAAGATAGAACAAGTAAATATTAAGAAAGATATTTTTGAAGGCATTTATAAAGAATACATCAAATATTCTGAATCAAAAAACAATAAACTAATTATAAATAATAATTTAGGTGAATTATTAATTAACACTGATAAACATTGTTTGTATCAGATAATAAGTAACATAGTTGATAATGCGATCAAATTTACAAGTAATGGTACTATAAAAATAAATTCAGTTAAAAATAACAAAGATTTAGAATTCCATATATCAGATAATGGAATTGGAATTTCCGAAGAGTTCCTGCCAAAAGTGTTTGATGATTTTTCTCAAGAACAAAAAGGATATAATCGTGCCTTTGAAGGCAATGGAATGGGATTATCATTGGTAAAAAAATATTGCAATCTAATTAATGCTGAAGTTATGATAGAATCCGAAAAAAATGTTGGTACTAAAGTTACTGTAAGGTTAAAAGATGTTTTTAGTAGTTAATTTGTTCTGTTGTTAATTAATTCCAATGCACTTTTCATCGTTGTTTCTGTTACTTCTTCCCCGGAAATTAATTTTGCTATTTCGTTTATCCTTTCATTTTCATTTAACAATTTTATTTGACTTACTACCCGATCATTGTTTTTGCTTTTTTCAACCTTAAAATGATAATCTCCAAAGCTTGCAATTTGTGGTAAATGTGTAATAGCAATTATTTGATGGTTGTTTGCTAAATCATGTAAAACACTTCCAACTTTTTGTGCAATCCTTCCACTTATTCCGGTATCAATTTCATCAAAAATTAAAATCGGAAGTTTATCAGTTTTTGCAAGAACAGATTTTAACGCAAGCATTATTCTTGAAACTTCGCCGCCACTTGCAACTTTAGTTAATGGTTTTAAATCCTCTCCATAATTTGTTGAAATAAAAAACTCAATAAAATCAATTCCTTTTTCATTGCATTTATATTTTTTATCATCAACAATTACAAAATTGTTTAATGAATTATCTTCTTCTATGTTTTGAATATTAACTTCAAATTTTGAATCCGGTATTCCTAACAGCTTTAAAATAGATTCAGTTTCTTTCTTAATTTTTTTAGATACATTATTTCTTTTTGAAGAAATACTTTTTGCTATTATTCCTAAATTACTTCTCAATTGTAAAATTTCATTTTCAATTTCATTTATTTTATTAGAAAAATTTTCTGCTATTTCAAATTCATTCCCGATTTTTTCTCTGTAATCAATTACTGCTTTTAAAGTTCCCCCATATTTTTTCTTTAATAAAATTATTGAAGCTAATCTTTCTCTTATTTCATTTAATCTTTCAGGATCAAGACTAATATTATCTTTATAACTTCTTAATGAATGGGAAACATCTTTCAATAAATTTAATGAAGATTCAAAATCAGAAAATAAATTTGAGATAGATTTATCAATATTATTTAATTCGTTCAATTTGTTTTTAATGTAACCGAGCGAATCAATAATTGAGTTTTCACTTTCATATAAAAGATCATAAATCTCGCTTGATATAGTTAATAATTTTTCTGAGTTCTCTAAAACTTTTAACTCATCTTCTAATTTATCTTCTTCATCTAAATGAGGATTAACTGCATCTATTTCTTTTATTTGAAATTCATATAACTCTTTTTTCTCTTTAAGAATCTTTTCATTTTGCAATAATTCGGTTTGAAACTTTAATTTATTAATTAACTCTTTATATTGTATTTGATATTCATTCAGTAATTTACCCGCATCAGAAACCTGATCTAAAAAATCAATATGAGTTTCCACTCTTAAAAGTGATTGATGTTCATGTTGTCCATGCAAATCAACTAATAAATTTCCAATTTCTTTTATGTGTGAAAGTGGAACAGGTGAATCGTTTAGAAAACATCTGTTAGTTCCTTTAACTGAAATTTCTCTTCTGACAATTAATTCATCATTGAATTCAATTTCATTTTGATTACAGAAATTCTCAATTAATTTATTATTAGTTACATCAAAAACTCCTTCAACAATAGATTTTTCAGCACCTTTTCTCACAACATCAGAGGAAGCTCTTTCACCTAAAAGCAAACCCATTGCATCAACAAGAATTGATTTACCGGCACCTGTTTCACCGGTAATAATATTTAATCCTTTCCCAAATTCAATTTCAGTTGTTTCGATTAAAGCATAATCTTTAATAAAGAGAGATTTTAACATAGAAACCTGATTTTAATTGGTTGCTAATATTAAGAATGAATTATTAACCTGCAAGTTATCATTAAATAAAGATTATTATTTACAAATAAGATACAATTAACTAATTTTGTAAAAAGCAAACAGCTTTTATGGAAAAAGAAAAAATAAAGAATCCTAATTTTGTCTTAATTGAACTCCCGCAAAATCTTTCATTTCATATTATAAAATTTCTAACTGATAAAAAATTAGATTACAAAACCTTTAGCAATTTTGATGAAGCATTATCAACAATTGAAATAGAAGCAAATATTATTATCTCTCTCTCTCACCGGTTAATAAAATTTTTGGAAAATTATAAGAATACAGAATCAATCTCTTTAAATTACTTTTTTATTATTTATCAATATTTCGACGATTTAGATACTCTTACAATTAATTATCCGAACCTTACTTTCGATTTCATTAATGCGCTCGTTTCACCTGAAATAATTAATTACAAAATTGAAAAATTTTTACAACTTATTACAAAATCTTCAAAATTAATTAACTACACGTTACTAAAATTGAATGAGGATTTAAAAAAAGATACAGATGATGTTGATTTATTAATTCAGGAATTGGAATTCAAACTTTTGCAAACAGAAATTAAAGAAGAAAAACTTTCACAAGAATTAGAATTAAAAAGGTTATATGAGAAAGAACTATCTAAGCTGAACAATCATTTGCAAGAACAAGCTATTAGAATAAATGATTTAAACAATGAATTAAAATCATTTACTTATTCTGTTACTCACGATATAAAAGCACCACTAAGAGGTATTATTGGTTATTCTCAGGAATTAATAAAAAGGCATTCAGAAAGTTTAAATGAAAGAGGGAAATATTGTGTAAAACAAATTGATAGTTCTGCAAGAAATTTAGAAAATTTAATCCAAGATTTACTTTCATATACAAGAATAGAATTAGAACTACCAATCCCAATAGATGTAAACGTAAATGAATTGATAGAGCAAATTATAAATTCAAGAATAAATGAAATTAATAAGTACAACACAAAAATTAATTTGAATATTGAATGCAATGAAATAAAATGTTGGGAAAGAGGGTTAAATCAAATATTATCAAACTTAATTGATAATGCGATTAAGTATAGTTCTAAATCTCAAAATCCTGAAGTTACAATAACAAGTAAAAAAAATAATGATATATATTTAATAAAGGTGGAAGATAATGGAATTGGATTTGATATGAAGTATCATGATAAAATTTTTGAATTGTTCCATAGAATGGCTGACCAATCTGTTTACGAAGGTACAGGTGCAGGACTTGCAATTTGTAAAAGGTTAGTTAATAAAATGAGAGGAAAAATCTGGGCTGAATCTGAAATTAACAAAGGTTCTAAATTTTTTATTGAACTTCCTGAAAATTAAAAAGAGGTATAAATGGCTTATCAAAAAGAAAAAATTCATGTTCTTTATGTTGAAGATAATCCAATTGATATTGATCTGACACTCTCATATTTTGAAAATGAAGCATCAGAATTTGAATTTACGATTGCAAAGTCTGCAAAGGAATTTTATCAGTTAATTAAGGAAAGCTCTTATGATATTTATCTTTTAGATAACAATTTACCGGATGCATTAGGTGTTGATATTTTAGAATATCTAAATGATATTAACAATCAGGTGCCTGCAGTGATGGTTACAGGAGTTGGTGATCAGGAAATTGTTGTTAAAGCATTAAGGTTGGGAGCTGTTGATTATATTCCTAAAGATTCAGATTACTATGAAAAACTTAAAAACATTTTAACTAAAATTTATTATGAACACAAAAGAGACAAAGTAAAGAAACAAAAATTATTTCAGGAAAAAATTGATGTATTATATGTTGAACGTAATAAAATTGATATAGACTTAACAAAAAATTATTTTGACCATGAAGCAAATTTTATAAACTTAGTTACTGCAACAACAGCCGAAGAAGCTTTTTCCATACTTGAACAAAATAAAAATATAAAAGTTATTTTATGTGATCTTAAATTACCCGGAATAAGTGGTTTGGATTTTTTACATGAACTTAAAATCAAAGGGATTGATATACCATTTATAATGATTACAGGTTTTGGTGATGAAAAAACTGCTCTTGCTTCTTTAAAATTAGGAGCTTATGATTTTATCCTTAAATCGCAAAACTATTTGGAAAAATTACCTTTAGCAGTTGTTAATGCTTATCATAAATATAAATTTGAAGAAAGCGTTATTCAATCAAGCGAAGCACACAACCATGCTGAAAGTAACGAAAAACGTTTT
>JAOADJ010000056.1 GCA_026417375.1 Melioribacteraceae bacterium | reverse complement strand
GTCAATTGGTGGTGAAAGAGGTTGGTATTATGCTGATTGGTTGTGGGCTATCCGTGGTTTTGTTGATAAACTTTTCGGCGGTGTTGGATTACGAAGAGGACGAACAAATAAAAATGAAATCCATTCCGGTGATTCACTCGATTTCTGGCGAGCACTTGCTGCTAATAAGAAAAACAAAAGACTACTTCTTTATGCTGAAATGAAATTACCCGGCGAAGCATGGCTCGAATTTAAAATTATCAGCAGAGATGCAAAACATTACCTTAGTCAAACCGCAACCTTTCGTCCAAAAGGATTGCTTGGAAGAATGTATTGGTACTCCATATTACCATTTCATTATTTCGTGTTTGAAGGTATGGCAAAAAATATAGTGGAGTTTAAATATAAATGAGCATATTAAATTTTTTCCTTCCAGCAGTTTTATCTCTTACTCAATCTTTTTCTGATCCGGTGTTACTTAATTCTTTTTTAATGGACACACAAAATCGGAGGCACATAGTTAATGATGTTGTAATGGGCGGACGCAGTTCCTCTGCAACTACTATAATTGAAAATGGAATAATTCTTTTCGAAGGAAATATCTCTTTGAAAAATAATGGTGGTTTTGCATCTCTCCGGTCCCCGATTAAGAATTATAATTTTAATGATTATTCCGGTTTAGAAATTAGAATTAAGGGTGATGGGAAAATATATAGTGTATCAACAAAAGAAACAACTTACTTTACAGGTTTATTCTTCACTACAAATTTTTTTTAAAGATAAAATTAAATGAGTTGTAATTAAATATTCTTTATTTGTATTTTTCTACATGAAGTTACTTATCTAAAATTAGTTGAATAATTTTGGAAGTTTATTAATATATATAAAGAAGATGTTGTTATTTCAAATATCAACATTTTGTCAAAATCGGGGTAAATTTAATTAAATCTATTATGGAAATTTTATCATAGTTTATGCAGGTTAACAATTGATTAACTCTAAATTTACTACTAATCCAACCAGAAATATTTTAATGAAATTAAAAAATATATAGGGAACAATATGTCATTCTATTTTTACGAACTTTTAGAAGACTTTCAAAAAGACATTAAATTCTATAGTTCAAAAAAAAGACTATTTGATAAGCAATTAATATCCTTAAAAAATTCAGATAATCCTGAAAAATTTTTGGAACGGATTTCTTCATCAGCTCTCTTTAAAAGACAAATCGGTGATTTCAGAATAATTATTGAAAAAATAGTGATTGATAATATTGCTATCTTTTGCCTCAGACGTATTTTTATTAGAAGCGATAGAGACTATATTAATGTGTTCAAACCTGCCCCAGTGGAATGGCTTAACAGAAATCCTATTTCAGAAAAGGAATTAGAAAATATTCAGAGATGGATTAAGGAATTAAAAGAACAGGAAGAACTTGCAACTCAGCTTTCCAAATTACCTGATGAAATGCTCGAGTGGTTAAGTAACAAGAATTTTGATGTGATGAATAGTATATATGAAATGTATGAGTGGACTGAATCAATTGTTGAGCCACATATTCAAAACTACAAAGAAACAATCACTCAATCGATTTTTGATATTCACGAGAATTGTTTTGACAACGATAGCATTCAAGATTTAGAACACGAAAATTTTAGAAAAAATATAAAACTTGCTGAGTGTGATAATGATATATACATTTTATTTGAAAAATATGGTAACATTTTAATTCTATACAATATTTATCGTTCAAAACCAGACTTATCTGGAATAATTGAAGTTACAAAAAATTACAAATATACATTTGAAAAAATTGATGAGAACTTATTAAAAGCTCAAGCAAAAAGAGCATATCCTAATTATATTCTAGCGGATATAGACTTATGGAGCCAAATTCAAGAAGATAGTGTTGGAAACTTGGCTTTGTCACCCGAGCAAGAGGATTTATTAAAAAACTTTAAACTTCCCCTGTTTCTGAATGGGCAAGCGGGAAGCGGTAAATCTACAATGCTCTTTTATTTATTTGCTCATATATTTTTTTTACACAGAAAAAATAAAACAAAACCCCTTTTTTTAACTTATAACGAAAAGTTACTTGAAACAGCTAAAATTTCTGTTAAATCAATTCTAAAGAATCATCCTAACTTTTCAGAGAAATTTGAACCGATTAACGAGTATGAGTTTAATGATATATTTTTCCCCTTTCAGAGTTATTTAATTAATCATATACTGAACGAGGGCCATAGATTACTGTTTACAAAGGATAAGTATATTTCATTCAATAAGTTTAAGAAGTATTATAATAACGATAAATATGATTACGGTTGTCGATTAAAAAATAAATACAAATATTCTGCAGAATTAGTTTGGCACGTAATACGTACATATATAAAAGGTTCACAATTAGATGAATTTACTGAGGATGATTTCGATAACCTTGCCAAGAAAGACAAATCTGTAAGTAAAGAAATATTTACAGAAATTAATAATACTATTTGGAAAAATTGGTATCAAAAATTCTTCAATGAATATGGTTTTTGGGACGACCAAGATCTTGTAAGATTTATGTTAAAAGACTATGATTCCTACCCAGAAAGGTCAGCAGTATTTTGTGATGAAGCACAAGATTTTACTAGGAATGAAATTGAATTAATCTTGAAACTAACTTCTTTTTCCAAATATGACTTATCCAATTATCCTAACATACCATTATCTTTTGCAGGAGATCCATATCAAACTATCAATCCTACAGGTTTTAGATGGGAATCTTTGAAGGAAATATTTTTAGAAAAATTTAATCGCTTATCAAAAAGAAAAAATTTTCAAATATTTTTTAAGCCACTTGCACAAAATTATCGTTCCAAGCCAGCAATTATCAAATTTGCAAATTTTATTCAAGGATTTAGGTTAAAGTATTTAGATATTACCGAACTCGAGCCTCAAAAACCCTATCAAAAGATTTCTGGATACGATCCAATGTTATTTGTTCTCAATGAGAATATTTCTTTAAATACATTGAAAGAAGTAGCTGAGGATACGATTTTTATTGTGCCTTGTGACGAAGGTATTGTAAGTGAGAAAGAATTTGTGAACAACGACGATGTCCTAAGCAAGTTTATTAAGATTGAAGAAGGTAATGATATGCCTATCGCCAATGTTCTCAGTTCTGCTTCGTCAAAAGGGCTTGAGTTTGACAAAATAATAGTATATAAATTCGGTGCTAATCGACCGAAATCATTTGAAAAAGTGATATCTGGGAAAGAATTAGATGATGGTGAATATATTGAGCTATCCTATTTTTTTAATAAACTTTATGTTGCTATAACTCGTGCTAAAGATCATCTTTTTATCGTTGATGATAAAGAAGGAAGCGATAACTTTTGGAATTTTTTTCTTGATAAAAGTAAATTGGAAGCAATAATTTATAACAAAGATAAATGGAAATTTGAAGATGTAACCCCTCTGATTTGGGGGACAGATAAAGATGTTGATTATATGAAAGAGTTGGATCCTATCAAAGTTGCTAAAGCTTTTGAAGAAAGTGGAATGTTTAACAATAATCCGGAACATTTAATACGTGCAGCAAGATATTATTACACAGCTGGTAATAATGAAAGAGCAAAAAATTGTGAAGCATATGCAAATCTGTATTCTGAAAGATATTTAGAAGCCGGAAAGATATTTAAAGAGTTGAATAATAGTGTGGAAGCTTGTAAAGCATTCTGGAAAGGAAAGAACTGGGAAGAACTATCAAATTTATATAGTAGTTCTAATAATATTTGGAAAATTATTGCTGATTATATGTTAAAAAAAACCCAGATAAAAGTTATTTGTAATTCACAAGAATTTCTTGAAAAATATGACAGACAGGACATAACTTTCACTTATGTCCTGGATAAAATTAAATTAGAATTGAAGACCGCTGAAATGGAAAATGTTTATAAAGCAGATTTTGCAAAAAAAATAGCACAAAAAGGAAATAAGGAATTTTTTGATATTGCTGCGAATTTTTACTATGAAGAAGGGCTTTATGAACAAGCAATAAATTGTTGGGATAAAAATAATAACAATCAACACCCAAATTATTACAAAGCAAGATTATCGGTATCAAATGAAATAAATGATAAAATAAAATGGATGTATCTGCTAAATATGCCTGATGATATATTGAATTTTATTAACCAAGATGATTTAAATTCTCAATCTCATAATTACATCTTCTCAGCTTTAATTTCAAAGGGCAAATTTGATCAGGCAATAGACTATAAAAATATTCCTTTGATCCAACGAATTGAAAAAATAATTAAAAGCAACAATGGTAATATTGAAAATCAAATTTTGATCTTGCATTATATATTCAATGATAGTAATAACTATACAATGTGTATTGATTTATTAAAACAAAACCTCAACTATTTTGAAGAATGTATTATTTCAAAAGATTTTATAAAAACTGCTCTTATAAGCTTGAATTTTCAAGATATTATCATCGATTTCTACGACATTCTTAATAGGAAATCAAATAATACAATTATTTATGAAATAACCAACTTTTTGTGTAAACAAATTGAGAATTATAATGCAGAGAATTTACACTATTACATTGAAATAATTGATAGAGAGAAAAATAACTTAGATGATGTCACTTTACTTAAAAATAACCTAAAACTTCTTAAATCTTTTTCGAAAATAGATGGTAGAAAGAAAGTAATTAGATTCGGAGATAAAGTAAATGAACAAAGGGTAAGAAGATATTTCTCAAATATGATAGATTATTACATATGGAAAAATAGTGATTGGCGACAATTAAAAGTATTAACTATTAAAGAAATGACTTTAGCTCTCTTTAATTGTTCATTAGAATTAGACGATATATTATCATTACTTGATCATATCATTGAATATGAAAATCTATATTCAACTTGGGCAAAAAAAGAATGGATATATTATAAAGAACGACTTTTTAATGAATTACGTAAAAGTAATGAAGAAGAAATAACAAACGACATAAAAAGAAGTGAAAATTCTTCATCTAAGATAAAAGAAGAAATAATTCAAAAATGCAAAGAATGGGGTTTCCCAACACCTAAGAGTCTCTCTGGAGAATCAGAAAATCAGGAGGATGAAAATTCATTTGTATATGAATCAGTAAAGATATATGGCTTGAGTGATCTAAACCCAGAAATAGATTCAAACAAAAAAAGAATTACACTCCCACTTAAGAATTTTGAAATTAGAGTATTTATCAATACTCTGAAAATCCATTTAGAAAATAATATTACAAATGATATAATTATGCTTGATGTAGTAAATAAAATATATTCTGGCAACGGTTTACATCAACAACATAACATTCAATTTGACAAAGAAAAAAATAAAGTTCAAATTATGTTGGATGATAGTAAAATAGATATTTTATTTGAAGAGGGGAGAAAAGATTAGATTATAAAATATCATATTTACAAAATTAAAGGATGACCCTATATAAAAATATGTTGATTAATATATTTTTATGTTAGTCTTCAACAATCCCAGATTGGCAGTTTTTTATTTTAACTTTTTTTTGGTAAAAATTAATCAAAGAGTTTTAATCGAAGATATTCCGCCATCAATTTTTATTATCTGTCCAGTAATGAATGAAGCCGAGTCTGAAAGAAGGAACGCAATTGTTTCTGCAATTTCTTTTGCATTACCAATTCTCTTTAGCGGATGACGCTCTTCCGATGCTTTTAATTTCTGTTCACTGTTTAATAGTTTTTCTGCAAGCGGTGTATTGGTAATTGATGGCGCGATGCAATTTACACGGATAGAGGGCGCGAACTCTGCAGCGAGTGTTCTTGTTAGTCCTTCTACAGCTCCTTTTGCTGCTGCAATTGATGCGTGATACTGCATTCCCGTTTGAACTGCAACTGTGCTGAATAAAACTATGCTTGATTTACCAGCTTCTTTCAGATTATTAAAATACTTATTAATTACCTTAACTGCACCAAGCAGATTTATTTCAAAATCATTTTGAAAATCTTCAAGTTTCAAACTCTTTAATGGTTTTAGGTTTATTGTTCCGGGACAGTAAACAAGTCCGTGTATTGGTTCACTTATATGTGGAAGTTCATCAATTGTTTTTGTAACATCTGCAGAATAGAATTCTACGTTATTTAAGTTATTTAAATTTTTGTTCGATCTGCTTAGAACAACAACTTTATTATTATTACTTAAAAGTTTTGTAGTTTCTAATCCAATTCCAGAAGTTCCACCAACTATTAAATATGTATTCATAAAATCTCCATTTGTTATTTTGAGCTTGTCGAAGGATGACTGTGCAATAAATATGTTGATTAATGTATTTTTTGATGTCAGTCTTCGACGTGCTCAGACTGACAGTTCTTCGATAAACTCAGAATGACAATTATTCACAAGCTCATACTGACAGTTTAGAGTTTTGTCATCCTGAGCCTGTCGAAGGATGACTGTGCAATAAATATGTTGATTAATGTATTTTTTGATGTCAGTCTTCGACGTGCTTAGACTGACAGTTCTTCGATAAACTCAGACTGACAATTATTCACAAGCTCATACTGACAGTTTAGAGTTTTGTCATCCTGAGCTTGTCGAAGGATGACTGTGCAATAAATATGTTGATTAATGTATTTTTTAATGTCAGTCTTCGACGTGCTCAGACTGACAGTTCTTCGATAAACTCAGAATGACAATTATTCAACAAGCTCATACTGACAGTTTAGAGTTTTGTCATCCTGAGCCTGTCGAAGGATGACTGTGTAATAAATATGTTGATTAATGTATTTTTTGATGTCAGTCTTCGACGTGCTCAGACTGACAGTTCTTCGATAAACTCAGACTGACACTATATAATGATATTGATTTATAGTTTTAAATTTATCCCGACACCAACTCCACCAGAAAGCAAGCTTTCCAAGTGAGGATATAAATTTATGTTCGCATTATTCTGATGTATGAAAAACAAAGTAACATCAAACAGTAAAAGAAAACCCCCTTGAAGCAATAAACTGTTGCCATATCCTTTCAATCTTTCTGCGCCGGAAGAATTCTTTGATCTTTCTTTCAGATAAAAACCGGTCATAATATATGCAACATCCAAACCAGCATTAAGTAAAAGAAAACTTTGCAATGAGTTATAATCTTTCAAAATTTCTATGTTTGTCATTGAGGCGGGATTAGAATTGACTGCGTTCAAATATCCAAATGTTGCAATTCCAAGATTTACAACATTCCACATCGCATTAAACTGATGAAAATATTTTGCTTCACCTTTTGATTTGAAATTTCCATACGTTCCAATAAGGATATTTCCCGCAGCCCAACTTCCCAAAACAATCATTGCGCTTTCATTTATGTTCATTCTGCTTTGATGAAAAGATTGGATTAATAAATCGCTTTGTGCGCTAACTGAAATATAAAAAATGAGAAAAGAAAATATAGTTTTCATTTAATAAAAATTATTTTTCTTTAGAACACCACAAATAATTTTTAAGTTCTCAATGAGCCCATGTTTATTTTTCATAATCATTCAGCTAAAGCTGACTGCAACTGAATAATTAAACAAAATAGCACTTGGCTTTAGTCGGGTGCGAAAAAAATAAAAGTAATTCGGCTTTGGCCACATTAAAAGATATGAAGCTGAAGCACTTCTTCATTTGATAATTTTATAATCAGTTGGTTAAATGCAACCGATATAAAAAATATTTTATTAAGCTCTTACTTTATCCTTCTTTTTTACTTGTTAGAAATTAAAACTTATTCCCAAGCTCCAATTTCTTTTATGTCCAATTCAAAAAAATGCACACTAAATTTTTAAGTTTAACTAATAAAAAGATTTTTTTTCCTTAAAAAAGAAAAGTTTTTTATTATGGTGTGAAATTATAATCAATTATTTTAAATCAATAAAAAAATGAGTGTAAAATTTTGATGAAAAATTTATTTTATAACGAATTTGATTTTCAGAGACTTAAAAAAAGCGAGCGGTCAAATGATTATCGTTCTCCATTTCAAATTGACCGGGACAGAATAATTCATTCATCTGAATTCAGAAGATTGCAGGGAAAAACGCAAGTATTTTTACCCGGTGAATATGATTTTTACAGAACCCGATTGACTCATTCAATTGAAGTTGCACAAATAGGTAGATCAATTTGCAATTTACTTTTATCTAAAGGAGAATATTTATCGGAAGATTTTTTTATAGATCCGGATTTAGTAGAATCAATTTGTCTTGCACATGATTTAGGACATCCTCCATTTGGTCATGCGGGGGAAAGAACATTAAATCGTTTAATGAAAAAATATGGTGGTTTTGAAGGCAATGGTCAAACATTAAGATTGGTTTCAGATATTTTTTACAGAGATGAAGATCATTATCGTGGGATGAATCCAACCCGTGCATTTATTGATGGAATTTTAAAGTACAAAGCAACTTTTAATGATTTCAAAAATCCCGACAATCATTTTGTTTATAATGAAGATAAAAAATACATTGATTTTGTTTTCAATAATATTAACTACAGAAAGTTTTTATCTACGGCAGAAAAATTAAATTCTTTTCAAAGCATTGAATGTCAGATAATGGATTGGGCTGATGATACCGCTTATGCAATTAATGATCTTGTTGATAGCATTTCCGGTGGTTTCATTAATATTGCGAAACTTTCTCAGTGGCAAAAAGAAAAAAATCTTAATGATTATCAGAACTCTTTAGTTGAAGAAATTATTGACTGGATAAAATCGGGAAAGTATAAATCTAAATTCGGAACAAAAATTGGCGAATTTATTTCTGCCTGTTCTTTGAAAAAAAGAAAAACTTTTATGGATGATTTTACAAACAGATATAAATTCGTTTTATATATACCAAAAGAAATTATCGAACAGGTAAAAATATATAAGCAAATTTCAATTGATTTGGTTTTTCGTTCATCGGCACTTCACCAAATTGAATTTAAAGGTGATACTATGATTGAAAAAATTTTTACAATGTTTGAAAATAATTATGTTAAAAAATTAGGTGGATTTAAAATACTTCCGGATTTCAATGACAAATTAGTTAGAAAAGAAAAGTCAAAAAAAATTAGGGCGAGAATGATTTGCGATTACATTAGTGGCTCAACAGATTCTTATGCAATGAGAATGTACAGACGATTATTTGATACCGAATATAGTTCATTAACGGATTTGGCATAAATATGTATCGTTTATTTTTACTAATAATTTTATTATCAACTGAAATATTTGCTCAAAATTCATTAATTAAAAATTTATCGGCTGAAGATATTGATGGTAATCTTGTAAATATTTCTTCTCTAAATGATAAAGGTTTATACATAAATTTTTGGGCTTTATGGTGTTTGCCATGCAGATCTGAATTGAAAATTTTGCAGGAACTGTTTAATGAATACAATCCGAAAGGAATTGGCTTTGTAGGAATTAATATTGATTCCCCAAAAAGTTTATCAAAAGTAAAATCATTTATCTCAACACAAAAAATTTCCTTTCCAATTTTGTTAGATCCAAACTCTCAAATACTCAATTCTTTAAATGGGCAAAATATTCCATATTCTCTGTTAATAAATCAAAATGGTGAAATAATAAAAATCCGTACTGGTTATAATGCCGGAGATGAAAAATATATAAGAAAAGATTTGGATGATCTTTTACTAAATTCTAAATAATTTTTATGAAAATATTTTTATTAATTCTAATTCTTTTTTTTAACTCAATTTTACTTTCTCAACAAATTTCTTATTCATTATCAAATAATTTAAGGGCTGGAACAGGTAAAGAAAATTTTGGTGAAGCTGGTTTTCTCGGAAGCACCAACAAAAAATATTTTGATTACTATACAGATTTAAAATTGTTTTATAATGACTTTAGTGCAGGAATAAGATATGAATATGTTAATCCACCAGAATATAGTTTAATCAAAAATAAAATTTCGAGAAAATTTATTGAGTATAACAATTATGGATTTAAAGCAAGAATTGGAAATTCATTCAAACTTTTTGAAAGAGGTTTGTCTTTAAATCTTTTTGAAAATCGTTCGTTGGGGTTTGATACAAATCTTGAAGGATTAAATATTGACTACAATTCTCAAACAATTAAATGGAATCTGATTTGGGGAACAATTGACTTTGTTGAACCGACAACTATTTTTACAGATAACCCAAGAATAGAAAATTATTTATTAAAAGGAACAAGAATAGAAATAAACATCAGAAAAAACTTTTCTTTAAGTGGCGGATTACTTTTTTCACAAAACAAATTTCCTCAATTAAATGAAAATATTTTTTTAGAATCAAAAACTTATTTGCCTGAAGTTTCTTTAAAATATAAATCCACTTCATTTGATTTTTTATTTAACATTGTAAACAAAATTAACAAAGAAAATGAAAGTAATTCTTATGGTTCCGGGATATATTCTTATATATCATTTATAGAAGAAAATTTCGGATTAACATTAGAATTCAAAGATTACAGATTTGACATTGCGGATCCATTTAAAGAATTAAATCAATTTAGATCAACAAGAATGCTTCCATTTCAAAATCCACCAACCGTTCACAAAGAACATACTTTTACTTTGTTAACGAGATATCCACACATCGTTAATTTTAATGATGAAACTGGTTTTCAGTTAGATATTTTTTATTCACCAAATGAAAGGACTAATTATAATTTTAATTTTTCAACAGCCAGCAGACATTTTTCTTTTTTATTAGATAAAACAAATTTCAGGTTTGTGAAAAACCAAAACAGATTTTCTTTTTTTCCAAGTCTTTCAAATGAATTTAATCCTTTTTTTGAAATTTATTTCGAAGGAGAATATCTATTGGAAAAAAGTGAGTCTTTGATTAAAGCCGCTGTTAATTATAGGTCAGATATTTATTATGATGTTGTTTCTGAAACAAATAAAGTTCAACCATTAAAACAATTTACAATTCCGATTTACTTGCAATATCTTTTCAACGAAAAATTTAGTCTGAAAGTATCAAACGAAAGTCAATGGATATTGAAATATCCCAAAAGAGAATATTTTTTTAATAATTTAATTTCACTACAAACAGTGTTTAACAGCAACTTAACTATTGGTGGCAGATTAGAATTTACTACAAACAATGATGAACCAAATGGTGATAAATTTTGGTTGGTTTCTGAAATTGGTTATAGATTAAACACAAACCATATCTTTTCAATTTCTTATGGAAGTGAAAGAGGTGGTCAGATTTGTTCTAATGGTTTGTGCCGACAAGTTTTACCTTTTAACGGATTAAGATTTTCATTAATTAGTAATATTTAATAGGTGGTTTATGAAAAAGTTATTTATTGTTTTTCTATTTATTATTTTTATTGCAAATATTAATGCTCAAAAAAAAGTTGTTCTTTTGGAAACATTTACAAGCACAACATGTCCTCCATGTGTTCCTGCAAATCAATATTTTGATAATTGGTATTCAAGTTATACTAACAAAAGTGCTGTTGCTGTAATAAAATATCATGTTGGGTGGCCTGCACCAGGAAACGATCCCTTCTATTTAGCTAACCCGGATGAAGTTTCAACAAGAAGAGTTTTTTATAATATCTCCGCTGTTCCTAATGGTTTAGTTGATGGATTTAATTATGGAAGCAATTATCCCAATTGGACTGCTGTTATAGAAAATAAAATTAAAGATACACCTCCGATAAATATTAGTTTTGCCAAAGGAACAACTGCCGACGAAATAAAAGTAATTGTAGAAAGCTTGAATAACTATTCAGCAAATAATTTAGTTTTACATGTAGTTCTGGTAGAGTCAAAATTATATTATACAGGAACAAATGGAGATCCTGTACATAATTTTGTAATGAGAAAAATGTATCCAAATTCATCAGGTACAACATTTAATCTTATAGGCGGAGAGAAAAAAAGTTTTTCAAATAAAATATCTATTTCAAGTAATTGGGTTAAAAATAATTGTGCAGTTGTTGCTTTTGTTCAGACAAGTACAATTAAAGATGTTGTTCAAGCTGTAATGCAAGATTATAACTTAATTACTTCTGTTGAAAATGAAATTAATATTCCAAATAATTTTTCTCTTGAACAAAATTTCCCAAACCCATTTAATCCCGAAACAATTATTAAATATTCAATTCCGGATTTTCATAATAATAAATTAGTCTCCTTAAAAGTTTACGATTTACTTGGCAATGAAGTTGAAACATTAGTAAGTGAATATCAAAAAGCTGGCAACTATGAAGTAAAGTTTAATGCAAAGAATTTTACAAGTGGGTGTTATCTTTATAAATTACAAGTTGGAAATTCTATTCAAGCAAAAAAGATGATGTTAATTAAATAAATTTTTAAGCAGTTAATTCAATAATTTTATTAATTATTTCATCAACAATTGAATCCGGACAAGAAGCTCCACTTGTAATTGCGATTGTAATTTTATCTTTTTTGGGCAAATAATTTTTTGTTATTATTTCCTTTTGTGAGTGAATATTGAAATGTTTTATTTCATCTTTTGAAATCATTTTCGATGCATCTGAAATAAAATAAGTTGGAAATTTTTCTTCAAGTATTTCAACCAAATGGGTTGTGTTTGAACTGTTATAACCTCCAATAACAAAAGCCAAATCCGACTTTGTTTCTGATAAAGCAATTGCAGAAGATTGATTATCATTTGTTGCGTAACAAAGTGTATCTCGCGTATCAGCAAAATGATTTTTTAAATTTTCTTCACCAAATTTTTTAATCATTGTTTCTTTTAATAAATCTGCAATAGCTTGTGTTTCACTTGCAAGCATTGTTGTTTGATTTACAACTCCAATTTTTTGTAAATCTTTATCTACATCAAAATCTTTTGAAAATTTATTTTCAAAAAATTCGTAAAAGAAATTTTTACTTAATTCTCCTAAAATTATTTTTGATAAAACTTCAGCTTCGTTTATATCTTTAACAATCAACGCTTTAGAATTTTGAGAAGCGTGTGAAAAGGTTGCTTTTGTTTCTTCGTGCTTTGCTTTGCCATGAATTATAATTGTAAAATTTTCTTTGCCAATTAAGGCTGCTCTGTTCCAAACCTTTTCAACAAATGGACAGGTTGTGTTATAAGTTTTAGTGTCAATATTTTTTTCTTTAAGTATGTTTTCAATTTCGAGTGTTGTTCCGAAAGCTGGAATTATAACAATGTCATTCGAATTTATTTCATCCCAGTTAATAAATTGATTACCATAATTATCCATTATAAATGATATTCCATTTGCATTCAAATCTTCATTTACAAATGGATTATGAATCATTTCGCTTAAAAGAAATATTTTTTTGTTTGGGTTTTCTTTTAAAGTTTTATAAGCAATTTCAATTGCATTTTCAACTCCATAGCAAAAACCAAAGTGGCGGGCTATTAATAATTTAATTTTTCCTGTTTCTAATTCAGTTGGAGAAAAATCTTGCTTACGAGGATCTTCAAGTTTTCTTTTTGCTTTAATTTCTGATATTACAGAACTCTTATAGTGAATCGGTATATCAAATTTTTTCATTAATTAATTCCAATTACAATTTAGCTTTAATTTCTTTTTCAAGCATATCAACTTGTGAAACAAAGAATTCATAATTTTTTTCTTTTCTTCCGATTTCTCTTGTTTTGTTTATAAAGTTAAGAGCTTCTTTAAGTTTATTTTGCATGAAAAGAATTTTGGCTTTTACAAAATATGGATAATAATTTTCTCCAATAGAAATTGCTTTGTCAACCCAGTTTAAAGCTTCATCAAGATAAACATTATTATCCGCAGCAAAATTTGCACTTGCTGCATAAGATTGCCAATCATCTGCTTTAGTATTTGCAAGCCCTTCTTTAATTTTTTGATATGCTTGATTTAAAACATCTACTTCAATTTTGAATGATACTTTTATTTTTTCCCACGCAATATTTAACTGAGTTGAATTTTGTGTTATGTCTGAAAAATAAAACATCAAACTTTCAACAAACTCATTTTCTTTTGGAACAACTTTAAAGCGAATTAAATCCTGATCTTCTTTATAATTATATGATCCCCATTGTTTGTCAACTTTGTTCAAAATTATTATCCATTCTTTTTCATTGGGAATTGTAAAAAGAGAATATCTTCCTGCGGGAATTTTATTTCCTTCTATTGTTACATCTGTTGAAAATTGAATAACTGTTGCTTCATTTGCTCCGGTTCTCCAAACTTTATTATAGGGAACTAAATCGCCCCAAATTTTTCTATTATGAACCGATGGGCGACAATATTCTACTGATATATTTGTATAACCTATTTTTTGTGTTACTGTTGCATTTGGAGATAATCTCGGCAATTCAACTTGTGCAAATAATGTGATTGATATTAAAAATAAAATTGATAAAATATATTTCATACTTTCACCTTTATTTTAAGTAACAAATTTTTTTAACTCTTAATTCCAAGTTTTAATTTTAATTTATCAGTTAATGCATCTTTATGAACCATAATGGCAACTGTTTTTAAACGAGCATAAATTTCACTCATATAGATGTAACCATCATATTTTTTATCTTTTGTGCCCCATGAATTTTTAACGTAATAAAATTTATATCCACGCTTATCTCTTGCTAATCCTACAATATGCATTAAATGATCATCTGTTGTAGTTTGATTATCAAATGCGTTCTGCCTCATTTCTTGTGTAATAAATTTTTCTGCTATCGGAGTTTCATCTTCTTCTTCATTTTTTTCTTTCTCGTCTGTTTCTGATTCTTCATTCTGCGGAATTATTGCTATAGCTTTTTTCTTATCAAAACTTTTTTCGGATGTATCGCCATCCCAACAAACAGAGTATCCTTTTGCTAATGCAGTATCAATTACCTGAATTAATTCATTAATAGGAATATTAAAATATTCACCTCGATTCCAATTATCAGGGACTTCTAAAACAAACTTTTTGTAAAAGGGATGATGAGTATATGAAGTTAATTCAACATAGTCCTCCGGATTTATTCCAAGTGAATCACGAAAACTTATTGGAGTAAATTTTCTACCTAAGTAATTGAATTCCTTAGGTGGTTTACCAAGATAAATATCAATTGTCGAATCAAAAACTTCTTTCCAACGTGGAGTAATTTTGCCCCCTTTATTTTTTTGGACAGCATTTACAATAGATTTTAACACTTCATCCATTTCACCATGATTGTGTTCTTCTTCTTTAATATTTTTTCCGTTATATACTTCTTCGGGAACTAATCCATATTCTTTAATTATGTTCATAACATCGTGGGCTTGTCCCCCCATGCTGAAATTATTTGTTCCTGAATAGCGAACATAACTTTCTGCTTTTTGTGGATAGGCATACCGCACAAAATACATTGGTGATAATATGTGTATTCCTTTATTCATTCTTATTAATTCTGTTTCAATAAATGATGTTGTTGCAAAAGACCAACATGTTCCGGTTTTTGCCTGGTTTTTAACTGGTGTTGTTTTTACTTGATAAACCATCGAAAATTCATAAGCATCTTTTTTTTCAGATTGTTTCTTTTTGCCTTGCGCAAAAGATATGATTGTGGAAAAAATTAGTATGAGCTTTATAATTAAAATTACTTTATGCTTCATTTTTTCCCTTAATAATTTTTAATCAAATTTAATTTTTATTTTCTTGAAATTCATTATTTAGTTTTATGATAGCTATAAATTGCCAAAGTATTAAAAATTAATGCGAACAGAATAATTATTCCAAAGTGTTTTGATAATTCATTTATACCGCTTCCTTTTAGTATAATCATTCTTATTGCTTCAATAAAATAACTAACCGGATTAAGACGAGTTAAAAACTGAGCCCAATCCGGCATGTTTTCAATTGGAGCAAATAAACCTCCAAGCAAAATAAAAATCATCATAAAAAAATATGCTATAAACATTGCTTGTTGCTGAGTTTCTGCAAGTGTTGAAACAAAAAGTCCAAAACCCAATAGTGCAACCAAATAAATTGCGGCAAAAAGATAAATTGTTAAATAACTTCCGGCAGGAACAATTCCATAAAGAATAAAACTTACTATTTGAGCTATTGTTAAAACAACTAAACCGATTATCCAAAATGGAATCAGTTTTCCTAAAATAAATTGATGTTTTTTTAAAGGTGAAACATTTAATTGCTCTATTGTTCCGTCTTCTTTTTCCTTAACAATGTTTATTGTTGTAAGCAAAAACCCAACAAGTGTAACAAGTAAAACCATTAACCCGGGAACAATGAAATATTTATAATTCATTTTTGGATTGAACCAATTTGTTGAACTAATTTCAATTGTCGGTATAGAATTAATTCGCATTGGTTGAATCCATTCGATTCTTACATCATTGTTAAAATCTCGTATTATAGCATTAGAATAACTAACGGCAAGTCCGGCAGTTTGACCATTAATTGCATTTGCATTTATAAAAACCTTTGTTTCACTTTCACGAATTAAATCATTTTCAAAACTTTTAGGAATTTCAATTATCAAATCGGCTTTATCTTTTTCAAGATAATGCAAAGCTTCTTTCTGAGATGAAAAATATCCGGTCAAAATAAAATAATTTGTAGATGTGAATTTATTTATCAACTTTCTTGAATATTCTGATTTATCATTATCAATTACGCAAAGTTTTATATTTTGAATTTCATAATTAGCAGCAAATGGTAAAATAATTAACTGAACAATTGGTACAGCAACAATTAATCTAACCAAAAGTTTATTTCTCAATATTTGTTGAAATTCTTTTTTGAGAAAAAATTTTAGTTGCCTCATAATCGAACCTTAAACCGTTTTATACTTATTATCAAAAATAAAATTGTCATTACAGTTAAAATTATTATTTCATCAAAAATATCTTCAAAACCAAGACCTTTAAGCATTACTGATTTAACAATTATAATGTACCATTTAGCTGGAACTATATTCGAAATCCATTGAAGGATATTTGGCATATTTGCAATTGGAAATGCATAACCACTTAACATTACAACCGGTAACATTAATCCGATGATTGAAATTATCATTGCAGCTTGTTGAGTATCTGCAACTGTTGAAATTAATATTCCAAGAGATAATGCACAAAAAATATAAAGCAATGTTGAAAAAGATAATAGCAAGAGACTGCCTTTTATTGGCATTCCTAAAACAAAAACACTTAATAAAATTATTGTTGCTACATTTATAATTGAAATTACAAAATATGGAATGACTTTACTTACAACCACAAACCAAGGTTTCATTGGTGAAACAAGTAAAATTTCCATTGTGCCGGTTTCTTTTTCTTTTACGATTGAAATAGAAGTCATCATAGCAGAAATTAAAAGTAATATCATTCCCATTACACCGGGAACAGATGAATACGCTCCTTTTAATTGAGGATTATAAAGCATTCTATATTCGGTTTTGATATTAAGGATAATTTTACTCTGTTGATTTAACTCTTGTTGAAAATCATTTACAATTGAAGCGACATAATTTGTTAACGTTGTTGCCTGATTTGGATCTGTTGCGTCAGCAATAATTTGAATTTGAGCTTTGTTATTATGAAGCAGATCGTTTTGAAAGTTATTTGGAAATATTATTGCTAATCTAATTTTACCTTCTTTAAATACTTCTTCAATTTGTGATTGATTATAAATTGTTTTATCAATTAAAAAATATTTATTGTTTTGAATTTTCGAAATAATTTGTTGAGTGACATTATCTTTTGAATTATCAAAAACAACAATCTTAGCGTTTCGTACTTCTGTTGTAATTGCAAATCCGAAAAGTAAAAGTTGAACAACAGGCAAACCCAGCAAAATTAATAGCGAGCGCTTATCTCTTAAAATGTGATAAAATTCTTTTTTAATAAAAAATTTTAATTGCTTCATTCTTTTCTTTTCGATTTTCTTGCAAGAAGATAAAATATATCATCAATGGAGTTTAATTTAAACTTATCTTTCAAATTTATCGGTGAATCAAGTGCCTCAATTTCTCCATCAACCATTATTGAAATTCTGTTGCAATATTCTGCTTCATCCATATAATGAGTTGTTACAAAGACTGTAATTCCATTATTGGTTGCTTCATAAATTAAATCCCAAAATTGTCTTCTTGTAATTGGATCAACTCCGCTTGTTGGTTCGTCTAAAAAAACAATTTTAGGTGAATGAAAAATTGCAAGACTAAAAGCTAATTTTTGTTTCCATCCAAGAGGCAAAGATGAAACAAGATTATTTTTAATCTCATTAAACTTTAGTTTTGTTAATAGTTCTTCACTTTTATTTTTAATTTCATCATCAGATAAACCATAAATTCCACCAAAAAAATTAATGTTTTCTGAAATTGTCAAATCTTCATATAAGGAAAATTTTTGACTCATATAACCAATATTTTTTTTAACATTTTCTGTTTCTGTATAAATATCAAAACCGGCGATATTGGCTTTACCACTAGTTGGTTTTAAAATTCCAATTAACATTTTAATAGCAGTAGTTTTGCCAGCACCATTTGCGCCCAGAAATCCAAAAATTTCACTTTCTTTTACTTCAAAAGAAATTCTATTTACAGCTGTAAAATCTCCAAACTTTTTTGTTAGTTCATTAACACTAATTACAATATTTTCAGATGATTTTATCATTTCAGTTTTTGTTTTGTAGCATTTGCATAAAACAATCTTCAATCGTTGGCTTTATTTTTTTAATTGACAGATTTTTATGGTGTGATAAAAATTTTTCCAATTGAATTAATTCAATTTTATTTTTTTCTAAAACTAAATGATGTGAATCTCCGAAAGCAAAACATGAAATTGTATCCTTAAATTTTCTTAAATCGTTCAGAAGTAAATACATATTATCTGAAGTAATTGAAAAAATATCTTTGTTAAATTTTTCGGTTATCTTTTTTGGAAAATCAATATCTAAAATTTTTCCATTTTGAATTAAAGCAATTCTATCGCACAAATTTGCTTCATCCATGTATGGCGTTGAAACAACTATTGTAATTCCATTTAACTTAAGCTTATTTAAGATTTCCCAGAATTCTTTTCGGGAAACCGGATCTACACCTGTTGTTGGTTCATCAAGCAAAAGAATTTTTGGGTTATGAATTAATGCACAACTAAGAGCAAGTTTTTGCTTCATTCCACCACTTAATTTTCCTGCCCTTCTGTTTTTAAATGGTTCTATTTGTTTATATATATCTGAAATTAATTCATAGTTTTCTTCGATTGATGTTTCAAAAATTGTTGCAAAAAAATTTAAGTTTTCTTCTACGCTTAAATCCTGATACAAAGAAAACTTTCCCGGCATGTAGCCAATTATTTTTCTTATTTCTTTAAAGTTTCTTACAACATCATAATTTAAAATTTTTGCTTCGCCGCTATCTGGCAATAAAACGGTTGAAAGTATTCTAAATAAAGTAGATTTGCCGGAACCATCCGGACCGATTAATCCAAATATTTCACTTTGATCAACTGTAAATGAAACATTATCAAGCGCTGTAATAGTATTTGATTTTGTTATATACTTTTTCTGGATGTTATTTATTTCAATAGTTGACATTAAAATTTTACTTCTCCATACATTCCAATTTTAATATATCCATCATTCTTTACTTTTATTTTTACAGCGTAAACAAGATTAGCTCTTTCATCTTTTGTTTGAATAGTTTTTGGTGTGAATTCTGCTTTTGAAGAGATCCAATATATTTTCCCTTCATATTCTTTTCTGTTTTTTTCATCTTGATCAATATAAACTTTTACACTCTGACCTATTTTTAATTCCGGAAGTTGATTGCCCGTTACAAAAGCTCTTAGTGTCATTTCAGATAAATCTGCTATTTTATAAATAGCTTTTCCTTGAGAGGCCAATTCATTTTCTTTTGAATATCTCGCTAAAACAATTCCATCAATTGGATTAACAATCACACTTTTTTTTATTTGATCTTTTAATTGTTCTATTTGAGATTTTATCGGATTGGTTTCACTTAAAATACTTTTTTGTGTTATAGTTAAATTTGTTTTAGTAGCGATATATTGCTTTTTAAGAATTTCAAGTTGAGAAGCAATATCATCTAATTGTTTTTGACTTACTGATTTTTCATTAACCAAAATTTCAATTCTGTTTTTTTCTCTCTCCGCTGTTTTTATTTGTTCCTCAATTGCAGAAAGTTGTGATTCAATATCGGGCAACTTGGTTTTAAGAGCCGCCATCGAAAAAATTAATTGTTCTTTTTTAAAATGTAATTGTGTAGTATCAACTAATGCAACAACTTGATTTTTTCGGAGTGTATCCCCTTCTTCAAATTTTAATTCTAAAATTTTTCCGTTTGATTCAGATGAAATAATAAATTCTTCTGCTTCAAATGTTCCCGAAGCATCAAAATCATTTTTGTTATTACTACATGCAAAAAATAAAAAGAGAATAAAGAAATGAAATTGTAAATTGAAATTTTTCATTGTTGTGTTCCATTTATAAAATAATTTTAAATTTTCTTTCCGACAAAACGAACAACCACGGCTTTCCCCAAATGTCCTTTACCTTCATTTAGATCAACAATTTCTTTTGCAAGTTTTTCAAATTCTAATTCTATAAAATCTTCTGCAATAGTTTGAAGATCATAAAGCATATCTACATTCTTTGGTCCACCTGAATTATTTTTTATTTGTTCTTTTTCAAAAGCTTCCATAATTACAACACCATTTTCTTTTAGTAACGCTAAAACTTTTTCATGTAATCTTTCTTTTTTTTCATCATCTACATGAAAATATATTAAAACTAATGCATCATACTTTTTATCAGTATCAAAACTAAAAACATCATCAATAAAATAATTTATTCTAACTTTTGATTCTTCGGCTAATTTTAAGGCTTTTGTTTTTCCAACTTCAGAACTATCAACTGCGTCAACATTCCATCCAAGTTTAGCTGCATAGACAGCATTTCTACCTTCCCCTTCCCCTAAAAATAAAATATTGCCGGGTTTAAGTTTTGATAACTCAATTTTGAAAAATTCGTTTGGTTCTTTACCATACAAATATTCTTCTTGCGAAAATTTTTCATTCCAAATTGTCATATAAAACCAATAAATATTTTTGTATCTTAAAAATAAAAAATATTGTTTTATGATTAACACAGATAAAATTATAATTGTAGGGGACCGTGTTTTAATTAAACCTGAAAGCAATCAGAGTAAAACTACAAGTGGATTATATCTACCTCCCGGAGTATATGAAAAAGAAAAAGTACAAGGTGGTTATGTTATTAAAGTTGGACCCGGTTATCCAATTGGTTTACAAAATGAAGATGATGAACCATGGAAAGAAAAGAAACCAATTAAATATTTTCCACTTCAAGCTAAAGAAGGGGATTATGCAGTCTTTTTAAGGAAAGATGCTATTGAAGTTGAAATTGAACAACAAAAACTTGTAATAGTACCGCAAAGCTCTATTCTTCTTTTATATAGAGATGATGAAATTCTTTCATAAAAAACAGGGAGGTTAATATGAAGCAACTTCTTGATGAATTCAAAGCTTTTGCAATGAAGGGAAATGTAGTTGATATGGCTGTTGGTATAATTATAGGCGCAGCTTTTGGGGCAATTGTTAATTCTTTAGTTAATGATGTTCTAATGCCTCCAATTGGGGCTATAATTGGTGGTATCGATTTTAGTCAACTTTCAATCAAACTTACAGTTCCACTCGAAAATGTTAAACCTGTAGAAATTTTCTATGGTAAATTTTTAAATACAGTTATTAACTTCATAATTGTAGCTGCAGCAATTTTTGCATTGGTAAAAGGAATGAATAAATTAAAAAAACAGGAAGAAGCAAAACCCTCAGCACCTCTGGCTCCAAGTCAGGAGGTTGTTTTGTTAACTGAAATAAGAGATCTTTTAAGTAAAAAATAAAATATCAACAGCACGTTGGTTATTCAATACGATTTTAATCAACGTGCTGTTTTAAAGTTTTATGTTTTCTTTTCTACAATTTAACCATCAATTCAGAATTTAAAAACCTTCGTTTTGAGCAAAAATTAAAGCTTTTTTAATATTAGTAATGACTTAAAGCTTGAAAACTTTGTCTTGTATGGGTTAAAATGGTTAAATTTGAGCAGTTAATTTTAAGGATATGGTGAAATCATTAACAATAACATATGGATTTATTCTTTTAATAGTTGGGTTGTTTCTCTTTTCGGGAAATACTACTCATTCAAAAACTATTGAGAGCAATAAAATAAATTCATATTTGTTATTGGACAAATCAAATTTTATAAATAATAAAATCATTTCTGAAATAAAAAACCAAAATGTTGCTTCCACATTGTTGGAAAGCATTTCAAAATTGTCATTCACAGATTTCTATGTTTTAATTCCACCAAAAGAAGATAGAAATCACTATCGGAACAATTTCCGGTTTACGACTTTGAAAATATAGTATTACCTGTAAGTCGGTTCTCCTAATTTTCCTTTATTCATTTATGTTAAACTAATTAAGAGGTTAAATTGCGTTATATAAAAATATTATCACTTTTCAGTTTGTTGGTCGCTGTCATCGGATTTATAAATCTTAGCGATACATCTGCAAGCGATAATAATGGCTTTCCTAAAATTGTCGAAAGTAAAGAATCATCAACAACTTTAAATCAAGTTGAAATAAATGACTTAGGTATAATGACAGCTTCCTGGTATGGTCCACGTTTTCATGGTAAATCTACCGCTAATGGTGAATTATTTGATCAGTCAGCATTAACTGCGGCTCATAAATCTCTTCCATTTGGTACTATTTTACAAATAACAAATATCAGAAATAATAAATCTGTTATTATTAGAATTAATGACCGCGGTCCATATGTTGAAGGAAGAGATCTTGATTTATCAAAAGCTACAGCAAAAGCTTTGGGAATTTTACATAAAGGTGTTGTGAAAGTAAAAGTAAAAGAATTAAAAATTAATGCAGATAATGAATTTGCTACAACCTTGAATTAAAAATTAACTTAAAAATTGTATAATTATGGGGAATAGACTGAACTTCTAATTTCCCCTTATGTAATTCAATTATAGATTTTACAACTGATAGACCTAAACCAACCCCTTTTGTTCTATTAGTTTGATATGAACCTGCTCTATAAAACTTATTAAATATATTATTTATTTCAGAAATATCTATACCCACACCAAAGTTCATTACATTTATTGATAATTTTTCATTTATAGTTTCAGTGTATAATTTAACTGTACTCCCTTCAATTCCAAATTTAAAAGCATTGTCTATTAAATTTGTTAAAGCTTGTTTTATTAAATCTGGGTCAATTCTAATTTTAATATTAAGAACATCTCCAAGTTCAATATTCATATTTTTCTCATCTCCAAGTATTTTCATTTTTTTCATAAGTGATTCTAAATATGTTTTTAATTCAACCTCTTCAAGTTGTAAATTTATTAGTGAATGTTCACTTTTAGAAATGTAAAATAAATTATCAACAATTCTTATTAATCGTAATGTTTCTTCATAATTACTTTTTAAGATTTCTTGATATTCATTACTTGTTTTAGGTGATTTGAGTGCAATTTCTATTTCACCCTGAAGTATAGTTAATGGAGTTTTTAATTCATGAGCTACTGCAAGTGAAAATTGATTCATATATTTAATACTTTTTTTTATTCTTAAAATCATTTCATTCATTTTATTAACAAGTCGTCCAAATTCATCATTCGAATCTCCACCTAAAATAATTTCATCAAGGTTTTGAGCTGTAATTTCTTCAGTTTTTGCAATTATCTTATTAATTCGGTTTAGTGATTTTATTGAAATTAATATCCCTCCCAAAATAGAAACCAGAAAGAAAAAAGGAGCAATTAATATATAAATCTCAATCAGTTTATTTAATAAAAAATTTATTTGTTCAATTGGATAAGCTACAACAACAGAAAATTTTCCCTTTTTTAAATTACAAGTTCTTATTGTGTGTTCGGAAAGTTTTGAATCGTAATAATCAAATAATTCTGATTGTGTTTTGTCAATTTTGATTAAATTATTTTTAAGGTTTGCAGTTTTAAAGACAACTCTATTTTTATCATAAATTTGTATAAATGTATTCCTTCTATTAAAAACTATTGCATCATACAAAATATCCCAAATTAGTTCATCTTCACTTTTATATAATTCATTTGGTCTAAAAGATTCTAAATCTAATTGCTTTTCTGCCATTATTCTTAATATAGCGCTTGCCTGTGTTTTTAAACTAGTATCAAGATTAACCTTTGATTTGTGATATAAATAAATATAAATAGATATACCAAAGAGAATTTCTAGAATTAAGAAAACCAAAGAGTACCAGAGTGCTATTTTAAACTTGGAAGAAAAAAGATATGATTTAATTTTTTTTAACATCAATATTTCAATCATCTTTTATTGTATAACCAACACCTCTAACAGTATGTAATAACTGTTTTTGATTTGACAAATCAATTTTTGATCTTAGCTTATTAATGTAAACATCAATAATGTTTGTATTGGTATCGAAATGTAAATCATAAACATGTTCTAATATTTTTGTTCTTGAAATTATTTTATTTTTATTCCTAAGCAAATATTCTAAAATTGCAAACTCTTTTGGTGTTAAAAATATTTCCTTATTGTCTCTGGTTACTTTATGAGAAACTAAATCCATTTTAAGATTATCTGCTTTGATTATGTTTTCTTTTGAAACATCTTTTCTTCTTAACAATGCTCTTACTCTTGCTGTTAGTTCTTCAAAAGAAAATGGTTTTGTTAAGTAATCATCAGCACCATAATCTAGTCCTCTAACCTTATCATTTGTACTATCTTTAACCGTTAGTATTAAAACTGGAGTTAAAATTTTATTAGCTCTTAATTCTTTAATAAATTGGATTCCATCAACAATTGGCATCATTAGATCTGTAATTATTAAGTCATATTCATTTTCAAAAACTAATTCTAAGGCTATCTTTCCATTATTAGCAAGATCAACTAAATAATATTCTTCCTCCAAACCCTTTTTAATGAAAGAAGCAACTTTCTTTTCGTCTTCAACAATTAATATTCTCATATTTCAAAAATAAAAAAGAGAGAGTTAAAACTCTCTCTAATAAATTAGAATATCAAATTATATTTATTTTGGCTCTTCAGCTTTTTTTTGAGGTTGTGCCTGAGCAAATAAATTTACTGAAAAAACCATTACTACAAATAAAGCAACTAACTTTTTCATTTTTGTCTCCTTTTATTTAATTGACATACGAAATCTAATTTTACATGATTAATCTTT
>JAOADJ010000020.1 GCA_026417375.1 Melioribacteraceae bacterium | reverse complement strand
GATTTTATCCTTAAATCGCAAAACTATTTGGAAAAATTACCTTTAGCAGTTGTTAATGCTTATCATAAATATAAATTTGAAGAAAGCGTTATTCAATCAAGCGAAGCACACAACCATGCTGAAAGTAACGAAAAACGTTTTCAGGAAAGAACTATTGAATTAATATCAACAATTGAAGACAAAGAAAAACTATTACAAGATCTTCAAATAAGAGATGAACGTTATCGTGCTTATTTTGAAAACAGCTTTGAATCTATAAGCCGTTTTGAATTATTAGAACCAGTTGAAATTACATTACCTTTGGATCAGATAATCGAGAAAATTTATTCCTACTCAGTTTTAAAAGAATATAATAAAGCATTTCTTCAAACACATAACTTAATACCAATTGAAAACTTAAATGAAATTAAAATTGGTATGATACTTCCAAAGGTTTCTTCCGATAATTTTAATATCTTAAAAAATTTCGTTCAAAATAATTTCAAAATTCAGAATGCAATTACTAAAGAACTATCTTCTGATGGAACTTATAAAATATTTTTAACTAATTTATTTGGAGTAGTTGAAGAAAATAAACTTATAAGAATTTGGAGCACAAAAAGAGAAATAACCGATCTTAAAAAAGCTGAAGAAGAAATAATAAAGCTAAATCAAGAACTGGAAAAAAGAGTTGAAGAAAGAACGAGAGATTTGGAACTAGCAAATAAAGAATTGGAAAGCTTTAGTTATTCTGTCTCACATGATTTGAGAGCTCCGTTAAGAGCAATTATTGGTTATTCAAATATTATACAGGAAGATTATCAGGAAAATTTAATTCCACCTGTTAAAGAATTATTTGAAAGTATTGTTAAAAATGCTAAATATATGGGCAGACTGATTGATGATCTGCTTAGATTATCTCGTGTAACACAACATGAGATAATAAAATCTCAGATAAATATGAAAGAACTATTTAATAAGTGTTTAAATGAAGCAGATATTTCAAAATACAATATTATAATCGGAGATTTACCACCAGTTGCAGGGGATAAATCATTAATAGAAATTGCAATAAATAACTTAATTAACAATGCAATTAAATTCTCAAATACTCAGGAAAACCCAACAATTGAAATTTCTGCAACTGAAAATGAAAATGAAGTAATTTATTCTATTAAAGATAATGGTGTTGGTTTTAATATGGATTATGCAGACAAAATGTTTGTTGCATTTCAACGTTTACATAGTTCAGATAAATTTGAAGGCACTGGTATTGGTTTATCTATTGTTCAAAGAATTATTAATAAGCATGGTGGAAAAATCTGGGCTGAAGGAAAAGAAAATGAAGGTGCAACTTTTTATTTTTCATTACCTAAAAAATAAAGTGTGAGGTTATAACTATGATTCAACCAAAGAATGTTTTATTGGTTGAAGATAATATTGATGATATTAATCTTATTCAAAGAGCAGTTAAAAAATCTCAATTACCAATAAATCTTGAAATTCTTCGAGATGGAGAAACTGCCGTTAATTATTTTTCTAAAAATTCGAATGAATTTGTTTTTCCAAAATTTGTAATTCTGGACTTAAATCTTCCCAAAATTTCAGGGATTGAAGTTCTAAAATTTATAAGAAATGAACCTATGTATAAAAAATTACCAATCGTAATTTTTTCATCTTCACACGAAGCAAAAGATATTGATAAATGTTATGAGTATTGCGCTAATAGTTACATTGTCAAACCAATTGATTATGATAAATTTCAAGAAACAATAATTTCAATAGCTAAATACTGGTTCCTTTTCAATGAATAAAAAAATAAAAATATTAATACTGGAAGATAAAGAAGTAGATTACAATCTGATTCTTACTGAAATTAAAAGAGGTAATCTGGATTTTGAAATCCATTGGACTTTAAATGAAAAAGATTACATTAATGCACTTAAAAATTACAAACCGGATTTAATAATCACAGATTATAATCTACCTTCATATAATGGTCTTAGCGCTATCAAGCAAGCAAAAGAGTTTGAAAAAATAATTCCAATTATTGTTGTTACTGGTTCAATTAATGAAGATACAGCAGTTGAATGTATTAAAGCTGGTGCCTGCGATTACGTAATTAAAGAACATCTAAAAAGATTAGTTCCTGCAATTAAACATGCTCTCAGCGAAAAAGAATTATTAATTAAAAAAGAAGAAACTGAAGAAAAATTAAAAAGAAGTGAAGAAACCTACAGACTATTGTTTGAAAATAATCCTCATCCGATGTGGGTTTATGATTTAGAAACTTTGAAATTTTTAGCAGTTAATAATGCTGCAATTAATAAATATGGTTATACAAAAGAAGAATTTTTAAATCTCAGTTTGAAAGATATTAGACCAAAAGAAGATATTGATTTATTATTAGAGGATATAAAGAAAGATAGCCAAACAATTTCATACTCGGGAGAATGGAGACATAAATCCAAAGATGGTAAAATTTTTTTAGTTGAAATTATTTCACATAAAATTGATTTCAATGGACGAAATGCTAAACTTGTTTTAATAAATGATATAACTGAAAGAAAAAGAACAGAAGAAAAATTAATTAACCAGCTTAAAATTTTTGATGAAGTGCAGGATGCAATAATAGTTACTGATGCAAATTTTAATATAACATTTTGGAATAAAGCCGCTGAAAATATTTATGGATTTAATTCACAAGAAGTAATTGGGAAAAAAGATATAGAAATTTTAGCAACAGAATTTCTTGATATAGATAAAAATGATTTTTTTACAATTTTAAAAGAACAAAAAGTTGTAAGGTTAAAACTACTTCAGAAAAATAAAGAGGGAAAACCAATTTATATTGATTCAATAGTAAACTTATTTTATGATATTGATGGATTAATAAATGGTTACGTTGCAGTTAACCGTGATATAACAAAAGAAAAGCAAATTGAATTTTCCTTAAAATCTGCTAAAGAAAAAGCTGAAGAAGCAAATAAACTGAAAACATATTTTTTAAATAATGTAAGCCACGAATTAAGAACTCCTTTAGTTCCAATAATTACTGCAGCCGAAATTCTTCTTGAAGAAATGAATAATGATGATCTTAAAAAATTGGCAGAATCAATTCTATTAGGAGGAAAAAGATTAAAAAGTACAATATCCAAAATTTTAGAATTAACAGATTTAGAAGCTTTAGAGGGAAAAGTAAGTTTAGAAAAAGTGAATTTGGTTGAAATCATTAATAGAGAATTAAAAAGGTATGAAGAAAAAGCAAAAGAAAAAAAATTAGAATTTCAATTCCAGTATAAAAATGAAAACATAATTTCCTTAACCGAAAAAAATTACATAATTAAAATTTTAGATCAACTTGTAGAAAATGCAATTAATTTTACCGAAAAAGGTTTTGTTTTAATTAAGGTAGAAAATTTTTCTGAAGAATGGAACAGAATAATTGTACAGGATAGTGGAGTTGGAATTCCAATTGAAAAACAAAAAGTTATTTTTGAACCTTTCAGACAATCAAGCGAAGGTTATAACAGAAGGTATGAAGGAACTGGATTGGGACTTGCATTGGTTAAAAAATATATTGAATTACTTAATTGTAAAATATTAATTGAAAGCATACCAAATATTGGAACTTCTGTAGATATACTAATACCTTCTGAAAAAACAAATACTAAACGAGATGAATTTAATATTTTATTTGTTGATGATGACATTGAATCACTCAACATATACAAAAGAATTTTAAAGAATGACTATAATTATGATTTAATTTCAAACGTTAATGAAGCTAAAGTTATTGCCATAAATAAAAAGTATGATCTGATTTTTCTTGATATTAATCTTTCATCAAACTACACTGGTTTTGAACTATTAGATTATTTAAGAACCTATCCTCATTTGAATAATACTTACTTTGTTGCTTTAACCGCTTATGCAAGCAAAACAGATGCTCAGAGATTTTATAGTGCAGGTTTCAATAAAGTAATGATAAAACCTTTTAGAAAAAATGATTTGATAGAATTAATTGAAGAAAGAATAAGAGAAAATAAATAAACCTTTTATTGATTATAAGGAAATTTGCAGATTATAGTTGTGCCATTTCCAATTTCACTTTCAACTTTCAGTTCACCTTTATGTTTTTCAACAATTTCTTTACATAAAATTAAACCAAGTCCGGTTCCTTTTTCACCTTCTGTGCCACGAGTTGATTGAACTTCAGATAAATTAAATAAACTATTCTTTACTTTATCATCCATTCCAATTCCTTCATCTTTAACAATTAATTCAAAATAGTTTTCAAACTTTAATGCATTAATATAAATTGATTTTTTACCCGGAGTAAATTTAATGGCATTTGAAATTAAGTTTCTTAATAAAGTTTTAAAAAGATTTAAATCCGCTTCAAAAGTAATATCTTCTGAAATTTTATTAATTATCTTAACGTTTTTAGCTTCAGCAGTTTTGTAATATAAATTTATTATTGATTCTATTTCGTTGGTTAAATTTATTGAAGAAGGGAAAAAACTTATTGCTCCTTTTTCGAATTGAGCCCAGGAAAGTAAATTTTCAACAAGTGTATAAAGATTATGAATTAATATGTTTAAATCTTTAACTTCTTTTTTAATTTCATCATTAGATAGAGAATCAAAATCTTCAACTAAAAAATCTGAAATATTGAGCAATGGGAAAAATGGTGATCTTAAATCGTGAGCTAAAATTGAAAAGAATTTATTTTTAGTATTATTTAGTTTTTCAAGTTCAGCAGCGTAATTTTTTAATTTATTGTTTATTTCAACAAACTCCGTAATTTCTCTGTTTATAGCAAGCACTGAAATTACTTCATTATTTCTTGATGATTTTTCCGGAATATATCTTATTTCATAATATCTTTTTTTCCCTTCAAGAAAAAGAGAATACTGAAAAGTGCTGCTCTTTGAAAATTCAAATGCTTCATTAATACTTTTATTACATTTATCTATTACATCTTGCGGTAAAAAATTTAATTCTTCAATTGTTTTACCAATAAAGTTTTCTCTTTTTAATTTGCCATAAGCTAATGATTCTTTGTTTACGTAAGTGTATTTAAAGTTTTTGGCTATTCTGACAATAGTATCAGGAATATTTTCAGCTAATGTTCTGAATTTTTCTTCACTTTCTTCAATTAAATTTTTTGTTTGATATAATTGAGTTATTAATTTATTTAACTCACTTTCTCTCAAAACTCTATCGGTTACATCTTCAATTAAAGTAACAGTCCCAACAATTTTATTCTCTTGAATTAATGGAGAAATTTTAACCGATTGCTGCATAAACTGAACACGATTTTCATAATCCTGATATGGAATTTTGATAAGATATTTATGTAGTTTATTAGAAAGAATTGAAGGAACACCTGTCAGAGCTAGCCGATAATTATTATCAATATTTTTTTCTTTTATTTCCGGGAATATTTCAAATAAATGTTGACCAATACATTCTTTTTTGTTTGGGCAATTTTTGAACAACCAGTTATTAACAAATGTAACTATTAAAGAATCATCTGTTATAAGTAATCCGACTGTAGCTTGTTCTTTAACCCAATTAAAAACTTGCTCTTTAACTAATATATCCGTTAAAGAAAAATTAATTTCATCCAATATTTTCTACCTGCTTTAAAAATTTATCTAAAGAAGTAACTCCGAGTACAATTACTAAATATCCTTTTATATTGGAATCTCTTAGTTTAAATTCCATAAATACAATCATAGCATAACGAAGTTCTTCTTTTTCTAAAATTATGCTTTTAAGCATCTCTTCTAAAGTTTGAAGATGTAAGTTCGGAACTGAAAATGTGAATTGAACTTTAAGTAAGTTTCCAAAAACACCAAGACAAGCATTTAATAAAATATTGCCAACTTCAATTATTACTTCTTTTATTGATGAATTAAAATCTTTGCTAATAGAAATATCATCAACAAGAAGATCTGCTAAAAATTTTGCACTTTGTTTATCCATCAATAACAGAGCATCGCCGGATATAGTTCCATTAAAAATTTGATGAACTGTAGAAATTTCACCTTGAATATATTTATTCAAAACAGATTCAATATTATCAATTGAATGAACTTCAATTTCCGGAACAGAAAGTAAAACACGATGCCCGGTCAATTCAGATAAAGAAGCTGCAGCTCTTGAAAAGCTTATATTAATCAGCTCTGTTATTGAATCTTTTTGCTCGTTTGTTAAAATCACGATACCTCCTATAAAATTTTATCAAGCGTTTCTTTAATTTCCAAGGCATCAAAAGGTTTGTTAATAAAAGCTTTCGCTCCCGAAATTTCAGATAATTCTTTTGTGGTTTTTTGAATATCAGCACTGGCTATAATAATTTTAGCCTGATTGTTTATATCTAAGATGTTTTTAAGTACATCAATGCCATACATTCCCGGCATTGTTAAATCGAGAAAAACACAATCCGGATTTTCAATGCTATATAACTCAATACCGGAAAGACCATCTGTTGCTTCAATAACCTGATGATTTAATTCATCGAGAATTTTTTTAAGTAACCGACGTGAAAGAGCTGAATCGTCAATTATTAAAATTTTTGCCATTATATTAATTCCTTTATAGTGTTCAATATTTCATAGAGAGGAACTGATTTATCACTTAATCCTGCTTCAACAACTGCTCTTGGCATTCCATAAACAATGCAGGTGCTTTCATCTTCTGTAATAATTGTGCCTTCATTAAATTTTATTGCAGCAGCACCATCTTTTCCATCCTGTCCCATTCCTGTTAAAACAATTCCTAATGTTCGCTTGCCAAATAAATTAGCAGCTGATTTAAATAAAACATCAACCGAAGGACGATGCAATGAATCGAAAGGTTTTAGTTCCAATTGAGCTACAATTTTTCCATCAATCAATCTTTTTAAAGTAAGATGTTTACCTGCCTGAGCTAAAATTACTTTTCCCGGTATTAATTCTTCACCATCTTTTGCTTCAACAACTAACACATTTGAAATCTCATTAAGTTTTTGTGCATATAATTCAGTGTAACCAATAGGCATATGCAAAACAATTGCAATTGGAATTGGAAAATCCTTTGGTAAAAGTGGTATAAGTGATTTTAAAGCTTGTGGTCCACCGGTTGATACTCCAATACAAATTATATCGAAATTAGTTTTAATTATCGGTTTGTCAAATTCAAATTTTTCTTTGCTTGGTTCTAAAATTATTTTTTTAACTTCAGCTAAATTAACTAAAGAAGCAGCTTTTACTTTTTCAATTAATTCATCAGAAATTTCATAGACTTTTTCTGTTGCAAGTGCTGTTGGTTTTTGAATAAAATCTACTGCTCCAAGTTCAAGAGCTTTTAGTGCTAGTTCACCGGTTTCACTTGCAATACTGCATATAACTGTTGGAATTGGTTTTCGCTTCATTTGTTCAATTAAAAAAGAAATTCCATCCATGTCCGGCATAATTAAATCTAATGTAATTACATCTGGATTTAATTCTTCAACTTTTTCTAAAGCATCTTTTCCGTTTACTGCAGTTCCAACAACTTCGATGAATGGACTTTTAGAAAGCATTTCTTTCATTACTTTGCGGATGAAAGCAGAGTCATCAACAACTAAAACTCTTATAATTTTGTTGAGCAAATTAATATTATTTTGTTCTGACATATATCTACCTAAAATTTTATTGCTCGTTTTTAATATAAAGAAAAGTATTGTTTTTTTCTATTAATTCAAATCTGGTTTTAAGCTTTAAAAGCGATTCTGAAATACCGACAAAAAGGTACGCCAACTGTGGCATTTTATCGTAAAATGTATTAACAATTTCTTTAATTGCTTCATCGCTGAAATAAATAAAAACATTTCTGCATAAAATAATATCGCTTGAATATAAAAATGAAAACTCATTTTGATTTTTGAGATTTTTAATAAACCAATCAACTTTATTATGTATTTCTGTGTCTATTTTCCATTGAAAATCAATCTTTGTGAAGTATTTATTTTTTATGTCTTCCGGAATATTTCTGAAAGATCGATCTTTATACAAACCACTTTTCGCTCTGTTAATTACATTTGTGCTGGCATCACTTGCAAGAATTTGAATTGAATATTTATCAAAATATCCGGCTTCATTAATTGCCATTGCTAAAGTCAATGGTTCTTCACCAGTGCTACAAGCTGCAGACCAAATTCTTATTTTACTTCTTTTTTGATTTTCAAATAAATCCGGTATTAAATGATTTACAATTACATTTATTTGGTCGAATTCACGCCAGAAATAGGTTTCATTTACAGTTATACAATTTATTAATTCTTTCCACTCAGTATCTGAATCTTCATATTTTAACTTGAAATAATAGTCTGTAAAATTTGTAAAACCATTTTCTAAAACTCTGTTTGATAATTTATCGGCAAGCAAATCCTTTTTATCATTTTCAAAATAAATACCTGTTTTAAAATGAATTAAGTCTCTAATGATTTGAAATGTTGAATCTGAAATTCCAATTGATTCAGAAAAAAAAGCCATATGATTTTTTGATTTAATTATTAATTTTTAGAAACTCATTTGCAACAAAGCGAACTCTTTCATCAGGGTCATTTAATGCAAGTTGGGCAATCTTTTTTTCCTGAGTTCTGTTCCCGATTTTATCTAACGCCTGAATTGCTATTATTTTTATGTCGGGATCTTCATCATCGAGACAAGTATAAATAATTTCAGATGCGGCATTATTTTTCATTCTGCAAAGTGCTTCTATAATAGCTGTTTTTATTGTGTTGTTTTTGTTTTCTAAACCTTGAGCAATAAAAAATATGTTTTGAATTTTTTGTTTTGAAAGTCCTTTAATTGCAAACTCTCTGATTTCTTTATCGGCTGTTAATTTAATTAAAGTATCAATAGATTTTTTACTTCCGATATTAGAAAGTGATTCAATTGCTTTTATTTTTACATTAAAATTGTTATCAGTTGAAGCAACCCAACTTAATGCTTCTATAATTTCATCATTATTTTTATTTGATAAAACTTCAATTGCAAGAAGTTTATTAGTTTCATCATGAGATTTTAATAAATTTAATAAAGGATTAATTGCTTCGTTAGATTTTATTTTACCCAGTGATTTAATAGCAGCAGAGGAAATATCTTTGTTTTCATCACTTATAAATTTTGTTAATACAATTACTGAAGAATCTTTTCCAATATCACCTAAAGCTTCAAGTGCAGTTATTTTTACTGGTATTGAATTTTCATTTAATGCTAACTTTATAAAAATTTCTTCTGCTTCGTAATAATTATGAAACACTAAAGAACGAATAGCATTTATTTTTATCCACGGGTCATTATCTTTTAATGATTTAAGTAATAATTCAATAGCATGTTTATCTTCGGTATGTGCTAAAGCTTTGATTGCAGCAATTTTACATTTTTGAGTTTCAACTTTTAATGAATTGTTTAAAATATTTATAACTCTTTCATCGTCAAAAAATGGTAAGTTTTCTAATGCTGCCACACGAACATTTTCATCTTCATCTGAACAGGATTTAAAGACAAGTTCTTTGGTTTTTGGATAGCCAAAATAGCCAGCAATTTTAATAGCAGATTCTCTTACAAGAGGATTTTTATCGTTAATAAGTTTAAAGATATAATTTTCCATTTCCGGATGACCAATTGAATTCAATGCACTAATTGCTGCTCTTCGAATCAACTGATTATAACTTCCAAGTAAATTTAAAATTGGAATGAATGCGTTTCTGTCTCCAATTTTTGCTAATGCACCTAATGTTGTTACACAAATTTTTTCATCATATTCGTCTAACGATTCAATTAAAAAGGGAACACTTTCTTTATTACCAATTCTGCCAAGAACGGTTATGATTGCACATTTTGTGTTTGAGTCTGCAATATTAATTTGTGAATGAAGTAGAGGAGCAATTTTATTCCCAAGTTTTACTAAAGATTCTAAAACTAAATCTCTTACATTATCATTATGAATTAAAGTTGCAAGAGTTTTTTCAACTTCATTGCCTTCTAACCAACCTAAAACTTTTGAAAGCACAATAATTTTTTTGGGGTCGTTACCAATTATTGAAATTGAATTAACTATATTTTTAATGCCATTATCATTTATATAATTTTTAATTTTTTGTATTATTAATTCACCTTCTTCATAAGTTGATTGGAATCTGTTATAAATTTCGATTAATGAATTGCAAACAGTAAAAGTTAATTTAAGATTTTCATTTATTATGTTACACAAATCAGCAATAATTTTTTCATCACCGATTTTTCCAATTGTTTCAATTACAATAGTGTTGAAAATCTCATCCTTTAAAAGAGGTAAAAGTTTAACTGCTAAATTGGAATCTCCAATGTTTTTTAATGCATCAATTGCCGGGAATGAAATGAAGAAATCTTTCTGAAGAGCAAATTCTAATATTTTATTTGTTGCCTGAATAGCTTTTAATTTTCCTAATGATTCTATCGCGTGATATTTAACATTTTGATTGGGATCATCTAAAGCTTTTATTAATGGTTCGATAAAAGCTTTATCATTTTTATCACCCATAGTTTGTGCTGCATAAATTCTAAGATCAGGATCTTCACTGGAAAGTAATTCTATTAATATTTCAACTACTTCTGATGGAGTATTTATTAAAACCTGTAATGCGCTATTTAAAACATTTAAATTTTTGTGTTCGTTTTTAATTCTACTAACAATTTCATTGATTAAAGATTCATGATTGTGAGAAATTTCTTCACTTGCTTCTTTTCTTTTTTTCCAATTCTCATTACTTAAATTCACAAATAGTTCAGAAGTTTTATCTTCTAAAATTATTTTTTCTGTTTTAGCATTCTCTGTTTCTTCTGTAACATCTTTAATAACAATAATTAATCCTATTTTTTTAGTTCCATCGTGTAAAGGAGAAATAGTAACTGATTGCTGCATTTCGTTAAATATTTTTGATGAATAAAGAGGTTTGCACTTTATTAAATATTTATGAAATGTTGCCGATAAAATTGTAATTGTGTTTGAATTTAATGTTTCTGAAATTTTCTTATCTAAACCTCTTTCAACAATTTCGGGGAAAAGCGTTGTTAACTTTTCCCCTTTAGTAAGAATTTTATTGCACGCTTTTTCAATCCAATTATTCCAGGAAATAACATTTAAATTATTATCAGTTGTTATAACACCAAATTCTTTTTTTGTTAACATAAATTAACTTTTTAAGTTGTTAATAATTTTTCTTGTTATTTTAACATTTTTAGCATTTGTATCTGTAATATTTCTTACTTTCTTTAATAAAGATAAAATATTTCCAACATTTTTTGAATTTTCATTATTCGATCTTGAGATAGAATAAATATGTTTAGAAATGTTATTGATTGCACTTGTAATTTCTTTTGCAGTTTTTGCTTGTTGTTCTACGGCAACTGAAATTTGTTCACTTTGTCTTCTAATTGATTCTGAAGAGTTTGAAATTTGCTTTGTAGCTTCGGATTGTTCAGACATGGATTTGACAACTCCATTAATAATTTTAACTAATCTGTTGGATTCTTGAGAAATTTGTTCGCCGGCAAGAGTTTGTTCAGCAATAGCTTTTGAAGTAGAAGCCGCATTTTTTCTCATGGAATCGGTAGCCATTACAATTTGTTTTAATGCATTTGCTTGTTCTGTCATCGCCTTTTTAGTTTGAATAGCAAGCATAGTTGTGTTTTGTGCAGCTTTTATTATATCTCTTGCAGCTTTACCTTGTTCTCCCATTGCAATACTTACTTGCTGAGCAATTTTTTTCATTTGATTTGAGTTCTGTGAAATTGAAGTAGATGTTTTAGCTTGTTCATTAGTTGCATGAGCAATTTGTTTAATTTGAGTTGCAATTGAATTAATAGAATTAACGACACCACTGCTTGCTGCTGCTTGTTCTTCGGTTGCTCTTGCAACTTGTGAAATTACAATACCTGTATCTCGAACACCTACTAAAATTTTATTCAAACCATTTAAACTATCTTCTGATAGTCTGTTAACATCTTCAGAAATTCTGATACCTTCATTTGAAGAAACAACAGCTTCCTGAGCAACTTCCTGAAGTGAATTTATTATTGTTGATATATCAGAAGTTGCTTTTGCAGCACGGTCAGCTAAATTTCTGATTTCTTCAGCTATTACTGCAAAACCTTTTCCGGCATCACCAGCTCTTGCAGCTTCAATTGATGCATTTAATGAAAGTAAATTTGTTCTTTCTGAAATAAGATTTATTGTTTCAACAATTTTGCTGATTTCTTTTGAACGCTTTCCCATTTCATTTATTACTCGAGAAGAATTTTTAATTGCATCATTAATTTTACTTAATCCCTGTATTGATTTTTGGGCCGTTGATATTCCTTCTTCAGTATCTTTTGTCATTTTATGCCCAACTTCTTCAGCTTGCTTTGTTAGTTTAACAACAGATTTAATAGAACTTTCCATCTCTGTTGAAGAACTTGCTGCTTCACTTGCTGCTTGATTAATTATTTCTGAATTATTTGCAACACTTTGAATTGATTTTGTAAGTTCTTCAATAGAAACTGAAACCTGCTCAACAATTGAATTCAAATTTTCTGTTGTAGCACTAACTTCTTCAATTGAAGAAGCCATTTCATTTATAGATGATGAAGTTTGCTCTGCTGCTGATGAAAGATTATCTGCATTATCAGTAACAGATTGGATAGATTTTGAGAATTCCTCAATTGTTGCAGATGTTTCATTTATTGAAACTGATAATGCATCAGTATCTTCACTTACACTTTTTATTGAAGAAGCTAACTCATTCATAGATGTTGTAACTTGTTGAGCTGATGATGCCATTTCCTGTGCGTTCGAAGTAACACTTTGAATTGAAGCATTACTTTGTTCAATAGCTGTTGCAACTTGGTCTAACGAATTACTTAGAACCTTTGTGTTTTTACTAACTTGTTCAATTGAAGCTGCTAATTCATTAACACCAGATACAATTTCTTCTGAAGAACTATAAATTGATTCGCTTTGTGTAGCTGTTTCCTTTAATGATGCTGAAAGTTCTTCATTTCTACTCATTAAATCATCGAGTGATTCAATTTGTGTTTCAACACCACTATTAAGTTCATCAGCAACTTCAACAAGTTCATCAATATTTTCATCAAGCGAAATATTTTTTTGTTTAATCAATTCATTATTATCAATATTATTTGTGTTTTTAATCCTTGCCATGATTTATTCTCCTGTTAAATTTTGTTTTTCTAAAATATTTTGGCTTATGTCAGAAAGATTCATTGCTTCTTCAACATTAAAAATTAAGATTGGTCTTTTACCTAAAATTGTAAATCCGGATAAATATTTTCCACTTAGAGAAGTTATAGTTTCCGGTACCTCCTGAATTTCATTTTGTTTAATAGAAACAAATTCATTTGCTTTATCTACTATTAAACCAATTAGTCTTTTATCAATTGAAACAACAATTAAACGTGTTTTAAGGTCAAATTCTTTTTTAGGAAAACCAAATCGTTCTCTTAAATTAATTGATGGAATAACTTGTCCTCGCGAGAAAATAACTCCTTCTACAAAAGAAGGGCTATTCGGAACGGGGGTTATGTTTTCTACCATTTCAATTTGTTTTACAAAAGTGCTTTCAATTGCATAGGTAGTATCAACCAAGCTAAATAAAATGTAAGAGGATTCTTTTGTTTCATTTATGTTCATAACTTCTCCAAAATTAATTCAAATGAATTTTAAGTTTTATGTCTCTGAAAATTGATTGAGTATCAATAATAAGAACTGCTTTGCCATCACCAAGTTCAGTTGCTCCGCTAATTCCGGTTGATTGAATTAATGGATCTGTAATTGTATGAACGACAATTTCTCGGGAAGTTTTAATTTTATCTACAACCAAACCAATTTTGTTTTTATCCTGACCTATTAACAAAGCATAAAGTTTAGAGTTTTTATTTCCATTTATTTTAAAAAGTTTTGATAAATAGACGAGAGGAATAATCATACCTCTGTAATTTATAATTTCATTGTTTTGCAAATAATTAACTTCATTTTTATCTACTTCAATAACTTCATAAACTGATGGTTGAGGAATAGCGAATAAGTGATTTTCAACTTGTATTATTAAAGCGTCAATAATAGCAAGAGTTAAAGGAATATGAATAATCCACTTAGTTCCTTTATCAGGTTCTGTTTCAAGATCAATTGTTCCACCAAGTTCAGTAATAACATTTTTTACAGAAGACATTCCAACTCCGCGTCCACTTGCTAAATCTGCGCTATCTTTTGTAGAAAAACCGGGATGGCAAAGAATATTAAGTAAAGTATTATCATCCTGATTTTCATTTGGTGAAATTATTCCAGCTTCAATTGCTTTTCTAAATACTAAATCACGATTTATTCCTTTACCATCATCTTTAATTTCAATAATTACAGTATCACCGGAAGTAAATGCATTTAATTCAATCAGTCCTTCTTTAGTTTTCCCTTTTGATATTCTTTCATCAGGATATTCAATTCCGTGGCTTACAGAATTTCTTACTATATGCATTAGTGGATCAAAAATTTTATCAATTACATATTTATCTATTTCTGTATCTTTCCCAAGAATAACCATGTTAATTTGTTTATTACTTTTTCTTATTAAATCTTTTACAACAAACAACATTTTATCGAAAACTTCACCAATAGGAACTAGTCGAACACGCATTATTCCTTCTCTTAAGTATCTCAATTGTCTTTCCATTGATTGATTTGTTTCCTGAAATGCTCTTAATGCATAAGTTGGAATTTCATTTTGGAATGTTTTAATTGTTTGATCCAATTTTGATCTATTGATTACTAAATCGCCAATCATTCTCATTAAATCATCGAGTTTATTTAATTCAACTCTTACAATAGTTGATGAAGTAGAAACTTTATTTGAATATTCTTGTTTTTGAGGTTCTGTTTGTTTTTGAACGGGAACTTCTTTTTTTTCTTCTTCGATAGATACGTAATCAATTAGATTTTTTAATTCTTCCAGAGATTTATTTGTTAAAACAATAAACTTAAAAGCAACTTTTCCTTCTGTTGTTTTTTGAGGTAATGAAGAAAGAATTTCTCCAATTTTACTTATTTCATTTTTTAATGAGTTTACATTTATTCCTTTACTAAACAATTCTTGTGATGGTGTGAAATGAATAACAAATTTATTTTTTAATGCTTCTTCATTTTCTGAGACAACTTCTTCTTTTTTATTTAGTAATTCATTTTCATTCTTTGATTTTTCAATAATTGAAGCAATACTTTTTGTAAACTGATTAAGGTCTAATGAATGAACAAGAGAGTAAAAATAATCTTTATCGTTCTGCAAAATTTCAATCATGTTTTCAAGTTTTTGAACCCCTTCAATAATTTTTTCGAATGCTTCTTTTGTAATATTGCATTCAGATGAGTTAATAAACTTAAAATAATTTTCAATTGAGTGAGCTACAGATTGTAATTCAATTATTCCTATCATACCACTAATTCCTTTTATGGTATGAAATGATATTAACAAATCATTAATTGAATTTTTATTGAAAGAATGATTTTCTAATTTATCTTCAATTTCAATTAAGATTTTCCGAATCTTTATAATATTTTCTTTAATTTCTTCGAAAGCTTCATCTGCAAATTCGGGGAAATTAATTTTATCTGTCATTGTTATAATCCTAATATTTTTTCAACATTATTTTTTAATTCGTTAGGGAGAAAAGGTTTATTCATATAAAGAGTTGCCCCAGACTGATAAGCGGCGTTTTTGCTATCATCATCAGAGCGGGTAGTTAAAATAATTACCGGAAGATTTTTATACATTTCATGGCTTCTAATGAATTTAAGAACTTCCATACCATGAATATCGGGCATGTTTAAATCGAGAATGACAATATTAAAACTCTTTAGTGCTAATTGTTCAATTGCTTCTAACCCTGATGAAGCTTCCTGAAAAGAGAGATTTGCAATATCTTTTAAAGAAGAGATAACCATTTTTCTTAGAATTGTTGAATCATCAACAACTAAAACTTCAAACATTTTTTTCTCCACATCATTTTTGTGCGATAAACTTTTATTTTGGATATGACTGCTAACAACTTCGAGCAGTAAAGAAAATTCAGTTGATTTATCAAAAAAATAATCGGCTCCAAGTTCAACTGCTTTTGTTCTAAATTGTTCATAAGGATAATTTGTTAAAATTATTTTTAATGCTTTATAATTCAGATTTTTCAGAAGTTCTAAAATTTCGAAACCACTTCCGTCGGGTAATGATAAATCAATTATGAAAATATCCAACTGATTTTGAAGTATGATTTTTTTTGCAGAATCAACACTATCTGCCTCGAAAATATTGTTGTATGAAGTTCTTGAAATAATTTTTTCTTTTATTTCATTTCTTAATAAATCAGAATCATCAACAATTAACACATTGTTCTCCAAAAGTTTTGTGTTAAGATTGAAATTGTGAATGATAAAAAAAATAATCTCAGTTCTTAATTTGATTTAAGAATTGTAGAAACCGGGGATAGGAATTTTCTGATAATTAAGAAATTAAATTGTTTTCAATAGCTATTCTGGTTATATCGGCATTGGATTTTATATTTAACTTTTCCAATATGTGAGAACGATAGGTGCTTATTGTTTTAACACTTAATGAAAGTTCATTTGCAATCGAAGTCAATGATTCACCGGATGCAATTTTTATAAAAACTTCAAACTCTCTGTCAGATAATTTATCGAGAGTATTATTTTTATTCCCTTGAAAATCTTTTGCAATTAATTTTGAAACTTCTTTTGAAAAGTAAATATTTCCATCTAAAATAAAATTAATAGCTTCAATTAATTCTGAAGGAGAAACACCTTTGGTTAAGTAACCACTTGCACCGGCTTTTATTACTCTCAAAGCAAATTGTTCTTCGGAATACATGCTGAGAATTAAAACAGGTAATTCTTTGTAAAATATTTTTATATCCTTTAAAATTTCTAAACCACCACGTCCGGGCATATTTAAATCAAGAATAACCAATTGCCATTTGTCTTCTTTCAAAAGTTCAAAAAGTTCTTTTTCATTTGATGCTTCTTTAATTAGAACATCTTTATACTTTTCTGTTAAAATTCTTTTCAAACCATCTCTGAAAAGAGTATGATCATCTGCTATTAATATTTTCATATTTGATTATTATTCAATGGTAAATTTATTTCAACTTTAGTTCCATTATTTAGTTTACTATTTATGCTAATCTTTCCATCTAAAATTTTAACACATTCAAAAATATTTATTAAACCCATTGAATTTGGTTTTTGAATTTCTTCTTGTTTAAACCCAACACCATTATCTTCAACTACTATGTTTAAAGTGTTTTCATTTTTTACAAATTCAAAATTTAAAATTGTTGCTTTTGAATGTTTTGACACATTCAGCAACAGTTCCTGAATTATTCTGAATATTGCAATTGATTTTTCTTTATCAATATTTAGATTTTTTGAAATATTAATATTACAAGTGATATTATTTCTTTTTTGAAATTCTTTTATTTGCCAATCAATTGCATCAATTAATCCAAGATGATC
>JAOADJ010000047.1 GCA_026417375.1 Melioribacteraceae bacterium | reverse complement strand
AAAAGTAACCGTTGAAATCGGGTTGGTTGCACTGGCTCATAATTTATCAAAATGGGCAACAATATCGGCATGAAAAATATTTGTACATATTTTTGTAAAAATGAAATGCCGTCTCAAATTTACTTTTGAGACGGCCTCTACTAATTGACTTAATTATTTTTTACCTGCTTTTTTGACTGTTTTCTTGAAAGTTTTTTTAACCGATTTTGTAGTCACTTTCTTTACAGCTTTCACTACTTTTTTCTTACTTGAAGATTTTTTAGATGTAGCTTTTGATTTTTTAACAACTTTTTTTGCTGCAACTTTTTTATTGTTTTGAACTTTTTTAACTACTTTCTTTTTATTAACAGTTTTTTTCTTAGATGCTTTAGCTTTTTGTTTAGCTGCAATTAAATTTAATGCACCACCAGCTTTAAACCATTCAATTTGTCCTGCATTGAAAGAATGATTTAACATTATTTCTTCTGTTGAACCATCCTTATGTTTTATAATTAATTTTAATTGTTTTTCAGGTGCAAATTCATTTAATCCAACCAAACTAAAAGTATCATCCTCTTGAATTTTTTCATAATCATTTGGATCAGAAAAAGTTAATGGTAACATACCTTGCTTTTTCAAATTTGTTTCATGAATTCTTGCAAATGATTTAGCAATAATAGCTTTTCCACCTAAAAATCTTGGTTCCATTGCTGCATGTTCACGAGAAGAACCTTCTCCATAATTCTCATCACCAACAACAATCCATCCAATTCCTTGGGCTTTGTATTCACGTGCAACTTCATGCACTTGTTGATAAAATTCAGTGAATTGGTTTTTGGCTTCACCTGCTTTTCCAGTAAAAGCATTAATTGCACCTAAGAACATATTTTTAGAAATATTGTCAAGATGTCCGCGATATTTCAACCATGAACCGGCTGGGGAAATATGATCTGTAGTACATTTCCCTTTCACTTTTAATAATAATGGCATATCAATAAAATCTTTTCCATCCCATGCCGGAAACGTTTCAAGGAATTGTAATCTATCGCTATTTTCTGGCATTGCAATTTTTGTTTTGAATCCACTCTTTTTGGGAGCTAGAAATCCTTTACGATCTTTTTCAAAATTTTTCTTTGGTAATTCTTCTCCATATGGAGGATCTAATTTTACTTGTTCACCATTTTCATTAACAAGAAAATCTGTTTCAGGATTAAAAGATAAACTTCCGGCAATTGCAAGTGCTGTTGTAATTTCCGGTGATGCAACAAATGATAAAGTTTCCGGATTGTTATCGTTTCTTTTTGCAAAATTTCTATTGAATGAATTTACAATTGTGTTTCTTTCACCTGTTTTAATATCCATTCTTTTCCACATTCCGATACAAGGACCACAAGCATTTGCTAAGACTTGTCCACCTAAATCTGTTAATACTTTTAATTGTCCATCTCTTTCAATTGTTGCACGAACCTGTTCAGAACCTGGAGTTATTTTGAATTCTGATTTTGCTTTTAATCCTTTTGCTAATGCCTGACGTGCAATATTAGCAGAGCGATCAATATCTTCATAACTACTATTTGTACAACTTCCGATTAAAGCTACACTAACTTTATCAGGAAAATCATTTTCTTTTACAGCTTCTTTCATTTTGGAAACAGCCCAAGCACGATCTGGTGTAAAGGGTCCATTCAAATGTGGTTCAAGTTCATCAAGATTAATTTCTATTAATTGATCATAATATTTTTCAGGATTTAAATAAACTTCATCATCTGCTCTTAAAACATTTGCGTTTTTATTTGCAAGTTGAGCTACATCTTTTCTATCGGTTTTTTCTAGATAAGCTGCCATTCTTTCATCATAAGGAAAAATTGAACAAGTTGCGCCAATTTCTGCACCCATATTGCAAATAGTTGCTTTGCCAGTACAAGAAATTGATTTTGTACCTTCACCAAAATATTCAACAATTGCACCTGTTCCCCCTTTAACAGTTAGAATACCAGTTAATTTTAAAATTACATCTTTTGGAGAAGTCCAACCGGAAAGTTTTCCGGTCAATTTTACACCAATTAATTTAGGCCATTTTAATTCCCAAGGCATACCAGCCATAACATCAACAACATCAGCGCCTCCAACACCAATTGCAATCATTCCTAATCCACCTGCGTTTGGTGTATGTGAATCAGAACCAATCATCATTCCACCTGGGAATGCATAATTTTCTAAAATAACCTGATGAATTATTCCTGCGCCCGGTTTCCAAAAACCAACGCCATATTTTTGACTTATAGTTGATAAGAATTCATAAACTTCTTTGTTTTCTTCGATTGCACGTTTTAAATCTTCTTCACTTCCATTTTGTGCAACAATTAAATGATCAGCATGAATAGTTGCTGGTACTGCAGATTCTTTTCTTCCGGCATGCATAAATTGTAACATTGCCATTTGAGCTGTTGCATCTTGCATTGCAACCCGATCCGGAGCAAAATCAGCAAAATCTTTTCCTCTTGTTAATTCCTTTGTTGGTTTTTCCCACAAATGTGCATAAAGAATTTTTTCTGAGTAAGTAAGTGGTCTGCCAACAACTTTTCTAGCATAGTCAACTTTTTTCTTAAATGTTGAATATACCTTTTTTATCATATCAATATTTGCTGTCATTATTTTCCTCTTGTTTATTTTATGCAAAAATAAAAAATGTTGATGATTATTTAATCATGCTTAATGAAATTCTCTGCTTTGGAATATCAATGGCAATAATTGTTACTTCTATTATATCTCCAACTTTTAAAAGTTCTAAAGGATTTTTTACATATTTATTTGCAATTTGTGAAATATGAAGTAATCCATCTTGTTTAACTCCTATATCCACAAATGCACCAAAGTCCACTACATTTCTAACAGTACCTTTTAATTTCATTCCTTCCTTTAAATCTTCAATTTTTAATACATCACTTCTTAATATCGGCTTAGGTAATTCTTCACGTGGATCTCTTCCCGGTTTTTTTAAATTTTCAATTATATCTAATAAAGTTGGTTCACCAACACCAATTTCTTTTGCTACTTTTTGAACTCCTTTTGTCTTTATAAATAATTCAACAAGATTTCCTTTTTCATTAACATGAGTAGTTGAGAGTTCACAAAGTTTTAAAAGTTTTTCTGTTGCCTGATAAGATTCAGGATGAATTGATGTATTATCTAAAGGATTATCACCATCTGGAATTCTTAAAAATCCGGCACATTGTTCAAAAGCTTTTTCTCCCATTCCTGTTACATCAAGTAATTGAAACCGATTTTTAAACTTTCCAATTTTTTCTCTGTGCTTTACAATATTTTTTGCAATTCTTTTATTCAATCCTGAAATATAGTTTAACAATGATGCTGACGCAGTATTAACATCAACGCCAACATAATTAACACAACTTAAAACCACATCATCTAATTTTTTTGATAGTAATTTTTGATCAACATCGTGCTGATATAAACCTACACCAATTGATTTAGGATCAATTTTAACAAGTTCAGCAAGTGGATCTAAGACTCTTCTTGCAATTGAAATATTACCACGTTGACTTGCTTCAAGTTCAGGAAATTCTTCTTTTGCAATTTCACTTGCAGAATAAACAGAAGCACCAGCTTCATTTACAATTAAATAATGACACTTTAATTTATTTTCTTTTATCGTTTCTGCTACAAGTAATTCTGTTTCTCTGCTTGCAGTTCCATTTCCAATAGCAATAACATTTACTTTATATCTGTTAATAAATTCAACTAATATTTTTTTTGCTTCCTGAAATCTGCTTTGTGGTGGATGTGGATAAATCGTTGTTCCTTCAAGGTATTTTCCTGTTGAATCGATTACTGCAATTTTAGAACCACTGACATATCCGGGATCGATACCTAAAATAATTTTATTTGCGATTGGTGGTTGCAGTAAGAGTTGTTTTAAATTTGCTGCAAAAATTTCAATTGCATGTAAATCGGCTTCTTCAGTTAATTGATTTCTGATTTCTCTTTCTATAGAAGGAAAAATTAATCTCGTGAATGAATCTTCAACTACTTCATTTAATATTTCATCAAAAAAGGATTTTTGAAACGGAAAATATTCTTTGTAAACATCCTTTAACAAAATTTCTTTTTCGAATGATAAATTAACTTTTAAAAAACCTTCTTTCTCTCCACGATTAATTGCTAAAGTTTGGTATTGTTTTAATTTATTTACAGGACATGAAAAATTATGATAAACATCATAAACATCTTTTTTATTCTGTTGAATTGATTCTTTTCTTTCTTCTGCTTTAACTGATATTAAAGTTGCTTCTTCAAAAAGGAAATTTCTTACAATTTTTCTTACATCAGCATTATCACTAATCATTTCAGCGATAATATCTTTTGCCCCTTGTAAAGCATCTTCTTTGGTTTCAACACCTAATTCTTTATTTATATATTTTTCTAATATTAAATCAAAATTCCCTTCAAAGTTTGGATTTTCAACAATAAAAATTGCAAGTGGTTCTAAGCCCTTTGCTTTTGCAACGCTTCCTCTTGTTTTCCTTTTAGGTTTGTATGGAAGATATAAATCTTCAACTTCTTGAAGTTTTACTGCCGATAAAATTTTATTTTTTAATTCATCAGTTAGTTTACCCTGCTCTTCTATACTCTTTAAAACAACTTCTTTTCTTGACTCAAGAATTGTTAAATATTGTAACCTATCTTCAATATTTCTAAGAATATCTTCATTTAATCCACCAGTATGTTCTTTTCTATAACGGGCAATAAATGGAATAGTTGAACCTTCATTTAATAAATTAACTACAGCATTAACTTGTTTTTCAGCAAGATTTAATTCATTTGCAATAAAAGAATTGATATTCATAAAACTCCGGAATTTTTTGACGTGCAAATCAAAATGAAAGAAAATTTATTTTCCACTTGATTAATAAAAATATTTTTACATATGTATTTTTTATCCAAATAGTTCATCTTCAACTAATTCACAAATTATATGAGCAACTGTTATATGACCTTCTTGAATTCGTTGAACATTTGAAGAAGGAATAATAATTGGTAAATGGACTAAACTTTTAAGCTCTCCTCCAGATCCACCTAAAAATCCAATTGTATAAATATTTTTTTCTTTAGCTTTTTCAACAGCCTTAATAATATTTTTTGAATTACCACTTGTAGAAATTGCAAATAATACATCCCCCTCATTTCCTAAACCTTCTATTGAACGAGCGAAAACATTTTCGAAACCAATATCATTTCCACCAGCTGTTAAATTTGAAGTATCAGTTGTTAATGCAATTGCAGGTAAAGCAGGTCTTTGTAAATTGTGACTTAACCTTATAACAAATTCAGTTGCAATATGTTGACAATCTGCTGCACTTCCTCCATTTCCACATAACAAAAGTTTATTTTTACTTTTGAAAGAATTTACCAAGGCTTCAACAGCTTTTAAAATTTCATTTTTACAGGCATTTTCAATTTTTAATTTTACTTCTGAACTTTCCTTTAATGATTCTTCAATAAATTTTTCTTTGTTTAGCATTTTATCCTCAAATATTTAATTGAAAAATAAAAAAAGATTCCAATTCTTTTTCTATAAAAAAATATTAATTAAAGATTGTTCTGAAAACTCTCTTTAGCTAAGTTTGAGCAACATTTTAAACATCAAAAGGTGGTTATGAAAAAAATATTATTATGGTTAATTGCATTTTTAATAACTGCTGGTTCAGCGGTTTATCAAAGAATGACTGGCCCTACATATCCTAAAACCGGAAAAGTAGAATTAGCCGGAAAAACTATAAAATACAAATTAGAAAGAAGCCACGTTTCATCATCAAATTACTTGGTTGAAATAGAAACTAACGATCCCGAAATAAAGGGAGAACTTTATTGGCGTCCTTACCAAAATAAAGGTGAATTTAATTTTGTTGAAATGAAAGGAACAAACAAATTAAGTGCAGAATTGCCAGCACGTAAACCACTTGAAAAATGGGAATATTTTGTAAAACTACATAAAGGAAATGAAGAAGTTACTTTACCCGGTCCAAATGTTTTAATAATTAGATTTAAAGGTGATGTTCCATTAATAATTTTAATTCCACACATCATTTTTATGTTTGGTGCTATGATGCTTTCAACAAGAACTGCATTAGAATTTTTTAACAAACCACCAAAATATTTAAAGCTTACAATTTGGACTTTAGTATTTTTATTCATTGGTGGATTTCCACTTGGTTTTGCAATGAACTGGTTTGCTTTTGGTGAAATGTGGGGTGGTTTTCCTTTTGGAAATGATATTACAGATAATAAAACTCTTGTGGCTTTTATTGGATGGATAGTTGCATATTATTTTGTTAAAAAAGATATTGCTCCAAAATTGTTTACTTTTTTAGCTGCACTATTAATGCTTATTGTTTATATGATTCCTCACAGTGTATAAAGAAAACATTATTTAATTATAAATTTTAAGAACAACTTAATTATTGCACTTTTATGAATTAATTGTAAAGGAGAAGAAAAATGTCTCATGAAAAACCAACAACAAGTGGATTACCAGCAAATGCTTATACTGAATTAAAAGATGGTGAGAAATATGTTCCGATAATGTCCCCTTCTAAAATTTATCCCGAAGTAACTTTTTATTCTGTTATAACTGGTATAATTATGGCAATAATTTTTTCGGCTGCAGCAGCTTATTTAGGATTAAAAATTGGTCAGGTATTCGAAGCTGCAATTCCAATTGCAATACTTGCTGTTGGAATTTCAACTGCATTGAAAAAAAATCAATCACTTGGACAAAATATTATTATTCAATCAATAGGTGCTACATCAGGAGCTGTTGTTGCCGGAGCAATTTTCACATTACCTGCAATTTATATTTTAAAACTTGAAGCTACATTTTTCCAAATGTTTTTTGCTTCACTTCTTGGTGGTTTTTTAGGAATATTATTTTTAGTTCCATTCAGAAAATATTTTGTAAGTGAAATGCATGGCAAACTTCCTTTTCCCGAAGCAACTGCAACAACTGAAGTTTTAGTTGCCGGAGAAAAAGGTGGAAATCAAGCAACTGTACTTGTATCTGCAGGATTAATTGGAGGAATTTATGATTTTCTGGTTGCAACATTTGGCGCATGGAGTGAAGTTTTTACTACCCGTGTAATTCCTGCCGGTGAAATGCTTGCAGATAAAATGAAATTAGTATTCAGATTAAATATTGGCGCAGCTGTAATGGGTTTAGGTTATATAATTGGTTTAAAATATTCATTAATTATTGTTGCTGGTTCATTATTATCATGGTTTGTTTTAGTTCCTTTGATTTCATTTTTCGGTGCTGAACTTCAAACAACAATTGGTGCAAATGTTCAACTACTAATTAAAGATATGAGTGCAGAACAAATTTTTAGAAATTATGTTCGTCAAATTGGTATTGGTGCAATTGCAATGGCGGGATTTATCGGAATAATTCGCTCTTCAAGTGTTATTAAGTCTGCTGTTTCATTAGCTGTTAAAGAAATTACCGGTGGAAAAAGTGAAAGTGATTCAACTGAAAGAACCCAGAAAGATTTACCAATGAAAATTATTGTCTTAGGTATTCTTTTTACAGCATTAATAATTTTTGTGTTCTTCTTGTTTGGTGTTGTAAATAATTTATTACATGCTATTGTTGGATTACTGATAGTTATGATTATGTCATTTTTATTTACAACGGTTGCTGCAAATGCAATTGCTATTACAGGAAATAATCCAGTAAGTGGAATGACATTAATGACATTAATTTTATCCTCAATTGTTTTGGTTTCTGCAGGTTTAAGTGGACCAACTGGAATGGTTTCAGCATTAATAATTGGTGGAGTTGTATGTACAGCATTATCACAAGCCGGTGCATTTATAACTGATTTAAAGATTGGATATTGGCTTGGTTCAACACCAGCAAATCAGGAAAAATGGAAATTTGTTGGAACAACAATTTCTGCGGCAACAGTAGTTTGGGTTATTTCATTATTAGATCAAACTTATGGTTTTGCAAGTGGCGGATTAGCTGCACCACAAGCAAATGCAATGGCTGCTGTTATTCAACCATTGATGTCTAATCAACCAACTCCTTGGGCTTTATATATTTCTGGTGCATTTATTTCTATAATTCTTGCAATATTAAAAGCACCTGTACTGGCATTTGCTTTAGGTATGTATTTACCAATGGAATTAAATACTCCGTTATTAATTGGTGGATTAATTGCTCATTTTGTTTCAACAAGAAGTAAAGATGATGCATTAAACAATGCTCGCAGAGAAAGAGGAACTTTGATTGCATCCGGATTTATTGCTGGTGGAGCTTTGATGGGTGTTGTAAGTGTAATTCTAAAATCTGCTGGATTCGATTGGTTTATGACTGAATGGGCTGAATCTAACTCAGCTGAAATTCTTGCTTTTGTTATGTTCTGTTTATTATGTGCTTATACAATTTGGGATTCATTAAGAGCAAAGAAAGATTAATACAACTTCGGAGATAAAATGAAATATTCATTATTTTTTTTAACACTATTATTGGTTTTTACAATGGCAAAAAGTTCTAAAGCACAATTAAAAGAAAGAAAAGATATTCCTGAAAAATATAAATGGGATAATTCAATTATTTATAAATCTATTGACGAATGGAATAAAGACAAAGAAACATTAGAAGCACAAATTGAAATGTTAAAATCATTTCAAGGCAAAATGGGAAAAAATGCTGAGCTGTTTTATACAACTCTTAAAATGTATTTTGATATTTATAAGTTGTATTACAAGTTCTCCGATTATGCTTTTAGAGTTGCTGATGAAGATTTAAGAATAAGTTCAAATCAATCTTTAAATCAAATATCAAATACAATTGGAACAAAATTAGCGGAAGCATCCTCATTTATTAATCCGGAAATATTAAGTCTTGATAATGATAGGATAAAAAAATTCTTTAACGAAAAGAAGGAACTTTCTGAATTTAAATTTTATGTTGAAGATATTTTGCGTTTGCGTCCTCATACTCTTAGTACTCGTGAGGAAGAAATACTTGCAAGTGCAGGTTTAATTACATCAACATCAAGTGAAGTACACTCAATATTTGATAATGCTGAAAAACCTAATCCAAAAATAAAACTTTCAACCGGAGAAACTGTTGAATTAAATGCAGCTAATTATACCAAATATAGAACTGTACCAAACAGAAAAGATCGCGAATTAGTAATGAAATCTATGTTTGAGAATTATAAAAAATTCCAGAATACTTTTGGAGCTAATTTAGCTGGTAAATTAAGAGCCGATTATTTTTATGCTAAAAACAGAAAATATGAAACAGTATTAGAAAGCTCATTGAATGCAAATAATATTCCGGTTTCAGTTTATGAAAATTTAATTAACCAAATTCATAAAAACTTACCTACGCTACACAGGTTTTTGAAATTAAAAGCAAAGTTACTTGGTGTTAAAGATTTACATTATTATGATTTATATACTCCATTAGTGAAATCAGTAAAATTAAAATTTACTGTTGAAGAAGGGCAAAAACTTTTACTGGATGTTTTTAAACCAATGGGAGAAGAGTATGTAACAACTGTTAAAAAATCTTTTGATGAAAGATGGATAGATTACATTCCTACAAATGGAAAAAGAAGTGGAGCTTATTCATCTGGTGCTCAATATGATTTTCATCCATATATCCTTATGAATTGGACTGATGATTATGAATCAGTTTCGACATTAGCACATGAACTTGGACACACAATGCACAGTTATTTTTCAAACAAACATCAAACATTTGTAAATGCACAATATCCAATTTTTGTTGCTGAAATTGCTTCGACAATGAATGAAAATCTTCTAAATAACTTTATGGTTAATAATGTTAAATCTAATGACGAAAAACTTTATTTATTAGGTTCATATTTAGATTTATTAAGAACAACAATTTTTAGACAAACATCTTTTGCAGAATTTGAATGGGAAATACATAAACGAATTGAAAAAGGTGAACCATTAACTGGTGAAGAACTAAGTAAGATATATTTAGATATTGTTAGAAAATATTATGGCCATAATGAAAAAGTTTGCACTGTTGATGAATATGTAGCTTATGAATGGGCTTATATCCCACATTTTGTTAATTACACTTATTACGTTTATCAATATTCCACTTCATTAATTTATGCAACAGCTTTTGCTGAAAAAGTTATAAACGAAGGACAAAGTACTGTTGATAAATTTTATCATATCTTAAAAGGTGGAAGTTCCGAATATCCAATTGATTTAATTAAGAAAGCCGGAATTGATCCATTATCATCTGAAGCATTTGATTTAACTATGGCAAAAATGAATAAAGTAATGGATCAAATTGAAGAATTATTGAAAAAGAAAAAATAATTTATCGTCATGCTCAATTCATTTAACAATTTATTTTAGAATTGAGCATGACTTTTATTTTCCCCCATAATTTTTATTGAAGTTTAAGTTCCTTTATTGCTAATCCAATTGCTGTTTCAATTGAATATCTTTCATTCAAATAATTAAGTACTTTTTCTAAGAAACTTTTGTGAAATTTCTTTGGAACAAAAACCCCATAAAAAAATTTTGCCAACTCAATTATCTTTTCCATTTTCTGATTCCTTTTTTCTGATAATATTATCGGAAAGTTTATCTAATTTTAAAGTGTTATTTAAGAGGTCTAAATGAACAAAGAAAATATTCGTACTCTTTTTCCTCATTTAAAAACAAATCAAATTTATTTTAATCACGCTGCAATTGGTCCATGGACTTACCCAATATTAAACCGACTTGAAGAGTATAAAAATTTAAAAAGTGGCGAAATGATAAATCCTTTCACATACTTTGTTGAAAAAAGCAAAAGTGCAAAATCAAAATTATCAAAATTGATTAATTGTACACCCGATAGAATTGCATGGATTGATAATGTATCGAACGGAATCAATTTACTTGTTAACAGCATCAATTGGAAACATGGTGATGAAATAATAATTAATGATATAGAATTTCCTGCGAATGTTTATCCATTTCTAAATTTAAAAAAGAAAGGAGTTGAAGTAAAATTTGCAAAATCAAAAAATGGTATAGTTGATTTTGATGATATTATAAAACTTGTTACATCAAAAACTAAATTAATATCAATAAGTTATGTTCAATTTCTATCTGGTTACAAAGCCAACATCGAGGAACTTGGAAATTTTTGTAATAGAAAAAAAATAATTTTTTGTGTTGATGCAATTCAGGCAACTGGTGTTTTAGCAATTGATGTTCAAAAATCAAACATAGATTTTTTAATTGGTGGAACACAAAAATGGTTAATGTCCTCTGAAGGCTTATCATATTTTTATATAACTGAAGAATTACAAAATAAATTAGAACAAGAAAGTGTTGGTTGGTTATCTGTAAAAAATGAAAACAACTTTTTGAATTACCAACTTGATTTAAAAGATTCAGCTGAAAGATTTCAAAATGGAACTGTAAATACACTTGGTGTTTGTCTTTTTGATGCTTCTTTGGATTTATTTATTGAAACAGGAATTAAAAATATCGAAAATGAAATAAGGGATAATTCTTTTTACTTAATTAATAAGCTGAATGAAATTGGAGTTGTACCAATTTTAAAAAATGTTGATAAAAATAATTTATCCGGAATTGTCACTTTTAATTATGAAAACAACAAAGATTTATACGAAAAATTGATTTCTAAAAAAGTAATGTGTGCTTTAAGAGAAGGTTATATTCGTTTGTCACCACATTTTTACAATACAAAAGAAGAAATGGATTTAGTAGTTGAGGAAATAAAAAATTGTTTAAAATAAAATGAGGAGAAACAATCCAAATCATACGTTGGGGGAGACGTATGACCCAGAATGAAGTCTCCTCAAAAATTTACTTTTCAGGATTGTAAGTCAATTCAATTTTAACGTGAAAATCTGCACCACTAAACAAAGTATATTTAACTTCACTAATTGTGCATTTATAATCTTCGCCAACCATTTCACTTACAACTTTTGCAATTGCGTTTTCTAATGACCCAATACTAACAGATTTTAATTTGTTTTGCAAAAGTTTATCAACATCAATTGCTTTTTCTTGCTCGTTTGCCATAGAAGTTTTTCAAATTCTGATACAAATGTAATAAAAATTTATAATTAATGTCTAATTAAATCTAATAATTCTTTTGTTTTCTCTTCCATTAATGCTTTGTCACCCCTGCTTTCAACGTTTAAGCGGATTAATGGCTCAGTGTTACTCAACCGAACGTTAAATCTCCAATTTGGAAATTCTATACTAACTCCATCTAACTCATCAATCAAACCATTTGCATATTTGGCTTTGATTAATTCCAATTTCTCTTTAGGGTTTTCAATTGTAGAATTAATTTCACCAGAACATGGATAAGAATTTACCATTTCTTCAACTAAACTTGAAAATGGTTTATTTTCCTCAGACATTAACTGAAGAATTAAAAGAAATGGAATTAATCCACTATCTGAATAAAAATTATCTCTAAAATAATGATGAGCAGACATTTCTCCACCATAAATTGCGTTTACTTCTCTCATTTTTTGTTTTATAAAAGCGTGACCGCTCTTAGAAACTACTGCTTCACCACCGGAATTTTTAACAACCTCAATTGTATTCCAGGTTAATCTTGGGTCATGTACAATTTTTTCATTAGGATTTAATTTTAAAATTGATTTTGCCAAAATGCCAACAATATAATATCCTTCTATAAAATTTCCTTTTTCATCAAAGAAGAAACATCTATCATAATCACCATCCCAAGCAACACCTAAATCTGCATTATTTTTTTGTATTGCTTCAATAGTTGAATGTCTGTTTTCTGGTAATAATGGATTTGGTACACCATTAGGGAAATTTGAATCTGGTTCATGAAATACTTTTATCATTTTAATTGGTAAGTTTTTTTCTAATTCATCCAGAGCAGGACCAACGCAACCATTACCAGCATTTACCACTACTTTATATGGTTTAATTTTTTCAGGATCATAAAATTTTTTCAAACTCTCTATAAATTCATTCATTATATTTTTAGAAATCACTTTACCTTTTTGTTCAGCTTCATTTCCAAGTTCATTATTCAAAATCATTTTTTCAATTATATCCAAACCCGAGTCGTATCCCATTGGGACTGAACCTCTTTTTACAAATTTCAATCCATTATATTCAGGAGGGTTGTGGCTTGCTGTTATCATTACGCCTCCATCAGCATTTAGAAATGGCGTTGCAAAATAAATCATTTCAGTACCACACAATCCCAAATCAATTACATCACAACCGGCATCATTTAACCCATTAGCAAGAGCTTCTGATAATTCTGGTGAAGATTTTCTTACATCTCTTCCAATTACAATTAATTTTGCCTTTAAATAATTAGCAACTGCTCTTCCAACTTTATAAGCTAAATCAACATTAAGTTCTGCTGGAACTTTTCCTCTTATATCATAAGCTTTAAAAGAATTAATTCTTTCCACTTATCCTCCAAAATTTGTTTACTACAAAATAAATAAATTTCCTTCAAAATTTTTTACTTCAATTGAACTTATTACTATTGTTTTGATGTTAAGACAATAGATGTTACAACATCATTTATAATATTAACTAAACAAAAGGAGTAAAAAATGAAAAAACTATTTTTATTATCATATATTTTTCTATTTACAGCAACTTTAACTTTTTCTCAAACCAAATGGACATTGGACAAATCTCACTCAAAGGTTCAATTTAGTGTTTCTCACCTTGTAATTACCGATGTAGTTGGTCAATTCAAAAATTATGATGTAAAAGTTGAAACAAATGGTGATGATTTCACCAATGCAAAAATTGAATTCACAGCTGATGTTAATTCAATTGATACTGATAATGAAGGACGCGATAAACATCTAAAATCTGATGATTTTTTTAATGCTGAAAAATTTCCACAAATTAAATTTGTTGGCAAAAAAATGGAAAAAGTTGGTGATGGAAAATTCAAATTGACAGGCGATTTTACAATTCGTGATGTTACAAAAACTATTACTCTTGATGTAAGTTTCAGAGGAATTGTTAAAGATCCTTGGGGAAATACAAAAGCTGGTTTCAAAGTAAAAGGAATGGTTAACAGATTCGATTACAATTTAAAATGGAATAACTTAATGGAAACTGGTGGTGCTGTTGTTGGTAAAGATGTTGAATTATTAGTTGATCTTCAATTGAAAAAACAAAAATGAAATTAGAAGAAGAAATAAAACAACCAAAATTTAGAAATGAATTTCATAAGCTGGCTGTAAATATATTTTATACTTACAGCTGGCTGTTGAATTTACAAAATCATCTTTTTAAGAAATATAAAATCACCAGTAATCAATACAATATTTTGCGTATTCTTCGTGGTCAATATCCAAATCCTGCTACTATAAATTTATTACGTGAACGAATGATTGATAAAATGTCTGACGCTTCACGTTTGGTTGAAAGACTTCGCACAAAAGGTTTTGTTAAAAGAGAGATTTGTAAAACTGATAGAAGACGTGTTGATGTAATTATTACTGAAAAAGGTTTAAATCTTCTCAAAGAAATTGATAAACTAAATAATCAATATGATGCTTTCTTTAAAAATTTAAATGAAAAGGAAGCTGAATTATTAAATAACCTTCTCGATAAAATGAGAGGTTGAAAGAGAGGATAAAATGAAAACTAAATTACTTTTAATCTTTCTTCTTTTTTATTCATATACTCTTATTAATGCTTTTTCTTTTAGAGTAACACAACTTCCTAATGGAAATAAATTTAGTTGTGCTAATTGTCATGTTTCTCCATTGGGTGGAGGGGCACGAAATGATTTTGGGCGATTAATCGAACAAAAATATACTGACCAAAACGGAAATGTCATTTGGAATAGTTCGGTTGCAGCAGAAGATGCTGATGGCGATGGTTTTACTAATGGTCAGGAACTACAAGATCCAAATGGTGTATGGAGACAAGGTCAACCAAATCCGGGAAATTTTAATAATGTTTTCAATCCGGGAGATAGAAATAGCAAGCCATCAGGAACTTCGGTTGAAAAATATAATTTAATTTATACTTTTAAGTTAGAACAAAACTATCCTAATCCTTTCAATCCTTCAACTAAAATAAATTTTGAAATACCAAATTCTTCATTAGTTTCATTAAAGTTATATGATATGTTTGGTAATGAAATAACCAGTTTGATTAATGAATATAAATCAGCAGGGTTTTATTCATACAACTTAAATGCAGAAAATTTAAATCTTGCGAGTGGTTTTTATATTTATACTTTGAGAGCCGGAAATTTTTCTTTTTCAAGAAAAATGCTTTTGATAAAATAAGTTTATTCAACTATAAAATTATTTACAAATTCACTTCCAAAAGCAAGAGATGGTGTTAAAAAACCTTTAGGAACTTCATTTGATAAAACTTTTTTTGCAGATAATGAAGCTCCTAAAGCTGTAATTTCATAACCATCTTTTACTTTTATAAAATCTTCAAATTCATTTTTTTGTTCATCTATCACCTTGCCATGTATAATTACAAAAGATTTTTTTCTTTCCGCATCATTTGGACCATACTTAAATTTCTTTACAAATAATTTAACTATACTTTTAATGAACTTTATTTTAAGTAATGTATTAAAACATAAAATTAATTTTATGTTTTTATAAACAAAGTATGGAACAGATAAATAAACTGAAACATTTTTTATTTCTGTTGATATATTTGCAGTGAATACATCTCCCCAGGGAATTGAGATTGTATAATATTTTTTCCCTTCAATAATAACTTCATTTTTATATTCACCAATAGTTGATTCAATAATTTTACCATCTTTTAAAATTTTACTCTTCCCGGAAAGAAATTCAATTGATGTTAATAATGTTCCTCTTGATATTTTACTATTTATTGTAATCAATGACAATTTCAACTCATAAGCATTTGGGTATTTTTCTTTTAATTTTTTTGCCAAACAATCTGTTGGAATAATATCAAAACCTACAGCAGGTAAAATTGTAATATTATTTTCTTTTGCTTTTTCTGAATATTTATATGCTAATGATAAAACAGGTATTTCACCTGTTATATCAAGGTAATTGGTTTTAGTAATTAAACATGCTTCAATCAATTCTTTTGCGGTAAAAATAAAAGGACCAGCACAATTAATTAATGTGTGAATTCCTTTAAGATTTTCTACAATCAATTCGAAATTTTCTAAGTCAAATATTTTATAATCAAGTTTGTAATTTTCAGCTATTTCGATTATTTCTTTTTTGTTTCTTCCTGCTAAAATTGGTTTGATATTAAATTTGAGTAATTCATTTAAAATTAATTTTGCAGAATATCCATTTGCTCCATAAATCAGTAATGAATTCATCTATTCTAATTTTTTAGTTATTTGGGGATAATAATTTTTGTTTAAAATATTAAACTTTCGTTTCAAAATGAGGAAATAAATCGACATCAACATTATTCCAAGTAAAACTGAAAGAGGATCTTTTAATTTATCAAAAATAAGTTGACCAACTAAAATACCAACACACAATACTATAAGTGAAAAGAAATAGAGAAATAATGATGCATTAAAAATACTATTACCTTTTATTTCGACTTCGACAATGTCATTAATTTTTACACCTATTAAATCATTTGCAAATAAAAGATTATCTTTTTCACTTTTTGGTTTGCAAAATATTTTAGCACTACATTCATCGCAATTATCTTTATTCTCAATCAATACTTCGGCATAGGAATTATGAATTGAAATAACTTTTCCTTTTTCTAAAATTATTTCATTCATAATTAATTATATAATTCCTTTTTCTTTATTGCACCAGTTGAACATTTTTCAATTGGAATTTTAGAAATATCAAGTGAATCATAAACAACAATTGCTAAATTATTTTTCATAATTATTCCACCATCAGATTTTCTAGCACAAATACCACAACCAATACAAGCAACATCACACACTTCCTTAGCTTTTTTTGGTTCATCTTCATTTTTACAATAAACAAAAATATTTCTATCAATTGGATGTAATTCAATTAAATTTCTCGGGCATGATTTTACACAAATTCCACAACCAGTGCATAATTCTTCAATCACTTGTGGCAATCCATCATTGTTAATTAATAAAGCACCAAACTGACAAGCATTAACACAATCACCGGCTCCCAAACAACCATAATAACACAAATTTTCGCCACCTGAAATTAAATTAATTGTTTTACAGGTTTTGGGTCCGATATAATCAACCTCTTTTTTATTTGCTTTTGAGTTTCCACCTTGACAATGGATTATTGGAATTTTTTTAATGGTTGTCGAAATTTCTTGCCCAAGCAATTTCGCAATTTCATTTCGTGCTTCATCATTACAAACAGGACATTTATTAATTTCTATTTTACCTTCAACTACATTTACTGCAAAATCATAACAACCCGCTTTTCCACATCCACCACAATTAGCATTTGGCAAATATTGATTTACTTCTGCTATTAATGGATTTTCTTCGACTTTCAATTTTTTATCAGCAAAAGCTAAACCACCGGCAAAAATAAATCCTAAACCACCTAATGTTAATATTGCAATAATAATTTCCATTTCTACCTCAATTCAAAATTTTTAAAGCCAATTGATTTTATAATATTTCCAGTTGTATCAACTATAATTCCTTCAATATCTTTTTCTTTGTTAATTAAATTAATTCCTTTTGAAGGACCAAGAACAAAAACAGCAGTTGAAAAGACATCGGATGTTAAAGCATCTTTTGCAATAATAGTTACAGATTCACACTCATTTGCTGGTAACCCGGTTTTTGGATTGAAAATATGATTAAATCTTTTTTTCCCTTTTATAATAAATTGTTCATAATCGCCAGAAGTTGATATTCCATAATTATTCACATTTATTTTCATTAAAATTTCATTTTTCGATCTTGGATGTTGAATTCCAATTTTCCAATTATCACCTTTGCAAAAAATTTCTCCACCAACATTTACCAAAAAATTATTAAACCCATTTCTAATTATTATTTTAGAACAAATATCTGCTGCATAACCTGGCACAATAGCATTAAAATTTAATTTCACATTTTTAGGTTTAATTAAAATGTTTGGTTCAATCAATTTTATTTTTTTCCAACCAATATTATTTAATACTTTTTTAACTTCAAGTTGTGGTGGAATTTTTGGATTCTTTTTATCGAACCCAATAAGTTGAATTAAATTTCCTAATGCTGGATCAAAAGCTCCTTCAGTTTTTTTCCATAATTCATCAGATTTTTTTAAAATGAAAAAAATTTCTTCATCAACTTTAATAGTATCTTTTATAGCATTATTTATTTTCCACATTGAATTATTAGAAATGTAAGTTGAAAATAAAGTATCAATTCTTTTTGCTTCATTAAAAACTGAATCAATAACAAGATTAGCTTTCTGCAAATCTTTTGTTTTAATTTGCACTTCAATGGTTGAACCCATAACAAAAGAAGTTCTTTTAATTACTTCTTCCTGATTATTACAAGAGAAAAATAAAATTATAATTAAACTGAAAAATATTTTTTTCATATTATATCATTCCTGCAAAACCCATAAATGCTAAAGCCAATAGCCCTGCAGTTATTAATGTAATTGGTGCTCCTCGAAATGGTAAAGGAACATCAGTTAATTCTAACTCTTCTCTGATTCCACTCATTATAAATAAAGCTAAAGTAAAACCTACACCTGCACCAAATCCAAATACTAAGCTTTCAATCAACGAATAATTTCTCATTGAAGCTAATAATGCTAATCCTAATATTGCACAGTTAGTTGTAATCAAAGGAAGAAAAATTCCCAAAGCACGATAAAGAGGCTGACTTACTTTTTTAATAACCATTTCTACAAATTGTACCAATGAAGCAATAACAAGAATAAAAGATGGAATTTGTAAGTATTCTATGTGAAATGGTACAAGAATTAAATTCCAAAGAAGCCAACTAACTATTGAAGTAATAACCATTACAAAAGTTGTTGCCATTCCCATTGATAAAGCTGAGGAAGTTTTATTTGATACACCTATAAATGGACAAATTCCAAGAAAGTATGACAACACAAAATTATTAATCAAAGCAGCAGAAAAAAATATTATAAATAGTTCCATCTAATTCTCCACTAATTCATTGGAAGACTTTATAAGCTTATCAGAATATTTCTTAATTAACTTTTCTTTTTCAGACTCTTTTTTTCTTAATGATAGTGAATTGAAAAAACCCATTAACAAACCAAATGTTATAAAAGCTCCGGCTGGTAAAATCATTACAATTAATGGATCAAAAGAATTTGGTAATACTTTAAAACCTAAAATTGAACTTGAACCTAATAATTCTCTAATTGAACTTATTAATATTAATCCAATTAAAAATCCTAATCCGTTTCCCAAAGCATCAAGCAAAGATTTTAATATATTGTTTTTTGAAGCAAAAGCTTCTGCTCTACCAAGTATAATACAGTTGACAACAATAAGTGGAATAAATGGCCCTAACGATTTAGACATTTCAGGAAATTTTGCTTTCATTACTAAATCGGTTATAGTAACAAACGATGCAATTATTATAATGTATGCTGCAATTCTAACCTGATTAGGAATAAGCTTTCTTATAAGAGAAATCAAAAAACTTGAAAACACCAAAACAAATGTTGTAGCTAATGCCATAGCAATTCCATTTATTACTGAAACTGTAACTGCTAAAGTTGGACACATACCTAAAATTTGTTTAAAGATTGGATTAATTTCCCAAATACCTTTTACAAATTCATAAGAATATGATTTTTTATTCATAATAAATTTTTCTCCTTCAATTTTCTCATATTCTCTAAACCAGAATTTATAATATTTACTAATGCAACAGAAGAAATTGTAGCTCCTGTTATTGTCTGAACTTCATTTGGTTTTGAAGGAGCTTTTCCTTTAATCCACTCAATCCTTGGTATTGCAAATAAATTGTTAAACTGTTTTTTAAAAGGGTCATCTAAAATTTTTGTACCTAATCCGGGTGTTTCACTTTGCTCAAGAACTTCATAAGAAATAATTTTTTCTAAATTCTTATCAACTCCAACCATTATTCTTATTTTTCCCTGGAATCCATTTCCTTCACAAACAAAGGAATAACCAAGTAAATTATCTGCTTCATCAAAAACTTTAAATATTTCTCCGTTTGCTTTTACTTTTTCATTTTTTTTACCAAGTGGATTTACAAGATAAACTGCTTTTTCAGTTTCTTTTTTCTTGTTTAATTCGATTAAAGGAGTTGCCCAATTATTTACAAAAGATAAAATTGCTCCTATGACAACACCTATTAAAGTCAAAGTAGAAATAATATGAATTATTTTTTTCATTTCTTTTCACCAAAAATTTTGGGAACTGTAAATCTATTTATCGCGGGAACTAAAGAATTCATAATTAATATTGCATACATTACACCTTCAGGCAATCCACCAAAATTTCTAATTAGTACAATTAAAAAAGAAATCAATATTCCATAAATCCACATTCCTTTGGAAGTTATTGGAGAAGTAACCCAATCGGTTGCCATAAAAAATGTTCCAAATAAAAACCCACCTGCTAGAAGATGAAAAATTGGATTTTGATATTTGAAAGGATCAATAATCCAAAAAATTGCTGAGAAAAAAATAAGTGATAAGATCATTGCTAATGGAATTCTATAATTCACAACTCCAATAAAAATTAAAAATAACCCTCCTATTAAAATTGCTAACGCAGAAGTTTCACCTAACGAACCACTTACATTTCCCCAAAATAAACTAGAGAGATCTGTTGATATTTTATCAAATTTATATGCTGCTAATGGAGTAGCAGAAGTTATTGTATCAACATCATAATTTGGTTTAGTCCATGTTGTAATTGAAACAGGATATGCAGCTTGCAAAAATGCTCTTCCAGCCAATGCCGGATTAAAAATGTTAAAACCTAAACCTCCGAATAATTCTTTTGCTATACCAATTGAGAAAATAGCTCCAATAGCTGTAGCAAACAATGAAAAATTAGGTGGTAAAATAAAAGCTAATAATAGCCCGGTTATAATTGCACTTCCATCATCAAGTGTAACTTCTTTTTTCCTTAACTTTTTTATTGTTAATTCTGTTAACAAGCAAAATGCAACACTTACTGATATTATAGAAAGTTGCTTTAACCCAAAAAATATAATTGAGGAAATCAAAACAGGAACGAGAGAAAGAATAACCAACCACATTGCTTTTTTTGTTGACCACTTTGAATGAATGTGTGGTGCAGCAGATAATTCTAACTTGTAATTCTTAATAGGTGTTGTGTTGTTCATAAAATTCTAATTTAATTGAGCTGATTTTTGATTTAACATTTGAATTACTTTCTGTTTACCTAATTTTATCCATTGAACTAATTGAATATTTGCAGGACAAGTAAAAGCACAAGTTCCACATTCCATACAATTTGTTATACCAAATAAATTAGCATCTTCATATCGTTCTAATTGAGAAAATCTTGCTAATCTTGTTGGTATTAAATTCAGAGGACAAACATCAACACACATTCCACACCTTAAGCAATTAGTCTCATTAAAACTATTAACTTCATCTTTAGTTAAAACTAAAATTCCAGAAGTTGCTTTCATTACCGGTACATTTAAATCGAATTGTGATACTCCCATCATAGGTCCACCAACAACAATCTTTACAGAATCTTCACGAATTCCTCCACAAAATTCTATTATGTTTTTTAATGGTGTTCCATTTTTAACAATTAAATTTTTTGGTTCATTAATTCCTAAACCAGAAACAGTTAATGTAGAAGTAATCATTGGAATACCTTCAACTACAGCTTCATAAATAGAAATAGCAGTTGCAACATTTTGAATTGCTACTCCAACATCAAATGGTAATTTTTTAGGAGGAACTTCTCTGCCTGTAATTGCTTTAATAAGCATTTTTTCGGCACCCTGAGGATATTTTGTTTTAACAACTTTTACTTCTATTTCTTCAAAATTTTTAATAACATTATTTAACTTTTCAATTGCAAGTGGTTTGTTGTCTTCAATTCCAATTATTCCTTTTCTTACATTCAATGCTTTCATTATTAATTTCAATCCGTTAATCAATTCATTTGTTTTCTCAAGAATCAATCTATAATCTCTGGTTAAATATGGTTCACATTCACAAGCATTTATTAAAACTAAATCTATAGGTTTATCTTTTTGTGGAGTAATTTTTACATGAGTTGGAAACGAAGCACCACCCAAACCAACAATTCCAGCTTCTTTTACTCTATTAATTATTTCTTCAGCAGTAACATTTTCCAAATTTAATTTCGGTAAAAAATTATTTTCTTCATTTTCATTCGATTGGATAATAATAGTTTGAACCGGAAATCCATTTACATTTATTTCTTTAGAAATTTTAATAACCTTACCAGAAACAGAGCTATGAATCGGAGAAGAGATAAAACCATCTGCTTCTGCAATTAAATCACCACATTTTACTTCATCCCCTTTCTTAACTAAAATTTTAGGTGGTTTTCCAAGATTCTGATTGATAGGAATGAATATTTCTTTAGGAGTTGGTAATATTTCGAACGATTTTTCTTCGGTTAAAAATTTGAATTCTTTTGGATGGACACCGCCTTTAAACGATTTTAATGTTTTGGATATATTCATATAACATTTCCAATGTTGCCCCTTTAATCCAGAAATTATGCCATTGAACGTTTATAGTTAAATAAATAATTAAATTTTTTATTTGTTTTTTGAATTAAAAATTAGGTTTTTAATCCCCAAAAGTTTTGTTATTTATAATTTCATTTTTGTTTGATAAAATTTTCCAATAAATGATAAATCTATTTTTTTAATGAGAATTAAAAGATTAGAAGTAATAAAATCCTATTTTTATTTTAGAATTAATAAACCCTAAATTTGAAATTGAAATTATTCTTAATTATCTATTAATCATGCTTTAACAAGTGCTTAATTTTGAATTAATAGTTTTGTAAAAAAAATTTAATAGTATGAAGAAGAAAATTTTATTTATTTGTGGTTCTCTTAATCAAACAACAATGATGCACCAGATTTCAAAGTTTTTTGATAATTATGATTGTTATTTCACACCATATTATGCAGATGGAATAATTAATTATGTAGTAAGCAAAGGTTATTTAAATTTCTCAATACTAAATGGGGCATTTAGAAAAAACACTGAAAAATATTTAACCGATAATAAACTCAAAATTGATTACCGTGGAGAAAAAAATGATTACGACTTAGTTTATACCTGCGCTGATTTAATTTATCCTAAAAACATTAGAAATAAAAAAGTAATACTTGTTCAAGAAGGAATGACGGACCCTGAAAATTTGATGTTTTATTTGGTAAAGTATTTTAAACTACCAAGATGGTTAGCAAGCACATCAACTATGGGAATGTCTAATCTTTATGACTTCTTTTGTGTTGCTTCATATGGTTATAAAGATTTTTTTATCAAAAGAAAAAATGTTTCACCAAATAAAATTGTAGTTACTGGTATTCCAAATTTTGACGACCTGAAAAAATATTTTATAAATAATTTTCAACATAAAAATTATGTTCTGGTATGCACATCAGACGCAAGAGAAACTTTTAAATTTGAAAACAGAAAAAAGTTTATTAAACAATGTGTCGAAATTGCAAATGGAAAACAGATAATATTTAAACTTCATCCTAATGAAAAATTTGATAGAGCAATTAAGGAAATTAACAAATATGCACCCGGTTCTTTAGTCTTTACAGAAGGAAACACAAATGAAATGATAGCCAACTGTGATATATTAATTACACAATATTCTTCAACTTCTTTTGTTGGATTAGCTTTAGGTAAAGAGGTATATTCATACTTTAATGTTGATGAACTAAAAAAATTATTACCAATCCAAAACAATGGAACTTCTGCTGAAAGAATAGCAAGAGTTGGTTTATATTTGCTGGAAAATCCCAACTTTAATTCTGAATTTATTATAAATGAATTTAGTTTGAGAACAACATAATGCATATTGTTACTGTAATTCAGGCACGTCTTTCATCTTCAAGATTAAGAGGGAAAGTTTTATTACCAATTTTAGAAAAACCTGTTTTATTAAGAATGATTGAAAGAGTTAAATGTTCTAAATTGATTGGTAACCTTGTTATAGCAACATCAACTAATCCCGAAGATGATCAGATAGAAAAATTATGTTCAGAAAATTCAATTGAATGCTTTCGGGGAAGTTTAAATGATTTGCTCGATCGACATTATCAGGTTGCTTTAAAATATAATGCCGAAGCAGTTGTTAAAATTCCAAGTGATTGCCCTTTAATTGATCCAACTATAATTGATAAGGTTATAAATTATTATTTAGAAACTAATTTTGATTATGTAAGTAATTTACATCCGGCAACTTACCCCGATGGAAATGATGTTGAAATTTTTTCATTCAATGCTTTAGAAAAAGCATGGAAAGAAGCTACAAAAAATTATGAACGTGAACACACTACTCCATACTTCTGGGAAAATAGTGATTTATTTAAAATTGGAAATGTTGTTTGGGAAACAGGTTTAGATCTTTCAACTTCTCTACGTTTTACTTTAGATTATATTGAAGATTATTATTTAATAAAAAAAATTTTTGAAGAATTGTATCCAAAAAATAAATTTTTCTTACTTAAAGACATTTTAAATTTGTTAAATGAAAAACCAGATTTATTAAAACTAAATGAAAAGTTTATTGGTACATATTGGTATGATAACCATTTAAATGAACTTAAAAATATTCAGGAGTATAAATCAAAAAAATTATGACAAAAGAAAAACTTACTAATCTTCAACAAACAGCTTTAAAAGTAAGAGAACATATTATTAATATGAGTGGCAACGGAGGTTGCTTTATCGGAGCTTCACTTTCCTGTGCAGATTTAACTGTCTATCTTTATAATGAATTTTTAAACATTACAAAAGAAACTTTAAACAATGAAAATCGTGATTATCTTTTTTTATCTAAAGGTCACGATGTACCAGCTTTATATGGAACGTTTGTAGAACTTGGCTGGCTTGAAAAAGACAGATTAAAAAATCACTTAAAAACAAATGATTTTATTTATTGGCATCCCAACAGAAATATTCCGGGAATAGAATTTCATTCTGGTTCACTCGGACATAATTTTTCTGTTGCAGCTGGTGTAGCACTCGATTGCAAACTTAAAAATATTAATAACAAAATTGTTGTAATTGTTGGAGATGGCGAACTTAATGAAGGTTCGATGTGGGAAGGATTATTAGTTGCAAATGCTTATAAACTGGATAACATTTTAGTCGTTGTAGATAGAAATCAGTTTCAGGCTAATTTTCCTACTGAAGAATTAATTCCATTAGAACCGATTGATAAAAAGTTTGAATCATTTAATTGTGCTGTTAAAAAAATTGATGGACATAATTTTGAACAAATGGAAGATGCTTTTAAATCTTTCCCGTTTGAGCAAAATAAAATAAGTGTAATAATTGCAGAAACTGTTAGAGGAAAAGGTTTACCGAGCATAGAAAAAAGAGCCGACCGTTGGTTTGTTAATTTTACTCAAAAAGAAATTGAAGAATTAATAAATGAATTGCATGGTAATGCAAAAGCAAATCTTATTTCAAAAACTTTAATGGTGAGATAATGAATTACGAAGAACTATTAATAGAATTAATATCAAATGATAATAGATATTTTGTAATGACTGCAGAAAACCGTGCAGCAATGCGTGGAATTACTAATCAAATAAAAAATAATTTTATTGATACAGGAATTACAGAACAAACAATGATTGGAATGGCTGCCGGATTAGCTTTAAGAGGTAGAATACCAATTGTTCATGCACTTGCAACTTTTTTAACAATGCGAGCTTTTGAATTTATCAGAACTGATGTTGGAATTGCAAATTTACCAGTAAAAATTATGGGTTCTGTAGCTGGTTTTTTATCCGAAGCAAATGGTCCAACTCATCAGGCTATAGAAGATGTTTCAATCATGCGTGGCATTCCAAACATTAATGTTTTCTGCCCTGCTGATATTCAGGATTTTAATATTGGAATTAAAAAAGTTCTTCAACATGAAAATCCTTTTTACATTCGTTACTTAAATCTTCCTAACATAGTTGAACATAATGAATTTGAAATTGGTAAATCTGAGGTTTTTGGAAATGGAAATGATATTGCAATTTTAGTTTATGGAATGCTTTTTAATCAAGCTTATCAAGCAAAAGAAATTTTGGAAAAGAAAGGTTATTCTGTTCGTCTCTTAAATCTTAGAACATTAAAACCAATTGATGAATCTGAAATACTGAAAGCAGTTAAACAATGTAAATTAATTGTAACTTTAGAAGATCATTTTATTACCGGTGGATTATTTTCTATTCTTGCTGAAATACTTTTAAAGAATAAAATTACTGCCGATGTATTACCACTTGCATTAATGAATAAATGGTTTAAACCAGCTTTATTAAATGATATTCTTGAATATGAAGGATTTACATTTAATCAAATAGCAATAAGAATTGAAAACTATTTTGAAGAAAAAAATTTTTAGGTGTAATAAATGCCAAACAAAATTTCATTAAAAAACGATTTTCCTTCTATAGAAAATTCAAATCAATTGTACGAAAAAGCATTGAACTTAATTCCTTCAGTTACACAAACTTTAGCTAAAGGTCCAACTCAATGGGTTAAAGGAATTGCACCAAAATATTTATTGAAAGGAAAAGGTTCACACGTTTGGGATGTTGATGGTAATGAATATATAGATTATATGATGGCAGTTGGTCCTCTTTCTCTTGGCTATGCTTATGATAAAGTTGATGAAGCAATTAGAAAACAACTTGAAGATGGAATTACATTTTCAATGATGCACCCACTTGAAGTTGAAGTTGCTGAAATGATTAACAAAATTATTCCGAATGCTGAAATGATTCGTTATAGTAAAACTGGTGCGGATGTAACAAGTGCTGCTGTTCGTTTAGCAAGAGCTTATACCGGCAAAAATAAAATTCTTTGTTGTGGTTATCATGGTTGGCACGATTGGTATATTGCTGTTACTTCCCGCAATAACGGAATTCCGCAAGCAGTCCAATCAATTAGTTTTACATTTAATTATAATGATATTGATTCATTAAAAAATTCAATTGATGATGATGTAGCTGCAGTAATTTTAGAACCCGTTGTTTTTCATGAACCAAAAGATAATTTTCTTCATAAGGTTGCAGAACTTTGCAATGAAAAAAATATAGTTTTGATTTTTGATGAAATGTGGACTGGGTTTAGAATGGCATTAGGCGGCGCACAAGAATTTTTTGGAATTACTCCGGACCTTGCAACATATTCAAAAGCAATTGCTAATGGAATGCCTATTTCAGTTTTGACTGGTCGTAAAGAAATTATGCAACTTGCAAATGAAGATATTTTCTTCTTTACAACATTTGGGGGTGAAGCACTTTCACTTGCAGCAACAAAAGCTACTATAGAAGAACTAAAACAAAAAGATGTTCCACAATTTTTGTTTTCTCAAGGGAAAAAATTAAAAGATGGATATAATAATATTGCTAAATCAGTTGGGCTAAATTCAACAGAAGCAATTGGTTATAACTGGCGTTCAATGGCAACATTCAATGAAAAGTTTGGAGATCCATTAATTCAAAAATCAATTATGCAACAAGAAATGATTAAACGTGGAATTCTTTGGCAAGGATTTTTTAATATGAGTTTTTCTCATTCCGATAATGATGTTGAATATACATTACAAGCTCTTGAAGAATCAATGTTTGTTCTTAAAAAAGCAATTGATGAAAATAAATTAAACGAAACATTAAAAGGTAAACCTGTTGAACCTGTTTTTAGAAAAGTTGATAATTTTAATATGAAACCTGTAAAAAAATAATTTGCTAACTATAAAGAAAATTTAATCATGGAATTATTTTCATTAAAAAATAAAGTAGCAATTGTAACTGGTGCAATGGGATTAATAGGAAAAGAACATTGCAAAGCATTAAGTGAAGCAGGTGCAAATGTTGTTGTGGCAGATTTAGATAAAACTTTAGTAACTGAATATGCAAACACACTTCAGACAGAATCATTAGGAATTTATTTAGATGTTACAAACAAAGAATCAATTATTGATGCTAAAAACAAAATAATTGAAAAATTTGGACGCATTGATATTCTTGTTAATAATGCAGCAATCAATGATATGTTCGAGAATCCAAAAGCTGCAACAGAACAATCAAAATTTGAAAATTATCCGTTAGAACTATGGCAAAAATCAGTTGCTGTTAATTTAACAGGAGTTTTTCTTTGCTCTCAGGTTTTTGGTTTTGAAATGGCAAAACAAAAAAAAGGAAGTATAATTAATATTGCATCAACATATGGAATTGTCGCACCTGATCAAACTTTATATCAAAAAGAAGATGGTACACAAAATTTTTATAAACCACCTGCATACTCAGCGACAAAAGGTGGTGTGTTAATGTTTACAAAATACCTTGCTGCATATTGGGGAAAAGATGGTGTTAGAGTAAATTCACTATCACCGGGTGGTGTTGAAAATAATCAAGATGATTTTTTTGTTAAAAAATATTCATCAAAAACCTTGCTTGGAAGAATGGCTCAACCAAACGATTACAAAGGTGCTTTAATTTTTCTTGCAAGCGATGCTTCTTCTTACATGACAGGTTCAAACTTAATTGTAGATGGCGGCTGGACAACAATTTAAAGGAATAAAATGAAATCAAAAAAATTTTCAGAAAAAGATATTTTTAAAAAAGCATCAAAAATAAAGTTGCTTTTGACAGATGTTGATGGTGTTTTAACTGATACAGGTGTTTATTATTCGGCTAAAGGTGAAGAGTTAAAAAGATTTTCAATTCGCGATGGAATGGGTGTTGAAAGATTAAGAAAACTTGTTGATGTTGAAACCGGAATTGTTACAAGAGAAAATACTGACATTGTATTTATGCGTGCTAAGAAATTAAAAATTGAAGAATTATATCTTGGAATTTTTGAAAAGGAAAAAATTCTTGATGAAATTCTTGAAAGAAAAAATCTTAAAGCAAGTGAAGTTGCTTTTATTGGCGATGATACTAACGACATTGAAATTATAAAGAAAGTTGGATTAAGTGCTTGTCCTAATGATGCAATGAAACATGTTAAAAAAATTTGTGATATTATTTTAGATAACAAAGGTGGAAACGGAGCGTTCAGAGAATTAGCAGAAATTATTATTGATTCTAAATTAAAAAAGAAGAAAGGATAAAATGAAAGCAAAAGTTAAAGTTGGGAAAAGATATATTGGAGACGGTGAACCAATTTATATAATTGCAGAAATTGGAATAAACCATAACGGTTCACTTGATATTGCAAAAAAATTAATAGATGCTGCAATTTTTTGTGGCTGCGATGCTGTAAAATTCCAAAAAAGAACTCCTGAACTTTGTGTTCCAAAAGATCAATGGAATATTGAAAGAGATACTCCCTGGGGTAGAATTACCTACTTAGAATATCGCCATAAAGTTGAATTTGGTTTTGAAGAATATTTTGAAATTGATTCTTACTGCAAAGAAAGAGGTATTGATTGGTTTGCTTCTCCCTGGGATGAAGAAGCCGTAGAATTTTTAGAAAAATTCAAACCAATTGCTTATAAAATTCCATCGGCTGCATTAACAGATTTTCAACTACTGAAAAAAATTAAATCAACCGGAAGACCAATTATGCTTTCAACCGGAATGTCCACAATGGAAGAAATTACAGATGCAATTAATTTTTTAGGAAAAGAAAATTTACTTCTCGCTCAGGCTACTTCTACTTATCCATGTGCTGTTGAAGAATTGAATTTAAAAGTTATTCAAACTTATAAAGAAATGTTTCCGGAAATTCCAATTGGATACAGCGGACACGAAACTGGATTAGCACCAACTTTAGCTGCTGTTGCTTTAGGAGCAACTTTTGTGGAAAGACATATTACTTTGGACAGAGCAATGTGGGGAACAGATCAAGCTGCTTCAGTTGAAATTGTAGGTTTACAAAGACTTGTTAAAGATATTCGTGATATTGAAAAAGCTTTAGGAGATGGAATTAAAAAAGTTTATGAAAGCGAAAAATCAAGTATAAAAAAATTAAGAAGAGTTAAAGCTGAAAATATTTATTTATGAAAGAATATGAAATTATTTCTTATTCAATAATTACTATTTCTGCACTTGTATTAATTATTCTTGAAAGAATCTTTCCATACAACAGTGGTCAGAAAGTTTTTCGTGAAGGTTTTTTTAATGATTTTGCTCTTTACACTATAGCCCAAAGCTATATTCTTGGTATTATAATTTTCACATTTATTATTAATTACATTGATAACTTAACCGTATTATCAAGATTAAAATTATTTTCTGATCTACCTATATTAATTCAACTTATTTTTTTTACAATTACACACGACTTTTATATTTATTGGATGCATCGTTTTCAGCACAGCAATAAATATTTATGGCGTTTACACGAAGCTCACCATTCTACAAAAAAAGTAGATTGGCTTTCAGGTTCTCGTTCCCATGCTTTTGAAATATTAATTAATCAAACAGTTGAATTTTTACCAATTGTATTATTGGGTTCACCACCTGAAGTAATAGCTTATAAAGGTGTGATCAGTGCTGTGTGGGGAATGTATATTCATTCAAACATAAATGTTAAAACGGGTTGGCTTCAAAAAATAATTAACGGACCCGAAATGCATAGAATTCATCACACTACAGGAAAAGGTAGAAACAGAAATTTTGCAACTAAACTTGCAATTTGGGACTGGCTTTTTAAAACAGCATTTCAACCAAACGAAAAAGCTGAAGTTTATGGTTTGAAAACATTTTTCCCGGAAAATTTTTTAAAGCAATTTCTATTTGCTTTTAGAAGTTTCAAGAAATAATATTTTCAAACCTCAATTTATAATCCCTGAATGTTTTTATCTTTTGGATAACGTACACTAAACGAAAATTTTTTAGTGATTGTATCATTCGGTTTAAGATTTAATTTCCATTCTAACGAACCATTTTCATAATTAACTTTTGAACCGTCACTTTCCTTTAATTTAACTATTATATCTTCCTGTTGTGAAATTGGAAATTGATCTTCAACTATTAAATTAATTTGTGTTTTTTTAACATTTTTAATTACAATTTCATAACTGTATGTTCTTTCAACATCTTTACTCAAAAATTTTTCTTCGGTAAAATCTTTAAGTTGTTTTCTGTTAACTATAATATTTTCATCGCGACCTAATGAAACAAACAAGGTATCTTTTGTATTAACAGGATTTAAGTATGTTTTTCCAACAAAAGTATTTTCAAAAAAAACATTTGCTTCACCAGGTAAAAGGTTTAATTCATCCCAATTAAAAATTTTCATTACAAGGAAAGCGTTTTCATCGTATTTAGGAACTGCATAATACTGGTAAGATGAATTTAAGGTAGCATCTTTTAATGATATAGAGTGAGGTTTATTATCACTTGGAATATTAAATTTAATGTTTGGTGTAAATTCAATTGAAAGTTGGTTTTCATTAACTTCAAAATAATCAGACATTGTTTGCATTTCCGGTTCGGCTAATGCTTGTGCATTTTGATCCATTGTAACAGCTTTATATAAACTGCTTTTTAATTCTCTACCTAAAATTGGATTAAAAAAATTTAAATACCATGGATTTAATTCGGGTTTGGAATTGTTTCTATTGGGATTTCTTGTTGATAAAGAAATTTCAACATCATTCCAATCAAAACCGGAATTTTGCCAAACATTTGCAATATAGTTTAACTTTGCTTTTGTGTTTATGTTATCAGTATAAATATTATAAAAAGGTCTCCAACCAGCATTTAACATTATATAACTTAAATTAATTTGAAATTGTCCATCTTTTTTTGCTGAAACTGTAACAACAATTTCATTAGTTGGTTTATTTGATTGACTATTAAGTTCATCTAATTGCTTTTTTATTTTTTGGATTTCATTTTGAGTTGTTTTGATTTCCAAATTATTTTCAAGCATTTTATTTTTTATCTCTGTTAATTTTTTTGTGAAGTAATCTGAAAATTTTTGAAGTTCAGAAATATTTAAACCGGTCTTTTCATTTTTAATGTTTTTATTCCCCATTAAAAATTCTATTTGATACTTTAACACCTCATCTTCATTTTGTTGTTTCATTAAAAGAGAATTTAGTTCATCTAACTTTTTTTGCAGTTTTTGAATTTCAGGTAATTGTGATCCTTCTCTTAAATAATCAAATCTTTGAACAATGGTAATAATAATTCCATCACCAAATCCTGAAATATTTATACTGTTTCTATCAATATTATTTGCAATTCCAGTCAGCACAATTTCGTTAATTCCATTTTCAAGTTTAACTTTTGCTGTTTGCTTAATTTCAGCCGATGTTAAAAATACTTTAACTTTTTGCAACTCGGGCTTTACTATAATTTCAGTTGCAAAAGAAATATTATTTAATAAAGAGAATATTAAAACAATCAATATTTTTTTCATTTAAAGCTCCAATTAAAAAAATTTATTTTTTAACCAATCGATTTTTCTTTTGTTCCATATAACTTTTTAATTTAACTGTTAATTAATTTTTATAGCAAACTAACTTTAATTATCTTTTAACAGCAAAAAAAATAACAACAATCTTTAGATATGAAAAAACTACTATTAGAGTTATTACAAAAATATTTTAATTTAATTTCTGATAATTGGTCAGCAAAAATATATTTATTAATTAAAGAAAAATTAACGAATGATCAGATAAAAGATTTTGTAGAAAAAAGTATAAATACGATAATAGAAATAATTAAAACCAGTGATTATAAAACTGCTGATCAATATTTAATTGAAACATACAAATTATTTTCCAAAATAAATTTAAATCTTTTAGAAGTAAGTCAAATTTATGGACAAGCAAGATTTGCATTGTTAAACACAATTGAGAAAGAAATATCTTCAGAAACAGACCCTGTAATAATTCTTGGCTTTTTTGATGAAATCACTGAACAAATTTATGCTCGTTATGGAATGCTTCATCAAGAAATAAAAATGAAAGAACTGGAACTTGATCGGGATCGATTAGCATCAAAGTTAGAATTTGATAGACAATATTTACAAAATATTCTTCACTCAACCGATCAAGCCATAATGATTATAGATCAAGATGAAAAATTTGTTGCATGGAATAAAGGTGCAGAAAAAATATTTGGATATACTGAAAAAGAAATACTTGGTAAACCTTCTAATTTTTTATTTCCACCAGGTGAACATTATGAAAAAGAATTACAAAAAATTATTAACGATTCCAAAAATGTAGGGCATGCTACAATTGTTGAAACACAAAGAAAGAAAAAAAATGGTGAACTAATAACAGTACGATTAAGCGTATCAAAGTTGCCAAGTAAAAATGGTGAATATGCCGGACGTTTAATTATTATCAAAGATTTTACAGAATACAAAAAACTTCAAGCACAAATTGATCAATCTGAAAAGTTAGCCGTCATTGGTCAATTGGCGGCAGGAGTTGCTCATGAGATTGGAAATCCTTTAACTTCAATTTCAAGTCTGGTTCAAATTTTACAACGTAGAAGCAAAGATGAATTTATTAGTGAACAACTTGCAAACATTAAAGAAAACATTGACCGCATTTCAAGAATTGTAAGAGAGTTAGTTGATTTCTCTCGTCCACCAAGTTATGAAACATCAATACAAGATATAACTGATATTATTAAAACTGCTTTAGGAATAGTTAAATATGATAAAAGAGTAAGAAATGTAAAATTTGAAACCGATTTAAAAGAACCTTTACCAAATGTTAAAGTAGCAGCTGATCAGTTACTCCAGGTTTTTGTGAATATATTGATTAACGCCCTTGATGCAATTGAAGGAAATGGTACAATTTCTGTTTCTTCATATTTTGATTTCAATAAAGTTTACGTTGAAATTTCTGATAATGGTTGTGGTATGGATGAAGAAACAATGCAAAAAATATTTGATCCATTTTTTACAACAAAAGAAGTTGGAAAAGGCACAGGTCTAGGTCTTTCTGTTAGTTATGGAATTATAAATAGATTTGGTGGAGAAATAAAAGTTAAAAGCAAATTATTTGAAGGCAGTAAATTTATTATTACATTGCCAATAGCAATATAAAATTAAGAATACAAAAAATATTTTTAAAAATAATTTTTACCTGATTTTATCATGTTATTCAAAATAAAAATTATATTACTTTCAAATTCATTATAATATTAATGTTAATTAAAAAATTAAAAGGGAAAAAATGTCGGCAAAAATTTTAATAGTTGATGATGAAAAACCAATTCGTGATTCATTAAAAATGATTTTAGAAGATGAAGGATACAAAACTGAAATTGCTGCTGATGGAGAAGAAGCTTTAAACAAAATAAATGAAGACAACTTTGACATTGTAATTACTGATATTAAAATGCCTAAACTTGATGGAATACAATTACTTGAAAGTGCATCTAAAACATCACCAGCTTCCTTTTTTATTATTATGACAGCTTACGCTTCAGTTAAAACAGCAATTGATGCTTTAAGAAATGGAGCATATGATTATCTTATAAAACCTGTTGAATTTGATGATTTAATTATCAGAGTAAAAAGATTACTTGAATTCAAAAAAATTGCAACAGAAAATAAAGTTTTAAGACAAAGAGTTTCTTCTGATATTGGATTTGTAAACATCATTGGTAATAGTGAACCAATGAAAAAAGTTTTTGATATTATTAATCAGGTTGCACCAACAAATAGCAATGTATTAATAATAGGTAAAAGCGGAACAGGAAAAGAGATGGTTGCAAAAGCAATCCATCAAAACAGTAAAAGAAGAGATAAAATTTTTCTTCCAATTAATTGCGGTGCTATTTCTGAAAATTTAATTGAAAGTGAATTGTTTGGACATAAAAAAGGATCATTCACTGGTGCAACAGAAGATAAAATTGGTTTATTTAAAGTTGCAGATGGAGGCACTTTATTTTTAGATGAAATTGGAGAACTACCTTTAAATCTACAGGTAAAACTATTACGTGCTTTAGAAGACAAAGAATTTTTCCCTGTCGGGGCAACAAAACCTGTTTCAACCGATGCAAGAATAATTGCAGCTACCAATCAAAATTTATTTGAAAAAACTAAAACAGGTGAATTTCGGGAAGATTTATATTACAGATTAAATGTTGTAGAAATTAAATTACCAACTTTAAATGAAAGAAGAGATGATATTCCACTTCTTGTAAATCATTTCATAAATAAATTTTGTAATGAAATGGGAAAAAAAATAATTGGTGTTGATAACGAAACAATGAAAATACTTCTTTCTCATGAATGGCGTGGTGGTGTTCGTGAATTGGAAAACGTTATTGAACGTGCAGTGATTTTTGCAAACAAAGAAATTATTACAAAAAATAACCTGGCTGATTATTTAAACATAGAATCAATAAATGGTGGATATGTTGATTCATTAAAAGATGCACTAAGAAATTTTGAAAAGGATCATATTACAAAAACAATTAAAAAATATAACTACAACAAAGAAGAAGCTGCAAAAGCATTGGAAATAGGTTTATCATCTTTATATCGAAAAATGGATGAACTTGGTATTCCAACCAAAAATATTAATGATGATAATTAATAAATGAGCGGATAAAATAATCCGCTCGATTTAACTTATTAAAATTCTAAACTAACACCAATTGATGGCAAAATACCAATTGAATTATTTTCTGCTACTTTGTTTTTTCTATAATCCCAACGAATAATATTTGTGTTTTTATTGTTATAAATATTTTGAATATCTAAATAAGTAATCAAATTCCAACCGTCAAAATCCCATCTTTTATCTACACGTAAATCAATTGAATGAAAAGATTTAAATCTTTTTGTATTATAATTTATTACACTTTGTGTTCCATCATTATTAAATGGAGTGTAAGGGTTTCCGGTTGCAAACTTAAATTTCAAAGAAGCTTCCCAGCTTTCATTAAAAATATAACCACCTGTTGCATTAATAATTAATCTTTGATCATAAGAACCATCACGTTCAATTCCATCCAAAGCGGCAAAACGTGCTTTACTATAAGTTATACTTATTATTCCATAATGTGGAATTTCTGAAGCTTTTTTCTGAAGTGATAATTCAACTCCGTTCACATTTCCTTTTCCTTTACTAACAAGTGGTTCAAAACCAAATGATGAAAAATTATCTTCTGTTCCAACATAACCAGCACCTGTATTTGCCAATACTAAATAAGGTCTTAACAAACTTGTCGGATAATCAAAATATCTTTTAGAAAAACCTTCTAATTTTAATTTTAAATCTTCAGTTAGGTTTCTTTCATATCCAAGTACTATTTGATTTACTGTAACGGCTTTTAAATTTTTATTCGATGGAATAGCTGCTAACCAGATATAAGAAGGACTTTGTGAGTATTGACCAATACTTAAATTTAATGTAGCTAATTCCCCTACTAAATAGGTAAAAGATATTCTTGGGTTGAAATAATATTTTGATTCAATTCCATTGAAGTAATCTAACCTTGCACCTAAATTTAATCTTAGTTTATTTAGTAATAAGGTATTGTACTGTCCATAAATATTTGATTTAACAAAATTATTTTTTGTTTTAACAGATGATAATGAAAGTCTTTCTCCGAATGTTGTAATAAAAGTTGGTAGTTTTATATCTGCACTAAACTTAACAGTTTTAACTGAAGCACCAAAATTTAATTCTGAATTTTTAGATAGTTTATAAACCAAATCTCCTTTTAATTCATTTTCTCCTTCACGGGAGATATTTTGAAAAATTGGATTAAGCAAAGAATCTTTTTGTGATGAATCAAAATCTGTAAAATTTCTTCCTAATGTTAATGTGTAAAAACCATTCGGAATTAGTTTCCGATAAGAAATTCCGGTTACATATGAATTCTGATTGCTTCCTAAAATTCTTGAATTTTCATATCTGTCTTCTGAAGTTTTATTGTTAAACTTCACTTTATCGAATGCACTGATAAACAAAAATGATAATTTTTCTTTTTGGTTAATATCATAATTTATTTTTGAAAGAACATCATAATATTCAGGTACAAAATTGAAACCTGCAGCATTGAATATAAAATCCAGATAACTTCTTCTGACAGAAAAAATAAAATTTCCTTTATTAGAAATAGGTCCTTCTAAATTAAAACCAAATTGAGAAGCAGATATTGTTCCCTTTCCACCAATTTTATCTTTTCTTCCATCGCGTAATTCTATTGATAAAACTGATGAAAGCTTATCACCATATAATGATGAAAATCCTCCAGTGGAAAATGTTGTTTCACGTACATAATCCAAATTGATATAACTTATTGGTCCACCAGTTGCACCTTGAGTACCAAAATGATTTATATTAGGCACAATAAAACCATCAACAATGTAAAGATTTTCAGAGGGGGCACCACCACGAACAATTAAATCATTTCTTCCGGCACTTGTTTGTGCAACACCAGGCAAAACTGTTAATGCACGAACAACATCTTCAAATCCTCCGGGTGCTCTTCTAATTTCTTCATAACTAAAATTTGATATACTACCAATTTCATTTGGGTCTTTCATAAAATAATTTGCTTTTACATTAACACTTTCGAATTCAATTGTTTCTTGAATTAATTCAATTAATAATTCAGTTGGTTTTGCTGAGTTTACTACAATATCAGTTTTTACCATTGTTGCATATCCGACAGAACTAATTCTAATTTGATATGTTCCAATATCAATTCCGCTAATAACAAAATTTCCATCTAAATCCGTTGATGCACCTAAGTTAGTTCCAACAACAACAACATTAACGCCCGGAACTGGTTCTTTTGTCGAACTATCAATCACTTTACCAGAAATTTTTCCCTTTGATGCTTCTAAGCCAAAAATCACAATAGGTAAAAAAATTATTAATAACATTAACCTTTTCATTTTTCCTCTTAAACTTTTTATATACTAAACACTTTAATAAATTATTAAGTTTCCAAAAAAATAATTGCTATGCCCTTTTAGTTTGATTTTATTATATTGCAAACATCATAAACAAAATTTTTTATGAACGAAATAAATACCTTTGAGGAACTTGATAAATTTTCCACCCATTTTAATAACTTAGCTTTCATAGTTAAAAAATTTGGAATTTTTAATGAAACTTTTATTTCAAAATCAATTACAAATTTAACTGGTTATGAAATTGAAGAAATTAAAAAACTTCCGGAAAATATTTATTCATTAATTCATGAAGATGACATTGAAAAAATAAAAAAAGAATTAATAGAATTTGAATCAAATCCCGAAAGAACTTATGAAGAATTTATTTACAGAATTATAGATAAAAACAAAAATATTATTTGGATTAAAGATTTTATAACTCTCACAAGAGAAAATGGAAAAATTACTTGCAGAAAAAGTGTTTTATTAAACATAAATGAAGTTAAAAAACATGAAGAAGCTCTGATAAAAGAAAATGAAAGACTAACAGATTTAAATACTCAAAAAGATAAATTCATTTCGATAATTTCACACGATTTACGTTCCCCTTTTACAACATTGCTTGGTTTTTCTGAGATAATGCTCAATGAACCCGACTTAAATGAAGACGAAAAAACTGAATACTTAAAATACATTTATGATGCTTCCAAAAATCAATTGAATCTTATTAATTGTTTGTTAGATTGGAGCAGATTACAAACTGGTCGTATTAAAGTTGAACCCGTTAGATTAAATGTTAAATTAACTATCTCAAATGCTATAGCTCCTTTAACCGGAGATGCAGTTCGAAAAAATATTGATGTTAAAATTGATATACCTTCTGATCTGGCTGTTAATGCAGATGAAAGATTATTTGGTCAGGCAATTAATCATCTTGTAAGTAATGCAATTAAGTTTACACCGGAAGGAAAAGATGTTCATATCAGTGCAAGTAGATTTAAAGAAGGATTGATAGAAATTGTAGTACGAGATGAAGGATTAGGAATTGCAGAAGAAAATCAATCTAAACTTTTTAGAATAGACCAGAAATTTTCTTTACAAGGAACTAATGGCGAAAAAGGAAGTGGATTTGGTCTTGCATTGGTCAAAGAAATTATTGACAAACATAATGGTCAAATTTGGTTCTATTCTAATATTGGAGAAGGAAGTGAATTTCATATAACATTGCAGGAAGCAAAAAACTTAATTCTTTTGGTTGAAGATGATGATGCCACAAAAAATCTTTACAAAAAATATATTGAAAATACATTATCAAACTTTGAAGTTAAATTTGCTAATAATGGATATGAAGCCATAAATATTTACAAACAAATTTTGCCTACAATTGTAATTACAGATCATGATATGCCTTTGATGAATGGAATTCAGCTTGTTGAAATTTTACAAAAAAAGGAATCAAACAAAGCTGTACCTATTATTGTAATTTCCGCTAAACTTAATGATGAAATTATTAAAAAATATTCACGGCTTGGTGTTGATAAAATTATTTCAAAACCTGTAGATCAGAATATTTTAATTTCATCCATTAAAGAATGCTTATATTAATAGGGCAAAATTAATTTTGTTCAATAAGGAGAATTTTGCAAAATGAATACAGAGCAACAAGAAAAAAAATGGTTTGCATTATACACAAAACCACGCCATGAATTTAAAGCTGAAGAACAAATAAATAAATTATCAATTGAATGTTTTCTTCCTAAAATTAATGTCAAAAGAAAATGGAAAGACAGAAAAAAAAATGTTGAAACAGCATTATTTACAAGTTACATTTTTATCCATGCAACAGAAATTGAAAGAAGATACGCCTTAGCTTTAGATTCAATTGTAAAAACAGTTTGTTTTAATGGAAAACCGGCAGTAATTCCAAATGATGAAATTGAAAGCATAAAAATTTTACTCGAAAACAAAGCAGATGTTTACCTTACTGATAACATTAAACGAGGTAACAAAGTAAAAATTATTGAAGGACCATTCAAAGATGCTATTGGAACAGTCTTAAATGTAAATTCTGAAAATTGGCTCTATGTTTCTATCGAAGTTTTACAACGCACTGTTTCAGTGAAATTAACAAAAGATTGCGTTTATAGATTAATGGAATAGATAAAAATGTTACAACAAAAAAAATTAAATGAAATTACTTCAAAAGAAGAAGTAACTCTTTTTCTTTTAATCAATAAAGTAGAAATTAAAACTGCAAAAACAGGAAATGATTTCATTAATTTAGAATTAAAAGATCAATCTGGAACTATTCAAGCAAAGATTTGGGAAAAAATAGAAGACTATTCCAAAATGCTTTTTGATGGAGCAGTAGTAAAAATTAACGGTATAGTTGAAGAATTTAATAATACTTTACAGTTAAATATTAAAAAAATAAGATTAGCAACACCCGATGATGGAATTACTACAGAAGATTTTTTACCAAAATCATCTCGTAATTTTGATGAAATGAAAAAAGAATTTTTTGATGCCATAGACTCAATTAAAAATCCTTTTATAAAAAAACTTCTTGAAAATATTTTTAATGGCGATATTCTAAACAACTATTTTAGAACTCCAGCTGGTAAAAACTGGCATCATTCTTATCTTCACGGACTTTTAGAACACACAATTGAAATTGTAAAAATTTGCGATTTGGTTTCTTCATTTCACAAAGAAATTAAACGTGATGTTTTAATCGCTGGTGCATTGCTTCATGATATTGGCAAAATAGAAGAATTAACTTACTCATCAAATTTTGATTACACCGATCAAGGAAAGCTACTTGGTCATATTATGATTGGAGCAACATTAGTTGAAAAACATATATCATTAATTCCAGATTTTCCGGAAAATTTAAAAGTAGAAATCTTACATTTAATATTAAGTCATCAGGGCAAATTAGAATTTGCTTCGCCAATTGTTCCAAAAACATTAGAAGCAATTGTACTTTATCAGGCTGATGAATTAAGTGCCAAAACAAATGCTTATAAATATGCTATTGAAGAAGAAAAAAATAAAAATTCCAACTGGACAAAATTTTTAAACTTAGCCGGAACATCACTTTATATTTCAAAAGAAAATAACTAACAAAAAAAAGAGGATGGAAATGAAAAAAACATCTTTAAAATTATTTGCAATATTATTTGCAATTACTTCTCTGTTATCTGCTCAATCAGTTTCAACACTAATTGATGAAGCAGAAAAATATTACAAAGAATTTAACAACGAAAAAATTTTAGATGCTCTTAAAAAAGCTGAAAAAATAGATCCCAAAAATTTTGATGTACTTTGGATGCTTTCAAGAACTTATGTTGATATTGCAGATAAAATGCCTAAAAGCACTTCTGAGCAAGAACAAGCTCAATTAAAAATGTATGAAACTGCTTTAGATTACGCAAATAAAGCAATTAACGTTGATGGAACTAAATCTGCCCGTTACTTAAGAAGAGCAATTGCAAATGGAAAAATTGCTTTGTTTAAAGGAGTTTTTTCTGTTGCCGGAGTTGTAAATTCAGTTAAAGCAGATGCAGAAAAAGCAATTCAACTTGGTAATGGTGGTAACTTTGTTCAGGGTGTTGCTCATTATGTTTTAGCTAGAACTCATGCTAAAACAAGTGAAAAATGGAAACCAGCTCGTTCTGTTTTAGGTTTAGGTTGGGCTGATAATCAAATTGCATTAAAAGAATTTAAGAAAGCTATTGAAATTTATCCCGGCTATTTAATGTTCTACGTTGATTATGCTAATTCTTTAATTCGTGAAGATGAATTTGATTTAGCTAAACAAATGTTAAACAAAGCTTTAACTTGTCAATTTCAACATCAGGATGATGAAAAAAGATTAGCTGAAGCAAAGCAATTATTAAACGATATTAAAAACAAATAATTTTTTCTTAAAAGTAATTACCCAAAAATCATTTATGATTTTTAATGAAAATTTTATAGAAAAATTAAAAGAAGCAAATAAAATTGTTTTTTTCACTGGAGCAGGAATTTCTGCAGAAAGTGGAATACCAACTTTTCGTGGTGCAGATGGAATTTGGAATAAAATGAAACCGGAAGAACTTGCTAGTTTTAATGGCTTCATGAAAAATCCGGATTTAGTTTGGGAATGGTATCAATATCGAAGAAATATAATTCATAATGTAAAACCAAATGCCGGACATTTTGCAATTGCTGAATTAGAAAATTTTTTCGATGTAACTGTTGTTACACAAAACATTGATAATCTTCACCGAAGAGCTGGCTCAAGTAAAATATTTGAACTGCACGGTAATATTGAAAGAAATTATTGCATTAATTGTCACACTTTTTACAATGAAGAATTTACAAATGAATTAAAAAACGTTCCGAAATGTAAAAAGTGTGGCGGATTAATCCGCCCGGATGTTGTTTGGTTTGGTGAAATGTTACCTGAAGATCAATTTAGTGGCGGAGAAACT
>JAOADJ010000030.1 GCA_026417375.1 Melioribacteraceae bacterium | reverse complement strand
TAAACTGATTTGATTTTGATGATATGGCTTAAATATTACTTTCCCGCTTTGTCCCATTTATTTTTCCTTTCTTCTTCAGACAAACTTATTTAAATCTTTTCTATTTTACAAAAAAGGCTGCCCTTTTGAGACAGCCTCTTTGATTGTGGGAGCTAATGGATTCGAACCAATGACCCTCTGCTTGTAAGGCAGATGCTCTGAACCAACTGAGCTAAGCTCCCAAATAATTATTTCAATTAAAAAAGAACTTCAAAATTTGCGACCCAATTATAGAGTATTTGATTTTAATTTTCAACCTTTTACAAAAATTTTTTTTGAGCGGGTGACGGGATTCGAACCCGCGACATTCAGCTTGGGAAGCTGACACTCTACCAACTGAGTTACACCCGCATATTGCAAATCTAAATTTGTTTATTATTTTTTGCAAGAAATTATTTTATCAATAGAACAATGAAAAATATCTTAACTTCAAACAAGAATGAGTTTTATTTTGTTTTAGCTTTGCTTCTCATTTCTATTTTGTTTTGGAATACATATTTGATTTATCCGATAAAAATGTTTTCGGTTTTAATTCATGAAACTTTTCATGGTTTTGGCGCACTTATTTCCGGCGGCAAAATAAATTCAGTTAATATTGATTTTAATTTAGGTGGTAAAATTGAAACAGAATTTGGAAATGAATTTTTAATTGCAATATCTGGCTATTTTGGAAGTTTATTAATTGGAATTTTATTTTTTATATATTCTAGAAATAATAATTGGCTTAAATATCTTTCTTATCTCATTTCTATAATAATTGTAATTGTTATATCAAATTCTAACCCAAGTTTTGAATTTATTTCAATTTCTCTTATTGTGATTTTTTTTCTAATATTTTTATCAATTTTTAATACAAACTTTTACATTCAATTATTTGCAAGATTTTTTGGATTAGTTTCAATGTTTTACGTTTTGATTGATTTAAAAAATGATTTGTTCGATGAATTTTACGTAAGCGATTCTAAAATATTGGCTAATATAATTGATGTTAATTCTAGTTTAATTGGGTTAATATGGTTAATTATTTCTTTCTTGTTAATTTATTTTTCAATTAAGAAAAATTATTTCAAAAATTATTAATTATCTTTTACAAAAAATAAAACACCTAACCCAACAAAAAAGAAAATATTAATAGTAAGAATTGCAATTCTTTGATCTCCTGTTATAAAACTAACATAACCGAAAACCAATGGACCAAGTATTGCTGAACTCTTTCCAAAGAATGAATAAAAACCAAAAAATTCTGTTTTCTTATCAAAAGGAGTTAGTTTGGACATCAAACTTCTGCTTGTAGATTGAGTTGCACCCATAACACTTCCAGCTAAAAGTCCAACCAAATAAAAGGAATATATTTCAAAATTTTTAGGTGTCAGATTCAAAATTTTACTTAATTCCAAAACAATAAATGAATTTTTATTACTTGTAACATATGCAAATAAAATTGTCAATACCCAAATTATCAATGAAATAAATAATGACTTTTTTTGTCCAATTGAATCGGCTATTATACCGAATAACAATGAACCAACTATTGCTGTTGATTGAACAATTATAAAAAATATAATTAGTTGAGTTAACGAAAAATTTAAAGTTGTTGTTGCATAATTACCGGAAAAAAATATAACAGTATTAACTCCTTCAATATAAAAGAAAAATGCAATAAGAAATAAAGTAAGGTTTTTATAATTCCTGAGATTAGTAATTGTGTTAAAGACTCTAAAAAAACCAATACGTAAAAATGATTCACTCTTGGCAACGTTATTTCTTTTTTCTTTTAGTAAGAAAAAAAGTGGTAATGAAAAAATTAAAAATATTAATGAACTAACAGGAAAACTTTCTTTAATCAAATTATTAGTAATAAAAGGATAAACTAAAGCGAGAGTTGTTAATGAACCTAAATAACCCATTGCAAAACCATAACCACTAACTCTACCAAAATTTTTAGGCGCTGTTATTTCGGGCAAAAATGAATCATAAAAAACTAACCCAGCTTCGAAACCTACATTTGCAATAATAAAAAGTAGTAGCCCTAAAAAAATATCACCCTCATTAACAAAATATAAAAGAGCTGTTGAAATAATGCATGCAAGAGTAAAAACTAAAAGAAATCTTTTTTTACCAGCTGAATAATCTGCAATTGCACCAAGAATTGGAGATATAATTGCAGTAATTAACATAGAAACAGAAGTTCCGATTGACCAATAAAAATCACCGATTGGTTGATTTAATAATACATTTTTTTTGAAGTATACTGCGTAAAGAAAAGTAACAACTACGATTGAATAAGATGTATTAGCAAAATCAAAAAGAGACCAAATGAAGACACGAAATTTTTCGTTGTCTTTATTCATTACCGGATTTCTTTGTTAAAGATTCATCAATTAACCCACGCCCAGCTTTTTTAAGTTTTCCATCTTTTTTAAGATCAGATAAATATGAATCAAGAATTCCATTAATAAACTTTCCACTATTTGATGTTGAGTATTCTTTTGCAATTTCAATAGCTTCATTAATTGAAACTTTTGGTGGTATATCAGGAAAAGCACTTATTTCAGCCATACCCATCATAAGTAATATTTTATCAATCAATGCAATTCTTTCAATTTCCCAATTTGAAACTCGTTTTTTTATTTCTTCATCATAATTTTTTCTGTTTGCAACAACTTTATTGATTAATTCTTTTGCAAATTCTATGTCAGTTAAATTTTGCACATCTGTTAATATTCCATCTGTTAAAAAGGTTAACCCTTCTCCATTTAATTCAAATGCATATAATACTTGTAATACTTTTTCTCTTATAATTCTTCTGTTTGTTTTCATAATTATTAAAAATTTTGTTGTAAATGTATAAGAACAATTTTTAAAAACAAATTAAATAGCAAAAAGCCAAAACATTAAAAGTGCAACTGTTTCTCTTGTTCTATAATAAATTGCTTTTTCTAATGTCATCGTGTAATCTGATGAAACTCCTTCAACTTTTAAATTAAAAAACTTTGCAATTTGTGTTATTCTTGATAAGTGAAATCCATCAGATACAATTAGAATTTTTTTATTACTGAAATATTTTTTTAGATATTTAATTTGCTCTGATGTAGTAGAAGTTTCTTTTTCAAGAATAATATCTTTTTTATTCACACCAAGATTAACTAAATATTTTTGAGCTGCTTCTGCTTCTGAAATTTCACCAGGAGCATTGCCACCTGTTAAAATAATTTTTTTATAGTAATTTTTTCTGTATAACTCCAATGCTTTTCTTATTCTCGCTTCAAAAATTGGGCTTGGTTTATTTTTTTTCCAGACTGCTGCACCTGGTATACAGCCATAATCATATTCTTTTTCTGTAATTTTTTCTAGAGTATATGCATTGACATTCCATACGTAGAATAATGTAAAAATTATTAACAGTCCTATACTAAAAATTGTGACAACAGTAATTCTCAATTCATAAAGTTTATCAACTTCAAAAAATAATCCACTTATAAACATGAATAAATAAATTTGTATTGTTATTCCAATTGAATAGAATAGCCCTGTAAAAAATTTTTTTATAGGAATATTGAATAGAAAACCTACATTTTTAAATATTACTATTTTATCAATAAAAACAATTGCAACTAATAATATGAAAGAAATTGATATTAATATTAATGCAATTATTTTTTTGGATTTTTTTATTTCTCTCTTTGTAAACTTTAATATTATAGCCGATACTAATGTTGCTAAAGCAATAAAATAATTCAAAACATTGCCAATGTAGTCAAAACGGAATTCAAAAATTGAGAGGTCATTAAATTCATACTTTAAATAAATTAGTATTAATGAAAAAATTAATGATAAAAATCCTATCGTTATAAAAGATGATGATTTATAATATTTTTTTTCTACAGACATTATTTTTTCGGATTAATAATAATATTAAAGTCGTTTTCTGAATAATTTATAATCTCTGTTTCAACATTAAAATATTCTTTAATGTTTTGTTTATTTAAAACACTCTTTTTATTACCGTCTAATTTTACTTCACCATTCATCATTAAAATAATTCTTTTAGAAAAATTCGCAACTAAATTCAAATCGTGAGAAACAGTAATAATTGTTCTTTTATGAACAGAATTCAAATCTGATAATTTTTCAAATATCATAATTTGATGTTCAATATCCAGATGAGAAGTTGGTTCGTCAAGTAATATCATTTTAGATTGTTGAGCTATTGCTCTTGCAATAAATACTCTTTGAGCTTCTCCGCCAGAAAGTTCTTTAATTCCCTTTTTTGCTAAATGATAAACCTGCATTTCATTCATTGCTGATTTTACGATTTCTACATCATCACCTGATTCAAAACCCAGAAGACTAAGATTATGAAATCTTCCCATCATTACAATTTCATAAACAGAGTATGGGAAAACCGAATAATTATTTTGTGGGACATACGAAATTAATTTTGATAATTGTTTATGATTATAATTAAACAAATCTTTATCATAAACTCTAATTTCACCTTTTTCAGGTTTTATCATTCTTGATATTAACTTTAACAAAGTAGATTTTCCACAACCATTCGGACCAATTAAACTAATAAAATCTGCTTCTGCAATTTCTAGTTTTTCAATACTTAATTGAAATTTTTCCAATCCATTTTGATGTGGATAAGAAAATTTCAAATGATTTATTTCTACGATATTATTCATTTACAATATTAAATTGAGTTAAACCAATTTTAATAAATAGATTAGAAAAAATTATTCCTAAAACTCCACCAATTACATCTGCTATCCAATCAGTAATATCAGCAACTCTACCCGGAATTAACAATTGGTGTAATTCATCGAAAGCTGCATAAATTGTTAATGTTAAAATTGCAAATAAAATCACTCTGTTTTTTAAGAAATAATATTTTTCTTGAAAATGGAATGTAAATGAAATAAGAATTGCAAGAATAAAATATGCAGCAAAGTGTTCCAACTTATCCTGAAAATCAAATAATTGAGGAATTTGATCTAATGGAATTGAAGTAGCAATAAAAATAGTTATCCAATAAATTACTAAAGGAAAATAAACGAAAAGAACTTTATTCTTTTTTAAAAAATTATATAAACGAATTAATAATAAACTTAATTGCATTAGGAAATTCTTCTATTATGTTTTGTGGAATAATACCATATTCTGTTTTATTATTTAAAAGTAAATCTGCAGCTAAACTATGTAAATATACAGCAGAAATTAAAGTTTGTTCAATCTCTTTTGATTGAGCAACAAAACTTGCAATAACACCAGTCAATACATCACCAGTACCGAATTTAGCCATACCAACATTACCTGATGAATTAATAAAAACTTCACCCATAGGATTAAAAATAATTGTGGGTGCACCTTTCAAAACTAAATAACAATTATTTTCAAGTGAAAATTTTTTTCCTATTTCTAATATATCATTTTCTAAAACATGGATAGGAATATTAATTAAATCAGCAAATTCTTTATGATGTGGTGTTAAAATTTTATTTGATAAATCAAAATTTTTATAAACATTATTTAGTGCAAATAAACCATCGGCATCAATCACAATTTTTTTTGATTTTGTTTCTTTAAGTAATTTATGTATAAAATCAATCGTTTCTTTTTCTCTACCTAAACCTGGACCAACTGCAATAGCATCTGCCCAATCAATTTTTTCTTTTAATTCATTAAAATTTTTGATTGACAAAAATTCACTTCCATTATCATCATAAGGGAATAAAACTGGCGATTCTAATTTTTCCAGTGCAATATTTTTAATTGATTTTGGAAATGCTAAAAAACAAGAACCAGCTCCACTTCTTAATACAGCATTCGAAGTTAAACATGCTGCACCAACATATTTTCCACTTCCTGCAATAACCAAAACTTTACCATTTGAATATTTATGCGATGAAATATTTTTTTCTGGCAATCCAATAAAAGCATCCTCTGGCTCAATTAAATATTCATTTGTTTGAATTTTTTCATAATACAAATCTCCCATTCCGATTGAACCTTTTACTATTTTTCCACAATTAGCATAACCTTTGTGATAAAATAACCCTGTTTTAAACTCCGATAATGTAACAGTTAGATCTGCTTTGAAAATTACATCTCCGCTTGCATTTTCAACATTTAATCCGGTTGGAATATCCACAGCCACTTTTATTGAATTTAATTGATTCAAATAATTAATAATTTCTTTTAATTCTTCATTTAAATTTCCTTTTGCACCTGTTCCAAGAATAGCATCAATTATTAAATCACAATCTGAAACATTATCCATCGTTTTCAAAGATTCATAAAAAAACATACCTGATTTTGAATACGCACCAATTAAGTTTTTAGTAATATTGAAATTTGTTAATGCATCACCTTTTAATTCATTTTCATTTGCAATTGAAATAATTACAACATCAAAATCATTTATTAAAAAATGACGGGCTAAAGCAAAACCATCGCCGCCATTATTTCCTTTGCCACATATTATTCCAACTTTTTGAATATTATCTTCATTAAAATTTTCAATAATTGTTTCATAAATACTTCTTGCAGCATTTTCCATTAAAACTATGCTAGGAATTTGCAAAACATTTATTGCAAAATTATCTGCTTCTCTAACATCTTTTGCTGTAAATAAAGGTATCATATTTTATTTATTTTTTTTTATAAAAATACAGAAATAAAATGTTTAAAGAATTTAATTTATATTTTATGAAATATATTATGTAAATAGAATTATATAATGAAAAATGAAAAAATTTGTTTTTCTAAGGGGTAAAAATATTAAAAATGAAGTGAAACTTAGAATTGAGGCGCCGGTCGGATTCGAACCGACGAATAGAAGTTTTGCAGACTTCCGCCTTAGGCCACTTGGCTACAGCGCCCAAATTTTTTGAAAAAAAAAGCTGTCTCAAAATTTTTACTGAGCCAGCCTTTTGAGCGGGAAACGGGACTCGAACCCGCGACATCAACCTTGGCAAGGTTGCGCTCTACCAACTGAGCTATTCCCGCTTATATTTTTTACAATATTTTTATGAACATTTTTAATACTAATTGATTATAATATCTATAATCAAAATTTGCGTGCGAAATATAATACTCATCTTATTTCTATGCAAATTTTTTTAAATATTATACTCTGGAACCATGCATAAATCCACGATATGGCCTTGAAGTCTGAATTGTAATAAATGCTCTTTTGTCAATTGCTTCAACAGTTTTCATCAAATCTTGTAAATATTTTCTTTTTATAATTGCAATCAAAATTGATAACTCGCCCGACTTCCCTTCTGCTGGTAATAATGTTACTCCAAATTTCTTATCTCTTAACACTTTTGCAATTTCTTCCGATTTATTCGGTGAAATAATATTAACTTGTAAATATCCCAATGCTACTTTTTGCTCAAGTGAAATTCCTAAAATGTTTCCAAAGGCAAATCCTAATGCATATCCTAATAAGTTATATAGATTATCTAAATTCTGAACAATAAAACGCATTGCAAAAATCCATATCAGAACTTCAAAAAATCCTGCAACTGCAGCTTGATATTTTCTTCCCTGAACAACCATAATTGTTCTAAACGTACCAATAGTTACATCACATATTCTCATAAGTGCAATTAAAACAGCACCACCTAATGTTTCAATCATATTAATAATTTTTTTATTAACAATTGTTTATTATTGCAACGCAAATTTAACTCAATGTTTAATCAAAAGTAAAAAAAATATGTACGAAACTGAAAGAGAAGAATTAGTAAATAATTTAAGACAAAGAGGAATTAAAAATGAACGTGTACTTTCAGCGTTTTTAAAAGTTCATAGACATTTATTCGTTCCTGATATAATGATTCATAATGCATATCTTGATGTTGCATTACCAATTGGACAAGGTCAAACTATATCTCAACCATATACAGTTGCCTTAATGACAGAATTACTCGATCCTCAACCAAATCATAAAATTTTAGAAATTGGAACCGGCTCTGGTTTTCAAGCAGCTATACTTTATGAACTTGGTGCAAAAGTTTTTACAATTGAAAGAAATTTTGAATTATACAATCAAACAGTAAAGCTTTTTGAAAAACTGAATTATAAAATAGCAACCCGATGTAGTGATGGTACAATTGGCTGGTCTGATTTTGCACCTTATGATGGAATAATTGTTACAGCTGGTAGTCCTTCAATTCCAGAGAATTTTAAAAAGCAACTAAAAGTTGGTGGAAAATTAATTATACCGGTTGGCGATAAATTAAATCAAGTTATGAAAATTGTGACAAAAATTAGTGACGACAAATTTTCAATTGAAGAAATTTCAAGTTTTGCTTTCGTTCCTTTAATTGGTCAAGATGGATGGAAAGAAAAGTAATTGTTATTGTTGGTCCAACTTGCTCGGGAAAATCTGATATAGCATTTAACATCGCAAAAAAGTTTGATACTGAAATAATTTCCGCTGATAGCAGACAAATTTATAAACAATTAAATATTGGAACTGCTAAACCTTCAAATGAACAATTAAGATTAGTAAAACACCATTTTATAAATGAATTAGATTTAGAAAATGTTTTTGATGCCAGTAAATTTGAAATAAAAGGACTAAAAATAATTGAGGAATTATTTAGTAAAAATAAATTGCCAATTGTTTGCGGTGGTACTGGTTTATACATTAAAGCATTAATTGATGGTATTATTTCAACAGTCCCAAATGATATTACTCTTCGCCAAGATTTATTAAATAAAAGATTAATCTTCGGCAATGAATATATTTATAACGAACTTAAAAAAGTTGATCCAAAAGCTGCTGAAAAAATGTTACCGCAAAATTGGAAAAGAATAATTAGAGCTTTAGAGGTTTTTCATATTACTGGAAATTCAATTTTAGATATTCAAAAAAATTTATTAAGAGATAAAAACATTGTTTTTTTACAGTTTGGTTTAAGATGGAATAGAGAAATACTTTATAACAGAATTAATAAAAGAGTTAATAATATGATTGAAGCTGGATTGGTTGAAGAAGTAAAAAAAATTCTTGAGATGGGATATGATAAAAATTTATTTTCGTTGAATACAGTTGGTTATAAAGAAATTATTGATTATTTAGAAGGTAAATTTTCAATTGATAAAGCTATTGAATTAATTAAAAGAAATACCAGAAGATATGCTAAAAAACAATTTACATGGTTTAATAAAGATAAAAGAATTTTTTGGCTTGACATTAATGATAAATCTGAATTTGATTCAATAACAAATAAAATAATTGATATTTCACAAACAAATTAATTATCATTAAAATGTATTCAAAAATTTATAATCTAAAACTAATAAGCATGAAAAAATTTCTATTTTTTATCACAATTAATTTTGTAATCACATCTTGTGATGATACTGTAACAAATCAGGAAATTGATAAAATTATAATTCCAGCAAGCAATGTGAAATTTTCAGAACATATATATCCTGTATTAAGAGTTAAATGCAATACAGCAACATGTCATAATTCAAGAGACAGAGCCGGAAATTTAAGTCTCGATTCATATTCAGATGTTGTAAGTGATCCTTTAATAGTTTTTCCTGGATTGCCACAAAACAGTAAATTAGTATGGGCAATTGAAGGAAGAGTAATTTCACCAATGCCTCCGATTGGTTATCCACCTCTTACAAAAAATCAAATTGATGGAATTAAAAACTGGATTAAAGAAGGTGCAAAAAATAATTAATAGTAACTCTGGTGTTTATCTTTTAGAAATTTTTGCACTAAAGAATTTCAAAATATCGAACAAAAAATTTAATGATATAAATTTTCCAATTGGTTATTATTATTACAGTGGAAGTGCACAAAAAAATTTATTCCAACGATTAAATAGACATTTGAATAAAGAGAAAAATATTTACTGGCATATTGATTATATAACTACTGTAAAAACAAACAAAATTGAGTCAATATTTATTTTACAAAATGCCGAAAAAAATATTGAATGCGATTTTGTTTTAAATCTTCAATTAAATTTTGATTTAGAAATTATTGCAAAAAATTTTGGGAACGGAGATTGTAATAATTGCCAAACACATTTATTGTATTCAAAAAATAAAATTAATCACAACCATTTCATGTCACGATACCAATCAATCGTACGTTTAATACCCTCTTCTAAAGATATATTTTGACGAAATCCAAAATCCTTCTTTGCTTTTGAAACATCACAAGTCCAATTCTTCTGAACAAAATCTTTTGCTTTTTCTAAATTAAATGTAGCCGCCTTTGAACTAAAGAGAGAAAAAAATTCAGCAATTGCCGCTACCAAATAAACTAAGAAATGTGGTAATCTTAATGTAAAAGCTTTTTTACCAAATGCATTTGCAATAGCATTTCCAATAGTTGGCCAATTATAAATTTCTTCAGATGCTAAAAAGTAAGTTTGATTAACAGAATTATCCGAAACAGCTGATAAATAAATTCCATCAACTAAATCTTTAACATGAATTAAATTTAATTTCTTGTCATCAAAACCAATAAGAGTAAATAGCCCGGCTTTATATGTTTTGAACACTAAATAAATTTCTGTATCTCTTTCACCAAAAACTGCTGTTGGGCGAACAATAGTAAAAGGAATTTTACCTTTATAAGAAATAGTTAATTTTTCCTGAGCTAATTTACTTCTTCCATAAGTAGTAATTGGATGCTCTAATGTTTCTTCATTACACGGAATTTCATTTAATGAAGGACCACATGCAGTTTGACTACTTACAACAACAAATCTTTTAATATTTGTATTAACTGCTTCTAAAACTTCCAAAAGAACTTTTGTTGTTTCAACATTTCCTTTAAAATATTCTTCTTCAGTTTTTGCTTTAACAACTCCTGCAACATGAAAAAGATAATCTGCATCTTTTAAAACTACTTTAAGATTTTCTTTATCAAATAAACCACAATCTATAATTTCAACATTTTTATTAACAAGCCATTTTTTTGAACTTGTTGAACGCAAAATACATTTTACATGATGCCCTTCTTCTAAAAGTTTATCAACTAAATGACTTCCTACAAAACCAGAAGCTCCTGTTACAACTGAAATAATTTTTTTTTCCATATAAAAGATTTATCCTAAATTTGATTATATTGTTAATAAATTTTTAACAAACTTATAACACAAAAATAAGAAATCAATCACGAAAAAATCTGGAGGTATTTTGGATTTATTCAATAAATGTTACGAATTTACAAGAGCAGATGAAGTAAAAGCAATGGGGGTTTATCCTTATTTCCGACCAATCGAAGAAAATGAAGGACCAGTAGTTCAAATTGAAGGAAGAAAAATTGTAATGGCTGGTTCAAATAATTATTTAGGATTAACTGCTCATCCAAAAGTAAAAGAAGCTGCTTTAGAAGCTGTAAGAAAATATGGAACTGGATGTTCAGGATCTCGTTATTTAACCGGAACGTTAGATTTACATATTCAGCTTGAAGAACGCCTTGCAAAATTTTTTGGTACTGAAGCTGTTTTACTTTATAGCACAGGTTACCAAACTGCACAAGGTATAATTCCAACTTTAGTTCAAGGTAAAAGTGAATATGTAGTATCTGACCGTGATAACCATGCTTGTATTGTTGCTGGTCAGATTATGGCTAAAGGATTAACTGCTAATCTTGAACGATATAAACACAATGATATGGATGACCTCGAAAGAGTTTTATCAAAGTTACCATTAGAATCTCCAAAATTAATCATAAGTGATGGTGTATTTAGTACAGGTGGCGAAATTGTAGATTTACCAAGATTAGTAGAATTAGCAAAAAAATATAATGCAAGAACATTAATTGACGATGCACATTCTGTTGGAGTTATTGGTAAAGGTGGAAGAGGTACTGCAAGTGAATTCAATTTAGAAAAAGAAGTTGATTTAACTATGGGTACTTTCAGTAAAACTTTTGCATCATTAGGTGGATTTGTTGCTGGTCCGGAAAGAGTAATTAATTATTTAAAACATTTTTCTTCAGCGTTAATATTTAGTGCTTCACCAACTCCGGCAGCAGTTGCCGCTGCACTTGCAGCTCTCGATATACTTGAAGCTGAACCATGGCGTGTTGAAAAATTGATTTCTAATGCTACTAAGGTAAGAACAGAATTAAAATCAGCTGGATTTAATGTTTTAGAAGGTAGAACAGCAATTGTTCCAGTAATTGTTGGTGATGATGCTTTGGCTTTTCAAATGTGGCGTAAACTTTATGATAATGGTGTTTTTGTTAATGTATTTATTTCTCCCGGTGTACCACAAGGTCGCCAAATGATGAGAACCAGCTATATGTCAACCCATGAAGATGAACATTTGGATTTTATTGTTACTACTTTCAAAAAGGTTGGCAAAGAATTAGGTTTGATTTAAACTATTTTTAATTATTTATCATTATTTAACTTGTCAGTCTTTGTTGTATAAAAGACTGACAATTTTTTTGGAGCTGCAATGAGCGAAATTAATGTAAGAACAATCTCTACAAAAAAAGAAATTAAAAACTTTATAAAGTTTGCCTGGGAAATTTATAAAGATGATCCTTATTGGGTTCCACCTTTAATTTTTGATAAATTAAGAATATTAGATAGAAACAAACATCCATTTTATAAACATGCAAAAGCTGAATTTTTTATAGCTGAAAAAGATGGTAAAATGGTTGGAAGAATTGCTGCCATAAAAAATGATCTACATAATCAGGTTCATAACGATAAAGTTGGTTTCTTTGGTTTTTTTGAATGTATTAATGATCAACAAGTAGCAAATGCACTTTTTGATGCTGCTAAAAATTGGTTAAAAGAAAATGGATGTGATGTAATGCGTGGTCCGGCAAATCCATCTTCTAATGATGAATATGGAATGTTAATAGATGGATTTGAAGATGAACCAAGAATTTTAATGCCTTATAATCCAAAATACTATTCGGATTTATGTGAAAATTATGGTTTTAAAAAAGCAAAAGATCTTTTTGCATATTCTTTAGAAAATCAAAAAGTTGTTAGCTCCGAAAAATTAAAAAGAGTTGCAGAAATTGCCCGGCAAAGATCCCGTTTAAAAATCACTCAACTTAATATGAAAGAATTCAAAAAAGAGCTGGAAAAAGTAAAATTTGTTTATAATAAAGCGTGGGCTCCAAACTGGGGTTTTGTTCCTATGACTGATGAAGAAATAGATGCAATGGCTAAAGATTTAAAACCACTTGTTGAACCTTCTTTAGTTTTATTTGGTGAAATTGATAATAAATTAGTTGGCTTTGCTCTTGTAATGTTAGATTATAATCAAATATTTAAATCATTTAATGGAAGATTATTACCTTTTAATTTTATTAAATTATTTACACATCGGAAGAAAATAACATGGTCACGCGTGCTTACTTTAGGAATTATACCTGAATATCAAAAACGTGGTTTGGATGCAGTGTTTTATTGGGAAATTGTTAATCGCGCTGCTAATGTTGGTATTCTAAGAGGTGAAGCAAGCTGGATTCTTGAAGATAATGACATGATGAATCGCGGCGCTCAAGTTATGAATGGTGAGGTCTATAAAAAATATAGAATCTACGATATAGAGATTTAAGAGAACTATTAAACTATATTTCAACTTTTTATAATTAATATGATTTTAATGCTTCATCATACTTTGATGTATGTGGAGCATCTATTTTTTTAAGTGTTTCAAAAATCGATCTATCTGCATAACCTTTAAGATAATCAACAATTTCTCCAGCCTTTGCATCAAAAAAAACTTTTAATACAACACTTCGCCAATCAATTTGATTTTTAGCTTTTTCCAAATTCTTAATTAACTTAATCATATTATCTAATCCAACTTTTTTATCTTTAGAATTAAGTAAATCGAGACCATTATAATGATAATCAAAGTAATCAATTCTGAATTGTTGATATTTTGCATTTAATAAATTTTCAACTAATGCTCTTCTGTTAAATGGAGAACTATCTAACAACCAACCTTTTGCATACTTACCACTTCCTCCTCTTACAGCTATATCAAATGCTTTCTGGAAATAATCTGTTCCACCAAGTTTATCAAATGAATCGGCATCTAATCCGATAATTAAATAAGCATAATAATCCAATAAACTTGTCAGTGGGTCAAAATCAGTTTGATTAAAATACATTGCTTGCCCTTTTTCATATTTAAATCCCCAATTATTATCCATAATACTAAGCATTAAAGAGTTTAGTTGAGAATTTTCAATTGGTCTTTGACTTGAAACGACAAGTTGGGCATTGTAAGTAATTTCATCTGGTGCGCTTGTGAAAAATATTGTAAAGTTACATTTAATCTTTTCCCCTTGCCAAGGTTGATTTGTAAACTTATTGTTGTTTAAATAATCCTGAATTTGAAATTTAAAGTTGACTAATCTATCTCTCGAAGCAGTTGAAAGTTGTTCAGTATTAATTGTAACAGTTGCATCAAGTTCTTGCGAAAAATTGATTACATTAATTGTAATTAAACAAAATAAAAAAAATAATTTCTTCATTATTTTACTCCAAAAATATCTTAAATTTAAGATATAGATTTGTAATAAATTATATATTTATAAATCTGGAACAATTATGAAATCACTTTCAAATTTAATGATATTTTTACTAATTGGGGCAATAGAATGTTTCTCACAAATTCATCCGGGGGCAAAACAAATTTCAATTGCTCATTCAGATGTTTCCTTTTCAAATGATCCATTTTCTATTTTTAATAATTCAGCATTAATATCAAAAAGCAAAGAAAGAGAAATTGGATTTTTTTATTCCCCTTCCCCATTTGGAGAAAAAGCAATGAGCAATGCTTTTGCTGCTTATATTGAACCTACTTCACTTGGAAATTTTAGTGTTGGTTATTCTATTTATGGATTTGAACTTTATAAAGAAACTCAATTTGCTTTTGGCTATGGTAGAAAATTAAGTAATAATTTTTCTGTTGGTGGTAGTTTTATTTATAAAAATATTAATATTAAAAATTATGGCACTAAAGGAAATATTTTTTTCAACATTGGAAGTATTGCCAATATAAATGAACAAATTGGTTTTGGTTTTTATATTGAAAATATAACTCATTCAACAATTTCAAAAGATAAAGATCAGGTTCCAACAGTGTTTTGGGGTGGTTTACATTATCAACCAGTTAAAGATTTTATTTTTACTTCTTCATTACGAAAAGAACTTAATTATAATGTTTCTTTGAGATTTGGTGCTGAATATTCTTTAATTGATTTTGTAAAATTACGTTTTGGAATTCAAAATGAACCGAACATTTTTAATGGAGGTGTTGGAATATTTTACAATTTTGTTCAATTCGATTATGCTATCTCTTCTCATCAAGATTTAGGTTTAACTCATCAATTTAGTTTAATATTTAGGTTGCCTAAATGAAAAACTTTTTACTTTTAATCGTTTTAATTTCATTCCCTTTATATGCACAAGTTGATACTTTGACAAATCGAAATGATCTTGAAAATTTATTTGAAGATTCATCCGAAGGACAAGACGAATCCTATAATTATGATGTATTAGAATATTTAACTGAAAATCCTATTCTTTTAAATAATGCATCAATTAAAGATTTATTAAAAATTCCATTTATAAATTTAACTACTGCAACAGCAATAATAAGACATAGGAATTTACTTGGTGGTATTTACGATGTAGATCAATTAAAATTTATTGAAGGTGTAAGTTTTGAAACTATAGAAAAAATTTTACCATTTATTAAACTGGGTGATGAACAACCTTTATCATTTACAGAAATTTTTGAAAGTAAAATTGAAGATATAAAACTAAATATAAGGTCAAGAGGAATTTACGATCTTCAAAAAGAAGAAGCATTTAGAACAGGAAAATTCCCAAACTCAAGATGGAAAATTTATAATAGATTTTTCACTGAATATTCAAATAAGTTCAGAGTAGGTGCATTAATTGAAAAAGACCCCGGTGAAAAAAATTTAAATGATTTTACAACTTTTCATCTTCAGTTAAAAAATCTCGATTTAATTAATAATATTGTAATTGGTGATTATATTTTTGAATTTGGACAAGGTTTAGCGTTATGGAGTCGATATGCTTTTTCAAAAGGTAGCGAAGTAGTTGATATTTTACCTAGAAATTCACGTGGAATAGTTCCTTATTTAAGCACAGATGAAAATCAATTTTTTAGAGGTGTTGCACTTACTACCAATTTAAGTCAATTTTCTTTATCAGCATTTTTCTCTTCAAGATTTTTAGATGCTTCTGTAGATTCAACATCAAATTTAATTACAGCACTACGTATTGATGGTTTACATAGAACTGAAAATGAAATTAGAAAAAAAGATAATGTTAATGAAAAACTTTTTGGTGCAGCATTAGAAATTACTTTTGAAGAATATGGTAATTTGAATTTCCTTTTTTACAAATCACTTTTTAGTAATTCCTTCTTTAAAAATTCAATTTTAGATCCTGATGAAAATCAATTTAATTATTTTTCAACTAGTTATAGTTTTGGTTATAATAAATTTAACTTGACCGGTGAAACCGCTTTTAACGGAAATGGATTAGCAACATTAAACTCATTTGAAATAAATATTGATAAAAATTTTGCAATAATTTTTTCATATAGAAATTATAGTAAAGAATATTGGAATATACATTCAAATGGTTTTGGTGAAAGAGATTTTGCACAAAATGAAATTGGTTTTTATTCCGGTTTAAGACTTAAAACAATTTATGGTACATTCAATTTTTATTTTGATCAATTTAAATTTCCATACGTATCAGAGAAATATCCTTTTTCATCAAAAGGAAATGATTTATTAATTTATTATACAATTAAACCCTTTAAAAATTCTGAATTAAGGTTACGATATAAAAATGAGATAAAAGAAATTGCTACTTCAAGAAATGAAGTTTATTCATTAATTGGGAAAAGAACTCAGAACATCAGAGGTGAATTTATTTTTTCTCCAATTACAAATTTAAAATTACGTTCAAGATTGGAATTTGTTAATGTATCATCGCCACTAAATAATTTAAATGATAAAGGATATTTAATTTTTCAAGATATTAACTATAAACCAATTAAAAATTTATCATTAGCTACACGAGTTATTTTTTTCAGAACAGATTCATACGATTCCAGAGTTTATGAATTTGAAAACGATTTAATAGGCGTTATGACAAACCCGGCTTTATATGGTGATGGAATGAGATGGTATTTTTTGATTCGTTATCAAACCAATTTTGGTTTTAATATTTCATTAAAATATTCTGAACTTTATAAACCTAATGAAAAATTTTTAGGCAGTGGCGATTCAAAAATAAACGGAAATATTGACAATAGATTTAGTTTACAATTTGAATATAAATTATAATTACGAAACAAAATTTGAAAAATTATGCAAACAAATTATTCACTCGTTGATGGAAGTAAATTAATTGTTGAAGCTCTTGCAAAATCAGGAGTTGATGCATTTATAAGTTATCCTATTACACCAGCAAATTGGATTAATCAATATGCAACTAAAAGATTTCCAATTATGACTTTTGCACCAGATGAAATAACTGTTGCTCAATGGATATCTGGCTTATCTGCTGCTGGAAAATTACCTGCAACGGCAACATCATTTCCTGGTTTAGCTTTAATGATTGAATCTATCAATATGGCTTTTATGATGGAACTTCCAATGATTATTGTTTTAGCACAAAGATTAGGTCCTAGCACTGGTTCTGCAACTGTTGGAGCTCAAGGAGATTTAATGCTTGTTAATAGTTTAATTTCAGGTGGTTTTAATATTCCTGTTTTTTCAGTTTCTAATATTTATGATTGCTGGGATATTACTTCAAAAGCAGTTCATACTTCTGTAAACTTAAGAACTCCTGTAATATTATTAACTTCAAAAGAAATGATAATGACTTCCTACACTATTGATTTAAATAAATTACCTGAAATTAACAGAGCAGAATTTAACTATTATACTAGTGATGAAGTTTATATTCCTTATCAGGCTGATAAAAATTATGTTCCCCCTTTTCTACCATTAACAAATAACAAACATCAAGTTAGAATTAATTCATCAACTCACGATGAAACCGGAACAATTAAAAAAGCAACTAAAGCAGCAATTGGCAATACAATCAGACTTCACACAAAAATTCAACGAAGATTAAATGAATATTTATTGTATGAATATGATAATCAAGAAAGTGATTTATTAATTGTTAGTTATGATATATCTTCAGAAGCAACAAGAGACGCTGTAAAATTTTTAAATGAAAATGGAATTAAAGTATCAACTCTATTTCCTAAAACAATAATTCCTTTTTCAAAAGAATTAATTGAAATAATAAAAAGTTATAAACATATAATGATTGTTGAAGAAAATTTAAGTGGTTTACTTTCAAAATTGATTTATGGAATAGAAACACCTGAAAATGTTACAAAGGTAAATAAAATTGGTTCAATGATAACACCATCAGAAATAATTAAGGAAGTTGAAAAATGTCTTCAAATATGTTGATTGATAAAAATTCTCCTTATTGTCCCGGTTGTGGACATATGAATGTTACTTTAAATCTTGCCAAAGCAATAGATTCGCTTGAAATTGATCCATTAGACGTAATTGTAGTAAGTGATATTGGTTGTTGTGGATTAATAGATCCATCTTTAGCATCGCACACAATTCATGGTTTACATGGAAGAGCATGTGCATTGGCAAGTGGAATTGCATTAGCAATAGATAATCCAAATAAAAAAATTATTGCAATTCAGGGTGATGGTGGTGCAACAATTGGAATAGCTCATCTTCTTGAAGCAGCAAGAAGAAATTTTAATTTAACTTTAATTGTGAATAACAATCAAATATATGGAATGACTGGTGGACAACTTAGTGGTTTATCCAATGAAAATTTTCAACATGAAAATGCAAATATCGAAGAACCATTAACTCCATTTAACCTAATCGAATTAGCGAAAAGTGCAGGTGCAACTTATGGTTGTCAATTAATTGGTAAAGGTGACTTTACTGATTATCTGAAAAAAGCAATTAACAATAATGGTTTTTCAATTGTTGAAATATTAGAAGTGTGTCCATCTTATGGTTATCAAAAATATTCAGAGATAGAAAATTTAGGTTTCAAAACCTATGAATTCGAAAACAAAAGAAATCCATTTAGATTATATAAAAATGAAATAAAATCTTTAATCAATTTTAATGAATCGAAAGTTTATTTTGAAAGTAATTTGGATAAACCAATAAAAATAATTTTAGCAGGTTCTGCAGGAGAAGGAATTCAATCCGCAGCAGAATTATTTGCCCGTGCTGCTATAAGTTGCAATTTAAATGTTACAAAAAAAGGTGATTACCCAATTACAGTCGGAACAGGTTTTTCCGTTGCGGAATTAATTATTTCACCAAATGAAATTCATTATACTGGAATTGAAAAAGCTGATGTACTGATTGCAATTTCACAAAATGGTTTTGATTATACCAAAACAAAAATTGATGATAATACATTTGTAATTGCTGATTCATCTATTCAAAATTTAATTTCTTCAAACAAATTAACATTCGATTTTCAAAAAACATTTGGCAAAAAGAATTCTGCAATATCAAGTCTTTTCACTCTTCTAATTTTAAAAAATATTTTTCCACCCGAGGCATTTGAAAATTCATTACATGAAAGCAAGCATCGTGAAAAATTTATTCAACTAATTGAAAAAATAAAATCTTTTCTTAGTGAAATAAATCATCCTGCATAGTTATATTTGCACTCAATTTTTAAAACAAAAAAGTTGAGTATAATGAAAACAATAGTAGCTTTACCCGGTGATGGAATTGGCAAAATAGTTTTACCTGAAGCAATACGATTATTAGATGCGGCAGGCTTCAAAGCTAATTATGTTTATGCAGATATTGGTTGGGACTTTTGGTGCAATGAAGGAAATCCACTTCCAAAAAGAACAATTGATTTAATTAAAGAACATAAAATTGCATTGTTTGGAGCAATAACAAGTAAACCTAATTCCGATGCTCAAAAAGAACTTTTACCTGAACTTCAGAATAAAGGTTTAGTTTATTTTTCTCCTATTGTTGCATTGAGACAAATTTTTAATCTCGATATTTGTATTCGACCATGTGTTTCCTTTAAAGGTAATCCATTAAACTTTATTAGAAAAAATATTGATGGAACTTATGATGAACCATTAATCAACACAGTTGTATTCAGACAAAATACAGAAGGACTATATGCCGGTGTTGAATGGACAAATCCACCAAAAGTTGTAAGAGATGCACTAGAAACACACCCGAGAATGAATTACTTCAAAAATATTCCTAGCGAAGAAATAGCAATATCAACAAGAATAATTACAAAAAAAGCTTCTGAAAAAATTATTCGTGCTGCTTTTGAATATGCAAAAAAATATAAATACAAAAATGTTACTCTATGCGAAAAACCAAATGTGTTAAGAGAAACTTCCGGAATGATGTTAAAAATTGCAAAAGATATTTCAAAAGATTATCCTGAAATTTCATTGTGGGATACAAACATTGATGCACAAATGATGTGGCTAACTAAAAATCCTGAAGACTATGGTGTGATTGTAGCAGAAAATATGTTTGGTGATATTATAAGTGATGCTTTTGCCGGATTAGTTGGTGGATTAGGTTTTGCTTGCAGTGCTAATCTTGGTGATGAAGTTGCTGTTTTTGAACCAACTCATGGTTCAGCTCCAAAATATGCTGAATTAAATCCATCGATTGTTAATCCTATTGCAATGTTTTTAAGTGCTGTTATGATGCTTGAACATTTAGGTGAAAATGAAATTGCAAACAAAATTAAAAATGCAATTGCTAAAGTAGTTGAAGAAGGAAATGTAAGAACATATGATATGTTAAAGCTTAAAGGTGGAAAATCTGTTTTAGAAAATGGTGCATGCACTACAGAACAAATGACAAATGAAATAATTAGTAAACTATAAATATTATTCACATTAAATGAAACAAACATTAATTGAAAAAATAGTACAAAGATATTCTTTAGGAATAGAAGAAAAGGAAAAAGTTAAATCGGGAGATTTTTTAACAATTCAACCCGATTATGTAATGACTCACGATAACACTGGTGCGGTAATACCAAAATTTAGATCAATTGGTGCAAAAAAATTTTTCAATCCGAAACAAGTTGTAATAACACTCGATCACGATATTCAAAATAAATCAGAAAAAAATTTAGAGAAGTATAAAAAGATTGAACAATTTGCAAAAAAATATGGAGCTGATTTCTATCCTGCAGGTCGTGGTATAGGTCATCAGATTATGGTTGAAGAAGGTTATGCATTTCCCGGCAATTTTGTTGTTGCATCCGATAGTCATTCAAATATGTATGGAGGCATCGGATGTTTAGGAACTCCAGTTGTACGAACTGATGCTGCTTCAATCTGGGCAACTGGTAAAACATGGTGGCAAATTCCACCAATTGCAAAAGTTACTTTAACCGGAAAATTAAGAGATGGTGTTTATGGTAAAGATGTTATTATCGCTTTATGTGGATATTTTAATAACGATGAAGTTTTAAATCATGCAATTGAATTTACCGGTGATGGTGTAACTACTCTTTCAATAGATGAAAGATTAACAATTGCAAATATGACTACTGAATGGGGAGCTTTAGCAGGTCTTTTCCCAATTGATGAAATTACATTAAACTGGCTGAAAAAAAGAGAAAAATATTTAAATAGGAATTCACAACATCCAAGAATTAATTTTCAAGCAATTAATAATCTTGAAAATAATTTAAATAACTTAAAAGCAGATGAAGATTGTTTTTATAATAAAGAAATAACAGTTGATTTAACAAAAATTCAACCATTTGTTTCTGGACCAAATTCAGTCAAAATATTTCATCCGATAAAAAAACTAAAAGAAGATAAAATTAAAATTGACAAAGCATATTTAGTTTCATGTGTAAATTCTCGAAAAGAAGATCTTTCAGAAGCGGCTAATATTTTAAAGGATAAAAAAATTTCTCACAATGTTAAGTTTTATATTTCTGCTGCATCTAGTGAAGTTCAACAAGAAAGTGAATTAAATGGCGATTGGCAAATTTTATTAGATGCAGGTGCAATTCCTCTTCCACCTGGTTGTGGCCCTTGCATTGGATTAGGAACTGGTTTACTTGAAGATGGAGAAGTTGGAATTTCTGCAACAAATAGAAATTTTAAAGGAAGAATGGGTTCTCCAAATGCTAAAGCTTATTTAGCTTCGCCTGCTGTAGTTGCTTATTCTGCTTTGTCGGGATTTATTAATTATGACATGGAAAGTGATTCAGACGAAATATTAGGCAATATCATAACTAATCAAGAAACATTACAATCTTCAAAAATTGAATTGCTTGATAATTTTCCTAAAAACATTTCAGGTGAAATAATTTTTTGTAAACAAGATAATATAAACACTGATGGTATTTATCCTGGTAAATACACTTATAATGATGAAATAAAACCAGAAAAGCAAGCACAAGTTGTAATGGAAAATTATGACATAAATTTTTCTTCACTTGCAAAAAATGGAGATATTTTAGTTGCTGGTTTTAATTTTGGAACTGGTAGTTCACGTGAACAAGCTGCTACTGCAATCAAATATAAAGGGATAAAATTAATTATTGCTGGTTCCTTCAACGAAACTTATAAGAGAAACGCAATTAATAATGGTTTAATTGTTATTGAATGTGAAAAACTTATAAATGATTTAAAATCATTTTTTCCGGAAAATATTTTAACAATCAGAACTAACTTAATGTGCGAAGTTGATTTTGAAAATTCAAAAATAAAAGTGAATGAAAAAGAATATTATTTTACACCAATTGGTAAACCCATCCAAGAAATAATTTTAAATGATGGATTAGAAAATTGGATTAAGAGGAAAATTATTTAATAATAATTATATCTTTTCACTTTACACATCCCACCACCATAAGTTGCAACAAACAAATCAAAATTTTTATCAATAACTAACCCAACAACCTGACTGGCTGTAAGTGGTGAATTTGTTGTATTAAAAACTTTAACAGAAAAATCATTTAAGAAATATCCAAATCCATTTTTTGTAGCAATCCATTTATTTTTATTTGAATCAATATAAATGTACTCAACTTGTTGAGTTGGAAGACCAACAAGAGAAACTTGTTTCCAGGAAGTACCATCAAAAGATGTTAAACCACCTTGTTCACCAGCAATTAGATTTTGAACATGTGCAACCCATACAATTCCATTGATATCAACTTTAACATACTTAATTGAATTTCCAACATTAACTGGTAATTTCATATTATTCATATTATAATTTTGCCAGGTTGAACCATTAAAATATCCAACACCATTTGAAGAAGTTCCTATCCAAATATTGTTTGAATTATCAACTGCAACTGTAGTAATAAAATTTGATGGAATTGTTGAATTAGATGTATTAAAAACAATCCAAGAGCTACCATTAAATTTTACTAATCCATTTGAAGTCCCAATCCATGTTATTCCATTTTTATCATGTGCAATTGAAGTAACATAAGTAGAAGGCAAATTGCTTGAGTAATCTATCCATTGATTTCCATTTTTTCTCATTAATCCACCAGTTGTAGCTATCCATAAATTATTCTGATCATCAACTGATAAATAATTTATAAAATCATAAATCAATTGAGAATTTGACTTTTGATAAATATTCCATTTTTTATCATCAAAAGAAAATAAGCCCTGATCACGTGTACCTATCCATTTAACATTATTTTTATCAACTACAATTGATGATAAATGATTTGAAGTCAAAGGTGAATTTGATATTGTGTAACTAACCCATTTTGAAGTGTCTTCTAAATTAAAATAAAGATATGAAGTTTTTCCTGCTTCAACTTTAACTTTTGCTGAATCACTTCTATGATTAACTAAACTTATTTTAATTTTGTGATCACCAGGAAATAATCGTGTAATTAATGCTGGTGTATATAAATTTGTTTTATTATCATTCAGATATATTGTTGCAAATTGTTTATTTGCATCACAGTATATTTTACCAAAGTTATTTGGATCTAAATAAAAATTAACAAATTCTTTTGTTAATAAATCAGGTTTAATAACAACATTTAAAGTTGTATCATTAAATAGATTTTGCTTTAAAGTTAATTTGTAATTACCGGGTTCAATAAACTTTATCGTATCACCAGTTTGAAAGCCGGTATTTTTACCATTTAAGAAAACTAAAGATTTTCCTGGTAAGCATTCAACTAATAATTTTCCATAAGAAAAGGATTCTTTAATTTCATTTTCTACAAATACTTCCTTTTCACAAGAAATAATTGCAATTATAATCAAAAGAATAAATAAAATATTTTTTTTCATTTTACATCCGTTAAACCTGGTGTATAGCCAAATGATTTAATATAGTCATGAGTAAATCTTAAGACCCAATATGTTCTCATATAAACACCAAAAACTCCATAGCCACCTTTTATGTTTGTATAATCTGTTTCATCAAGTTTTACTGAATAAATGTCTCTGCTTCGTGCTGTTGCAAAATAATATTTTCTTAATTCCGGATCTAAAGATAAAACTTCAAAAATGCAACTTAGAATTTCATATCGTGATTTATTAGTATCATTATCTGAAATTAATTCCATTGCTTTTTTGATTGTATTCATATCAACTGAATATGCTAAATCTGTTACAGGTTTTGGATAATTCGGAATCCATGCTTCTCCATATTGAATATAATTTAATGGTACAGTTAAAACATTTCTGGTTTTAACTCCATTTTCATGCTTGAAAAAATAAATTGCAAGTCGAACAATAAAAACAGGATTTTTTTCACTAGTTGACCAGGATATTTTTATAAACTTTTTATTATCAACAGGAGGAATAACTTTATCTGATGAACCTTCGGATATTGTAATTGCATCTGGTACGCTGGCAACTGAAGTTAACTTTTTACCATTAGGCAAAATTGCTTCGATTTCTATTGCTGAATTTGGATTTGGTAATAAATCATTTGTTTTAAAAACTGTGTATGGCGTTTTGTATTTATCACCAACTGGTCTTTCTATTGTGGTATCACGTAGAATAGTTACCTTATTATTTCCATTCCAGATTCTAACAAGTGCATTCTTAATATTTACATCTTCCTTGTTTGAATATGGATCAAAATTATCAACCTGATAATCTCTTGTTAAAGTCAAAGTTTGAAATGTTGTATCTCCACGAATAATACAATTTAAAATATATCTTTCCTTTAATTCCCCATAAGGATTTAAATTTTCTTCACATGAAATTATACTTATAAAAATTATTATTAGAAATAAATATTTTCTCATAACTCAATTCTCACTGTAGCAGTTGGTAAAAATGGAAGCATATTAACCCGTTCCCCTGTATCTCTTTTAAAGTAAAAAATATTTTTCCGGTTATAAACATTAATAATGCTGAAATCAAATTTAACATTCATCCAATCAAAATTTATTTTTTTCGATAAACTAAAATCTAAACGGTGATAATCCGGAAGTCTTCCTAAATTTTGTGTGCCAATAATTGTATATGGTTTTCTTGGATCAAATTGAAACCAAGGTGCAAAAAAATTATCAAAATAATATTTATCATAGTAACCGATAATCTGAGTAAATGGTAATCCACTGTTATAAATCCATGCAAAAGATGTTGACCAACCTTTTCCGAAGTCGATTTCTAATCCAAGATTTACTGAATGTCGAATGTCATAACGTGGATAATACAATTTCCCATTAATCTCTTTATAAGCAAAAGCATTTGTATATGATGCTGTAAAATTAATTGGCTCTGGATTAATTCTTGTGAAAATTTCTAAACCATAGGATTCACCTTTACCGGCGATAAAATCATGTTCTTCAGGAAGAATTTTTTTATCGTTAATTAAAGGAAGATCATCAACTTTTTTATAATAACCTTCAACATTAAAAGTAAATGCCTCGAAAAAATTTGTCTCTAAACCTAGTATATAATGTTTTGATAATGCTGGTTTTAAATAATCGGGTGAAATTATCCATGGTTCAAAAATATTTATTACTTCATTTTCATCACTTATTGTAGTAAGTTCTTGTTGATAAATACCTGCAGCCCCTTTAATAGCAACTGTTGGTAAAATTCTTAATGTTAAACTAACGCGTGGTTCTAAAACTGTTCTATTTTCATTTTTAGAAAGAGAAGCTAAATTAATTCTTGTCCCTAAATCTAAACCAAGAAAATTAAATTGCATTAGTTTATACTTTAGATACAAACTAATATTTGCACCAGAACTTCCTAAATCGGTTGGTATTGATCTATCATTTTCAATGTACAAAGATGTTTTAATTTGCTTAATGTGAAACCCAACTCCAATTTCATCTTTGTTATCAAACATATAAGTAAAATTCATTAGAATACCAAGATCTTCAACAGAGTTTTCTGTTTTTCTAGCATCACTAATTTTAGGATCAACTTTTCCATTAAATCTACTTGCCGATAAACTTAATTCATAAAATAGTGGACTATCCCCTACCTGAAACCAATGAAATCCAAAGACATTATTATTCCATTGATAATCTTCAATTCTTGGATCAGAGTGTTTAATTTTATCTCCACTATAAAATCCATTAACTGAAAATTTTGCACCTTGAAGAAAATCGTTATTACTATAATTTGCCTTGAATGAAAAATCATAAAAATCAACAGGAATATTTTTTTCACTCAAAAATTTATCAATTATTTTATTTGAATAACTTTTTCTTCCGGTTAGAATGAATGAACCATTTGGTATTGGTCCTTCAAGTAGAATTTTACCTGTTAAAAAACTTGCAGTTGCTTTTCCACTTAGTCTATTTTTATTTCCATCTTTGGTAATAATACTCATAACTGAAGAAAGTCTTCCACCATATTCAGCCGAAAATCCCCCTTTGAAAAATTCAATATTGTTTATCATATCCGGATCAACAACACTAAATAAACCTAAAGCATGAAACGGATTATATATTGTAACGTTATCAATTAATACTAAATTTTGATTACTAGCACCACCACGAACATAATATTTAGCAGAAACGTCACCTGTTGATTGAACACCAGCTAAATATTTAATTGAACGGAAAACATCAGTTTCAACACCTTTTGGCATTATTTCAATTTCACGTGCAGAAATTCTTTGAACACTAACGTTAGTTTCATTTTTTTCTTTATAACGTTCTCCAATCTGTGTAATTGTATTAAGTTGAATTCCTTCTGCTTGTAACTGAATATTGTATTGAACAACTTTTTCTTTTGTAACACGAATTGAAATAGTTTTAGTTTTATATCCAACATATGAAATAGTTAGCTGATAAGTTTTATTTGTTGGTATTCCAGGAATTAAAAAATAACCACGAGAATCAGAATTAGCCCCTTTGTTTAATTCTTTTATATAAGCATTAGCATAAACCAAAGCTTCAGCAGTTAAAGAATCAGTTACAAAACCTCTTAAAGTTCCAGTATCTTGTGCATTAATAAAATTAGTACAAGTTAAAACAAGAATAAAAATTGAGAGAACTTTTTTCATTATAAAACATACCTTGATATATTCAACATTAATATTTTAGAAAGCTCTCCAAAATTAAGTTCATTTTTTTTTGTAGCAAAAAAATTATTCCTCCAAAGTCGAAATATTTCCTGGATCTTGTCCTAATGCTCTTGCTTTTAATACTCTTCTCATGATTTTACCAGATCTTGTTTTTGGTAAAGAATCAACTATTTCAACAGATTCTGGTTTAGCTATTGGTCCAACTTCATGACTAACATGTTGTCTTAATTCTTCAATTAATTGTATTGATTTAGTAAAACCATTTTTCAAAATAACAAAAGTATGAATTGCGTTTCCTTTAACTTCATGCGGTAATCCAATTGCAGCAGCTTCTGCAACCGCCGGATGACTTACCAATGCGCTTTCAATTTCAGCTGTTCCTAAACGATAACCAGAAACTTTTATAACATCATCTACTCTTCCAATTATCCAAAAATATCCATCTTCATCTCTTCGTACACTATCACCCGTTAAATACATTCCCGGATATTTTGACCAATACTGATTTATAAATCTTTCATCATCTTTCCAAACAGTTCTAATCATAGATGGCCATGGAGTTTTAATTACTAAAAATCCTTCTTCATTAGGTTTTACAGAATTTCCATTTTCATCAACAACATCCATTTTAATTCCTGGGAAAGGTCTGGTTCCGCTACCTGGTTTTAAAGGTACACATGGCATTGGAGTAATCATAAACATACCGGTTTCCGTTTGCCACCAAGTATCCATAATTGGGCATTTTTCTTTTCCAACTACTCTGTAATACCATTTCCATGCTTCAGGATTAATCGGCTCACCAACTGAGCCTAAAAGTCTTAATGAAGATAAATCATGTCGGTTTACCCATGCTTCACCAAATCTCATTAAACCACGAATTGCTGTGGGAGCAGTGTATAAAATATTAATTCCATATTTTTCAATCATTGACCACCAACGATTAGGATAAGGGAAATTAGGTGCTCCCTCATATAAAAATGATGTTGCTCCGTTTAACATTGGTCCATATACAATATAACTATGTCCCGTTATCCAACCGGGATCTGCAGCACACCAATATCTATCCTCTTCGTGAATATCAAAAACATACTTTAGTGAAATATATGTACCAACCATATATCCGCCATGAGTATGAAGAATAGCTTTAGGTTTTCCTGTCGTACCGCTTGTATATAAAATAAATAAGGGATCTTCAGCATCCATTTTCTCCAACGAACATTCACGTGAGGCAACTGGTAAATTCATTAATTCGTGTAACCACATATCTCGTCCAAATTCCATATTTACATGTTGCCCGGTTCTTTTAACTACCAATACATGTTCTACTGTGCCACATCTTTGTAATGCTTCATCGGCAATTTGTTTTAAAGGTACTACTTTGCCACGCTGATATGCTCCATCTGATACAATTAATACTTTTGAATTACTATCTTCAATTCTTTCTGCAAGTGATTCAACTGAAAAACCACCATAAACAACTGAATGAATTGCTCCTATTCTTGCACAAGCTAACATAGCTATTATGATTTCGGGGACTCTTCCCATGTAAATTGTAACTCTATCCCCTTTTTGAACGCCAAGACTTTTTAAAATATTTGCAAATTTGCAGGTCTCTCTATGTAACGCAAAATATGAGTAAGTTTTAGATTCTCCATTTTCCCCTTCCCAAATTAAAGCTAGTTTATTTCTTCGATGTGTTTTGATATGCACATCAAGACAATTGTAAGCGATATTAGTTATTCCTCCTGTAAACCATTTATAAAAAGGTTTATTTGAATCATCTAAAACTTTGTTCCATTTTTGAAACCA
>JAOADJ010000041.1 GCA_026417375.1 Melioribacteraceae bacterium | reverse complement strand
AAAAGTAACCGTTGAAATCGGGTTGGTTGCACTGGCTCATAATTTATCAAAATGGGCAACAATATCGGCATGAAAAATATTTGTACATATTTTTGTAAAAATGAAATGCCGTCTCAAATTTACTTTTGAGACGGCCTCTTTACGGATATTATTTTCCTGTTGATGTAGAGACACGCCATGGCGTGTCTTTACGAATTGTTTTTTGTTGTAGAGACGGGATATATCCCATCTCAAGAACATATTTTTAAGACTCCATTTATGGCGTCTTTACGAATCAGATATTTTATATTGTAGAGACTTGCCATGGCATGTCTTTACAGATTTATATTTTATCCTTGTAATTTTTGTATATACCTTTTCTATATTTAAAAAAAACCGCATTTCTGCGGTTTTTTTATTCTTTAAAATTTTCTTATTAATACTAATTATTTGGAATAATCAAGCCACTTCGGGTTCATTTCAAGAAGAAAATTTATTGCCATTGCCATAAATTCCCTGTCTGTTCCGTAAGTTCTGTATCCCTTGTCATATCTGCTCAGTATGTCCACATACATTATGTCCCCAATGTCTTTTCTGTCAGTATTGTTCCGAAAAAAAAAACCTAACACTCTTGCAAATTCGTGCGCGCCGATAAAAGACAGATACTTTTCTTCCATCATAGTGTTTTGAGGCGGGCCCCTTATCTTGTAATCCATCTTCTTTACATACCAATATTTTCCTTCAAATACAACATCATAATCAAATATATAAGCATCACTCTCTGCATCATAGGCGACACTTGTTATGGCTCCCTGATTTTCACCAACCTCGGTTATTTCCAGAAAATTAAACCCGATTTTCTCATTTATCTTTTTTATCAACTGATGATGTCCTACCATAAGCGAATCTGCCTGCATTCCTCCTGCCGGGTCTTTTTTCCTGTTCATGTTTATCTTTATTGGAATATCCTGGTTCCTTATTCTCGGACTTGTTTGCACATAATCTCCATATTCAGGATTATTGAAATAAGCAATTCCAGACATTTTCGCAAAATAATCCAGCACTTCCTTTCCTGCCTTGAACAGAGGAATTCCTGTACCATCATTGAATGCTTTTATTTCGTTCAGTTTTTCATCGCTTATGTAAATCCTGTTGTTTTTGTATTTCACGAATGAAGTGTCTTTCGGGATTATGATTATTGAATCCTTGCCTGCATTTTGATAGTCAAGCTGGATAACAGCAAGCCCCGTCAAACTGTCAACATCCGCAAACTTTGTTGGGTCAGAGCCAAGAAACACGCGCGCATTCACAGGCTTTTTCCGTCCCGGAATCAAATTTCCTGCCGAGCTTTTTTTGTCATACTTTGTCCACAGGTCATAAACAGGCCCCACAATCAATTTTGGCTTGTGTCTTGCAGTAAACTTAAAAGTCTGCTCTGCAAAAGCCCTGTCATCATCAACATCAGCTGCCCTGACTTTTACAATTCCAGAAAAAACAGTCGAATCAACAAGCAGAGTTAGCCAATTTCCATTTATTTTTCCAACTGTTGAAGTAAACTTTAGTTCGCTGTCAGCATCCTTGAAGTATTTTGAAAGGTCAATCTGCTTTTGTTCGCCTTCTTTTAAATCAACATTGGGAATGTTTGAAATTATTTCAGTGCTTTGGTTGCCGACAATAGTTCCAAGGTCAACAGTCTCGGGCGGGAAAGGGAGTGTTCTGCCTAACGGTATATTTGTAAGTTTAACTTTGCTTCTTGCATCAACAAGGAAAACTATCGAATCAACCATCCTGTCATTGTTGGTTTTAAGAAGCCTTTTCTGGTAATCATCCGAATCATTGTTTATGCGGCTTAAATTGACACCAGCAGCATTTCCACCGTTTAAGGGATAGCCTTCTATTTTCATTATTTTCTCTGTCTCGTTTTCCTTGCCGGAAAAATTCACGTTCATAAAATAGGCGGCAGAAGCGGAATTGCTTAAATCCCCGGAAATCTTGTATTTCCCGGCTTCAAGAAATCCGGAAAACAGGTCAAGTACTTTCTCGCCGTTTAAGTCAAATACCTTAATATCAACATTGCCTGAACTTGGCAGGTTTAAATCAGAGCTGAATTTACCTGCTGTGGGGTTAGGATAAACATTTGAAACTGAAAACTCTTTAGGAATGTTGTCTATTATCTGCTCTACCCCAGTTATGTAGCCCTCAAAAGCGAAAATACCATCATTATTAGTTCTAGTCCCTATTGTTTTTACATCAGCATCTTTATCGTATAATTTTACATCCACATTGGCCAAACCAATTCCCTTTTTATTGACCAGCCTGCCTTTAAATCGGTATGTTTCCGGCCCAAGCGCATCAGCAGCTTCTTCAGTTAAGGAATAACCAAATTTGTTTTCTGAATTACTAATTTCTCTTGTTTTATTACTTATTGCATTTATGAAAAATATTTTGTTTGAAACCTGACTTAATGTTATTTCTGTAATAAAACTCATCCATAATAACAGTAAAGCTATACTAATTTTGAATCTATATTTATTTATAAATGTAAATAACTGAACTGATAATTTTGTCTCGATGAATGCAGCTAATGGTGTTTGATTTTTTGGAGTTTGTTCTTGCTTAAGTTTTTCATAAAAAGCTACTGCCTGAACTTCGAACCAGAGTTTCTTTTTAGTTATTTCTTTTTTAAAAAGATTTATTTTATGAAGATTATCGGCTATCCATTTATATGTAAGATTTTTTGGTAATGAATATTTTATAAGAGTGTATTGAAGGTGTTTTTGTTTACGAGGTTTACGTGTTCCCGGTAATGTATATCTGGAATAAGCCATTTATTTCCATTGAATATTTACAAATTGAAAATAAAAAAAAATTTTATTGTATCAAATGTATAGATGGCTCATACAACGTCTTTATTGTTTTATTGTAGAGACTTGCCATGGCAAGTCTTTACAGGTTTGTTTTTTATCCTTGTAATTTTTGCATTGGTAGAGACACGCCATGGCGTGTCTTTGCTGTGTGTGGTTTATTTGTAGAGACGTTGCATGCAACGTCTTTACCGATATTATTTTCCGTAGAGTCTTGCCATGGCAAGTCTTTACAAAGTTATTTTTTATCCTTGTAATTCTTGTATTTGTAGAGACACGCCATGGCGTGTCTTTACATTTTTGATTTTAATTTTTCTTGTAATTGTTTTATTGTAGAGACGTTGCATGTAACGTCTTTACGGATATTATTTTCTGTAGAGTCTTGCCATGGCAAGTCTTTACAGATTTATTTTTATCCTTGTAATTTTTGCATTGGTAGAGACACGCCATGGCGTGTCTTGACTATGTGTGGTTTATTTGTTGAGACGTTGCATGCAATGTTTCGACTTAAATATGGCATGTCTTTACAACAATTAATATTTTTTGTTGTGATGTTCTAAATATAATCTCTTCATCGTATTATTTTATTTATGTCAAAATTCAAAAACATATTTCGTATTGAATCAACACGTTTAAATAATTGGGATTATTCATCTCCTTGGTGGTATTATGTTACCATTAATACAAAAAACCATGTTGAATATTTTGGGAAAATTGAAAATGAAAAAATGATTTTGAATGAATTAGGTAAAATTGCAGATAAATATTGGCTCGAAATACCAAATCATTTTTCAATTGTTGAGTTAGATTATTATGTTGTTATGCCAAACCATATTCACGGAATTATAATTATCAATGAATCTGGAAATAACATTTGTAGAGACGTTGCATGCAACGTCTCTACAGATAACATTTTTTCACAAATTTCCCCCAAAGGTAATTCATTATCCACCATTATTCGTTCTTACAAATCTGCTGTTTCTAAAAATATTCATGAATTGTATAAATTGGATTTTTCTTGGCAAACACGGTTTTATGACAGAATAATTCGTAATGAAAAAGAATTGTTTAACATCAGAAAATACATTGAACAAAATCCGCTGAAATGGGAACTCGATAAGGATAAACCAGAAAATATTTTTGAATTTTAAATTGTAGAGACTTGCATGCAACGTCTTTACAGAAATATTTTAATGTTGTTGGAGAGAGACCGTCTCAAAAGTGATTTTGAAACTGTTTCCTTTAAAATTATTTTTTAATTATATCTTCCATGTGAGTTCGTTCTTCAAAAGTTTCTATAATTTCACTTTTTTGAACAACAATTGCACTCAGTTTATTTCCAAGAAAAACACCTGTATCAATATAAACAGCATTTGAATCTTCAACCAAAGTAATTTCTGGTTTTGTTGTATGTCCAACAACCTGAAGTTTACCAATGTTCAGTAAAGGATCGCGGGTCCAAAGTATTCCTCTGTCACTTCTTAAATCATTTTGAATAAAACTATCTAATATTGATAAATCATTTTCAAATCCATCAGGTAAATATTTTTTGTATTCTTTCGAAATACCAGCATGAGAGATAAAGCAATCATCAAGGTTATAAAAGAGTTGTGTTGTTTTTATAAAATCAATATGAACAAACATATCAGCTTCAAAATTTTCATACGATTCTAATGTTGGTTCGTTTCCATTAAAAAACCATGAACGGGCAAAAACTGAAGTAGGATCTTTAAAGAAATGATAGAACATGTAATCATGATTTCCGGGTGCAAGTTTAATTTTGTTGTTCATAACAAAATTAATAACATCACGGCTATAGTTACCACGATCTACTAAATCTCCGATTGTGTAAATATCAATATTAGGATATTTATCCTTTAATTTATAATAAAGTGCTACTAATGTATTGTAGCAGCCATGAATATCACCAATTATTGCGACCATAAATTAAATGTGAAAAGTTTTTTTAGCATATTCTGTTAATTCATCCCTGAAAACCGGGTGAGCAATATTAATCAATGCATTAACTCTTTCTCTAATAGTTTTTCCATATAAATCAGCAATTCCATATTCAGTTACAACATAATGGACATCAGCCCGAGATGTAACAACTCCGGCACCTGGTTTTAAAGTTGGAACAATTCTAGAAAATTTTAAATCTTTAGTTGCAGAAGGCAATGCAATAATTGGTTTACCACCTTCTGATCTTGAAGCACCACGAATAAAATCTACCTGACCACCAAAACCACTATAAAATTTAGTTCCAATTGAATCAGCACAAACTTGACCAGTTAAATCAACTTCAATAGCAGAGTTGATAGCAACCATTTTAGCATTTTGAGAAATGACAAATGGATCATTAACATATTCCTGAGGATGAAATTCAAATATTGGATTGTTGTCAATAAAATCAAAAGCTCTCTTTGTGCCTAGAACAAAACCAGCAATTAGTTTCCCAGGATGAAGAGTTTTCTTTTCTCCATTTACAACACCTTCTAAAACTAAATCAATTAAACCATCAGAAAACATTTCAGTGTGAATTCCTAAATCTTTTTTATCATGTAAATATTTTAAAACAGCATCTGGAATAGCACCAATACCCATTTGCAAAGTTGAACCATCTTCAACAAGTGAAGCAACATTTTTACCAATTTTATCGAATATATCTAACATTTCTGGCGAAGCATCCGGATCGACTTGTGGCAATTCTTTTAACGGTTCATCAACTTCTACTATATAATCAATTTTGTTTACATGAATAAAACTATTTCCTAAACCTCTTGGCATTTGTTTATTAACCTGAGCAATTACACATTTAGCTTTTTCTGCTGGTGTTTTAATATTACCAACATCAATACCATAACTACAAAATCCATGTTCATCAGGTGGAGAAACATGAATTAAAGCAACATCCGGAACAATAATTCCTTTTTTAAATAACAAAGTTACTTCGTTTAAAAAAATCGGGATAAAATCTGCTCTTCCTTCGTTAATTGCGGAACGAGCATTAGCACCAATAAAAAATGCTTTATGACGAAAATGTTTTTCCATTCCGGGTTTTACATAAGGTAAATCTCCAACAACTAGAATATGATATAGTTCAACATTTTCTAATTCTTCTTTTCTATTTACCATTGAGTTTATTAATGTTAATGGAGCTGCACAACCTGGTTGAACAATAATTTTATCATTTGATTTAATAACTTTTACTGCATCTTCGGCACTTACTAATCTTGTGTTATATCTTTTAACCCAGGGAGCATTTACAGGTTTTTGAATTTTAAATTGTTCGATTGTCATAATTTACTCACTAATTAGTCGAAAAAAAGTGAAGCCTTCTGTATTCAAGATTAAAAGCTTCGGCAATATGTTCATTAGAAACAAAACCATTAAAAGTACAAACACCTTTAGATAAACCTGAATCAGCTATCAAAGCGTTAGCTAATCCGTTATCTGCTATTGATAATACATATTCAATACAAGCATTTGATAAACCATAACTTGCAGTACGAGCAACTAAAGCTGGCATATTTGGAACACAATAGTGAATTACACCATGCATTTCAAAAATCGGATTTGAGAATGATGTTGGTCTGCTTGTTTCAACGCAACCTCCCTGATCAATTGAAACATCAACAATCACAGAACCTTTTTTCATTGTTTTGACCATTTCTTCTGTAATTATATGTGGAGTTTTTTCAGCTTTAATTTGAACTGCGCCAATAAGTAAATCGGCAAATTTAACACCACGAGCAATTGTAAACTGATTTGCAACAACAGTAGTTATATCTTTTGAAATTTCATTTCTGATTCTTCTTAATCTTCTTACATCTTTATCTAAAACAATTACATGAGCACCTCTCATATGAGCAGATAAAGCAGCATTATAACCAACAGCACCTGCTCCTACAATTACAACTGCAGCTGGTGCAACACCCGGAATTCCACCTAATAAAATTCCGCGACTATTTGGATAATCACTTCCCAAATATCTTTCCCCTACCTGAATTGCAAGTTGTCCGGCAATTTCACTCATAGATTGTAGTATTGGTAACTGATCATCTTTTTCAATTAATTCAATTGCAATTGATGTTATTTTTTTCTTTAATAACTTTTCAACTGTTCCTTTTTTACCAATAGCAAGATGTAAAACATTAAATAAAATTTGTTCATCCTGAAGTAAATCAATTTCGTTTTCAGTAAAAGGAGTTATACGAGTAACTAATTCGGAACGTTGAAAAATTTCTTCCTGACTATAAACTATATTAGCACCAACTTTCCGGTATTCTTCGTCAGTAAAATGACTTCCTATTCCGGAATTTGATTCAATGTAAACTGAATGACCAGATTTAACCAGTGCATCAACACCTGCCGGTACAAGTGAAATTCTTTTTTCATCCTGATGTGGTTCTTTTAAGATTCCTATTCTCATAATATTGTTAAATTTTTGTTGTTAAAATAGTTATAGATTAACGATTAAAAAAATTCAAAATACAGGTGTAAGTGGTTTTTTACCTTTTAATACATTTATAATGTTTTTTGCTGCCAGTAAAGACATAGCAGCTCTTGTTTCTTTCGTTGCACTTCCGATATGTGGAAGAAGAAAAACATTTTTTAATTTCAGCAATTTAGGATTTATATTTGGTTCATTTTCATAAACATCAAATCCTGCGGCAAATATTTTTTTCTTTCTTAAAAGTTCAATTAGATATTTTTCTTCAACAATTTCACCACGTGCTGTATTGATTAAAATTGCATTTGGTTTCAATAAATCAAGTTTGGATTTATCAATTAAATATTTTGTTTTTTCTGTCAATGGTAAATGAATTGAAATGACATCAGAATTTTTAATTAATTTTTCAAGAGAAACTTTTTTTGCATTTAGTTCATTTTCAAAATTATCTTTTTTATTTCTATCGTAATAAATGATTTTCATCCCAAAGGATTTCATTCTTTCTGCAGTTGCAAAACCAATTTTACCTGCACCAATTATTCCTAATGTTTTGTTTTTTAAATCAAGCCCAAGTAATAAATGTGGATTCCAACCATTAAAATTTTTTTCTCGTATTAATTTTTCTGCTTCATAAAATCTTCTGGCACAAGCTATTATTAAACCAACAGCAATATCGGCAGTTGCATCAGTTAAAACATTTGGAGTATTTGTTACAATAATATTTTTTCTTTTTGCATAGTGAACATCAATATTATTATAACCAACTGCACAATTGGCTATTATCTTGCAATTTGAAAAATTATCAATAGCTTGTTTATCAATTTTTTCGGTTAAAAAGATAAAACAGCATCAACATTTTTAGTTTTTTTAAGAAAAATATTTCGAGGAATGGGTTCATAACTATTAAAGACTTCAACATCAATACCATTTTCTGTTAATAATTTTTCAGGTTCACCCGGTAATATTCTTGTTATGAAAACTTTCATTTTAACCGAATAAAATTTTTGTAATTAAGAAAGCACCTAAAGCACCGGCAATATCAGCCAATATACCAACAGTTACAGCATGACGCATTTTAGAAATACCTACTGCTCCAAAGTAAAGTGCTAAAACATAAAATGTTGTTTCAGTGCTTCCCATTAATGTTGAAACTAATATTCCGATAAAAGAATCGGGACCGTGAACAGAAATAATTTCAGTCATAATTCCTAAAGCACCACTACCAGAAAGCGGACGCATTAATGCCATTGGTAATGCTTCTGCCGGAAAACCAATTAGGTTAGTTATTGGTGAAATTATTAAAATCAAAAAATCCATTGCTCCACCAGCTCTTAAAATTCCAATAGCAACCAACATTGCAACTAAATAAGGAATAATTCTTACAGCAACATTAAAACCTTCTTTTGCCCCTTCAACAAAAACTTCATATACTTTAACTTTTTTTATAAACCCATAAACAACAAATGAAAAAATGATTAAAGGAATTGCAAGTAGTGAAATCATTTGAATTAAAGTTTTTACAAATTCTCCGTCAATTAAATTTTGATTAGCAAATAATCCACTGAATATTAGAAAAGCAATTAATGAAATTGCAATAGACAATCCAGTTAAAATTTTCCAATTTGATTTTAACAGATTTATAAATTCAGTAAATGTCATTGGAAATTTTTCTAAAAGTTTTGCTGATAAAACGCCGACAGTTGTTGCACAAAAAGCACCAAAAATAGAAGTTCCAATTATAACAGTAGGATTGCTGCTACCCGAAGCAGCACGAACAGCAATTGCTGTTGCAGGAATTAAAGTTAATCCAGCAGTATTAATAGCAAGAAAAGTTACCATAGCATTTGTAGCAGTACCTTTTTTATCATTTAGTTTATCAAGTTCTTCCATTGCTTTTAAACCAAATGGAGTTGCAGCATTTCCAAGCCCTAACATGTTTGCAGATAAATTCATAATTATAGAACCAATAGCCGGATGATCTTGAGGCACATCTGGGAATAAAAATTTTGTAAAAGGTTTTACCGCACGAGCAATTATATTAATTAATCCTGATGATTCAGCAATTTTCATAATTCCAAGCCACAAAGCCATTATACCAATTAAACCGAATGCTATTTCAACTGCTTTTGTTACATAATCGATTGTAGCATTTGTAACATCTTTCATTTTTGTAAATGCAACATTTTCAAACACAATCCAAGCCTGATATGAATTATCCTCATTTTTTTTACCTAAATATATTTTACCATAAAGGTCATTTTCTTTTCCTGAAGATTTCGCCATGTCTCTCCAAATTTTTGGAGAGTTTTCATTAATAACTGTGTAAAGGTTATAAGTGCCTTCTTTATCTACTTTACTTAAAATTACTTTTTGAAAAATATCACTTGAAATTTTTTCATTATAAAATGAATAAAAGTTTTTTGAAGAAATAATTATTTCAGCTTCAAAATTATCTTGGTCTTTTACATTTTTAATTTGAGCAGTAAGTGGTTTATTATTTTGAAATTTGTTTGTGGAGGAATAAAAAATATCAAGAGAAAGTGCTGTAATTATTCCTAAAACAATTAATGAAAGCCAGATTTTATTTAACATATTTTCTCTTTTAAATTGATGAGGTGCAAATTAAAAATTCCAAAAGAAAAAACATATTTTTTTATTATTTTTTAATCATCATAATTGAGATAAAAATGAAAATCGGAATTTGTCAATATTCGCCTGTATGGGAAAATCCTGAATACAGTATCAAAATTATCAAATCACTATTAGAAAATTATAATCAAACAGATTTATTAATTTTTCCCGAGATGACTTTAACCGGTTTTACAATGAATGCAAAAAATTTTGCAGAAGATATTGATGGCAAAACATTTAATTTTTTTATGACAAAAGCAGTTGAGTTAAAAACTGATATTTTTTTTGGTGTAATAGAAAATGATGAAAATAAAATTTATAACTCATTGATTCATATTGATAAAAATGGTTTAATTGTAGCCAGATATAGAAAAATTCATCCTTTTAGTTTAGCTAATGAAGATAAAAATTATTTTGCCGGTGATGAATTAGTTATAACAAAAATTAATAATACACGTATAGCACTTTCAATTTGTTATGACTTAAGATTTCCGGAATTATATCGTTTGTATGTGAAAAAAGGAATTGACATAATAGTAAATATTGCCAACTGGCCAATAAAAAGAATAGACCATTATTCAACTTTATTAAAAGCACGTGCAATTGAAAATCAATGTTTTGCAATTGGTGTAAATAGAATTGGTAAAGATGAAAATGGATTTGAATATTCAGGGATGAGTTCAATTTTTAATCCACTTGGTAAAGAAATTTTTTCAAACGAAAATGGTGAAGGAATTTTTATAAATGAAATAGATTTAAGTGAAATTGAAAAAAACAGAATTGAATTACCTTTCTTAAATGATATAAAACTAATTTAACTTTCTGTACAAAATGTTTTAAAATATTATTGTAAACTTATAATTAACATAAAATTAAATTTCTATTTCTTTTGGATCACTTTCGAGTTTTACAATTTTCCATTCATTTTCTTCTTTATCAAAATCTGTGATTTTATCTAGTGGAACTTTTAAATATTTTCCTTCCGCTACAACTGCAACATCTCCATTTGGTAATATAATTTCACCATTTCCTTCAAACATTCTTGAATTTTCAGAAGTAATTCTTCCGACAACTTTTAGTTCCTGATTAAGAGGAATTGGTTTTTTGAATTTAACATTGAGCTCAATTGTAACCCCCCAATTTTCAACATCATAATAATTAAGAATTGCACGACCAATAGTTTCATCTAAAATTGCAGAAGCAATTCCTCCATGTAATCTTCCCGGATAACTTTGATGTTCATCTTTGGGAGTAAAAATTGCAACAAGTTCTTTTTTATCTGTTATGTAGAAATGCGCATGAATCCCAAATTTATTTTTTAATCCACACACAAAACATAATTTTGAATTATGTTGTTTACCAATAATTTTATGAATCATATTTATTTAATTTAATTTTTCTCTTTTAGCAAAATAACTTAATAAAGCTTTTTCAAATGATTGATTTGTTTCAATTAAATTATAATCGACACGCAAATTCAAACATTCATTTTTAAATTTATTTATAAATTCATTCATTGCTTCTTGATAAGCTTTTTGAATATGATGAGGTTGTGAAGATAATTTTTCATTAGTCTCTAAATCAATAAAAATAGAATCACTTTCAAAACCAAAATTTTTCTCAATAGGATCTAAAATTTGAAAAACTATAATTTCATTTTTCTTAAAATGAATTTTTTTAATTGATGAAACTATTGAATCAATATCATCAAAAAAATCTGAAAAAATAATTGTCAATCCTCTTTTTTTGATATTATCAGCAGCATTATTTAATGCATTAAATGTATCAGTTTTTCCATCTGCTTTTAAGTTTGATAACTCGGTTAAAATAGTCTTTAAATAAACTTTATTAGATTTTGGCGGAAGCACTTTTTTAATTTCGTTTGAATAAAAAGTAACACCAACTGAATCTTGTTGATTAATTAAAATATAAGAAATAGCGGCAGCTAAATTTATAGCATAATCAAGTTTTGAAATTTTACCAATATGTTTGAAACTCATTGATTTACTGCAATCAATAAACAAGTTGCAAATTAAATTAGTCTCTTCTTCATATTTTTTAATAAAATATTTTTCACTTTTTGCAAATACTTTCCAATCAATGTTTTTTAGTGAATCACCTTGCATATAAGGACGATGTTCAGCAAATTCGGCACTGAAACCATGATAAGGACTTTTATGAAGCCCAATCATAAACCCTTCAACAATCATTTTTGCCCGAAGCTCAAGAGTTTTTAGCCCGGAAATTATTTCAGGATCTAAAAATTTTTTAAAGTCACTTTTTTTCTTTATCACTTTGATTTAGAAATTTTATTTTGAAGAATTTCTTCGGGACTTTTGCCAAGATTTTCTAATTCTAGTTTAATTGACTTTGCTAATTCATTTTCAGGATAATTATCAAGAAAAAATTGGTAAGCTAACTTTGCTTCATCTAATTTATTTAAATGATTTGCCAAAATATATCCAACAAGAAATGCTGCTTTTGGAGAATCTTTTGAGTTAGGATATTCTTTTATTAAAATTCGGAAATAATCAACTGCCTTTTTATTACTTTCGTTTTGGTCAACATTTGGAATTAAATACATATAATACATTGAACCAATTAACATTAAACTTTTTTCACGAAACTCACCAGATGAATATTCATTAATTAATTCATTAAACTTTTCTAAAGCTTCAGAATATTTTTTTTCATTGTAGAATTTTAATCCTTCATCATAAACTTTTTTACCATTATCCGATGAACATGAAAAAATGAAAATTAAAAGAATAGGAAGAAAAATCTTTTTCATATTTAACCTTAATATTTTTTACAAATATAATATCAAATGACAAAATAATCAGGAAGGAATAACTTTTTGTTTTAATGAATCCCCACGTTTATAAGAAATATTTCTCCCGATTGAATTTAGTAAATTTTCAAGATTAGCTTTTGCAACTATTGGGTCATCTTTTAATCCAGCTTTTTCGGGATAGATTAAATAGTTTTCTCTGTATGGAATTGGTGTAAAATCTGGCATAACAACATTAGCCCCAACCATTAATCCTTTTTTTCTTCCATTTTTATCAAGAGTTGCTAATGCAGTTGTAGAAGGAATATGAACATTTTTTAAGACTAATCTAGCTACTGCTATTGTTTTAAGAGTTAATAAAACATCTCCACTTTGTTTATTATGATAAGGTGTATGAGGTGATGGTATAAAAGGACCAAAAGCAGCCATATCTAAATCGAACTTGCTACAAAGTAAAATATCATCAGCAATATCATCAACAGTTTGCATAGGTAACCCAATTAAATTTCCGGAGCCAACCTGATAGCCAATCGATTTTAAATATTCCAGATGCTCCAGTCTTTCTGCAAGCTTTTGTTTGAAATGGTAAGCTTCATACAATCTTGGATTTGCAGTTTCATGCTTCAATAAATATCTATCTGCTCCCGCAATTTTCCAGGTTTTATAATCATCAAAATTTCTTTCACCTAAACTTAATGTTATAGCAACATCAACATTTTGTTTAATCTGGTAAATAATGTAAGAAATAATTTCTGTATCAAAGAAACTATCTTCACCACTTTGCAAAACGATTGTAAAAATTCCCTCATTTGTAATTGATTTTGCGGTTTTTACAATTTCTTCAGGTGTCATCCGATATCTTTTGAGGTAATGGTTATCTAACCTTAGTCCGCAATAAATACAATTTTGTTCACAATAATTCGATATTTCAATAATGCCACGTAAATGAACTTCATTGCCACAGTATTTTTGCCTCACTTCATCGGCTTTTTTAAACAAAAGATTAATTTGATCTTCATTTTTCAAATTCAGAAGATAAATTAATTCTTCCTTTGTAAAAGATTCTTTATTTAATAATTCTTGTAACTCCATATATTAAAAGAAAATATCTCTTTCCCCTTTATTTACTTTTTCTATCATTTTTAATGTTTTTTTCTTAACATTATCATCTAATTTATCCAATTCAGAATTAATAAAATTCTCTGCAACCTTTTTAGTTTCATCTGAAGCAAAGTCGATTTTGTATTCATTAAATGTAGAAATTGCATTTGGAACACAAATTTTTCCAATATTTCCTGTTTTAGCTAATTCCATAAATCTATCACCAGTTCTATTTGAACGGTAGCAAGCAGTACAAAAACTTGGCATATAACCCAGTTCACAGCAATCTTTAACAACTTCGTCAAGCGAACGATGGTCACCAAGCTGAAATTGCTCCATTTGATATTCATCAACACTTTCCTGTGTTTCTTTGTATGCTCCCGGTGATGTTCGGCTTCCGGCACTAATTTGAGAAATACCAACATTGAACAATTCTCTTCTTAATTCAGCTCTTTCTCTTGTTGATAAAATTATTCCGGTATAAGGAACAGCTAAACGAATTACTGCTACTAATTTTTTAAATGAATTATCATCAACAGCAAAAGGTGGTTTCTGAGAAACAGGAGCATTAAATGCTGGTTCAAGACGTGGAACTGATATTGTGTGAGGTCCAATACCAAATCTTTGATCTAAATTAAATGCATGACTTAACAGAGCAAGTGTTTCAAATTTCCAATCTGTCAAACCAAATAAAGCTCCAATTCCTACATCATCAATTCCAGCTTGTAACGCCCTGTCCATTGCATATAATCTCCAGGAAAAATCTTTCTTAGGTCCATCTGGATGCATTTTTACATAAGTTTCGTAATGATATGTTTCCTGAAAACACTGATATGTACCAATTCCAAAACTTTTTAATATTTTGAAATTTTCTACTGATAAAGGAGCTGTATTTACATTTAATCTTCTGATATTTCCATTTTTAATTCTAACATCATAAATTGTTTTAATTGCTTCCCCAATAAATTCCATACTAGCTTTTTTGGGATGTTCACCACATACTAGTAAAATTCTTTTATGACCTTGACCGACTAAAAATTCGGCTTCCTCTTTTATTTCATCTATTGTTAAAGTTTTACGTTTTAATTCTTTATTGTCTTTTCTGAATGCGCAGTATAAACAATTGTTTACACATAAATTTGTTAAGTAAAGTGGGGCAAAAAGAACTAATCTGTTTCCGTAAATTTTTTCTTTTACTTCTTTTGCAGTTGTATATAATTCATTTAATATTTCTTTATCAGAAATGTTTAAAAGTGCGGCACTTTCACTAAGTGTTAATCCTTTAGCTTCTTTTGACTTTTGAATAATTTCTTTTTGAAGAGTAGGATTATTTAGTTTTGGATTATCTATAAGTTCAAATATTTCTTTTTCGTTTATAAATTCCATTTTGAATTCCAAAATGATTTATAAACTTTAACACAAGTATTATACCATTAATATTTTACCCTCAAAATGCGTCAAAACTAAGGATTTATATTATTATTTCTTAAAAAAGAGAATAAATAAATTAATTTTTCAAATAATAAAAATTTATTTTACAACAGCATTTTCAATAATTTCTAATGTTCC
>JAOADJ010000046.1 GCA_026417375.1 Melioribacteraceae bacterium | reverse complement strand
CAGGCACCATCAAGAGCAGTAGCAACAGCAGGAGTATATGATTGGGCAATATCAGTAAGACCATTAGAAGATGGGACAAATGAAATAAGATGGTATTTTGTAAAGAAAGCTGCAGCAGGTAAACAAACTGATTATTGGTTCGCAGGAATTGTAATAGATAAAAATCCGGTAACAGATAAGTTCAATGGAATTTGTTTTGGAATGAACAACGATGTTGATGAAACACTAAAACAAGTAAATATAAATGATGTAAAAGTAGATATGGGTGATCCGCTTACAATTCCTGAAGCACCATGGCAGGCATATTATGTAGATGCATGGGGATTTGTTGGTCAAAGATTAGGTGGTTGGGCTTTAACTCCAGGAGATGTAATTGGTAACGTAACTATTTCTGGTTCACAGGCTCCTTACGATTTTACTGTTTTAAGAGGTGCTTTCGGTGAATCTGTTGCTCCAAATACTAAAAAAGCTTTAATTGTAACTGGTAAAGTTGAATTTGTTGGTGGTGGTTTTGAAGATTGGGGAAGCTTACGTTATGGTTTATTTAATACTACTAATGCTGGTAAAGTTAATACATATAATGTCTGGGATGGTTCTGAATTAAATTATTCAGGTTATTTATTCTTTGCTCCTGTTGGTAGAAGAGATCCTCAATATTGGGTTGGTCAAAATAAATATGGTAATATTGGTGGCATTATAAATGGTATACCAATTTATAATTACGGACCAAATGATTATCCAATTTCAACTGAATATCAACTTCCTGTAAATGCAGTTGGTAGAGCTGGTATTTATGATTTTGCTTTCTCAATTATGCCACAGGCAGATGGTTCAACAGAAATTAGACATTACTTAATTCATACTAATAAGTCATATCAGTTTTCAACTAAAGTAATAGATAAAAATCCTGTTAAAGCAAGTGATAAATTTAATAGTCTTGTTTTTGCTTTAGGTAAAACTTCAACAACAAAAGGATTAAAATTCTATGATGTAAAAGTTGATATGGGTAATCCTATAACATTACCAATTCCAACTTCTGTTGAACAAGAAATAAACTCAATACCAACTGAATTTAGCTTAGGTCAAAATTATCCAAATCCATTTAATCCAACTACTACAATTGAATTTGCATTGCCAAAGAAGAGCAATGTTAATTTAATTGTTTATGATATACTTGGAGGAACTGTTGCTAGTTTGGTAAATTCAGAAATGGAAGCTGGTTATCATAAAGTTAATTTTGATGCTTCTAATTTATCATCAGGAGTTTATTTCTATTCTATCAAAGCTGGCGAATTTACAAGTGTTAAGAAATTAGTATTGATGAAATAATTTATTTTTTGAGATTGCTAATCGGTTAATTACTGGTTAGCAATCTCCTTTTTATAAATCTTCTTAGTGAATAATCAATTAAAAAAAAATAGCTTTTCTGCATTATCATTTAGATTTTTTGAATTAGGTAACTTAAATGAATAAAAGCAAAATATTTAGTCTAATTGTTTTAATTTTTTTTGTTGTAAATATCAACTTTGCTCAGGTTAAAAATCATTCAATTCCAAAAATTGTAAAGTATGAAAATGCATTTCATTTAATTGTAAATGAAAATCCATATTTAATATTAGGTGGTGAGTTAGGGAATTCAAATGCATCTACAAAAGATTACCTTGATTCAGTTTGGCCAAAATTAAAAAAAATGAATTTAAACACTGTTTTAATTCCTGTTTATTGGGAATTAATTGAACCTGAAGAAAATAAATTTGATTTTACATTAGTTGATTATGCAATAAAATCTGCAAGAAAGAATAATATTAAAATTGTTTTTCTATGGTTTGGAAGTTGGAAAAATAGTATGTCTTGTTATGTTCCAGGTTGGATTAAAATTAATCAGGAAAGATTTCCTCGTGCTAAATCGAAAGAAGGCATTTCACAAGAAATTTTAACTCCCTTTAATGAAAATAATCTTAATGCTGATGTAAAAGCATATTCTGAATTAATGAAATTCATTAAAAAAATTGATGAAAAAGAACAGACAGTAATTATGATGCAAGTTGAAAATGAAATTGGAATGTTGCCTGATGCCCGCGATTATTGTGAAGAAGCAAATAAAAAATTTGAAAGTTTTATTCCACAAGAATTAATTAATTATCTTAAAAATAATTTTGACAAGTTAACTGAAAACATTAAAGAGAAAATTCAAAACAAAGATTTAAATAAAAATTATAAATGGGAAGAATTATTTGGTAAAGGTTTAGATACAGATGAAATATTTATGGCTTGGTATTTTGCAAAATATACAAATGAAGTTGCTAAAGCTGGCAAAATAATTTATCCGATTCCAACTTATGTAAATGCTGCATTAATAAGAAAAGGTTATAAACCTGGTCAATATCCAAGTGCAGGACCATTACCTCATTTAAGAAATATTTGGAATGCAGCAGCACCAAACATTGATATGTTATCAATGGATATTTATTTCAAAAACTTTACTGAATGGTTAGCTAAATATGATTGGGAAGGAAATCCTGTTTTCATACCGGAAGCTGACAGATTTCAAGGTGCCGCAAATGCACTTTATGCAATTGCTCAACATAATGCATTTGGATACAGTCCTTTCTCAGTTGAAAATTCTGAAGAACCAATTTTAACCCAGTTTCAACAAGCTTATGATGTATTAAATCAAATGAAACCAATAATTTTAGAATCTTTTGGCAAAAATAAAATGAAAGGTGTTTTACTTGATAGTGCAAATCATTCAATGGAAATAGAATTAGGTAATTACATTTTCAATGTAAAACATGAATACTCGTGGCCTTATGCAAGTAAACAACAAGGACAAACACCAAGATTTGGCGGAATGATTATTATGATTAATCCAAATGAATTTTATTTTGTTGGAACAGGTATGGTGATTACAGTAAAACCTTCAGTAAATGATGGTTCAATTGCAGGAATTAAATTCGATGAGGAGGGAATTTTTGATAATGGAAAATGGAAAACTATCAGAGTTCTTAATGGTGATGAAACACATCAAGGAAGACATATACATTTGACAGGAAATAAGTTTACGATACAAAAAGCATCATTTTATATTTATAAATAAAATTCATTACAAACTTTTTAATATTAATTATGAGAAATAAATTAAAAATTTTATTCATCATTTTTTATGGTTTATTAATTAATGATTTAAATTCCCAGGTAATAGTTAGAGGAAAAATAACCACTTCAAACAACCAACCAATTTCTGGTGCTCTTATAACATTTGTTGATTTAAAAGACACAACATATAAAAACGCAACTTTAACAGATGCTTCGGGAAATTACACACTAAGTTTATTAACTTCTATTAAAAACAATTATTCACTTCCAACTGATTTTGAATTGGAGCAGAATTATCCTAATCCATTTAGTACATCAACTTCAATTAAATATAAAATAAAAAAACAAGCTGATGTAAAAATTACAGTTTATGACATTTTAGGTAGAGAAGTAAAAAAATTTAATCTTTCAAATCAATCACCAGGTATTCATGGTATTATCTGGGATGCTCGTAATGAAGGTGGTAAAAAACTTTCGGCGGGAGTGTATTTTTATCAAATGCAAATTGATAATAAATCAATTACCAAAAAAATGTTAGTCGGGTTTAATTCTAATATAAGCATTCCAAACTATTCAGTTAGTAATTTCAATCAGTTAATTAATGAAAATCTTTTAAAAGGTTCATATCAGGTAAGAATTGAAAATGGCTCAAGAACAAGTCCAACAATAATTCCAAAACGATTTGAAAACATTACTATTACAAAAGACACTGTTCTTAATTATACAGTTGATAAAATATCACCAGTTACAACAATAAATTTTGTAAAGTTAAAACAGATAATCAGAGGATATGGAGCATCAAGTGTTTTATTATGGCGACCTGATATGACAGATTCTGAAATTCAATCGGCATTTGGACTTGGTGAAGGGGAAATAGGTTTTTCAATTTTTAGAATTATGGTTGAAGCTGATAGCAATCGCTGGGGTTTATATTTACCTAGTGTTAAAAAAGCTCAAAGTATGGGAGCTACAATTATAGCTTCACCCTGGTATGCACCAACCAATATAACAGAAAAAGTAAATAACATAAGTCGTGTTAAATATGATAAATATGGAGAATATGCAGCTCATTTAAATGCATTTATTTCATTTATGAAAAGAAACGGTGTAAAAATTTATGGATTATCAGTTCAAAATGAACCAGATATAACAGACAATTGGACAAGTTGGACACCGAATGAAATGTTTAATTTTATGAAAAACTATGCACATCTAATTAAAGATACTTATGTAATGGCACCTGAATCTTTTCAATTCAGAAGAAATATGTCTGACCCAATTCTAAACGATTCTGTTGCTTGTGAAAATACAGATATTGTTTGTGGACATATTTATGGTGGAGGATTAGCAACTTATCCATTGGCATTGAGCAAAGGAAAAGAAGTGTGGATGACAGAATATTTATTCGGAGAACAAAACTCTGCTAATAATTGGTCATGGGCTATTAAACTTGCAACAAACATTACCGATGTAATGAAAGCTGATATGAGTGCTTATGTTTGGTGGTATATTGTTCGTTATTATGGACCAATTGGAGACGGAAATGTTGCAGCACAAAATCCAAATGATAATTATCCTAAAAAAGGTGAAGTTACTAAAAAAGGTTTTGTTATGTCTCAGTTTTCAAAATTTATTCGACCAGGATTTTACAGAGTTGAAACAAACATATCTCCGACATTAATAGGCGATGGTGTTGATGTTACTGCTTATAAAGATCCTTTAACTAATAAGGTTGTTATAGTTGCTGTTAATACAAATTCTGTTTCTGAAGAGCATACTTTTAAAATTCAAAATTCGAATGTTAATAGTTTTACTACTTATACTACATCTTCATCAAAAAATTGTCAAAAAGGAATTACTGTTAATGTAGTTAATAATACTTTTACTTATACAATGGAACCATCAAGTATAACAACTTTTGTATCAAATTAATTTTAATTAGTAATGAAATACTCTTTTATAATTTTTTTCTTTATGAGTATAATTATAACAGCTCAGTCTGAATCTTATAAAACATTTATGAATCCGGTTATTCCCGGAGATCATCCTGATTGTACTTTAACAAAAATTGGAAAAGATTTTTATACCACTGGTTCATCATTCAATCCAACTCCAAAAATTTATCATTCAACAGATTTAGTTCATTGGGAAGTTGTTGCACAGCCAGTTAGTGCAGCATGGACAAATTATGGTGATGCACCTGCTGGTGGTTGTTGGGGTGGACAAGTTGTTTTTTACAATAATAAATATTGGCATTTTTTTTCACGTAATAATACTATGTATTTTACAACAGCAAATGATATTAAAGGAGAATGGACATTACCAACACAAATGAAAACACCATCACAAGTTCCCGGTCTTGGTTACGATAATACTATTTTTATTGATGATGATGGAAGTTGGTACTTACTAGTAAAAAATGGTCAGGAAAATAATTGGATTGTTCAACTTGGAAATGATGGGCAACCTGCGGGAAAAATATTGGATTTAAGATGGATAAATCCTTCTCCAAATTTTCCTTATAGTTGGGCAGAAGGTCCGGTCATGTGGAAATTTAAAGGTAAATATTTTTATTCATTTGCTCGTAATGTTGCAGGTGGTCAAAAAGTTTTTGTTAGTGATAAATTAACTGATGATAAAAATTCATGGACTTTACTTGGCGATTTTTTTAACGAAGGTGACCCTAAAAAAATAAATGCACTTTTTCAAAATCCAAATCATTCATCTGCTGTTGTAACTTTAGAAGATAGTACTCATTGGGTAATTCATCCACTTTGGAGAAATGCAAGTAATAATGAATGGTATGGACAAGGAAGGCAAGGTTTGTTAAATCAGGTTCGTTATGATGCAAACGGAAAACCAACTGCCGATTATCCTGTAAATGAACCTTTACCTGCACCAAAATTACCTAGTAATGGAATACCATGGATGGTACCACATTCAGATTATTTTGATAAAGATAAATTAAATCCCGAATGGTCTTTCCTTGGTTATACTTCTACTTCAACATGGTCTTTAAGTAAAAAGAAAGGTTGGCTTACTTTATCTCCTAAAGGAAGAAGTTACAATACAATAATTAAAAATGATGCTGAACATCATTATTCATTAATAACTAAAGTTTCATTCGAACCACTTTCAATAAATGACCAGGCTGGATTATGGGTTATTAATGGCTCTCAAAATTTATTTTTAAAATTGTGTTTAACATTAAATAATGATGGAAATAAAATTGTTCTTTTTAACTATCGTTTATCTTCTTATGAATCATTAGTTAATCAAAATATTATTTATTTAAAGTTAGTTAGAGTAAATCATTTAGCTTATGGTTATTATAGTATTGATGGACTTAACTGGATTCAGGTAGGTGAAAAAATTAATGTAAGTGATTTAGATGGTTATCAACCTAACTATAATTCATGGACAGGGAATAGACAAGGATTATTCGTTTTAGGTAATACAGCTGAATTTGATTTTTATATTTATCGTGATGCATACACACCAATTTTAGCAGAAAAACCGGCAAACCAATTTGGAACAACAACTTCAACTATAAGAAATATTAGTGAAATTCTTGATAATATTCATAATAATGATTGGGCTTTATATGCCGGAGTTGAATTTGGAAATGATGAATATCGAAAAAATCCTGACTCGCTTTATATACTTGCATCATCTTTAAATGCTGGTGGAATTGTTGAAGTTTATTTAGACTCGATTGATTCTAAAACTAAAATTGCTGAATGTGAAATTAAAAATACAGGTGCATGGGATAAATTTGAATTATTTAAAACAGTTTTATTAAAAAAGATTACAGGGAATCATGATGTTTATTTAAAGTTCAAAGGGGTAAACGCAGAAAAGTTATTTATTATAAAAACATTTTACTTTTTAGATAAATCAGCATTTACCTCGAATGATGAATATAATTTTCTGCCAAGCAAATTTGAGTTAGAACAAAATTATCCTAATCCATTTGGAATAACTTATAGTTCATATAAACCTGATACAAATATAAAATACACAATTCCAAATTCTGATTTTCAAAATATAAATTTGAATAAACTGCAAAGTAATTATTCTACAAATGAAATTAATTCGGCAAATGATTATTTGAATGTTTCACTAAAAATTTATGATATACTTGGAAAAGAAGTTGCTACACTTCTAAACGAAAAACAAAAACCGGGTACTTACAATATTAAACTATCAGTTGAAAAACTAAACTTAAGTTCTGGTGTTTACTTTTATAGATTACAAGTAAATGAACTTTCACAAACAAAAAAAATGATATTAATTAAATAAAAAATTTAATGAAGAAATTAAGAATAAATATAGTTCAATTATCATTTTTATTTTTTATTTGCGCTAATATCTACTCACAAAAATATTATAGCGATAATGGAGATGGAACTTATACTAATCCAATTTTATATTCAGATTTTCCTGATCCTGATGTAATAAGAGTTGACTCGACTTTTTATATGGTTACAACTACTATGTTTATTTTTCCTGGTGTTACAATTTTAAAATCTTATGATTTAGTTAATTGGGAATACTGTTCGAATGCAATAGAAAGATTTGATATTAACAAATGTTATAATCTTGATGGCTGTAATCGTTATGGAAAAGGACAATGGGCAACAAGTTTAAAATATCATAAAGGTAAATTTTATTTGTTATTTATGACTTTAGATGAAGGTGGGTTTTTATGTACTTCAGAAAAAGCAGAAGGAAAATGGGTTGTTAAAAAATTACCACGCGGATTTTATGACCCTGGTTTATTTTTTGATGATGATGGAAAAATATACGTGGCTCATGGTTACAATAAAATTTATATAACTGAACTTGATTCAAACTTTTCAGCAATTAAAGATGATGTTCTTGTTTATTCTGGTGATATTCGACCCGGACTTGAAGGAACACATGTTTATAAAATAAATGATTATTACTTTTTGTATTGCACCTATGGAGGACCTGATGGTTTTCAGGTTGCATTAAGATCTAAAAATATTTATGGTCCGTACGAACAAAAAATAGTAATTCGTGATAATGGAAATTTAGGAACCGGAATTCATCAAGGTGCATTGGTAGAAACACAAAAAGGTGAATGGTGGTCAATTCTTTTCCAAGATGGAGGTGCTTTTGGTAGATTCCCGACTTTGCAACCTGTTAAATGGATTGATAATTGGCCTATGGTTGGTTTAAATGGAAAAGGAGTTGTTACACATAAGAAACCAAACGTTGGTAAAAATTATTCTGTTAAAATTTTACCAACTTCAGATGAGTTTGATGATACTAATTTAGGAATGCAATGGGGTTGGAATCATAACCCGGATTCAACAAAATGGTCACTCAGAGAGAATAAAGGATTTTTAAGAGTTAAAACTGCAAAAGTAGTTTCTGCTTTACCACAAGCTTTGAATACATTAACGCAACGAATATTTGCATACTATTCTAATAATCATTTTACTTCTGCAACTACCAAAATGAATTTTGAAAATATTTTAGATGGTGATATTTCAGGAATAGCAATTTTTCAAAATCCATATTCATTAATTGGAATTAAAAAATATTTTGATAAAAAATATGTTATTATGATAAACAATGGAATTCAAATAGATTCAACAGAAATAAATTGTAATGAAATATATTTAAGAGCTAATGCGGATTACGAAACCAGTACTGCCTTTTTTGAATACAGCTATGATGGTAATAAATTTTTAAAGTTTGGAAATGAAATGAAAATGAAATTTAATCTTTCAGTTTTCACCGGGAATAAATTTTGTTTATTTAATTATGCTACTAAAAAATTAGGCGGATATGTGGATTTTGATTGGTTTAGAGTATCCGCTATTCCAAAGTATAATTAAAAGAAAATTTTATTAATAAAAGGTTAATTATGAAAACAAATCTATTTAGGAATTACAAAATTGTTTTACTGGTACTACTAATTATTAATTCATTTCAAATAGTAATAGTAGCACAACCACTTGCAAGTGAAAAGAAAAAATTTGTTGGTAACATAATTGGTAGCGCATACAATATTCCGACAAATTTTTTAAAATATTGGAATCAAGTAACACCTGAAAATGCAAGCAAATGGGGAAGTGTAGAATATACACCCGGTAATTATAACTGGACAGCTTTAGACTTAATCTACAATTTTGCTGTGAATAATAATATTCCGTTTAAACATCATACTTTAGTGTGGGGACAACAAATGCCTTCTTTTGTTGCTAATATGGATTCAGCAACTTTATATCAAAGAATTGAAGCGTGGATAAAAGCTTGTGCAGAACGTTATCCTAAAACAGTAATGGTTGATGTTGTAAATGAACCGTTACATGCTTTTACTGGTACTGCAACAAATTTAGTTAAAGCATTAGGTGGAAATGGCTCAAGTGGCTGGGACTGGGTAGTTAAGGCTTTTGAACTAACAAGAAAATATTGGCCTGCTCATACTAAACTTATACTAAATGATTATAATATTATAAATAGTAGTTCTGCAACAAATAGTTTAATTACAATAGTAAATATTTTAAAAGAAAAAAAATTAATTGATGGAATTGGAATTCAAGCACATGGATTTGAGGTTGATGGTCCTGGTACTCCAACTCTTAAAAGTAATCTCGATAAATTATACGCAACAGGTATTCCGATTTATATCACCGAATTTGATTTAAGCAGTGCAGATGATCAGATTCAATTACAAAAGTATAAAACTATATTCCCGACACTTTATGAACATCCTGGTGTTGTTGGTGTTACACTCTGGGGCTATTTATATGGACAAACCTGGCGTGCTGATGCACATCTATTAAATGATAGAAATGCTGAACGTCCTGCTCTTCAATGGTTGAGAAATTATCTTTTAGCTCCTTTTAGACCAAATTTAATTTATCCGATTTCCTTGACTAATGTTATCCGTAACCCAATCTTTAAATGGAATTCTTCTGAAACAGCAACAGCATATCGGCTTCAAGTTTCTGATATAAGAAATTTATCAACATTTGTAATAGATACATTAGTTACTGATACAACTTTTCAATCGAAAATATTAAATGCAAATACAACTTATTATTGGAGGGTTAGTGCAAAAAATAATAAAGCCGAAGGAGAATTTTCCGACGCTGTAAGTTTTCAGACTGGTTCAAATTATGTCTCAGTTGAAAATGAATATATTCCATTTGAATTCTATTTGAAACAAAATTATCCAAATCCCTTTAACCCAACAACCACAATAGAATTTCAAATACCATATTCTTCTAAAATTAAATTGGAAATTTTTAATTCATTGGGTCAAAAAATTAAAAATCTGGTTGATAATTTTTATAATGCCGGAACCCATAGAATAATTTTTAATGCAGAAAACTTACCCTCGGGAATTTATTTCTATAGATTAATTACAGAAAAACATCAACAAACCAAAAAATTACATTTATTAAAATGATGAAAACAAAAATATTAATCTTGTCAGTAATAACTTTAATTTTTATTTCTTGTATTTATAGTATAAAACAAGTAAAAGTTAATTATAAAAAATTACCTAATCTGTTTGTTAATGTTTTAGGAAAAAGTGAAAATGAAGTGAATGAAAAAATTAAACATGCATTTAATCAATTGTTTTATGGTGATAATGAAAGTCAAAGAATTTTTTATACTGTTGGAAATGATATGGCTTACATTGAAGATATTTTGCATAAAGATGTAAGAACAGAAGGAATGTCTTATGGAATGATGATTGCTCTTCAGCTAAATAAAAAAGATGAATTTGATAGACTATGGAAATGGGCAAAAACTTTTATGCAACATAAATCCGGGCAACGTGAAAATTATTTTGCGTGGCATTGCAAAACTAATGGTGAAATGATTGACTCAAATTCTGCTTCCGATGGTGAAGAATGGTTTGTTACAGCATTAATATTTGCTTCGAAACGTTGGGGTGATGGTGAGGGAATTTATAATTATAGTAACGAAGCCAGAAAAATTTTACATGCTATGTTAAATAAAGTAGAAAATTCCGATAGCAGAAAAGTTGTTACGAATATGTTTAATAAAAAAGAAAAGAAAGTTGTTTTTGTACCTTCCGGAGAAGCTGATGATTTTACTGATCCATCTTATCATCTCCCACATTTTTATAAAGTATGGTCCTGGTTCGATAAAGAAAATTCTTCTTTTTGGAAAGATGCTGTTGATACAAGTCGTGCATATTTAAAACGTGCAGTCCATCCTTTAACTAGTCTTAGTCCCGATTATTCTAAATTTGATGGTTCACCTTTATCAATCTGGGGAGGAACACAAAATAATTTTCAGTATGATGCATGGCGGGTTGCTATGAATGTTGCAGTTGATTATGGATGGTTTCAGGAAGATGAATGGGCAATTAAATTTTCTGATAACTTACTTAAATTCTTTTATTCACAAGGGATAAAAAAATATAGCAGTTTATACACACTTGATGGTAAACCTTTAAATAAAGATCACAATACAGGATTAGTTGCAATGAATGCTGTTGCCGCTATTTCTTCATCTCTGAATATTAAAAAAGATTTCTTAAATGAATTGTGGGAAGTTGAAATTCCAAGTGGTCAATACCGTTATTATGACGGAGTACTTTATATGTTAGCACTTTTACAATTAAGTGGAAATTTTAACATATATTGGAATTAATATGAAAAACAAAAAAGTTTTTTTAGTAAACACATTTTTCTTTTTGCTAATATATTATACACTTTTTGCAGAAGTTAAACTTCCAAAACTTATTAGTAATGGAATGATTCTGCAAAGAGATACGAAAGTAAAATTGTGGGGTTGGGCTAATCCAAATGAAAAAATCAAAATTAATTTTATTAATAAAAATTATTCAACTATTGCAGATAAAGATGGTAACTGGTTTTTGATTTTACCAAAGTTAAAAAGTGGTGGTCCCTATGAAATGAAAATTAATGGAGAAAATGAAATTATTATAAAAGATATTCTCATTGGTGATGTTTGGTTAGCTTCGGGACAATCAAACATGGAATTACCAATAAAAAGAGTTTGGATTAAATATAAAGATGAATTAAAAAATTATTCTAATGATTCTATTCGTCAGTTTGCTGTTCCACAGGAATATGATTTTAAAGAACCAAGAATTGATCTTAGAAATGGTGAGTGGAAAAAAGCTGATAAAGAAAATATTCAAAATTTTTCTGCGGTTGCATTTTTCTTTGCAAAAGAATTATTTGAAAAAATAAAAGTTCCAATTGGAATTATTCATGCAAGTTTAGGTGGTTCACCTGCTGAAGCATGGATAAGTGAAGATAATTTAAAAAAGTTTCCAAATCATTTAAATGAAGCAATAAAATTCAGAGATGATTCTTTAATTAAAGAAATCGAAACAAATGATAGAAATAAAATAAATTCATGGTTGAACCAATTAAGTAAATCAGATTCAGGTTTTATTTCTCAAGTTAAATGGTATTCGGATGAAATCGATCTTTCAAATTGGAAAAAAATTTATCAACCATCTTTATATTCAAAAAATGAAATAAAAAATCATTCAGGAGTAATTTGGTTTAGAAAAAATTTTGAAGTTGATACTAATAATTTTGGTAAAGCCGAATTATTTTTAGGTAGAATTGTTGATGCAGATTCAACATGGATAAATGGTGTGTTAGTTGGAACTACAGGTTATACATGGCCTCCTAGAATTTATAAAATTTCTGAAGGATTATTAAAACAAAATAATACTCTTGTAGTTAGAGTAACATCTAATAATAATGAAGGTGGTTTTTTCCCGGATAAACCATTTGAAATTATTATTAATGATAATTATAAAATTGATTTGAAAGGAGATTGGTATTACAAAGTAAGTGTAAAAAGTGAACCTTCACCTTCACAAACATTTATTCGTTGGAAACCACTTGGATTATTTAATGCAATGATATCACCACTTCTTAATTATAAAATTCGTGGTGTAATTTGGTATCAAGGTGAATCAAATGTTAGTAGATATGAAGAATATAAAACATTGTTTCCTGCTTTAATTAATGATTGGAGAGAGAAGTTTAATAACAAAAATTTACCTTTCTTATTTGTTCAACTAGCAAGTTTTCTTGAAGCAAAAGATTATCCCTCTGAAAGCTGGTGGGCAATGTTGCGGGAATCTCAATTAAAAACTTTGTCTGTTCCAAATACAGCAATGGTTGTAACAATTGATATAGGAGAATGGAATGATATTCATCCTTTGAATAAAAAAGATGTCGGAATAAGATTAGCTTTAGCCGCATTGAAAAAATCTTATAATAAAAAAATTGTTTATTCAGGTCCTCTTTATAAAAATTATAAGATAGTAGGAAATAAAATTGAAATTTCATTTGAACATATTGGTAAAGGATTAACAACAAGAAATAATGAAGAATTGAAAGGATTTGCAATATGTGATGAATCCAAAAATTTTGTGTGGGCAGATGCTGTAATAAAAAATAATAAAGTTATTGTTTGGAATGATTCAATTCAAAAACCAATTGCTGTAAGATATGCTTGGGCAGATAATCCATATAATGCAAATTTAATTAACAAAGAAGGTTTACCAGCTTCTCCTTTTAGAACTGATAATTTTAACAAATAAAATACTACTATGAAAAAAATATTAATTATAACAACTTTATTATTTACAACTATTTCTGCAAATAATATTAATAATGAAATTATTTCATTTAAGAAATCAAAAAATGCTTTCCCACTTGTAGAGAATTCAAAAGCTACTTCGATTTTTTATTCAGAAAATGATTTTAAAGGTGTAATCAAAGTAATTAATGATTTACAAAATGATATGCTTAAAGTAACAGATGTAAAACCTGAATCTTTCTCAACTAAAAATCCTAATAAGAAAAATATTGTTTTAATTGGTACAGCTTCCAGAAATGAATTAATTGAAAGTTTAATTAAAAGAAAATTAATTGATATATCATCAATTGAAAATCAATTTGATTCTTACATAATAAAATTAATTAATAATCCTTTCCCAAATGTTAAAAGAGCATTAGTAATTGTTGGAAGTGATAAAAGAGGAACAATCTATGGTGTTTATGAAATTTCTAAACAAATAGGTGTTTCTCCCTGGTATTGGTGGGCAGATGTTCCAATAAAAAAACAAAAAGAAATTTTTGTTAAAGAAAATGTTTTTTTAGTTGATAAACCTTTAGTTAAATATCGTGGCATTTTTATAAATGATGAAGCACCTGCATTAACAAATTGGACTTATGAAAAATTTGGTGGCTATAATCATAAATTTTATGAAAATGTTTTTGAATTAATATTAAGGTTAAAAGGTAATTATCTCTGGCCAGCAATGTGGAATAATAATTTTGATGATGATGATCCGCTAAATCCTGAATTGGCTGATATGTATGGTGTAGTTATGGGAAGATCTCATCACGAACCGATGATGCGTTCCTGGAAAGAATGGCCAAAATATGGCAAAGGTGAATGGAACTATGAAAAAAATGAAACTGTGTTAAGAGAGTTTTGGAAATTTGGAATTGAAAGGATGAAAAATTATGAAAGCATAATAACATTAGGAATGAGAGGTGATGGTGATGAAGCAATGTCTGAAGATGCAAATATTGAGTTGTTAGAAAAAATTATTAATGACCAGAGAAAAATTATTTCCGATGTTACAAAAAAAGATGTAACTCAAATTCCACAGATTTGGGCTTTGTATAAAGAAGTTCAGGAATATTATGATAAAGGTATGAAAGTTCCTGATGATGTAACTTTACTTTTATGTGATGATAATTGGGGTAATTTAAGAAAACTTCCAAAGTTAAATGATAAACCGAGAAAAGGTGGTTATGGAATTTATTATCATTTCGATTATGTGGGTGGACCACGTAATTATAAATGGTTAAATACTAATCAAATTGAAAGAGTATGGGAGCAAATGAATTTAGCTTACAATTATGGTGCAGATAGAATTTGGATTGTTAATGTTGGTGATATTAAACCAATGGAATTTCCGATAAGCTTTTTTTTAGAAATGGCATGGAATCCACTAAAATTTAATGAAACTAATATCTCAAATTATTATAAAGAATGGTGTAAACAACAATTTCCAGAAGAATTTAAAAATGAAATTGCTGAAATTCTTTCATTATATACAAAATATAATTCAAGAAGAAAACCAGAATTAATTTCTCAGGATACTTATAGCTTAACAAATTATAACGAGTTTGAAAGAGTTGTAAATGATTTTAAAATATTAACAGACAAAGCAAAAACAATTTATAATAAGTTGTCAGATGAGTATAAATCAGCATATTATCAATTAATACTTTATCCAACAGAAGCATCATCAAACTTAAATGAGCTTTATTATAACTCTGCAAAAAATAAAATGTATGCAATTCAGGGAAGAGTGTTGACAGATAGTTTAGCTAATAAAGTTATAGATTTATTTAATTATGATAAAAAGCTATCAAACGATTATCATAATTTGAATAATAAAAAGTGGAATCATATGATGTCGCAAACTCATATCGGTTATACATATTGGCAACAACCGGACTCAAATTATTTACCAATTTTACATTTTATTAAAAATCCAAACAGAAGTGAAATGGGAATTTCTGTTGAAGGGGATAAGAATTTTTATCTTGGAAATTATGATAACATTAATCTGCAACAATTCGATTCATATTTTAAACAAACATACTTTATTGAAATTTTTAACCGTGGCACAAAACCATTTAAATATCAAATCAAAAACTTAGATCCTTTTGTTAAGTTATCATCACCAAAAAATATTTTAGAAAAAGAAGAAAAAATATTTGTAAGCATTGATTGGAATTTAGCTCCCAAAGGAATTACTAAATCCAGATTCTCAATTCATGGTCCGGATGAAAAAGTTGTATTCATTAATCTGACAATTAAAAATTATGATATAACACATAAAAATATTTTTGTAGAAACAAATGGTTATATATCAATTGATGCAGAGAAATATTCTTCAGTAAGTTCTGATGATAAAGTTAAAGTTATTCCAAATTTAGGAAGGACTTCATCTTCAATTCATTTTACTCCTGTTAATAAAGATTATAATTCAATTAATAATGATAATCCTTTTGTTGAATATGAATTATATTTCCAAACAACAGGGAAAGTGAAAGTAAATGTATATTTATCTCCAACATTAAATTTTAACAATATCAAAGATGGAATTAAATATGCAATTTCAATTGATAATGAAGAACCTAAAGTTGTATCAATTTCAACTAATCCAAATCCTCCGGATTTAAATCGGGATCCGATTTGGAATAAATGGGTAGCTGATAATGTTAATATCCAAAAAACTGAGCATAATATCAGTTCAGTAGGATTTCATAAATTGAAAATATTTGCAATTAATCCCGGTGTGGTTATCCAAAAAATTGTTATTGATTGTGGTGGTTTAAAAGAATCATACTTAGGTCCATTAACAACTTATATTGGAAAATAAAATGCAAAGAAAAATAAAAAATATTTCCTCCTTCATAGTGTCCTCCAAAGGGAGAGTAAATAAGTTATTAACAATTTCTCTTATTATTTTGCTCTCCCTTTATATTAATATCGAGGCACAAAAAAAATATTTTACAAATCCAATTCTGTCAGGATTTTATCCAGATCCAAGTATTTGTAGTGTTGATGACAATTATTATTTAGTTAATTCTACATTCGGATATTTTCCATGCATTCCAATATTTCAAAGTAAAGATTTAGTTAATTGGAATTTAATTGGTCATGCTCTTGATAGAATTGAGCAGGTTGATCTTGAAGGTGTTGGATTAACTCGTGGAATTTTTGCACCAGCAATCAGATATTATAATGGAAAGTTTTACATCACTTGTACATTAGTTGATGCAGGTGGAAATTTTGTTGTAGTTGCAGATAAACCTGAGGGTCCCTGGTCGAATCCAATTTGGTTACCCGAGGTTAATGGAATAGATCCATCTTTATTTTTTGATGATGATGGAAAATCTTATCTGCTTTATAACAGTGATGCTCCTGATAATAAACCTCTTTATAGTGGTCATAGAACGATTCGTATAAGAGAATTTGATTATGTTAATTTAAAAGTAAGTAGTGAAGAAAAAATTTTAATTAATGGTGGTGTAGATATTTCAAAAAAACCAATTTGGATTGAAGGACCACACATTTACAAAATAAATGGAATTTATTATTTAACAGCAGCTGAAGGAGGAACGGCAGAAGATCATTCGCAAGTTATTTTTAAAAGTGATAATGTTTATGGTCCTTATATTCCATACGAAAAAAATCCAATTCTAACGCAACGACATTTACCAATTGATAGAAAAAATCCTGTTACCTGCACCGGACATGCAGATTTTGTTCAGACTTTAGAAGGTGATTGGTGGACAGTTTTTTTAGCCTGCAGACCTCACGAACCTTTCGCTGAAAATAATTACAACACTGGTAGAGAAACATTTTTAGCACCAATTACTTGGAAAGATGGTTGGCCTATAATTAATTATGGTAATGAAGAAGTTCAGTTTAAGTATCCTTTGCCAACAAAAGTAAAAGGAAAAGCAAAAATTCCTTTTAATGGTGATTTTACAATTAAAGAAAATTTTAATGATACAATTTTGCCCAACTATTTTATGTTTATTAAAACACCAAAAGAAAAATGGTATTCATTAAATTCTAAAAAAGGTTTTTTAGAAATTAAGTTAAAACCAGAAACTGTTTCGGGTAAAAAAAATCCAAGCTTTATTGGAAGAAGACAACAACATCATTACTGTTCATTTACAACATCAATGGAATTTGTTGCAAATACCGAAAATGAAAAATCTGGAATTATTGCTTATCAAATGGAAGAATATTTTTACTATTTCTGTAAATCAAAAGAGAATGGTAAAAATCTACTTCAACTTTATAAATCCAATAAAGATCATAATAATTTTAATATGGAATTAATTGAACAAAAAGAAATTGAATCTGATTCAAAAATATTTTTAAAGTTAGAAGCTAATGGAAAAAATTATTCATTTTATTACGGTTATAAAAATGGAAAATGGAAATTATTCAAAGATTCAATTGATGCATCATATTTAAGTCCAAGAAATGTTTATGGATTTGTTGGAACTGTGTTTGGTTTATATTCAACATCTTTAGGAAAAGAAAGTACAAACAAAGCATATTATGATTTTGTTAATTATACAGGTAAAAACAAATTAGTGAAATAAATGAATAATCAAGAGCTTATAGAAAATATAGTAACTTGTGTAGCTAGGGGAAAAGTAAGTTTAGAATCTCCATTTCCAAAAGATTTAATAGGGCAAATTGGTACAAATGAATTAACAAAAATCGCTTTAGAAAATAATATTTCACCCGATTTAATTCTTAAAGCATGTAACGATGGAATGAAAATTATTGGTGAAAGATTTGGGAAAGGTGAAGCTTTTGTTCCAGAGTTATTAATGTCTGCAAAAGCAATGAATGCAGTCATGATTCATTTAAAACCTTTTTTTAAATCTGGTACCGTCAAATCAAAAGGAAAATTTATAATTGGAACTGTTCTTGGTGATTTACATGATATTGGAAAAAATTTAGTATCAATGGTAGTTGAAGGAAATGGTTGGGAAGTAATTGATCTTGGGGTTGATTGCAAAACAGAAAAATTTATAAGTAAGATAAAAGAAAATCCCGGTTGTTTTGTTGGACTAAGCGCATTACTTACAACTACAATGGCAAATATGAATAAAACAGTTCAGGAAATAAAAAAACAATTTCCGGAAATAAAAATATTAGTTGGCGGAGCTCCTTTAACAATGGAAGCCGCAATTCAAATGGGTGCAGATGGTTATTCACCAAATCCACAGGGAGCAGTAGAATATTTAAATAGTTGGGTATGAAATGAAATCATTATTAAATGAAATTAAAAAAGGTAAAGTATTAGTTTCTGATGGTGCTTGGGGCACTTTCTTAATGAAACGTGGATTGAAAGCAGGCGAATGTCCGGAATATTGGAATATAAGTCACAAAGAAGATGTTTTTGCAATTGCAAAAAGTTACGTTGATGCTGGCTCTGATATTATTTTAACAAATAGTTTCGGTGGTAGCCCATATAAACTAAAACATTTTGATTTAAGTGAAAATGCTTTTGAAATAAATAAACAAGCTGCGTTAATTTCACGGGAAGCCGCTGGAGAAAATATTTATGTTTTAGGATCTATTGGCCCAACCGGAGCAATGTTGATTATGAATGAAATTACCGAAAGCGAATTATATGATGGATTTTTTCTTCAGGCAAAAGCATTAATGAGTGGTGGAGTTGATGCAATTTGTATAGAAACTATGACAGATATTAATGAAGCCAAAATTGCTGTTAAAGCCGCAAAAGATGCAACTAATTTAGAGGTTGCTTGTACTTTTACTTTTGATAAAGTTGCTAATAATGAATTTAAAACTATAATGGGTGTTTCACCAAAAGAAGTTATAGATGCAATATTGGAAGTTAATGCAGATGTTATTGGTACAAATTGTGGAATCGGATTTGAATTAATGATTGATATTGTAAAAGAGTTGAGAAAATATAATTCAACAATTCCAATTCTTGTTCATGCAAATGCAGGATTACCAATCTTTAACAATAATATTATAGAATACCCTGATACTCCGGAAATTATGGGTAATTTTGTTCCAAAATTAGTTGAAGCAGGTGCAAATATTATTGGCGGTTGTTGTGGTACTACGCCGGATCATATTAAAGCTATAGTAAGAGTAATAAAAAATTGATGAAAAATATTTTTGATGAAATTGAAATTGATAAAAAAACTTTTTTGGTAAATATTAATTACAAAGATTTAATAATTGATAAATCTGAAATTAATTCCTTGTTAGGATATGATGAAAAAGACATTCCTCAACACTTCTCTGAAATTATAAATTCAATTCTTCATGAATTACCATTAATACTAAATATTAAAGCAGGTTATAAAATTTTTGATTTTGTTTATTATGATAACGAACCAAACGGAATATTTATTAACAATAAATTTTTTTATTTACATAAAATTATAACAAAACAAATTTATAAATCTGAATTTGTAATATTATTTTGTTTGACAATTGGTACAAGAGCTGAAAAAAAAATCAATGAATTATTTGAGAAAGGAGATGCTGTTAAAGGATACATTTATGATACAATCTTATCATTAGCTACTGAAACTGTTGCAAATGTTTTGCACGAACATATAAAGAAAAAATTTTTAAAGGTTAACAAAAAAGTTACAAATAGATTTAGTCCCGGCTATTGTAGTTGGAATGTTGATGAACAGAAAATATTGTTTTCACTTCTACCAAAAAATTTTTGTGGAATTAAATTAAATAAATCTTCGCTGATGAAACCAATTAAATCTATAAGTGGAATTATTGGAATTGGTGAGAAAGTTAAATTTAGAGAATATAATTGCAATAAATGTGAAATTAAAGATTGTACATATAGAACAATTTTAAAAAGAAAATCATCAAAACAATTGAGGGAAAAATGACAGAACAAAATTGGAAAACATTATTAGATATAATTAATGGTGAAATTAAAAAACAAATTCCTGCTGGTTTTATAATTGATTGTCCTTGGTTACCAAATTGGTATGGGGTTGATATTATTGATTATTTCACGAATGATGAAATATGGTTTGATGCAAACATGAAAGCAATTAATGAATTTTCAGATACAATTTTTTTACCCGGATTTTGGTCAGAATATGGAATGTGCACTGAACCATCTGCATTCGGAGTAAGATGCACTTTCCCAAGAAATGAATTTCCTCATGCTCATAAAATAATTAATACTTCTGATGATATTGAAAATTTAGTTGAACCTAATCCAAAGACAGATGGTTTGCTACCTTTTATGTTAAACAGATTAAGAATAAATCAAAACAAAATTGAAAAAGCCGGACATTCAATTAAGTTTTCTGTTTCAAGAGGACCACTAAATATTGCTAGTTATTTAATGGGAACAACAGAATTTTTAACTCTTATTTTAACTGATCCCGATAAAGCTGAATTACTTCTTAAAAAAATAACTTCTTTCTTAAAAAATTGGCATGAATTGCAATTTGAAACATTTCCTTCTATTGAAGGAATTTTTATGCTTGATGACATAATTGGTTTTATGGGTGAAGAAGAGTTTAAACAATTTGGATTACCATACTTTAAAGAAATTTATAATCTGAATCCCAAAATAAAATTCTTGCATAACGACGCACCTTGCAAAGTATCAGCACCATATTTAAACCAAATTGGAATAAATTTATTTAACATGGGTTATGATATTTCTTTAAATGAATTAAAAGAATTAACACAAAACAAAATTACCCTTTTAGGAAACTTACCACCAAGAGATGTATTAGCTTCTGAAACACCAGAAAATGTTTATTTAAAAACGAAAGAGTTGATTTCAACTTTAAATGATAAATCAAGATTAATTCTTTCATGTGGGGGAGGAATGCCTCCGGGTGTTTCAACAGAAAATATAAATGCTTTTTTGAAAGCTGTAAATGAAATTTAATCTACTATGCTTAACATTTCTGAATTAACAAAAAGATATTTTGACAATGGGAAAAGAATAGTTGCTCCTTTAGTAGGTTTCCCGGGAGTGAAATTATCTAATTCAACAATTAAAATTGCACAACAAAATTATGTTGAACATTTTAAAGTTATAAGAAATATATATAACAGATTTCAGCCCGATATTATTTTTCCTTTAATGGATTTATCTGTTGAAGCAAATGCAATTGGAAGGAATACAATTTTTCCAATAAATGAATCAGCAACTGTTATAATAGAAAAATTTGAATTAGATGAATTAGAAAATCTAAAGCAAATTGAAATTACAGCAGATTCCAGAATTCAATCTTATACCAAAACAATTTCATTAATGAAAAATAATTTACCGGATTATGTTGTAATTGGTGGTTATGTAATCGGTCCATATACTTTTGCAGGTTTAATTTTAGGTGCAGATAATGCAGCTTTAAAAAGTTTAATTGCTCAGGATGAATTAATTACTATTTGTGAATTCACTTGCGAGGTAATTTTAAAATATGTTGAACTTCAGATACTTTCAGGAGTTGATGTAATTTGTATTTTAGAACCATCTGCTGTAATGCTTGGACCAAAAGAGTTTAAATTATTTTCTTCAAACTTTGTTAAAAAAATTAGTGAGTTTTGTAAAAACAAAAACATTGCTACAATTTATCATATTTGTGGAAACTCTAACCATTTGATTTATGAAATGTGCAATTCTGGTGTTGAAGCATTAAGTCTGGATTCAAAAAATGTTGGTATTGATTTAAGCAAAGTTGCGAAAAATATTCCTCAAAATATTGTATTGATTGGAAATGTTAATCCGACAGGTGCAATATTAAATGGATCTCCAAATGATGTTGAATATGAAATAAAAACTTTATTGAATGTAATGAAAGATTATCCTAACTTTATTTTAAGTACAGGTTGCGATTTACCAATTGATGTACCTTTAGAAAATATTGATACATTTATGAAAGTAGGAAAAAATTATAATTGGAAAAATTTTCATTAATTAAAATTATTCTAAATTCAATTCTCTTCTTATAGCTAATTCCATTCCTCTCAATTCTGAAATTGCACGCATTCTTCCAAATAAAGAATAACCGGGATAAATTCCTTCTCTATTCATATCTGGTAACATTAATCTGCCATGGTCAGGACGAAATGGTAATCTAACATTTTTTTTGTTTTTGTTAATTCTATCTTTTTGTTCAAGTAATAAAAGTTTCATGATAGTATAAATATCAACATCACCTTCAAGATGATCTACTTCCATGAAATTGTAATCAGAATTTCTTGTAACATTTCTGAGATGTATAAAATTAATTTTATGAATGAAATTTTTTGTTATTTCAATTAAGTCATTTTTATAGAATGAACCTAAAGATCCAGTGCAGAGAGTTAATCCATTATTTTCAGAATCAACTGAATTAAATATTTTATTAAAGTCATCTATAGTTCCTGCAACACGGGGTAAACCTAAAAGTTGAAAAGGAGGATCATCCGGATGTATTACTAAATAAATTCCATGTTCTTCTGCTACTGGTATAACTTCTTTTAGAAATTCAATTAAATTATTTCTTAAAATATTTTTATCAATATTTTCATAAGATTCAATTGCAGATTTAAATTCTTCTAAAGAATATTTTTGAAGGGAACCGGGTAAACCTAAAAGAATTGTATCAATTAATTCTTGTTTATCTTTTTCATTTAGTGATAAAAAGAAATCTTCTGCTTTTTTAAACTCTGATTGTGAATAATCTTTTTCAGCATTTTTTCTTTTAAGAATAAATAAATCGAAAGCAGCAAATACATGTTTATCAAATTTTGTGGTAATTGAACCATCAGAATAAATTACTCGCAGGTTTGTTCTTGACCAATCAAGTACTGGCATAAAATTATAACAAACAGTATCAATACCACATTTAGAAAGATTTATTAGTGATGTTTTATAATTCTCTATGTACTTAGAAAAGTTACTTTCTCTTTTTTTTATATCTTCATGAATTGGTAAACTTTCAACTACAGACCATTTTAAATTATGATTTTCAATAAGTGATTTTCTTTTTTGAATTTCATCAATTGACCAAACTTCGCCAACAGGAATATGATGTAATGCAGTAACTATTCCACTTACACCTGTTTGTTTTATTTCTTCTAATTTAATTGGGTCATTTGGTCCAAACCAACGCCATGTTTGTTCTAATGCCATTTATACTCCACTATAAATATTAAAACCACCATCAATTGGAATTACAGCACCATTTACAAAACTGCTTGCATCACTTAGCAAAAATAAAATAGCTCCTAAAAGTTCTTTTGGTTCTCCAAATCTTTTAAATGGAGTCATTGAAATAATTTTTTCACCACGTTCTGTTAAATTTCCATATCTATCAATTAATAAATTTTTGTTTTGATTAGTTATCAAAAATCCCGGTGCAATTGAATTTACTCTTATTCCGTTTCCAAATTTTAAAGCTAAGTCCATTGCAAGCCATCTTGTAAAATTTTCAATACCAGCTTTTGCAATTGAATAACCAACTACACGAGTAATTGCTCTTGTTGCCGCCATAGAGGAAATTGTAATTATAGAACCATTATTATTCTTACAAATTTCTTCACCAAAAATTATGGAAGGGAGAACAGTTCCATCTAAATTAAGTCTTATAGTTTCATCAAATTTTTTAAAATCAAGTTGAAATATTGTTTGATTCTCACTTAAAACTGAACCTGGTACATGCCCACCAGCTGCATTAATCAAAGCATTTATTGAATTAAATTTTTTAATAATTTTTTCTATTACATTTTGTAAAGATTTTTCTTTTAATAAATCACATTTTAAAATTTCAATGTTTGATTTCTTATTTGATATTTCTTTTTTAAGTGATTTCAATTTATCAAAGTTTCGACCAACTAATACTAAATTAACATTAAAAGTAGCAAGATATTTTGCAACTTCACTTCCAATTACTCCTGTAGCTCCTGTTAGAATAATTGTTTTACCATCTATGTTAAATATTTTATATCTATCTTCCATATTAATCTCACTCATATTTCAAATACAAAACCTTTTTCTTTTAATCTATTATAATTTTTGTTATCGAATTTATATAACAATGCTGGTCTTTTAATGTTATTTTTATCTTTTTCATTAAGCATCTTTAGTAACTTCATTTTCATAATTTTTTTCCTGAAATTTCTTTTATCTAATTCTTTCCCTAAAATAACTTCATATAATTTTTGTAGTTGTGGCAGTGTAAATTTAGCTGGTAATAATTCAAATCCAATGGGTTTATATCTTACACGATTTCTTAGTTTCATCAATGCAGTATTAATAATATGTAAATGGTCAAAAGGTAAATCTGGAAGTTCATTAATTGAAAACCACTTTACTTCTAATGAGTCAGAACCAGTTGAAAGATGATAAAGATTTGGACTTATTAATGCATAATGCCCTAAAGTTAATACACGCCATAAAGGAAAACGATCAACAGAATCAAATATTTCAAACTCTTCTAAAAAAATATTGTTTATACCAGTAGTTTCGAAAAGAATTCTATCGGCAGCTTCTTTGACTAATTCATTTTTTTTAATAAAACCACCGGGTAAAGCCCAATAATCTTTATACGGATTAACAGCTCTTTTAATTAATAAAACTTCCAACTCATTATTATTAAATCCAAAAATTACGCAATCAATTGAAATGTTTTTTAATACTTCTTTAAGCTTATGTGACATATTAAACTCTCTTTATTTCATTCATAAAGTAAAAATACAAAAATATTTTGTTGTAAATATACATTAAAAAGTGTAATTTATACACTAATAAAATGAGAAAATAATATGCTAACACTTGGAATTGATTTAGGCAGTTCATCTATAAAAGCTGCAATTTTTGATGTTGAAAAAAAAGAAATAATTGCTAGTGAATTTTATCCTGAACAGGAAATGGAAATAATTTCAACAAAAGCCGGATTTGCTGAACAAGACCCGAATAAATGGTATGAGTACTTTAAAATTCTTGTAAAGAAAATTTTGTCGAAAAATGATATTGATGGAAAAAATATTAAAGCAATTGGTATTTCATATCAAATGCATGGATTAGTAATTGTTAATAAAGACTTATCTGTAATTCGTCCATCAATTATTTGGTGCGATAGTAGAGCTGTTGAAATAGGGAACAAAGCTTTTAATGAAATTGGCAATGAAAAATGTTTGTCAACAACATTAAACTCTCCAGCAAATTTTACTGCTTCAAAACTTCGTTGGGTTAAGTTAAATGAACCCGAAAAATTTAATTCTATTTATAAATTTATGTTACCAGGTGATTTCCTTGCGATGAAATTAACTGGTGAAATAAATACAACAATTTCGGGACTTTCTGAAGGTATATTTTGGAACTTTAAAGAAAACTCTATTTCAAAAGATGTGATTGATTATTATGAAATTCCATTAAATTATTTTCCCGAAATAAAACCGACATTTTCAAATCAAGGAAAAATACAATCAAAAATTGCGGAAGAACTTGGTATTTCAAAAGAAGCAATAGTTAGTTATAGAGCTGGCGATCAACCAAATAATGCTTTATCACTAAATGTTTTAAATGCTGGTGAAGTTGCTGCAACCGCTGGTACTTCCGGTGTTATATATGCTGTTATTAATCAAAAAAATTATGATTCTAAAAATAGAATTAACATTTTTGCTCATGTAAATCACTCAAATGAAAATATTAAACTTGGTGTTCTGCTTTGCATAAATGGAACTGGTATTTTGAATTCCTGGATAAGAAAAAGTTTTGCTTCTAATTTATCATATAATGAAATGAATGAACTTGCAATTCAGGCCCCAATTGGCTCTGATGATCTATTCATTTTACCTTTCGGTAATGGAGCCGAAAGAATGTTAGAAAATAAATTAATTAATGCTAGTATTCATGGTTTAGATTTTAACAGACATACAATTAAAAATATAATACGTGCTGCTCACGAAGGAGTTGCATTCTCATTCAAATATGGTTTTGATATTATTCAAGAATTAGGAATTAAGATCGAAAAAATTAAAGCCGGTAAAGCAAATATGTTTCTAAGCAAAATTTTCCGTGAGACTTTAGCCAATACAACTGGTGCAACAATCGAAATGTATGATACTGATGGTGCTCATGGAGCTGCAAGGGGTGCAGCATATGGAGCAGGTTTATATAATAATATTGAAGAGGCTTTTACAAATCTAAAAAAATTAGAAGTTATATCTCCGGATGATAAAAATTATAAATACATTGAAGCATACAACAAATGGTTTGAAATTTTAAATAATCAATTAAATAGAGGTTAAAATGAATTACTTTAAAGGTGAACAAGAATATTTTAAAGGTATCGGAAAAATTCCTTATGAAGGTCCGGAATCTAAAAATCCACTTGCATTTCGTTGGTATGACGAAAATAAAATTGTTTTTGGTAAAACAATGAAAGAATATTTCCGGTTTGCAATTGCCTATTGGCATTCATTGTGTTCAACAGGTGGCGATCCTTTTGGTCCGGGAACACGAAATTTAGAATGGAATAAATCAAGCGATCCAATTCAAAAAGCTAAAAACAAAGTTGATGCCGCATTTGAACTTGCTACAAAACTTGGAATTCCATTCTATTGTTTTCATGATACTGATTTAGTTGATGAAGCTGATTCAATAATTGAAACAGATAAAAGAATGGATTTAATTGTTGAATATGCATTGCAAAGACAAAAAGAATCCGGAGTTAAATTATTATGGGGAACAGCAAACTTATTTTCTCATCCACGTTATATGAATGGTGCAGCTACAAATCCAGATTTCAACGTAGTTTCTTATGCAGCAACACAAGTAAAAAGAGCAATCGATGCTACAATAAAACTTGGTGGTGAAAATTATGTTTTCTGGGGTGGTAGAGAAGGATATATGTCCTTATTAAATACAAACATGAAAAAAGAAAAAGAACATCTTGCTAAATTTTTAACTTTAGCAAGAGATTATGGCAGAAAAAATGGTTTTAATGGTGTATTTCTTATTGAACCTAAACCGATGGAACCAATGAAACATCAATATGATTTTGATGCTGAAACTGTTATTGGATTTTTAAGATATTATGGATTAGAAAAAGATTTTAAATTGAATATTGAAGTAAACCATGCAACTTTAGCAGGTCATACATTTCAACATGATATTCAATGTGCGGTTGATGCTGGTTTATTCGGAAGTATTGATGCTAACAGAGGAGATTATCAAAATGGCTGGGATACAGATCAGTTTCCAATTAACATTTATGAACTCGTTGAAACAATGTTGGTAATTGCAAAAGCAGGAGGTTTTGGAAAAGGTGGAGTTAATTTTGATGCCAAAGTAAGAAGAAATTCAACTGATCATGAAGATTTATTTATCTCTCATATTTCAGGTATGGATACTTTTGCCCGTGCATTAATTGTAGCAGAAAAAATATTAAACGAATCAAATTATAATACAATGTTGGAAGAAAGATATTCATCATTTAATTCTGATAATGGTAAAGCATTTGAAGAAGGTAAATTAACTTTAGAAGATTTATATAATCTTGCAGTTCAAAATGGGGAACCTAAACAAATAAGCGGAAAACAAGAAAAATATGAACAATTAATAAATATGTATATTTAATTTATTAATAATTTGGTGTAATAAATTGGCTAAAGTAAATAACTTATTTTAGCCAATTTTTTTATAAGGAGAACGTTAGTGGAAAACAAAAAACAAACAGGTTTTATTTTTGATGAAAACATTTCATTAGAAAATTTAGGTAACGGATTAAAAAGAAAAATATTGGGTTTTGATAAAGAGTTAATGCTTGTAAAAGTAATTTTTGAAAAGGGAGCAATTGGATATATTCATAAGCATATTCATTCACAGGTAAGTTACATTACAAAGGGAGCATTTGAAGTAACTATAGCAAATGAAAAGAAAATTCTTAGGGAAGGTGATTCCTTTTATATAGAACCAAATGTTGAACATGGTGTTTTTGCATTAGAAGATAGTGAGTTGATTGATATTTTCTCGCCCTACCGTGAGGATTTTATTAAATAAAAAACCCCGCAAATAGCGGGGTTTAAATTGTTAAATAATAATAAATTAACCCAAATAAGCTTTCAAATTTTTACTTCTGTTCGAATGTCTTAATCTTATTAAAGCTTTTTCTTTAATTTGTCTTACTCTTTCACGTGTTAAATTTAGTTTTTCACCAATTTCTTCTAATGTTAAAGAGTGTTCTTTTCCAAGTCCGAAATATAATCTGATAACTTCAGCTTCTCTATCTGTTAAGGTAGATAATGAACGTTCGATTTCTGCTTTTAAAGATTCTTTCATTAGAGAATGATCGGGAGCAGGTTGATCTTCGTTTGCCATTACATCGAGTAAACTATTGTTATTATCATCACTATGAGCAAATGGAGCATCCATTGAAATATGACGACCAGCAATTTGCATTGCATAGGTTACATCATTAACATCCATATCTAATTGTTCGGCAATTTCTTCTGGACTAGGTTTTCTTTCATATTCTTGTTCAAGCTGGCTTAGTTTTTTACCCATTTTATTTAAAACGCCAACTCTGTTTAATGGTAAACGTACCATTCTGGATTGTTCTGCTATTGCTTGCATAATAGACTGACGAATCCACCAAACTGCATATGAAATAAATTTAAATCCGCGTGTTTCATCAAATCTTAATCCTGCTTTTATTAAGCCAAGATTACCTTCATTTATTAAATCACCAAGTGGTAATCCTTGATTTTGATATTGTTTAGCAACTGAAACAACAAAACGTAAATTTGCCTTTGTTAAGGTATCGAGTGCTTTTTTATCCCCTTTTTTAATTCTTATTGCTAATTCAATTTCTTGTTGGGGAGTAAGAAGGTCAACTTTACCTATTTCTTGCAAATATTGATCGAGCGATTTGCTTTCACGATTCGTAAATTGTTTTGTGATCTTCAATTCCTAATTTCTCCTAACTTGTTATTATTCCATAGTTTATAATCGATTATTTTATTAAATTATTAAATTTTGACATAAAAAATACTGCGGATGTTTAATTTCTCTTCTTTTGAGAATTAAAATCGCAGTATTAATATTGTTAAAAAATTTAATCACCTATGCAAATATAATAAAAAAAGTTAAAAAACACTAAAAAATTTTAATTTTTAGCATTTTTCTTTTTTTACAATTTAATCAGTTCTTTAGTTTCTGATTTTCTTTGATTTGTTATATTAATTTTTAATTTGGTTCGATTTCTGTTTCTTTTTGAAACAAGTCCTTTTTCATAGGCATAATCATAAAGAAGTGAATAGAGCATTTTTCTGGCTCTGTGTAATCTTGATCTAACCGTCCCGATTGGGCAGTCAATAAAATTAGCAATTTCTTCGTAAGTATAACCTTCAATATCACTTAAAACAACTATTGTTCTAAAGTCATCCGGAAGTTTTGAAAGGGCGTTTGTTAATTCATCGTCCAAAATATTACTAAATGCATCACCTTCAAAATGCTGAGATTTTATCTCATCAGCTTTAACTGTTTCGTAAAAGTTTTGAACATCTTCGTAATCAACCTTGTGTGGTTCTCTTGTATTTTTTCGGTAATTATTAATAAATGTGTTTTTCATTATTTGGAAAAGCCATGCTTTTGCGTTAGTTCCTTTTTCAAATTTATCAAAAAAACGGAAAGCTTTAAGTAAAGTATCTTGAACTAAATCTTCTGCATCTTCTTCGTCATTTGTCATTTTTAATGCAAAGCTTTTTAATGCAGCTGAATGTGAAATTATTATTGAATCGAATTCATTGTACATTTCTTGATTAAAGTTTATCATTTCTACTGCTTTCATGTCTTTTCAGTTTTTATAAGATTAAACGTATTATTTTTAATTTTAGTTCACTTTGTTTTTATTAATTTAAATTAATGAGTTAATTTTGAGTATTGATTTTCAAAAATGGAGAAGAAATGAAAATAAAACCTCTTTATATCTATCTAGTTATTTTTGTTGTTTTTATTGTTGCTGTTATTATTTTTTCTAATTCTGCTAAAAAATCTGATTTAGCAAATAATCCAAACATAAATAATCAAATGCCTGATGATGATGTTCATAAAGGATTAAAGTCTCAGGGAAATGGAGAAACTCCTTCAGCATCTAATGTAATGAAAGAAGCTATTGAAAGAATGAATAAGCTAAAAGCTGAAGTTGATAAAAATCCTAACGATACATTAAAAATTAGAGAATATGCAGACATGTTAACTTTAGCTCATAAACCAGATGAAGCTATTGAATATTATTCCAAAATAATAAAGATTGATCCTAAAAGAGTTGATGTGTTTTTACAATTAACTTATATTCATTTTAATAAAGGTGAATTTGATAAAGCATTAGATTATACTAATAAAGCATTAGCCGTTGAAAAAGATAATTTAATTGCTACATATAATTTGGGAGCAATATTAAATGCGAAAGGTGATAAGAGACAAGCAATTAACATTTGGAAAAATTTAGCTCAAAAATATCCAAACACCGAAGTTGGACATATTGCAAAAGAATCTGTAAAGCAATTAGAAAGTTCTAATCAGTAATAATTTTTGTTATTAAATTTTTTGGAATTTCTTCAAAATAATAATTCTTGATTTTGATTTTTTTATATGAATGCCTCCAAATTTCTTCCGGAGGCATTTCTTTTTGTTTGAATTTTTCAGTTTGCTTTATTTTTGTTTTATCTGCCATTACGTAAAATGGTTTGTTAAAATTTTTACAACTTAATGCAATTATTGAAGAACCAATTTTATTAATCACGTTACCATTATTTAAAATTGTATCTGCACCAATAATTCCACAGTCAACTTCTTTACACTTATTAAAAATCATTGCTTCAGTAATTAATTCAACATTAATTTTTTCATCATATAATTTTTTTGCAAATATTCTTCCTTCATATTTGGGACGGGATTCACAAATTGATATTTGTATTTCCTTATTAATTTTTTTTAATCGAACAAAAAATTCAAAAAGTGTTTTGCTATTAGAGATTGTAAGAAATGAAGTATAATTATTTAGTTCTTTAGCATTAATAAATATTAATTCATTAATATTTGAAAACAGTTCATCATATTTGTTAAAGAAAAGTTCAACTTGATTTTTCTTTAAATATTTTTTTAACTCATTCAGATATTTTTGAATGTTTTCAAATGTCGGAAATTTTTCCGAAACACTATCGATAAATTGAGGAAAAATTTTTAAAAAAGAACTTTGCACTTTTAAGTGATTATGAAGCTCAAATAAAATTTCAAAACTTCCGGAAGTTTTATCGTTAAATAGTTTTGAAAATTTTTTATTCATTTTTGTATACAAAACCTTTAATTGGCTCACGTAAAGTTAAAACAGGGCAGGGAGCTTTTCTAACTACTTTTTCTGCTGTTGAGCCAAAAAGTAAATGTTCTACTCCTGTGTGTCCATGTGTTGCAATAATTATTAAATCAATATCATTTTCTCTTGCAGTTTCATTAATTTCAACAAAGGGTTTGCCTGTTTTAATAATTGTTTCAACTTGTAAATCTTTATCAATTTCATCTGCTAATTTTTTCAATTCTTCTTCAGCACGATTATGAATATCAATATCAGTAGAAGGAATTGCAATTTGACCCATTGAAAAATCAGCGGGATAAATCATTGGTTCTACAACATAAATCAAAAATAATTTTGCTGAAAAATTTTTTGCAAAGTCTGCGGCATATTTCAATGCGTTTTTTGAATAATCAGAAAAATCGATAGGGACTAAAATCTTTTTAATCATAATTTCCTCCTTAAATTTTAATTATGAAAAAATTCCGGATTCAGCAACACGCCAGATTTTCTGGCAAGGGAATTTATTTTCATATAATGCCCGACCAATAATAACCGAATCAATAAAATCGCTGGCTTCTAATTGTAATTTTATAAGGTCTTGATAACCACCAATTCCACCACTATGTGTTACTTTTGTTTCGGCTGTTTCAGCAATTTCTTTGGATAACTCAATATTTGGACCTGTCATCATTCCGTTTCTTGTAACATCTGTTACTACAATTCTTTTAGCTCCGCAAGATTTTAAAAACTTTGCAAATTGAATTGCACGTAAATGTGTTCTTATTTGTCTTCCTCTTGTAACAACTTCACCGTCAATGACATCTATTGCAGAAACAACTCTATTAGGAGTAAATTTATCTAAAATTTTTATAAACTCTCTTGGGTTTTCAAAAGCCATTGAACCAATTACAACCCGAGCAACTCCAAGTTCAAAAGCTTCGCAAGCATCTTCATAATTTCTAATTCCTCCACCAAGTTCAACAGGAATAATTACAGCTTCGCAAATTTGTTTTATTATTTCAAAATTTACTTTTGAATGTTCGTGTGCAGCATTAAAATCAACTACATGAAGACATTTTGCATTTTCTGCTCTCCAAATCATTGCCATCTCAACAGGATCGCTTTTGTATTCTGCACATCCTAGTTCCGGAATTCCTTGTACTACTCTTACGGTTTTTTGATCTTGTATATCAATTGAAGGAATTATTAATATTTTGTTCATTGAATTTTTCAGTGAAATTTTCTTAACAAAAAATAGTAAAAAGATTTTTCGAAAGGAATATAAATAAATTATTGCGCGAACATTTTATATTGTTGATATTGTGAAACAGCTGTTTCAAAATCAAATCTTGTTCTGATAAGAAAAGATTCATCACGGTCTTTTGCTAAAGGTGGTTCAGGTTCCCATTCTAAATTTGAATTTAAAACCAAATTTTTTTCGGTATCAATTATTGCCCATTTTGCAATTCCATTTTTATAAGTTTTCATAACCAATTGGATTTTTCCATCAAGGGCAAATCTTAAAGCTCTGTCAAACCATTTTGCTTTTTCTTCAGTTGTCATAATTAGTATAATTTTTTGTTTATAATCGAACTGAAACTAATATATGTTTAGAGAAAAAATAAAAAAACGCATAATTTTATCAAATTTCTTGACTTTCCATTCTTAAAACCTCATATTTGAAATAGTATGGTAAAAAATTATTCACTTAAAACTTCAAAAAATAATTTTCTGCAAGTTTCAGTTTTTTTTGCTGAAAATGTTAATTATGATAAATCTTTAATTTTTGTTCATGGGTTCAAAGGTTTTAAAGATTGGGGATTTGGTCCATATATAGGCGAATATTTTGCAAATAAAGGATTTTATACAATTACATTTAATTTCTCTCATAATGGAATTGGTGATAATCCACTTGAATTCACAGAATTTGAAAAATTTCAAGAAAATACATTTTCGCTCGAAATTGAAGAATTAAATGATTTAATTGATTCTATAAGAAATGGTTTTTTTGAAAATCTAAAGATAGATTCAAAAATTGGTGTTTGTGGTCATAGTCGTGGTGGAGCAATTTCAATTTTAACCTGCTCAAACAGAAATGATATTTCTGCTATTGCAATTTGGGCTTCGGTTTCAAAACTTGATAGATATAGTAAAAGACAAAAAGAGGAATGGAGAAAAAAAGGTTTTTTTGAAGTTATGAATATGAGAACCAAACAAGTGATGAAATTAGGCATCGAACTTTTAAATGATATTGAAAATAATTCTGATAGATTAAATATTGAAAATGCAGTTAGAAAATTGAAAATGCCATTATTTATTGCGCATGGAGATCAGGATTTAGCTGTTCCAATTAAAGAAGCTGAAGAAATTTATGAATGGTCTGATAAATCTAAAACTGAATTTTATAAAATGATTGGCACGGGGCATACATTCCATGTAACTCATCCATTTCATAATACAAATCCGAAATTTGAAAAACTATTAGATAAAACTTATAAATTTTTCTTTCATTCTTTACAGGTAAACTAATGGAAATTAAAAATTATATTTTTATTCCAATATTTTTATTTGCAATTGGTTTTTTTATAAGAAATCTTTTAATAAAATTTAGTTACTTAAAAATAGGTTTACCTGATAATAGATTTGATAAACCTTTAGAAAGATTGAAAAATGTATTTGTGATTGGAATTTTCCAATCAAAAATTTTAAGAGAACCAATTGCCGGGTTTATTCATGTTTCAATTTTTTGGGGCTTTTTAATTTTTTTAATTGCAGTAATTGAATCAATTTTGCAAGGTTTTTATTCTTCATTTTCTTTAGAGTTTTTAGGTGGTTTCTATTCAGTAATTACATTTGTTCAGGAAATTTTCAGTCTATTTGTAATAATTGCAGTTCTTTTGGCTTTTTACAGAAGATTTATCCAAAAAGTAAAAAGATTAAATGTTGAAGATCATAAATTTGATGCAGCATTTATTTTAACAATGATTTTAATTGTTGTTGTTTCGATGTTAGGACAGAGTGCAGCACATATCATAAAAAATGATTTTATATTAACTGAATTTGAAGTTCGTCCTGTTTCAAATTTTTTAGCTCATTTATTTTTTATTAATGGAAACTCTGCTTATAAATTTTATGAATTCTTCTGGTGGGTTCATATACTAACAATTCTTACTTTCTTAAATTTTTTACCCTTTTCAAAGCATTTTCATGTAATTACATCTTTACCGAATGTTTACTTTAAAAAAATAGGTAATGATAAATATTCACTTAAAAAATTAAATCTGGAAGATGAAAATATTTCTCAGTTTGGAGTTTCTGATGTTGAGCATTTAAGTTGGAAACAAATGTTTGATGGATATGCTTGTACAGAATGTGGAAGATGCACAGCTAGTTGTCCAGCAAATTTAACAGGTAAAAAACTTTCTCCACGTGAAATTATCAGAAATATAAGATACAGAACTGAAGAAAAAGCTCCATTAATTATTAATAATAAAAACGAATCAAATGAAATTATCAATAAAACTTTGGTTCATAATTATATAACTTCTGATGAGCTTTGGGCATGCACAACTTGTATGGCTTGTGTTTATGAATGTCCTGTTTCAATTGAACATATTGATTCAATTGTTGATATGAGAAGAAATTTAGTTTTGAGTGAATCTCAATTTCCAAACGAATTAAATGCGGTATTTAAAAATTTAGAAACAAATGGAACTCCATGGGCATTTAATTCTCAGGATAGAGCAAACTGGGCTGAAGGATTAAATATTAAAACAATGGCAGAAGATTCTAACTGTGAATTTCTTTTTTGGGTTGGGTGTGCAGGTTCATTCGATTCCCGTTATCAGAAAGTATCTCGTGCTTTTGCAACATTAATGCAAAAAGCAAATATAGATTTTAGAATTTTAGGCATTGAAGAACAATGTAATGGTGATACTGCAAGAAGATTGGGAAATGAATATCTTGCTCAAATGTTAATGCAATCAAATATTGAAACGTTGAATAACTATGGTGTAAAGAAGATAGTTACTGCTTGTCCGCATTGTTTTAATTCATTAAAAAATGAATATCCACAGTTTGGTGGTAATTTTGAAGTTATTCATCATTCTGAATTAATTTCAAAATTGATTGGCGAAGGGAAATTACTTCTTAGGGAAAATCAAGAAAAAAATAAAATAACTTTTCATGATTCTTGTTATCTTGGTAGATATAATGATATTTTTGATGAGCCAAGAAAATCTCTTCTTGCAATTAAAGATGTAGAATTGATAGAAATGGAGCGTTCTCGTGATAAAGGATTTTGCTGTGGCGCTGGTGGTGGAAGAATGTTTTTAGAAGAAACTGAAGGAACAAGAATAAATATTAACAGAGCTGAAGAAGCAATTAATACAAAAGCAAATACTATTGCTTCAGCTTGTCCATTTTGTATGACAATGTTAAATGATGGTGTTAAATCATTAGAAAAATCTGAACAAGTTCAAATAAAAGATATTGCTGAAATTGTTTTAGAAAATTTAAAATAATCCATTAACAAAATACAGGAGGTACAATGCACGAAAAATATCAAGCATTAATTGATTTCATTAAAAGTCTTGAACCAGATGTAGAAAAATTCTACACAAAAGGTCAGTCAGCTGCAGGAACACGTTTAAGAAAAGGTTTGAGTGATTTAAAGAAAAAAGCTCAAGAATTAAGAAACGATATTCAGGCAGTTAAAGCTTCTCGTAAAGGAGCTAAAAGCGAAAATTAATTCGTAATTTATTTTTCTTATAAGGTCGAGTGATTGCTCGACCTTTTTTTTAAAGTTAATATGAAAAATTTATTTATAGTTTTTTTAAGTGCTATTTTATTTTTTGTCTTTATTTCAAAATTTAATTCTCCAAAAAATGTTAAAGAAGAAAAAGTTATAAAAGAAATTTCTTTTTCTTTTGTTGGCGATTTAATGTGTCATTCACCAATTTATGAAAGCTCACGAATTCAAAATGATAGTTTTGATTTTAATCCCATTTTCAATGAAATAAAAAATGATTTATCGAAAGCCGATTTTACTATTGGAAATTTGGAAACCGTAATTGCCGGTGATAAATTTATTTATTCTGGTTATCCAAATTTTAATTCACCAATTGAATTTTTAGATGCAATAAAAAATGCTGGTTTTGATATTCTTATAACTTGCAATAATCATTCTTTAGACAAAGGAACTAGGGGATTAATCAATACAATAAATAACATTAACAAACTCAGACTAAAAAATATTGGTACTAACTAAAATGAAAATGATTCAATCTTAGTTGTCGAAAAAAATAAATTAAAAGTTTCATTACTTGCATATTCTTATGGATTAAATGGAAATATTTTACCAAGTAAAATGAATTTTATGATTAATATTATTGACACAAATAAAATTCGTAAAGATATAGAAAGAGCAAAACTCATAAGTGATTATGTTATTGTTTATTTACATTTTGGTGAAGAATATCAAAGAAAAGCAAACTTTTTTCAAAAAGAATTAGTAAATAAAATTTTTAATTATGGAGTTGAAGTTATTATTGCGAGTCATCCTCATGTAATTCAGGAAATTATTTTTGAAAATGGAAAATTAATTGCTTATTCACTTGGGAATTTTTTATCTAATCAAAGATGGAGATATTCAGATGCAGGTGCAATTTTAAATTTTACAATAGAAAAAAATGATTCAAATAAAATTTTTATTAAAGATGTTTATGTAAAACCAACATGGGTTTTTAAGGGAAAAATTAATAATAGAATTCAATTTAGAATTTTAAAAGCAGATACAACAAACTTTCCGATATATCTGAATAATGAAGATAAAATAAAAATTAAGCAAGCTTATTCTGATACAAAACAACAGTTAAAAAATATTAAAATAAATTAGAATAAAATTTTTAACTATTTTCGCATTCAAAAAACAAATTCAAATGAAAAATAAAACATCATTAACAATAATATTTATTACTATTTTTATAGATTTAATGGGGTTTGGAATTTTAATTCCCATTTTACCAACTTTTGCAAGCAAACAAGTTGGGGCAACTGATTTTGAAATTGGTGTTACAGTTGCGGTTTTTTCTTTTATGCAATTTATTTTTAATCCAATCTTAGGAAGATTATCCGATCGAATTGGAAGAAGACCAGTAATTTTATCAACTCAATTAATGACCATTATTTCATATCTGATTTTTGCATTTACAAATTCATTTTTATTGCTTGTTCTTTCAAGATTAATAGCTGGTATTGGAGGAAGTAATATTGGTGTTGCTCAAGCTTATATTGCAGATATTACTACAAAAGAAGAAAGAGCAAAAGGTATGGGCTTGATTGGTGCTGCATTTGGATTGGGATTTGTATTCGGTCCTTTAATCGGTGCATTCCTTTCTAAATATGGTTATTCTGTAATCGGATTTTCTGCAGCAGGTTTTTCATTTATAGCTTTCTTATTTGCTTTATTAAAATTACCTGAATCTTTAATTGAAAAGAAGGTTGATTCAAAATTTAGTTATAAAATCTTTGATTTTAATTTTACTAAGAAAGTAATTTCATCGCCATCTGTTGGAATATTGATTATTTTGTTTTTCATCATAATCTTTTCTGTAGCTAATATTTATGGAACATTAGCATTGTTAACATTTAAAGTTTATCATTTTAACGATCAGCAAAATGGAATTCTATTTGGATTAACCGGGTTGATTGGTGCTTTTGTTCAGGCTTTTTTAATGAAAAAAATTTCTCAAAAATTTTCTGATAAAAAAATTGTTGTTGCCGGATTAATTTTTATGGTAATCGGTTTAGGCTTTATTCCTTATGGTGGAAATTTTTTAGGATTAGCAATTGTTATATCGATTTTAGCAATTGGAACCGGTATTTTACAACCAATTATTCCTTCTATGATTTCTAAAAGAGCTGATCAAAATTTGCAAGGATCAATTTTAGGTGTTAATCAATCTATATCTGCACTTGCCCGTGTTTTTGGTCCATTGTGGGGAGGATTTTCTTTCGACTTTTTTGGTTATCAGTTTCCTTTTTTAACCGGAGCTTTTTTTACTTTCATAACAATATTTCTCGCAATTTATTTAATTGAAAATTAGTTTAAGATATGTTCAAAGTTGGTAAAATAGAATTAGAAAAACCTTTACTTCTTGCACCAATGGAAGATGTAACAGATTTAGCATTCAGAAAAATCTGTAAAGAGTTTGGTGCAGATGTAGTTTACACAGAGTTTGTTAATTCAGATGGATTAATTCGTTCAAATAAAAAAACAGAAAAAAAATTAGAAATAACAGATTTTGAAAGACCAGTTGGAATTCAAATCTATGGCGGAAATCTTGAACCTATGATTGAAGCCGCAAAAATTGTTGAACAAAAAAATCCCGATATTATTGATATTAACGCCGGCTGTTGGGTTAAAAAAATTGCAGGTCGTGGTGCAGGTGCTGGGTTGCTAAAAGATCCTTGTTATATGCAAACAATGGTTGAAAGTATTGTTAAAGCTGTCTCGGTTCCTGTTACAGTAAAAACAAGATTAGGTTGGGATGAAAAATCGATTAATATTTTAGAAGTTGCTAAAAGAATTGAAGATGCTGGTGCTGCTGCTTTAACTCTTCACTGCAGAACAAAAGTTCAGGGACACAGCGGTCAAGCAGATTGGTCTTGGATAAATAAAGTAAAAGAAGTAGTCGGAATTCCGGTTGCTTTGAATGGAAGTGTTTTTGAAGCTGAAGATGTTATTCGTGCTTTCAATGAAACTAATGCAGATGCTGTTATGATTGCCCGGGGTGCAATTGAACATCCATGGATTTTTCGTGAAGCCAAACTTTTAATGGAAAATAAAAATTATCATCCGGTTTCACCTGAAGAAAGAATTGAAACTATAATTCGCCATCTGAAATATTCCTTAGAAATAAAAGATGAACGTGGTGCTATTATTACATTCAGAAAATATTATGCAGGTTATTTAAAAGGGTTACCTGGTTCTAAAGATGTTAGAATCAAACTTTATCAGCAATCTGAATATAATCCTATTGAAGAAATTCTTTTTGACTATCTAGATAAACTAAAAACAAATGAATTACAAATTTTTGAGAGCAAAAAATGAACTTAGAAAAATTAATTCGCGATGTACCAAATTTTCCAAAAGAAGGAATAATTTTTAAAGATATAACTACATTATTAAAAAATGCTGAAGGGTTAAAAGAAACAATAAATTTATTATATGAACATTCAAAAGATAAACAAATAACAAAAGTTGCCGGAATTGAATCACGAGGATTTATTATTGGGGGAGCTTTAGCAAATAAATTAAATGCAGGATTTGTTCCAATCCGTAAACCAAATAAATTACCTGCAGAAAAAATTTATGCAACTTATGAATTAGAATATGGAACAGATAAAATTGAAATTCACAAAGATGCAATTGAAAAAGGGGATAGAGTTTTACTTCATGATGATTTACTTGCAACTGGCGGGACAATGGAAGCGGCAGTTAAATTAATTGAGCAGTTAGGCGGGGAAGTGGTACAAATAAGTTTTATAATTGAGTTGAAATTTTTAAATGGTATTGAAAAATTAAAAAATTATGATTTAGTTTCATTGATAAAGTATGAATGAAATATTATTCGTAGAGACGTTGCATGCAACGTCTCTACAATAAAACAATTACAAGAAAAATTAAAATCAAAAATGTAAAGAGGCGGTCTCAAAAGTAAATTTGAGACGGCATTTCATTTTTACAAAAATATGTACAAATATTTTTCATGCC
>JAOADJ010000042.1 GCA_026417375.1 Melioribacteraceae bacterium | reverse complement strand
TGATTTGATTTTGATGATATGGCTTAAATATTACTTTCCCGCTTTGTCCCATTTATTTTTCCTTTCTTCTTCAGACAAACTTATTTAAATCTTTTCTATTTTACAAAAAAGGCTGCCCTTTTGAGACAGCCTCTTCTTTTTAAATTATTTAAATTACCATTAAAATCCGAAACTATATCTTAATCCTAATTGCATTGCCCAACGAGATGAAGTATCACTTACTGACCAAGGAACATTACGAGCTGGTTTGCTGAATGAATAAACAGGAACATTTGCTTTTCCATTATAAGTAATTCTTCCTCTGTATGTAACAATTGCATAGTTATTATTTGGAACAGTTTCAACCCAACCCCATTTTGAACTTAACAAGTTAAGAACATTGAGAATATCTAATGTTAATTGGAATTTTCCAATTCCCATGAAGTCTGGTATATCTTGAGCAAATCTGAAATCTAAGAAATTAACCCATGGTTGACGTGCTGCATTTCTTTCAGCAATTTTGCCACGATTTTCTCTTAAATATGGGTTGTTTTCAATAAAGTTATTTAAATCATTCCATGTTGTTCCAGCAGCTGTTGATTTTACAAATTGATTGCTGGAAATACTTCCTAAAAGAATTTCACTTTCATTTCTTGGAATATAGAATAAATCGTTGCTATCAAAACCATCACTATTTAAATCACCATTAACATAGAATGTTAATGGATCGCCTGATTGACGATTGAAATAAAGTGAAAATGTTGTTGAAGCGTTATCGAAAAATTCAACTACATAAGAAACTTGAGCAAACATACGATGATCAATCTGGAAGTTAGCTGTTGTCAAAGGTGGATTGTTTGGGTCTTCTGGAATTTGGTTAAATCTCATTTGAGAAACAGCTTGTGATGATGTTACACTATTTCTATCTTTTGCAACACCAGTTACATAACCCATATTAAATGATAATCCTTTTGCCATGTTTCTTTGTAATTGGAAAGCTAAATTAGATTGATAACCACTTGAAGTATTAGCTAATTGTAATACATCAAAGAAGTTTCCGTTATAATTTACAGTACCACCATAAATTGTTCTTCCATCTAATCCACTACCCAATTGACCAATTTTACCAATTGGTTTACCAATATTCAGTTTACGATAAATCATATCGTTTATACTCTTTGAATACTGATATTCAACTGTTCCAATTGTATTGTATGGTAATTGTTGGTCAATAGCAACATTGAAGCGAAGAACTTGTGGCATTTTTGTATCTGGATCAACTAAATTAATTTCAGCTTGTCTTCTTGCTGTACTTGTTCCTGGATCACCGGGTTTTGGTTGATTATAAGGATCAATTTTGAAAAATCCATTTCCAGGAGCATTAGCACCAGTTCCCTGAGCAACTTCAGCATAATAAACACCAGTATTTCCATAGTTATTAGACATCCACACATAAGGAACACGACCAGTAAAAATACCAATACCACCACGTAATTGTGTAGAACGGTCTCCACTTAAATCATAGTTAAATCCAAATCTTGGTGAGAATAACACATTTGTTTTGGGTTTATCAAGTGTGCTAATTCCAGGGAAATATTTTGCTACAGAGTCATTACGAGCTGGTTCTGTTGGGAAAGTTGGAATATCACCACGAACACCAAGTGTTAATTTTAAAGCTGGTGAAACAGTCCATTCATCCTGAATATAAAATCCAAATTGAGCAACATCAAATTGAGCTGCTTGTAATGGATCACTTGTAATAGAATATCTTCTTAAAAATGAACTTGGTTTTCCATTTTCAAAATCTGTTATACTATTAAATACATATGAACCATAAAATGATCTTAAGAATAAGTTTCTAAATTTATAAAACTCATTATGAGTACCAACAGTAAATACATGATCACCGGCAAAATAGTTGAAGTTATCTGTAATTTCGAAAATATCTTGATCTAATTCGTTAGCTGAAGAAAATTGATCCGGACCAGCCCAAATAGAATAACCACCATCATTAATTCTTACTTCTGGTGCATCTTTTGCTGTACCATGTCTTCTATCACGAATCCAGGTATAACCAAGAATTAATTCATTATTCATTTGGTTACTGAATGTACTATTTAATTGTAATACAGCAGAATTTGTTTTACTCTTAATTCTATAATTGAAGCTAGAGAAAGACATTGCATTTGTTGCAGTTCTATTACCTAAAACGTCTGTATAAGCGTCAACAAAATTATGACGGAAAGTTAATTTATGATTTTCTGATAAGTTGTAATCAAATCTTAAGAATAACTTTGTACTTGGTTGTTCTCTTAAAAATTCATCATAAGTTCCTGGATCATATCCATATTTATTTTTGAAAATATTAGCAACTCTATTTACTTTATCTAAAAATCCCTGAATAACAGTTGGGTCGCCTTGTGTTAATGATGCATTCTTTAATGGAATTTCATTTTGTGTCATTTCACCATTTACGAAGAAGAATAATTTATCTTTCATAACTGGTCCGCCAAAACGGAATCCATATTGATAATCTTTAAAGTCAGAAACAGCTTTTCTTTGAATATCAGTAGAACCTGGTTTTGGAACATCATCGGTAGTACCATATTTACCAACTAATTTTTGGTTACGACCGAATAAATAAACAGAACCCAAGAATTCGTTTGTACCAGAGCGTGTAATAGCATTAATTCCACCACCGGTAAAACCACCTAAACGAACATCAAAAGGAGCAATAACAACTTGAAATTCGCGAACAGCATCCAAACTAACTGGGTTTGTACTTGTTTGACCACCTGGAGTACCAGTTGCACCCAAACCAAATAAATCGTTGTATTGAGTACCATCTAGCTGGATATTATTATATCTGCTTGAACGACCAGCAGCTGAAAGACCACTACCAGAAAACATTGGAGATAGTTTAGCAAAAGATTGGAAGCTTCTGCTGATTGTTGGTATTTCTTCAATTTGTTTAATAGTAATGTTTTGTGCAGCTCCTGTTCTTGATTGAGATAGAATTGCATTTCTTTCAGCAGATACTGTGATGCCAGTTAATTGAACTGCTTCTTCAGGAAGTTTGAAATTGATTCTCAGATTTTGACCTAAAGTAAGTTCAAATCCTTCTTCAACTTGTGTAGTGTAACCAACAAAAGAAACTGTAACTTTATAAGGTCCACCTACTCTCATACCCAATATGTTATAACGACCATCATTACGAGTGGTGGTTCCATATTGAGAACCAGAAGGTAAATGAACAGCTACAATGTTTGCGCCTGGCAATGGATTACCGTTTTGATCAACAACTAAACCATTGATAGATGCAGTTGTTGTTTGTGAATACATTGTGCCAAAGCTAAACATCATAAATGCAAGAAGAAGAGTTAAAAGCTGTTTAACTTTATTCATACATAACTCCTATTATGGGTTGATAATTTATTATTTAGAATGATAAAATAATTAGATGCTTTTGAGATTTGCGTAAAACTTATTTTGCAGAAATTATGTTTCATTAATCTCACGCTTTTGAATTTTTCGTTTGATGAAAATTTTGCATATGGAAAATATGAAATTCAATTTAATGTCCAAAATTTTTAATTTTTTTTTTACTCTAATTTTACATGATAAAAAAATCAGATTTTATTAGGTATTTATAAATGGAATGAAAAAAAGAGGCTATCTAAAATAAAGATAGCCTCTTTACTTTATTAGTTAAATATATATCTTATTGAGAATTGTATTCTGTAAACATCACTTATATTAGCGGAAGGTTCAAATGTTTTTGAAATTAAATCTGTACCAATATTTCTTAATCTATATAATATTCTTCCTTGAGCATCAGCTGGGCGAGCAATAAGTGGTGATGTTGTTACAAATCTATCACCGACTCCCCAATTTTTGTTAATTAAATTTGTAAAATTCAACACATCAACTCTAAATTGTAGTGTATTTCTTTTTCCGAATATTTCAGTAAAAACTTCTTGAGCAATTGTTAAGTCAACTCTCGAAACCATTGGAGCAAACACAGCATTTCTTTCTGCATATTTACCTCTGTTTTTACTTAAATATTTATCTTGCATTATAAAGTTTTCCCAAGCATTGGCTTGTTCTTCTGCTGTGAATGTTCTACCAGATACAGTATATGTTTCAAAGTTCATTTCTGATTTATCTTTTGGTATATAAATTAAATCATTACTTGTTCCACCATCACCATTAATATCACCACTGAAAACATAACTTGCATTACCTTGAGTAAAGCTTTCAAAAGTCAATGAAAGAGTTGTAGCTCCAAAGTCAAAATATTCAGTTCTATAGGAAACTACACCAAATATACGATGACCTGGTGAATATGCAGAGAACCCAACACCTGGATTATTAGGATCCCCCGAATGTTGATTATTATTCCAAGAACCAAAAGCAATTGAACCAGGGTCTACAGTGTTTTTTGATTCTCCATAACGATAAAATAATTTTGCAAACCATCCATCGCTAAATGGTTTTTCAAGAGCAAAAGAAATATCCCATGAATAACCAACATCTTGATTTTTTAACACAATTGCATTTGCAACTTGATTTCCTGTTACGTTGTTTATTCTTGTATTAGTCCATCTAGGGCGTTTATCAATACCAGCAAAATTTGATTGAGCGGCTGGTAAGTTTGCATTAATGTAGTAAATACCATTTATATCTTTATTATAAATAAATTCGGCAGTTCCAATTAATCCAAATATTAATTTTTGATCTAAAGCAATATTATTTCTCCACAATTGTGGGAATTTGAAATTAGGATCAGTCAATGCAAGTTCATAACTTGAAGCTGGTGCTCCAGTTACATTTGTTGGTTTATATTTATTTGGATTTGGATTAAATGGGTAATTTTTTGTGTTGTCAACTGAAATAAATCCTGTCAGAACACCAGTGTTTCCGATTTGATTTGAAATCCATACATATGCTGGTGTTCCTGTAAAAATTCCAGATCCTCCACGAATTTGAGTAGAACGATCCCCACTTAAATCCCAGTTAAAACCAAATCTTGGTGAATAATGAATTTTAGGATCTGGTAATTTTTTTGTTTTGTATTGAACAGGATTTCCATTTTCATCTCTGAAAACTAATTTATCTGCATTTGCATTTTCATATCCTGTTTCTCCAAAGAAAGGAACATCCAATCTTAATCCAAGTGTTAATTTAATATCTTTATTTAATTGCCATTCATCTTGAGCATATATTCCATTATACCAAACCTTTAAAGGTTGAATTGGTTTATCCATTCCGGGAATATTCATATATCTAACTTGAAAACGTCGTAAAGTGATAGGAGAAACTGTTCTATTTGGATTTGCAATGTAATCATTTGCATCTGTATAAAAATCTGCTAATGAATTATATACATAAACAGATTGTGATCCAGGATAGAAAACATTTTCAGATTCATATCTTTCAACACTAAATCCAAATGTCAAAGTATGGTCACCTAAAAACATATTTAAATTGTTTTGTAACTGATAGCTTTTATATCTTAATTCATTATTTGGAGTAAAAGGTTCAAAACCAAATGAAGTATAAGTTGAACCGCCATTTAAAATGTCAACAAATGGGAAAAATGAACCAAGTGATTTACGACTTTCATCATTAAATGTATATCCAATAATTAAATTATTTGTAATATTTTTTGTTAAAACAGAATTCCATTCACCAACAATTGAACGAATATTTTCCATTATCTTATAATTCGAATTTCGGAAATTAAGTGCTTGTGTGCTTGATCTTCTATTTCCAAATCCTAATGATGATGAGTTAGATAATAAAACATCTGTATCAGAATCTAAGTGAACATATCTTAAAGTTACTTTATTATCATCATCTAAATTGTAGTCAAATTTCATAATAAATCTTAATGCCGGTGTTTCATGATCGTAATTTTGATATGGACCAGTTTCATATCCAAATTTTGATTTAAGATAATTGCTTAATCCATCAAGATCGGATTTTAATACTCTAGTCGTATTTCCACCAACAGTTTGATTTCCTTCGTTTGCTAAAAAAGTTGTACCTGGCTCAACAAGAATATCTTTTTCGAAATTTGCAAAGAAAAATAGTTTATTTTTTAAAATTGGACCGCCTAATGATACACCAAGTAAATTATATTTAAATGTTCCTGGGTTTACAGTTAATTCTTTTGCTTTTGTTCCTACTAACCCTTGAGTACGCCAATTATAATATCCAGTTGCACTATATTCATTTGTACCACTTTTGGTTACAGTATTAACACCAGCTCCAACAAAATGACCTTGACGAACATCAAAAGGTGCAACATTCACTTGAACTTGCTCAATAGCATCAATTGAGATTGGAGAAACACCAGTTCTATCACCGGGTTGACCACCCAACCCAAATGAATTATTAAAATAAGAACCATCAACCGTAATGTTATTTAACCGATTGTCTTGTCCGGCAAATGAATTACCAGCAGCTTGAGGAGTTAATTTTGTAAAATCACTTAATCTTCTTGAGATTGTTGGTAATGCTTGAAGTGCTTCTTTTGTTACTGCTGTTGCAGCACCAGTTCTTTCAGAACTGAATATAGCATCTCTTTGTGCCGTTACTGTAACTTCTCCCAATCCGACTGATGAATCTTTTAAATTAAAATTTAGATTTGTAGTTACACCAAGATTCAAGAAAATATTTTCACGATTTTGTGTTTCGTAACCAACAAAAGAAACAGTAACTTTATAAGGACCACCAACTCTTAAACCACTCAAAGTATATCTTCCATTGTCGCGTGATATTGTTGCATATTTAGTTCCTGATGGTAAATGGACGACTAAAATATTTGCACCTGGCATCGGTACATTATTTTGATCCACTATCAATCCACTAATGGATGATGTAGTTGTTTGAGAGAGTAATATAACATTACTAAACATTATAGTAATCAAAATTAGAATTAGTTTTAGTTTTTTAATCATACATATTCCTCGTTAATTAATTAATAGAACTTATTTAATGATGTATATAAATAAAAACAATTTAATTTCATAACGAATAATAGGGAAAAATTTTTTTTATATTTTTATTTAACAAAAATTTAATATTAAATTTTCGTTAAAAATTTTTTGCCAATTCTATTTTTTAAATTTATTTTCAAAACTTTCAAAAAATGAATTAATATGAAAAAATTTATTCTATTATTAGTTATATCTTTTAATCTTTTTGCTCAACCCAAACCTTATGTTATTTTAGTTTCGTTTGATGGATTTAGGTGGGATTATTTAAATCGGGGACTAACTCCAAATCTCGATAAAATCAAATCAGAAGGTTCATTTGCGTTATCTTTAAAACCTGCGTTTCCATCCAAAACTTTTCCAAATCATTTATCAATAATAACAGGAATGTATCCCTCAAATCATGGTATTTATGCAAATAATTTTGAAGATCCATTTAAAAATGAAACTTACAGAACGAATGATAGTAATGCAGTGAACAATGCAAAATGGTATTGGGGTGAAGCTTTTTGGGAAACCGCTGAAAGACAAGGAATTAAAACAGCAAGCTATTTTTGGCCTGGAAGCGAAGTTAAACTTGGTTATCGGAAACCTTCTTATGCAGAAAAATATGATGGCAAAAAATCTCACGATGAAAGAATTAATGGAGTTATTAATTGGTTGAAACTTCCACAAGAATTAAGACCACGTTTTATTACTTTATATTTTAGTGATACAGATGATAAAGGGCATAAATTTGGACCAAACTCAAAAGAAGTTAACGAAGCAATAAAATTATTAGATAATGTTGCAAAAAAAATTTTTGATAAACTTGAAGAAATTAATATGAAAGATAGCGTTAACGTTATTTTTCTTTCAGATCATGGTATGACAGAAATTTCGAAAGAAAGAGTAATTAACATTGAAAAAATGTTGGAAGGTTATAATTGTAAATTTTTAGATGAAACAGTTTTAATGACAATTGAACCTCCAAAAGATAAATTGAAAGAAGTTTATGAATTGTTAAAGAAAAATGAAAATCATTACAAAGTTTATTACAGAGATGAGGTTCCAGAATATTTTCATTTCAGTGATAATTATTTAATTCCATCATTAGTTTTAATTCCGGAAATTGGTTGGAATTTATTATCAAACAGAGGAATGAAAAGAATTGATAATGCATATGTTGGTGGAAATCATGGTTATGATAATCATCATTTAGATATGCATGGTTTTTTCATTGCTGTTGGACCAAAATTTAAAAAGAATTATCAGACAGGAACTTTATTAAATATTGATATTTATCCATTGCTTTGTAAAATATTTAATATTTTTCCAAGAAATAATATTGATGGCAAACTTGAACGTATTGAATACATTTTAAAATGAGGCAAAGTGAAAGAAAATTCTCTTTTCGATTTCAAATACAATAAATTTAAACTCGATAACGGTCTTGATGTAATTTTATATCAGGATAAAAGTTTACCAACTGTTTCAGTAAATATTTGGTATCGGGTTGGTTCCGCAAACGAAACAAAAGGTAAAACGGGGTTTGCTCATTTATTTGAGCATATGATGTTTCAAGGATCTCAACATATTCCTAAAGAAGGACATTTCTACTATATTCAAGAAGCTGGTGGTACTTTGAATGGCTCAACAAGTCACGACAGAACAAATTATTATGAATCAGTTCCTTCAAATTATCTTGAATTAGTTCTTTGGCTTGAATCTGATAGAATGGGATTTCTTTTACCGGCATTAACTCAAGAAAAACTGGATAATCAAAAAGATGTTGTAATGAATGAAAGAAGACAACGTTACGAAAATCAACCTTATGGATTAACATGGGAAATTTTGTTTTCAAATTTATATTCTGAAAATCATCCTTATCATTGGCCAACTATTGGTTGGATGAAGGATATTGAAAAATTTCAGTTAGAAGATGTTAAAAACTTTTTTAGAAAATATTATTCTCCTAATAATGCTTCATTAGTGATTGGTGGTAACTTCGAAATTGATGAAGCCAAAAGTTTAGTTAAAAAATATTTTGATGAAATAATTTCTTTTGAAGATAAAAATATAAATACATTAATTGCACCTGAAGAATTTATTAATGAAAATAAATTTTTAGTTCATGAAGATAATATTCAGCTTTCAAGAATATATTTAGCATGGCATACGGTTAAATTATTTGATGGCGATGACCCTGCAATTGATATACTTGCAGAAATTTTAAGTGGGGCTAAAAATTCACGATTGAACAAATCTCTTGTTTTTGAAAAACAAATTGCTCAGGATATTTCAGCGTTTCAATATTCAGGAAATTTAGCAGGAAGTTTTATAATTGTATCAACTGCAAAACCAAATGTTGAATTATCAAAATTGAAAGAAGAAATATTTTTTGAAATTGATAATCTAATTAAGAATGGTATAACTGATGACGAATTAATAAAAGCTAAAAATCAATTTAAATCATCTTTCATTTATAGTTTGCAAAAACTTGATAATGTTGTTGACTATCTTAATTTCTACAATTTTCATTTTAATGAACCAAATTATTTTCAACATGATTTAAATAGATATGAAAGCGTTTCAAAAGATGATATAATTAATGTAGCAAAAAAATATTTATCTAAACCTTATGTTCAATTAAATGTAATTCCTAAAAGTGAAAAATGATTGACAGAACAAAAGCACCAGTATCGAACGGAAAAATAAATTTCCAAACTCCTGAAGTAAAAGTATTAACAAGCAATAGCAACATTTCAATTTATTTTGTTAAAAAAGAAAATTTGCCAATTGTTTACACAACAGTTATTTGCGAAGCTGGTAGTAAAAAAGATCCGGTGGCAAAGAATGGATTAGCAAGTTTAACATCATTACTAATTGATGAAGGTGCTGGTGAATTTGATGCTTTACAATTAAGTGATGAGTTTGAAAAGCTGGGTTCTATTTTTGCATCTTCGGTTAATCATGATTATAATAATTTTACATTGCTTTCACTCAAAGATAATTTTGAAAGTTCATTTTATTTACTTTCAAAAATTTTGACTGCACCACATTTTAAACAAAATGATTTTGACAGAGAAAAGAAAAAGTTACTTGATAGAATTATTCAGTTACAAGATGAACCTTCTTATATCGCATCATCTGTTTTTGATAAAATTATTTTAAAGAATACTTTTTACGAGCTGCCAGAAATCGGATTAATTTCTACAATCAATAACATAAACTTAGATGATGTTGTAAAATTTTATAATGACTATATTTTTAACAACAGCATAAAACTTTTTATTGTCGGGAATATAAACGAACATCATTTAATTGAAATTGTAAATCAAAATTTATCAAACATAGAATCTGCACATTCATCAAATGATAACTTTGAAAAACCCAAAATAAAAGAGAAAACATTTTATCTGGTTGATAAAAAAGGTTCTGCTCAAAGTGAATTACGAATTGGACATATAGCAAAAACAAGAAATTCAGAAGATTATTACCCAACAAAAATTATGAACACAATTTTAGGTGGTCAATTTTCATCAAGAATTAATTTAAATCTTCGTGAAAAGAAAGGTTACACCTACGGTGCAAATTCTTCTTTTGGCTACTTTAAACACACTGGTATTTTTGAGATAAGTACTGCGGTAAATATCGACAACACAAGTGATTCAATTAAAGAAATATTTTTTGAGATTGAAGAAATTCAAAAGAACATAAATCAAGAAGAAATTGATTTTGCAAAATCATATTTAATAAAACAATTTCCATCAAAGTTTGAAACTTATTCTCAAGTTGCAAAAAATATTGAATCAATTGTTACACACAATTTATCGTTTGATGAATTTAATACTTATCAATCAAACATTAAAAATGTAGAAACAAATGAAGTATTAAAAGCAGCTAGAGAAAATATTCTCAATGAATATTTAACTATTGTTATCGTTGGTGATAAGCAAAAAGTTATACCACAAATAGAAAAAGAATTTAATATTACTCCTACAGAATTAGATAAAGAAGGTAATGAAATTTAATTTTTATCTTTCAAATAACTTTTTGAAACAGGTAAAACTTTTCCCCCTTTCTTTCTGAATTTTTCAATCATCGGATTCATTTTCATAAAGTTGCTAAAATCTGTATAAAATATTTTTTTCTTTGTAATTGTATCTTCTAAATAAAATTTTAATTTAGAAAACATTTCATCTTCAGCTTGATTTAATTTAATACACTCACTCATATGAAATAAAGTTCTATTTCTCTTCTTAAATTCATCACGCACAAAATTATAAATTGGTGAATTAAACAGATTTGAATTTTCATCAACAAATACAAATTTATTTTTAGGGAATGAACCGAGAATTGCTTCGATTGATTTTTTTAAAATATCTGTTCTAAATTCTTGGGATAATTTCATTTTTGTATCATCAACATCATTATTCAAAAGTAAAACATATTCTTTTGAATATTTAGAAAGGGAATCAGCTTTTTGAGTTAAAGCAGGATCCGGAACTATTACTGCATTAATTGGCAAATTTGAAAAAAGAAATGATTTATAATTTTCTTCATTTAAATCCATTGCATCAGATATCAAAAATGATATTTCTTTATTATCTCTGAATAAATTTTTTGTGGGATAAAAATTAACTTTTAATTTTAGATATTCATTTGAATAAATTCTTAATTCAGTTTCACCAAAAATTTTTTTCTCTTCAGATACATAAGCTGAAATATCTTTTCTGATTACATTATTAATATCTTTAATTATTAAAGGAATTGGTATATCTTCAGAGAGTAATACGTTAAACTGATAATTAACTGAATCTTCATCAACTTGTTTAAATTTTTTCTTTGTTACCCAATTTGCTTTAATTCCATAATCATCAAGAACTTTCCAAAAAACATTTTCAACTTCAGTTCTTGATAATTCCTTTGAATTTGGATAAGATTTTTTTTTGGTAAACAAATCGATAAGTATGTTTGTCAATAAAAGACTAATTGCCAAAAGAGATAAATAAAAAACTAATTTCTTTTTAACATTAATCACAAAAACACCGGATAAGAAGTTTATAAATTTTTAAAGTTTGGTTTTCTCTTTTCTAAAAATGCAGAAGTACCTTCTTTGAAATCATCAGTTCCGCAACACAAAGCAAATAATGATGATTCTAAATTTTGTCCTTCATCTTCAGATAATTCATCACAACTCACAATTGATTTTAATGCAAAACCAACAGCAGCCTGTCCCTTACTCGCAATTTTTTCTGCAAATAGTTTTGATTGTGAAATTAATTCTTCTGGAGAAAATATTTTATTTACTAATCCAATTCTATATGCTTCTTCAGCATCAATTAAATCACCAGTTAAAATTAATTCAGCAGCACGCCCTGAACCAATTAATCTTGTTAATCTTTGTGTTCCTCCATATCCGGGAATAATTCCAAGATTAACTTCAGGTTGACCGAATTTTGCTCTGTCGCTCGAAAATCGAATATGACAAGCTAATGCAAGTTCACATCCGCCACCTAATGCAAATCCATTAACAGCTGCTATCACTGGTTTACCGAGATTTTCAATTAAATTAAAAATTGCTTGTCCTTTTTCAGAAAATTCTTTGGCTGAAATAATATTTAATTTATTTATTTCGGAAATATCTGCACCAGCAACAAATGCTTTTTCTCCAGCACCGGTTATTATAACCACAAAAATATTTTTATCATTTTTAATATGATTAAAACAAATATTTAATTCATTTAATGTTTCATCATTTAATGCATTTAATTTTTCCTGACGATTAATTTTAACAAGGGCAATATTCTTTTCAACATCAAATAAAAGATTTTTGAAATCCATAATTACCTCACTAAATTTTTACAAATATTGGCAAGTTTACCTTTAAATCAACAGAAATAAATTGCTCATTTGGCATATAATTATAATAAGTAATAAAATCGAGTAAAAACATCGAAGCTCCAACACCTAAATGAAACCCGAATTTATTTTTCTCTTCAACAAAATTTTTTTTATTTGTACCAATTTTAAACTGATGCCATTTTTCAAACAAACAATATTCTGCACCAACATCAATTACAGGCATTAAAATAATCACTTGTTCAAAAATTGGTTTGAAGTAATATCGAACACCAGGCATTACAGAAATTACATTACTGGACAAAGATGAATAATCGGTTTTTTTATATAAATCTTGTCGTCCCGGAAAATGATTATAACCAATTGAAGAGTAAAAAAATATGGGTAAGAATTCATTATCTGTATATGAAAAAGTTACATTGAACCCGGTACCAATATTTTGTGAATTTGACATATTAAAAATCGGGAAACGTGGACCAACACCAACAGCCATAAAAAGTCCTTTTGCTTCACCAAATCTAAATTGTGAAAAAGTTGTTGTTGATAATGAAAACAAAAACAAATAAATAAAATATTTTCTCATTCTATTTTGTAAAAAATTTAGTACCAACACCATATTCATAAACTAATTTACCACCTAATAAAGCTGTTTCATAAACTAATATAACTCCAACAAAAGCAATAATAGTTATAATAATTTTCCAAATTTGATTAAGCTTATTTTTAGAAAAAAGATAATATCTGACGAACAATATTATAGTAAACAACCATAAAGTAATTGTTGCCATCGTTTCGTGTAACTCTAAAATTTTAACCAATTCAATTGGTTTTGAATGCATAATAGGTAAAACACTATTTTGAGCTTGATTTCCGGTTAAAACAGAAACTATAGAAAACAAAACACCAGCCAATAAAATAATAAAATTAATTCCATCAACTAAAGTTTGTTTAAAGAAAAGATTTGAAAATTCAACTAAAAAGTAAGCAACAAATAAAACAATAGGAAAATGAATTATCATTGGATGTAATTCTGCTAAATGATTATGCATAAAACCCCCTAAATAATTTATTAACCACAAAGTACACTTCCACCATTAACATTTAAAATTTCTCCCGTAATATGTTTTGCTAAATCAGAAGCAAGAAACAAAGTTGGTCCTGCTATTTCTTCAGCTGTTGCAATTTTTCCTAAAGGAATTGTTTGACGAATTTTTTCCTTATAATCTGAATCGGCAAAAACTTCATTATTAAGTTCAGTATCCACCCAACCGGGTGCAACTGAATTAACTGTTATATTAAAAGGAGCAAGTTCAACTGCAAGAGATTTTGTAAAAGAAATCATTCCACCTTTAGATGCAGCATAATGAGAGTGAAAAGCTTCACCTCTCTGACCAGCTGTTGAAGTTATTAATATCATTCGACCAAAATTATTTTTCTTCATAATCGGAGTACAAGCTTTACAAAATAAAAATGTTGATGTAAGATTTATTCTTATCAATTCATTCCAATGATCTAAAGACATTTTTTCTAAAGTTCCATCATTCCAGATTCCAGCATTATGAACTAATATATCAACTTTTCCAAATAATTTTTCTGTTTGATTTACCATTTCAAAAATTTCTTTTTCATTCTCCATATCAACATGAAAAGCTTTTGCAAATCCATTCATCTCATTTTCTAATTTCTCGGCAATTTCTTTTGATGATTTATATGTAAAAGCTACTTTTGATCCTGCTTGTACAAAAAGCTTTACACAAGCTGCACCAATCCCACGTGAACCACCAGTTATAATTGTAACTTTGTTTGATAAATCAATCATTTAATACCTCACTTTAAATAAAAATAATCCTTTTGCAGGAACAGCCTCTTTTGCTTCTTCTCTATCTTTACTTTCAATAATTGATTGCAAAAAATCTTTATCAAAATTTTTTTTAGCAGTTTCTAAAAGAGTTCCTATAATTGTTCTTACCATACCATGTAAAAATCTATCAGAAGTTATTAGAAAAAATATAAAATCATTTTTTCTATACCACTTAATTTCTGTTAAATTACAAATTTTATTTTCTACTTCGGATTTTTTTTTACAAAAAGATGAAAAATCTTTTTGACCTAAAAGTAATTTACTAACATCATTCATTTTACTCAAATCATAATCAAATATGGGTTTATAATTATAAGAATAAAGATCGTAAAAGGGGGATTTATTTTTTGAAAACAGATAAATATAAGTTCTCTTTTTTGCATCAAATCTCGAATGAAAATTTTTATTAACTGATTCTACTCTGTTAACAGCAATATCTTTAGGTAAAACTGCATTAAGAGAATATTTAAATGAATTACAATTCAATACTTTATCAGATAAAAAATTTGCTACTTGACCAAGAGCATGAACACCCGCATCAGTTCTTCCTGAACCGATAAGATTAATTTTTTCATTGATAATTTTATTTATCGCTTCACTTATTATGTGTTGAATGGAAACAGAGTTTTTCTGGTATTGCCAACCAGAATAATTTGTTCCATCATATAGGATTGTTAATTTATAATTATTCATAATGAAAATTACAAAAACTTTTTTGTGAAGTAAAAAACTCTTGTTTTTATTTTTCTTTTGACTTAGATTAAACCACAAAAATTGAGACTTTCATAAAATTCATATTGATGACTTATCAAAATTTAAAACGAGAAACAAATTCTCGATTAATTAACCAAATCAAAAAACAATCAGAGGGATGTGTATGAAAAAACCACTACAAATCCTACTATTTCTTTTCCTTGCAAGCAACCTAATTTGGGCGCAAGGAGCATTCAAAGTATCTGGTAAAGTAACAGATACCAACGGGGAAGCATTAATCGGTGCTAGTGTTGTACTCAAGGCATTCAACACCGGTGCTGCTACAGATCTCGATGGCAAGTATTCTTTTGAAATTCCTTCAAATCTTGCAAGAGGTCAAAGAGTTGAATTAACAGCTTCTTTTGTAAACTACAAAAAGAAATCTGTTATGATAACTCTAACAGGAAGTAACATAACTCAAGACTTTGAATTAGAAGAAGACGTATTTCAAAGTGATGAAGTTGTTGTTACTGGTATTGCATCAAAAACATCAAAATCTGTTGCAGAAGTTTCTGTAAGTAGAATATCAGCTGCAGATTTACAAATGGTTAATGCATACAGCAGTCTTTCACAATTAGTTGCTGGAAAGATTTCTGGTGTTCAAATGCAAACATCATCAGGAAACGTTGGATCTGGATGGAGATTCTGGGTTCGCGGTGGTGGTGGATTAAATGGTGATGGTCAACCTATTATCTACCTTGATGGTGTAAGATTAGACAATGCTGAAGTTATTGGTTATGGTGCGGGTGGTCAAGGTAATAGCATTCTTTCAAACTTAAATGCTAACGACATTGACAAAATTGAAATTCTAAAAGGACCAGCTGCTGCTTCTTCTTATGGTGCAAACGGTTCTAACGGTGTTGTTCTTATTACAACTAAATCCGGAAAATTAATGGCTGGAATGCAACAACCAGTTACAATTGATTACAGATTTAATTACGGTTATAATGAACAACTTTATAAATATTCTAAAGATGATTTCTTATCAGCTGATGATGCTAATCGTCAATTTGTAAAAGGTCCAATCCGCGAACATTATGTTAGCGCTGCTGGTGGAACTTCTACTTTGAAATATTTTGCTTCTTTCGAAAACAGATATGAACATGGTATTCTTCCAACTAGCTTTGGTGATAGAAGCACTGTAAGATTAAATCTTACTGCTTTTCCAACTGAAAAACTAACTATCAAAGGTTCAACTAATTATGTTATGAATAAACTTGGAAGACCAAGCAACGATAACATAATTTATGGTTATTTGGGAAATACAATTTTCCGTGCTGCATCTTTTGGTTGGGTTAAAGAAGAAGATTTAATTAAGATTAAAGACGTTTCTAAAATCAATCAGTTTATTGGTTCTTTAACAGCTTCTTATAAACCAATTGAAGGACTTGAATTAAACGGTACTTTAGGAATTGATAATAGCGATTATTATCAAGAAAGATTTTTCCCATTTGGTCCTAACTTTGGTGGTTTAATTCAAACTGGTCAAAAAAATATTTATGACAGAAAAAACAAACAATTTACCTACGACTTTAACGTTGCTTATAACTACACAATTTTTGATGATATAAATGTTCGTTCAACTGCTGGTGGACAATTCTTTGAAAGAACAGTTTCATCAACAAACGTTACAGGTGAAAAATTCAATACAGATTTAATTGTAACTTTAGGTGCTGCAAGCACAATTACAAGTTATGGTGAATCATTTAGTAATATAAAAGATGGTGGAATTTTCACTGAACATGCATTTAGTTATCAAGATCAGTATTTCTTAACACTCGGTATCAGAAGAGATTATGCTACTGCAATTGGTAAAAATGCACCAGCAATTACTTATCCAAAAGCAAGCTTTGCAATAAGATTAGATAAATATGATTTCTTACCATCTGAAATTAATTTATTAAAACTTCGTGCTGCTTATGGTGAAAGTGGTCAATTACCAGGAAGTACAGCAGGTATTCCATTATTATGGAGTGCTGAAACCGGTGGTTATGGCGCTGGTGCTGTATTAAATAGCATTGGTAATGATCAAATTCAACCAGAAAGAATTAAAGAAATTGAAATTGGTTTTGATGCTGAATTATTTAAAGATGTTTCAATTGAATTCACTTACTTCCGTCAAAATGCTTTGAATTCTATTGTAGGAAAAGTTAATGCTCCTTCTACTGGTAGAACAATTACATCTCAACCTTATAACGTTGGAGCAATGGAAAATCAAGGATTTGAAACTTATATCCAATATACTCCAATTCGTTCAGCAAATTATAATTTACAACTTGGTTTAATCTGGAACTTCCAAGAAAATAAAGTTACTGATCTTGGTGGTGCTCAACCATTATATTTTGGTTTCAACAGTGTGCAAACAATTCAAGTTGGTTTACCAAAATATCAATTCTATACATTTAAATCTGTTGGAGCTAATTACAACACAGCCGGAGTTTACACTAGCTCAAAAGCATCAACAGAAAGAATTAATATTGGTAGCTCAGTTCCAAAAAATACAGGTTCATTCACACTTAATTTCAGATTCTTAAAAGACTTTACACTTTATGGATTTGCTGAATGGGGTCTTAACTATAAAATCTATAACTATACAAAATCATTTGCTGCACGTTTTGGTAACGTACCTGAATATAATAAATACAATTTCTTACTTGGTTTAGCAGAAATTGCTCCAGGTACTGCACCAACTGGTTTAACAAAATTAACACCAGGAACCGATGAATATAAAGCAGCAGCTGAAAAATTTGCATCTATGGATTGGAGAAATCCTGCAAGTTATATTGAAGATGCTGACTACTTAATAATTCGTGAAGTTAGTTTAAGTTATGACTTTACATCATTACTAAGAGATTTTGAATTAAACTCTTATGTAAAAAATTTCGCAATGGGTCTTTCAGTAAGAAACTTAGCTAGAATTACAAAGTATTCTGGTGCTGATGTTGAAATCAATGCTACTGGTGCTCGTAGTGATGCAAGAGCTATTGATTTTGGTACATTACAAACACCACGTACTGTAAATCTCTGGGTAAGGTTAGGATTCTAAGGAGGCTGACATGAAAAAAATAAAATATCTTTTAGTAGTATTACCATTAGTTTTTGTTGGATTAGCATGCACAGATTACATTAAAGATGTTGATCCTTTAATAAATGTTGTTGAAAATGACAGATTGGATACCGAAGCACAAGTTGGTTTTGTTGTTAAAGGTGTTCAACAACGTTTTTCAATTGTTGCAAGTCAATTAGCTTGTCAGGCAGATTTGTTATCTGATCAAATGTTCTATACAAGTGATGTTCCATCAGCAAGCTTTCCATCATTTGAAGAAATTGATAAAGGAGCAATAACACTTGATAACGCTACTGTTGCAACAACATATCGTCAGCTTGGAGAATTAAGATTTTTTGCTGATGATTTACTCGCAAGAGCTAACAGAATTTCTTTTGCTACACCAGCAAATAAAGATTTAGCATTATTCACCGGTAATTTCTATGGTGCTATTGCTAGATTTTATTCTGCAACTACTTTCGGATTAACAGAAAATCAACCAGGTGGAATTATTGATGCTGGTCCATTTATTCCTGCTTCACAATTTTTGGATGATGCAATCAATAGATATAAAGCTGCATTAAATTATACAACTGATGCTGCAACAAAAAGAATAGTTAATTCTATGCTTGCAAAAGCATATTTTGCTAAAAAAGATTATGCTAATGCTGCTACATTTGCTGCACAAGGAATGGTTTCTGGTGATAAGGATTTCCAAGCATTGAATAGTGATGTAAGTAATATTTATTACTGGGGCTTTGCTGGTGCTGGTCGTGTTCAAATTGTTGTTGCAGATAGATTCAACGATTATTTAAAAGCCGATCCAAAAGAATCTGCTCGTATTAAAATTTCAACAACAACCGGAACAAGCAAACGTGTTTATTACTGGCAAACAAAATATCCAGAAAAAGGAACACCATTCCAAGTAATGACATGGAAAGAAAATAATTTAATGTTAGCAGAATGTATTTTACGTGGTGCAACTAGCGGTAATGCTTTATCTTTGGTAAATGCAGTTAGAACATCTTATGCATTAAATGCATTAACTGCAGTTACATTAAATGATGTTTTAGTTGAAAGAGATAAAGAATTATTCTGCCAAGGCACACGTTTAATGGATCAAAACAGAACTGATACATGGCATTTAGCTGCTACAACCTGGAGATATATGCCAATACCAAGAACAGAAAGAAATGCTAATCCTAATCTTCCTAAATAATTAGTATTCTATTAAACAAAAGAGGCTGTCTCAAAAGGGCAGCCTTTTTTTGTTTTAAAGTTTTATCAAAATTTAGTTATGAGATTCAGAGAAAATGTTTGAGGTAAATTTGGTTTGGTTTCTACATCGAAATAAATATTCCAACTTATAGGTTGAGATAAATTTTTATTATAAGCAGAAACTAATCTTACAGCATTAACAGCACTTATAATTCTATTCAGAATCATTGCACCTGCTACAAATCTTAAATTATTAAAAGCACTTTCGCTTGATGACCACATATTTCTGAATTCTTTTCTTAATTCATTACTTTGCCAGTTCCATTGTTGGTTTGGCAAGTTATATGTTTTTTCAAAATTTCTATTTAATTCTTGTATTCTATTATATTCCTGAGAACTTAAATAAATACCAACATTTGCTATAAAATCACTTTCTTTTCCTTCGAGATTAATTCCGGCGTTTGTTTTTGCAAAAGCTATGTAATTTTCTTTTTTATTATTTCCGTAAATATTTAACCCTGCATAAGTTCCCCAAAAAATTCCTTCTGCAATTGTAAAATACTTTCCGCTTTCAAAATTGTTGGCATAAAGTTCACCCATTCCAGGCAATAATAATGAATATATTATTGCTATACCCGGGCTTTTTCTTTTAATATTTTGTTCATCTTGAATTAAAGAAGTTTGATTTGAGAATTGTACTGGTAAATTTTTACTTTGATATAAAATATCGTTTTTGGTTTGTGAAAAAATTATTGATGAAAATATTACAATTAAAAAAATAACTCTTTTCATTTTTAACCTATTTATTAATTAATAATTTCTGCAGTACAAATATTTTCATCAATCTCCACAATTTTTACTTTTACAAATTTATTAATTAAATCTGAATTAAATTTAGTTTTTACTCTTACATAATTATCTGTAAAACCTTTCATAAAGCCATTAATATTTTCATGTTCAAAAAGTGCGATTAATTCTTTGCCCAGCATTTTACTATAAAATTCCATTCTTTTCTTTTCACTTAAAATTCGTAACATATTGTTTCTTTTTTTCCTTATCGAATGGTCGACGTTTCCTTCAAGTGATATTGCTTTTGTGTTTGGTCTTTCAGAATATGTAAAAACATGTAAATATGAAATCGGTAAATCTTTTAAGAAATTATATGTAACTAAAAAATCTTCTTCAGTTTCGCCGGGGAATCCGACTATAACATCCACACCAATTCCTACATTTGAAATTTGTTGATTGAGTTTTTCAATTAAATTTCTATACTCTTCAGTGGTATATCTTCGTTGCATTAATCTTAAAATTTTGTCATTACCACTTTGCAAAGGAATATGAAAATGTTTGCAAAGTCTTTCATCTTTTTTAGCTAATTCAATTATTTCATCGTTTAATAAATTAGGTTCAATCGAGCTGATTCTTAATCTGTAGTTTTCTTTAACTTCATTAAAAATTTTCTTGAGAAGCAAATAAAAATCAAACTCTACATTATCAAAATTTTTTTCGTTTTTGTTTAAATCAAGATTATCATTATTAATGTAACCGGTATTTTGTTCATAATTGAATGAATAATCTCCGACATTAACACCCGTCAGAACAATTTCTTTAAATCCTGAATTAATTAATTCTTTTAATTCTTTAATTACATCATCTGGATTAGCACTTCTGCTTTTGCCTCTTGCAAGTGGGATTGTACAGTAAGAACATTTATAATCGCAACCATCTTGAATTTTGAAAAAAGCTCTTGTTCTTTCATTTCCTTCAACTGCAAAAGATGAATTAAAATTTGTTAATTCTTCAGTTGGAGTTACATATGCACAATTTGAATGCGATTTATCAAAATTTTTAATGTAGTTGAATAAATTAAATTTTTCATTACTACCTAAAACTGCATCAACACCATTAATTTTTAATATTTCATCGGGACGAAGTTGAGCATAACAACCTGTTACAATAACAAATGCATTAGGATTATTTCTTAATGCGCGTCTTACAATCTGACGACATTCTCGATCTGCATTTTCTGTAACTGTACAGGTATTAATAACATATACATCAGCTTGATCATCGTAATTAACTACATCGAAGCCATTTTTTATAAATTGCTGACCAATAGTTGATGTTTCAGAAAAATTTAGTTTACATCCCAATGTATAAAATGCAACTTTAGAAGACATTAATAAACCTTTCAATCAATTAAATAATAAAGGCTGCACTTAATTTAATAATAAATTAAATACAGCCTAATATTTTGTAGTTAAAATTTAATTACTGAGCAGATTCATTTTTTTTATTTTCTGCAGAGTAACCAGCTGGTGGTTGAGGAATTGGAGGAATAGGAATATTCTTTTCATCATACATATTAAAATCAGATGAATCGAATTTACCAGCATCAGCTTTTAAGATATCATCAACAGATACTTTTTCTAATTTATGTTCAACAATATATTCAGAAATTTCTTCGTTGCTCTTTTCTTTCAAAGCACCAATAGCACTTAAAACTATTTTCTTATTTTCTTTATCAAATTCAACCACTTTTAAATCTAACTTACTTCCAACAGGGAAGCAGAAAGAAATATTTTTAATTTTTGATGGAGATAATTGAGTTGCAGGAACAAATCCATCAACACCTAGTGGTAATTCAGCAATTAATCCTTTTTCAATAATACGAACAACTTTTCCTTCTGTTTTATTTCCAACAGCATATTCTTTTTCGAAACCATCCCAGGGATTTGGATTAATTTGTTTATGTCCTAAAGATATTTTTCTTTGTTCAGTATCAACAGCTAAAACTACAACTTCAATTTTTTCACCTTTTTTAACTACTTCACCGGGATGACGGATTTTCTTTGTCCATGAAAGATCACTTATATGAATTAATCCATCTACTCCTGGTTCCAATTCAACAAATACACCAAAGTTAGTTAAATTACGTGCTATTCCGGTATGTTGAGAATTTACAGGGTATTTTTTAACAATATCTGCCCAAGGATCCGGAGTTAATTGTTTCATTCCTAAAGAAATTTTCTTTTCATCTTTATCTAAACTTAAAATTACAGCTTCAACAAATTGACCCATTGAGACAAATTGAGATGGATGAGAAATATGTTGAGTCCAACTCATTTCAGAAATATGAATTAATCCTTCAATACCTTTTTCAATTTCAATGAAAGCACCATATTCTGTTAAAGAAACTACTTTACCAGAAACTTTATCACCAATTTTGTATTTGCTTTCAATTTTTTCCCAAGGATGTGGTAATAATTGTTTTAAGCTGAGAGAAATTCTTTTTCTGTCTTTTTCAAAATCGGTAACAACAACTTTAATTTTTTCATCAAGTTTAACAACTTCAGTTGGATGATTAATTCTTCCCCAGCTTAAATCTGTAATATGAATTAATCCATCAACACCGCCTAAATCAACAAAGACACCGAAATCTGTAATAGCTTTTACAGTTCCTTCAAGAATTTGTCCTTTTTCAAGTTTATCAAGAATTTCTTTTCTTTGGTCAGAAATTGTTTCTTCGATAAGTACTTTATGTGATACAACAATATTTTCAGTTGGAATATTTACCTTAACAATTTTGAAATCCATTGTTTGACCAACGAAAGCATCAAAATCGCGGACTGGGCGAATATCAATTTGCGAACCAGGTAAGAATGCTTCAATACCCATTAAGTCAACAACCATTCCACCTTTAATTCTTTTAAGAATTTTACCCGGTAGAACAGTTTGTTTGTCGTAAGCATCAAGAACTTTAGACCAGATTTTAAGGAAGTCTGCTCTTTTCTTACTTAAAACAAGATTTCCGTCATCATCTTCTGTTTTTTCAATTACAATATCAATAGTAGAACCGATTTTAATTTCTTCGGTTGAAGAGAATTCTGCTTTTGGAATTGTTCCATCAGATTTGAATCCAACATCAATTACAACATTATCTCCACTCAATCCAACAATCTTTCCTTGGATTATTTCACCTTCTTTAATATCGCGGAAAGATTCTGAATAAAGTTTTGAAAGTTCATTTAATTCATCCTGAGAATACTCATCGGCATTCAAATATCTTACTACCTTAGATGCTTTCTTTTTTGCATCTTTTACATTTTCGGACATTAGTCCTCCTAATTAAATTGCTCTGCTTAAGAAAACCCGCCATCTAAAATTTTCTTTTGCAGAAAGTTTTTTAGTTTAACATCTGTTTATTTTTGATGGCAAAAAAAATTATTTATCAATATTTCTTAAAACTTCTAAAATGATTTTGTATAAATGTTCTAAATCTTCTTCGGGTGTTAACCCTGTGTTATCAAATTCAATTGCATCATCAGCTTTGCGAAGTGGAGAAACCTCTCTGCCACTATCTATTCTATCACGTTTTTCCAAATTTGCTTTTACTTCTTCAAATGTTATTGATTGGTTTGATGACTGAAATTCTTTAAATCTTCTTCTTGCTCTTTCTTCAAGCGAAGCAGTCAAGAAAATTTTTATATCTGCATTAGGATAAACAACAGTAGTTACATCACGTCCTTCGGCAACTACATTTCCTTCATCCCCAATCTTTTTTTGTATCTTAACCATTTCAGAGCGAACATCAGGAATTGCACTTACTTCACTTACTTTTGAATTTACTTCCGGAGTACGAATAAAATCTGTTAATTCTTCATCATTAGAAAAAACACGGGTGATACCATTTTCGGTCTTTAAAGAGATATTAGAACTTTTTGCTATTTCAATAATTTTTTCTTTATCATCAGAAACACCACTTCGAAGAGCTAAAAATGTTATAGCTCTATACATTGCACCGGTATCTAAGTATGTAAAACCAAGCTTTTTAGCAAGATTTTTTGCTGCAGTGGACTTACCAGAACCGGCGGGACCGTCTATTGCAATTATAATTTTCTTTGACATTGGCTTGCAAAAATATGAAATAGGATTTGACTGAGCAAATCCAATTTAAAGTATTTTATCCCCCTCTCAAGGCATTAACAATATTTAATCTTGATGCTCTAAAAGCAGGTAAAAATCCACCTAGTATTCCCATTGCAATTGCAAATATTAAACTCGAAATAATTATTGATGAATTCAATGCAAATGAAAAAGACAACTCAGCAAATGAATTCCAATTTATTGTTGAAAGTGAAAAAAATTGCAATGTAGATGCAAGAATTAATCCGGCAATTGCACCAGTAATTGCAATTATTAAAGATTCAATTAAAAAAGAAATCATGATACTTCTTCTGCTAAATCCCAAAGCACGCATAGTTCCGATTTCTACTGTTCTATTTGCAACTGCTGCATACATTGTTATTGCTGCACCTATTATAGCACCAAAACTAAATATTATAGTTATAAAGGTTCCTAAAACCCTTATAAAAATTGCTAGAAATTCCGATTGCATTTCAAAAAATCTTTGTTCAGTCATTATTTCGAATTGTTTTAATCTTTTATCGGTTTCAAAATTTCTTTTAAAAGAATCAAAATTATTCATATTATCAAGTTTAAGAGTTATAGTAGAAACCGCACTTCCACGATTAAAAGCATTTAATAACTGAACTGCATCTCCCCAAACTTCAGATTCGAAGCCATTACCATCTGCTTCAAAAATTCCAACGACTGTCCAATAATCTCCTGCAAATTTTATTTTATCACCAATATTTGTGTCTTTAAATTTTTTGTTTATTGCTTTTCCAACAATTAATTCTCTTAATGAAGGATTGAAATTTCTTCCTTCGACAATTTTAATATTCGGTCTTAATTTAAAGGCTGGTTGGTCAATTCCTCGAACGGATACATTACTTAAGCCACCAGTTTTAATTTCTAGATTAATAATAACAACAGGTTCCGCAGAAAATAATTGATTTCCGTTATAGTCTTTGGCAATGTTTGGTAGAGTTTTAATCAAATTTACTATTTCACCTTCAACAATACTTGTAATTTCACCTTGTGAAGATTTTCTTACAACTTTAATATTTTCTTTTGAACCAGTTACACTTAAAGTTTTTTCAACACCAAAAGCCATCATTAACACAGCTGCAAAAACAAATACAACTAATGCAATACCGATGATTGTTATAATTGTTGTAAGTTTTCTTGTTCTAAAATTTCTGAATGTATATTTAAATGGAATACTCATTTTATAATCCTTTTTTTATCCAACGAATCTAAATCCATCTACTATTTTGGTAGTTAATGCTCGCTGTATTGGGAAAATAGCAGAAATAAAACCTACAAATACTATTGAAATAACAGCCCAGAAAATTGTTATTGGTTCGACAAAGAAGAATGGGAAAAATCCTTTTGGCATTGCTTCTTCAAATCCTTTAACAATTGGAAAGATAAATGAAATTCCTATTGCTCCACCCAAAAAAGAAATTAAAAGTGATTCACCTAGTATTAATCCAAAAAGATGCTTTGCAGAAAAACCTAATGTTTTTAATACTGCATATTCTCTTGTTCTTTCTCTTGCGGACATAATCATTGTGTTTGCAACAACTAACATTATAATTCCAATTATTGCAAAGGACATAACGTTCATTGCTGAAATAATTGCGCCTGATGATGCAACAAAATTCTGAGCAAATGCTTTTTCTGTTTCTGTTTTTGTTTCTGCTGATGAGTTTTTGAATAAAGCATCAATTTGTTCAGAAATAATTGCCGATTTGTTTGGGTCTTTAATTTGAACTATATACCAACCAACTTCATCAGCGCGAATTGGTGATTCAACTTTAATCCGTTCATTAACATAATTCCAATGAAAAACCATTTGTGTTTTATCTGTGTTTTTGTTTTTTCCTTTATAAATTCCTACTACAACAAAATCCCAACGTCCCGGGTATATATCTCCTTCCAAAGTCATTTGGTCGCCAATTTTTAATTTATATTGTTCAGCAATATCAGAACCAATTACACAAGAATTTCTTTGCTTCTTGAAATTAGAAAGTTCAGTTGGGTCAATTAAAAATTCTGAATAAACATCAAAAAAAGTTTCTGCATCAACCGCAATTCTTGCAAAGAAATTATTTTTATCTTTATAAACACCCTGAAACCATGTTGCAAATGTTACATTAGAAACGCCATCAATATTTTTAATTTTTTCCTGATATGAAACCGGCAAAGGAAAAATAAAAGAAATTGCTTGCCTTGTAATTAATCTGTTTGCCATTGTTGCATCAACTGATGAATCCCAAATTGTAACTACAGTTCTTAACAAACCAAATGCAATAATTGCAATTACAATTCCAAGTATGGTTAAAGTAGTTCTCAATTTATGTCTGAATGCATTTTTA
>JAOADJ010000034.1 GCA_026417375.1 Melioribacteraceae bacterium | reverse complement strand
CATACAGCAACAATGTTTCTTTTAGCTTTGACTGCAAAAAACAAAACTTTAAAATGGACTTTTGTTGTTGCTACTTTTTTAGTTGCTTTTTGTGTTTTGATTCAGCACGTTCATTATACCATTGATGTGATTATAGCTCCTTTTATTGCTTACACATCATATAGAATTTCCAGATTAATTAATAAGAAAAAAAATTCTGTCTAATGGAATTATTTTAAAAACTTTTTGGTTTAGTAGAAAAATAAAATAAAACGTGATGATTTCTGAACCAATATATTTACATTTTTTAAACTCTTTGCTAGAAGGAAATAAACAACAGGCAATTAATATAGTTTCTCACTTGCTCAATCAAAATGTTGATTTGAAAGATATTTTTATAAATCTGTTTCAACGTTCCATGTATAGAATTGGTAGTATGTGGGAAACAGATAAATGCACTGTTGCAGATGAACATATTGCTACAAGAATTACAGAAGGGTTAATTGAATTAGTTGTGCATCATAATAATGGAAAACCAAAAAATGGTAAAGTAGCTATTATTACTTGCGTTGATAAAGAATTTCATGAACTTGGTGCTCATATTATATCAGGTTATTTGGAAGTAAATCAGTGGACAGTTTACTTTGTCGGATCAAATACTCCGCAGGAAGATATTTTAACTTTGATAAAAGAAAAAAATCCGGATTTAATCGGCATCTCAAATAATTTTTATATTCACTTTTTAAGATTGACAAAATTAATTCAATCAATTAACAGGGAGTTTCCAAATTTAAAAATCATTGTTGGCGGACAAGCACTTGCCGAACCAGCATCTCAAGGTATGTTAGATTTTCCTAATGTCTCATATATCGATTCATTAAACTCTCTCGACCTCTATTTAAAAGAAAACTTTTCAGATAATTCAAAATAAATTTATTCCATTTAATTATTTTTATGATATAAATATAATGGAGCACTAATGAAAAAATTTTTATTAGTTTTTATTTTTTTTAATGGAATATTGTTGGCTCAAATTGAATCTGAAATAATTAAACCAATTGCTTTGACTACCGGAAAAACAGATTCAATTCTTATTTCTGATTTATTTTATTCAAAAAATTATAATGTAAGCTTTGATAAAAACGATAAAATTAAAGTTCAATACAATAAGAAAACTCGGGTCATTAAGTTTACACCAAATTTAAATACATCGGGAATTAATCTTATTAATTTTTCATTGGGAAAAGAAAAATTTTCTTTAATTACAAGAACAAAAAAACTCAAAGAGTTTACATTTAAATTCAAACCTGAAAAAAATTATAAAACATTGACATTATTTGGAAGTTTTAACGGTTGGGATCGTGGTAATCTTCCAATGAAAGATCTTGATAAAGATGGAATTTATGAAGCATCTGTTTCTTTAGAACCTGGTAGATATGAATATAAATTTTTTGGTGATGGTGAAGAAATTGTTGATCCTAATAATCCAAATAAAAAACCAAATGGCTTTGGAGATTTCAATTCTGTTTTTAATGTTGATGAAGAAAATACCGGAAGAATATTTTTGCATGTTGATAAATATGAAAGAATAGAAAGAGCAAAAAATGGTGAAAATATTTTTTCCTTTTTATATGAAAATGAAAAAGATGGAAATAAGATATCTTTTGAAAATATAATAGCACTTGCGAACAATAAAAAAATTTCTTTCAAAAATATTTTAGTAAATGAAAATAAAATAAAAATAATTTTAAGAGATAAAGAACTTGAAAGCATTAATACAATTAGAGTAGCAATTCAGAAAAATGGATTAGCGACAAACATTCAATCAATATTTCTGAAAGATGGAAAAGTTGCCGGTAACAATAATTTTTTATGGAATGATGCAATAATATATTCCTTAATGATAGATAGATTTAATGATGGAGATAAATCAATAAATAAAATTGTTATCCATGATTCACTTTCACCCAAAGCAAATTATATGGGGGGAGATTTTCAGGGAATAATAAATAAACTTAACGATGGATATTTTACAAAACTTGGAATTAACACAATATGGCTTTCACCAGTATATGATAATCCAAATAATGCATACAAAGAATCACCTGCTCCACATCGTTGGTTTTCCGGTTATCATGGTTATTGGCCGGTTAATTCATTTAATACAGAAGAAAAGTTTGGCTCAATTGAAAAACTTAAAGAACTTGTAAACATATCTCACAAAAATGGAATTAAAATTTTGTTGGATGTTGTTGCTAATCATGTTCATGAAGAAAATCCAATTTTCAAAGAGCAGAAAAATTGGTTTGGAAATTTATACTTACCAGATGGAAGAAAAAATTTAAGACTATGGGATGAGCAACGTTTAACAACCTGGTTTGAACCATATTTGCCAAAATTCAATTATGTTAATTCAAAAGAAGCTATAAATTTTCAGGTTGATAACGCACTTTGGTGGTTAAAAGAAACCAACGCCGATGGATTTAGACAAGATGCCGTTAAACATATAACGAATGATTTCTGGAGATCTCTTACTCTAAAAATTAAAAATGAATTTGAAATTCCATTTAAGAAAAAAGTTTATCAAATTGGAGAAACCTTCGGAAGCTATGATTTGATAAATTCTTATGTGAATAATGGACAATTAACCGCGCAATTTAATTTTAATCTTTACGATGTTGCTTTGCCAACAATCTTAGATCGTAAAATGTCTTTTAAATCATTAGATGCAGAAATTAAAAAATCATTTTTGATTTATGGTGAAAACAATTTAATGGGAAATATTATGGATAGCCATGATAAAAATCGTTTTATGGCTTTTGCAGATGGCGATTTAGATATTTCTCAATGGAGTGC
>JAOADJ010000031.1 GCA_026417375.1 Melioribacteraceae bacterium | reverse complement strand
TCATTAGTCCTTTCACTAATTTTAATTTTCTTAATTGTAAAAAATTATAATATCATAAACGATGGAAATTCAAACAACTTACATGAAACAATAAATGATTCACAAGTTGTATCACAATATTTTTATGAAATAGATGATGATGTTAAAGCAAAATATTTTGATGTAATTATTACCCAACCATTACCAATTGAAACGAAAAACAATTTTGAAAAAGAACAAATTATTTCTTTTTATGATTCAATAATTGATGATACAAGTTTGGACTATAATTTATCAGAAGATGAATTAAATAAATTAATTGCAGATTTAAAAATTAATATTAAATAGAGGCACAAAATGAAGTTATTTATTAATATAATTTTATTTGTCATGATTGTTATACCATCATATGGGCAAAGTAACAGACCAAAAATAGGTTCTCGAGCTATCGAAAAAATTGAGCAAATGGAAATGGCAAAACTAATCCAGGTTCTTGATTTAAATGAAGAAACTTCAGCTCGTTTTTTTGCAAGAAGAAAAGAACATAGAGAAAAAATTCATTCTTTAATGCAAAAAAGAAGAGAATTAATTAATGAAGTTGATGAATTATTAAAGAAAGAAGAAAATCCTGAGGCAAATGTCTTTAAAATAAAATTCAATGAGTTATTAGAAATTGATAAAAAAATTGTAAATGAAAAAAATGATTTTTATAAATCGCTGTTTAATATTTTATCTTCAAAACAAGTGCTTAATTTAATTGCATTCGATGAAAAATTCAGAAGAGAAATAAGAGAAACAATTTTTAACAGAATGAGAAGCGAAACAAAGTAATCATTAAAACTATTAAAATAATAAAATGTGATGTTTCAATTTTATAATCCTTTATTTAATTTGCAATGAAAATTGAATAAAGGAAATAAAAATGTCAGGTGTTCTTTTAGTTATATTAGCATTTCTTTCATTCACAATAGCTTATAAAGTTTACGGAAATTACCTTTCAAAAATTTTTAATATAAATGATAAAAATTTAACACCCGCTCATTCAATGAATGATGGTGTTGACTATTACCCAGCTAAATCGCCTGTTTTATTAGGTCATCATTTTGCATCCATTGCCGGTGCCGGACCTATTGTGGGTCCTGTTATTGCAGCAGGATTTGGTTGGTTGCCTGTTTATTTGTGGGTTGTTTTAGGTTCAATATTTTTTGGTGGTGTTCATGATTATACAAGTATTATCGCATCGATTCGTCATCAAAGTAAATCAATTGGATTTATTATTCAAGAGTATATTGGCGTAAGTGGAAAAAAACTATTTCTGTTTTTTGCTTGGGCAACTTTAATTTTAGTAATTGCTGTTTTTACAATTATAGTTGCTGATACATTTACGCACATTCCAAGTGCTGGAACTTCATCAATGCTTTTTATGATTCTTGCAATACTTTTTGGAATTTCTATTTATAAACTAAAAATAAAATTGTGGATTGCAACTACTGTTGGTGTGATTCTATTATTCTTATCAATTCCAGTTGGCAATTTATTTCCAATACAGCTTAATAATTTAACATGGCAATTAATTTTGTTCGCTTATATTTTTATTGCATCTGTAACTCCAGTTTGGATTTTACTTCAACCACGAGATTATCTGAATTCATTCTTTCTTTATGCTTTAATGGTTGGTGGTTTAATAGGAGTTTTTTTTACAGCTCCCTCAATAAATCTTCCTGCATTTAATTCATTTAGTCTAGAAAAAGTTGGTTATTTATTCCCGGCATTATTTGTTACAGTTGCATGTGGTGCAATTAGTGGGTTTCATTCTTTGGTTGGAAGTGGAACAACTGCAAAACAATTAAATAAAGAATCGGATGGGAAATTAGTAGGATACGGGGGAATGTTAATTGAAGGAATGTTGGCTGTATTATCTTTAACTGCAGTTGCTTCAATGGTTAATAAAGAATTTATTGATATACTTGTAAATAAAGGTCCTGTCCCAGCATTTTCTTTAGGAGTAGCTCGGTTTCTAAATTCAATTCCTTTTTTAGGGTTAAGTATAGAAACAGGACAAACATTTACCGCTTTAGCAGTTTCAGCATTTGCTTTAACTTCTCTTGATACTGCAACACGTTTAGCCAGATTTATGTTTCAGGAATATTTTGAGATTGAAAAAAATGTTGAGAAAAAATCTAATAATTTGTTACAAAATAGATTTGTATCAACAGCAATTACAGTTTTGATTGGAGCGATGCTAACTTTTAGTGGTCAAACAATGTCAATATGGCCAATTTTTGGAAGTGCAAATCAGTTATTGGCTGCATTAGCATTATTAGCTTTAACGGCATGGTTAATAAAATCCAACTTTAAATCAATTTTTACATTATTACCAATGCTTTTTATGTTTTTAGTTACACTTACAGCACTTGGTATGTTGATTTATCAAAACTTAATTATTAATAATTTTTTACTAGCTATAATTGCAATACTATTATTCATCTTGGCAGTAATGCTAGGAGTTAAAGCCTATAATGTTTTAAATAAGAAGTAAAAACTGATTTTCAAAAAATCACAATTTTTTCGATGAAATATTCTTTTAAAATTTCAATAGGTTGAATATTATCTTTAATAAAATATTCATGACCTGATGGGAAAATTTGGATTTTTATTTTTTGTGGTAACTCTTTGTCTGTAATTAAATACAAAAGATTTCTATCATCTAATTCAATTATTCTAATTAGATACTCGCTTTTTGAATCAACATAAGAATGAGCCAAATCATGTTCTTTTAATTCAACTGTAGCTGCGGCTAAATTTATTGGTGTTGAATAATCAAAGTTATTTGATTTTGAAGGGATTAGAATTGTAATATTTTCGATAGTTGAAGATTCTGATACTGAATTGTATGGATTAATTTCATTTAAAGATTTTAAAATATTTATTTCATCTTCATAAAGATGAATGTTTTTGTTTAAATATGAAATTTTTTCAAGTTCAAGTTTATTTTTATCAAAAATGAAATAAAATAAATCCTCTTCAGTAATGTTTATGTCGTTTTTCAAAATCATTCTCATTTTTTATAATTAAAATAGTTACAAAGTCATTTAATTTGGAAATTAAATTTCCAAATGTGATGCAATTTCTTTTTTTAATAATCTTAATAAATAATCAATATGTTGATGATGAAATTTATAAAAATCTTGAATTGTAATTTTTTCATATTTTAAGTAATAATCATAAAGTTTATCCGAAACGCCACCGTTACAAAGATCAATTGAAAAATCATTAATAATTTTTTTATAAATCTCAGCATGCTTAAAATTAATTTTATCTTTTTGTAAATAAGATAATTCAATTTTCAACTCTATTGCTTTAATACTTTTATCTAAAATTTTGGATATATCAATATTTTCTTCATAGTATTCATTTTTTTCATTTTTATTTAATACTTGTAAAAAAACACCATTTACATGTTTTATTTTGTTTATTAATGAATTTAAAGGAATAGCGGGGAAAAAATCATTGTCAATCAAGTACTTAAAAATATTAGCTATAATCTTATCTTTCCGATTACAAAATAATTCAGAGGGTAAAGTATCTAAAAAATCTTGAGCGATTGGTTTTGTTAAAATGGCATCAACATTTTGCGGAACTATATAAACAACACCAAACCAATTCAATTTTTTGAATTTATGTTTTTCGATTGAAAAATTAATACTTCTTTGAATTTTTCCATAAAATGGATCGTATTCTTTTAATTTCTTGGAAAGTTCTTGTGCAACACGTTTTTTTACCAACTGAAAAAGAAAATTTTTTGCTGAAATATTATCATTGATTCCTTTATCCCAATTATTTAATGCTTTTATTAAAGGTAGTTCATAATTCTTATCAGGAATAAACAACATCGAAATGGCATCATTGGCTAAATCCAGTGATGATAAATCTTTTGGTAAACTATACTTGAAATTAGAGCTATTTATAATCAATAATGCACTTTTAACACAATAATTAATTAATAAATTTTTTTCTGAAAAATTAATGGTATCATTCTTTAATTTGGTTAATATGTATTGTAAATCAAAATTCATAATGATAAAATAAAATTTTCCAAAAACACAAATAATGTTTCTATTTAATATATGTAATTGTTTAAGAACAATTAAAGTATTGAGGGCAAATGGAGTCAGTCGAAATGATTGACTCCTTTTTTATAATATTCATCAATTGGAATGTAATTTGTCCCATTCCATGCTAATATTTGTTTCCTCAATATTTCTCTGTATTCTTTTGTATCTGTAAATGGTTTTTTAAGTATTCCTTTTGCAACGAGTGAATCCCTATTAACTCTAAAATAATTACCTATATCAACATAAAAAAAATCATTTTTAAAATTGTATGTGTAAATAATACCGTTTAAAAAAATATTGTCTTCAAAAGTAATAATAATTATTTCATTTAAAGAATTATTATATCTAGTAGAAAAATATGCTAATGAACAATTTCTATAATTATAATAATTCAAAAAATCGCTTTTTGGTAATAAGAAACTTTTTAAAATTTTAGCTTTTGGTATATTATGATATGAATATTCTTTTGTAGCTGGAATTTGTCCTTTTAATTCAGAAGACTTTAAAATAGTTAAGCAAGCTTTTTCATAGCTGTTATTTAATGATACGATATATAATAATTCTTCATTATTTTTATTTTTAATTCTCATAAGTTTATTAACAGAACCAAAACACCATAATGTATCACTAATTATTTTGTTATTTAATAAGTCTAAAATAAATATACCATTAGAGTAAGAATTACCATTGTTACAATTTAAAAAAACACAAATATTGTTATTAATTGAAATTGTATCTAAAATTTTAAATGAATAAGGAGGTCTTAAGTTTTCCCTATCAGAAGTTAAATATTTTTCAAATTTTCTTTTCCAAATAACTTTACCTTTATTATCTAAAAGAGCAATTCCCTGAGAAACTAAAGAATCACTTAACTCACATAAATCCTGAAAACAATATAAAATTTCATTAATTCCATCTTTATTGACATCAATAAATAAAATACTATACATTAAAAAATCTTCAGAAATTTTATTGTTAACATCAAAAAAATCTTTTAATGAAAATAAAGTAATATTTGATGAGTTTTTGAATGTAATTAAATTTGATGTAAAGTCATATTTCACCGGATTATAATCAAATTCTCGTCTGATAAAAACAAGAGTCATTAATAAAAAAACTAAAACCATTAAATACATAACCCAATTTGAAGCTGTATGTTTAACTGCTCGTTGAACAAATGTCTTTTTTTGAATTTCGATTATGCTTCTTCTTTCTAAAATATCAATAAAAGAATCAACAAAAACTAATTTTAACTTACGGTTAGGATAATATTTATTTAATTCGGATATAAAATGTTTTGCCTGTGGTTCGTTACTATTTGGTAAAACAAAAATATTGATTGGTGAAAAAAACACAGCTTCTATCTTTTGCTTTAAAATATCTTCTTCGATTGGGCTTGTGTTACCTGCATTATCAACTGCACCTGTTAAGGCAATTTTGTTTTGTATATTAATTTTTATTGGTAGGTTATGAATGTTTGTCAATTCTATAATTAACCCAATTGTTAATGCAAGTCCAATTGAATTTCCATTATAATTAGCTAATGAATTATTGAAATTAATGATTAAATCATAATTGTGATCTTTAGGTAGATAACTTTTTAAGTAATCTTTTGCTAAATCAAAGCTGATTTTAATTTGTTCTTCAAGTAATTCATTCTTAAGATAATTTGGAATTATGTTAATTGAACTTTTTGATTTTGTAACTAATAATTTTAGATTAAATCCCTCTACTTTACTAAATGTTAAATTGAGTTCATTTGTGCATATTTTACCTATAAATGGAATATTTAATTTTGAATCGAAGTGAATTAATTCAAAATTATTTTCAAGATTCGAAATTATTTCTGTTTTAACCTGAGTTAATTTATTTTTAGATGAAATTAATTTGGAGTGAAAATTGTTAAAAAAACTAAAGGTAAGTAAATTATTAATTGATAAAATTAGTTCATCAATTTTATTTGGATTGGTATAAAAAGTATTTTGTTTTTCGATTGATTCTACAAAAATTTGAATAAATTCAAAAGCATAAGATTCAATTAAAATATTATTCCGGGTCTCGAAAAGAAATTTAAAGAAAGAATTAATCGAAATGATTTTAGTTTCATTGTCTATTTTGGGAATAATAGATAATAAATCATTTCTAAATTTTTCTACCCTCTGAATAATCAATTTATCCCTTTATATAAAAAAAATCCTTTCTGATTAGGAGTCTAAATAGACTAACCAATTATGTTTGTCATCAATTTTACCATATTGAATACCAGTAACTTCATTATAAAGTTTTAATGCCAATTCGCCTGGTTCATCATCACCAAATTTCATTAATTTATCTTTATATTTTAATTTATTTACAGATGAAATAACTGCAGCAGTTCCACTTCCAAATACTTCAAGTAATTCACCTTTATCGTATCTTTCAACTAATTCATCAATCGAAATTAATCTTTCATTTATATTCATTCCCCAATCTTTAAGAATTTGAATTACAGACATTCTTGTAATTCCCGGTAGAATAGAACCACTTAGTTTTGGAGTTGCAACTTCATCATTAAAACGAACAAAAATATTCATTGCACCAACTTCTTCGATGTATTTTTGTTCAATTGCATCAAGCCATAATACCTGAGTAAAATTTTCTTTTTTTGCATCAACTTGTCCTGAAAGAGAAGCGGCATAATTACCTGCGGCTTTTGCTTCACCAGTTCCTTTTCTTACTGCACGAACATATTTATCTGTTACCATTATTGAAACTGGTTTAAAACCTTCCGGGTAGTATGGTCCCACTGGACTTAATAAAATTATGAACTTATATTGTTCTGAAGGACGAACACCAAAGCATGCTTCTGTAGCAATTATAAACGGTCTGATATAAAGTGAATAACCTGGTTTTGTTGGAATCCAATCCTGATCAGTTTTTACTAATTCAAGTAAATATTTTAAAGTAAGTACGGGATCAACTTCGGGAATGCAAAGTCTTTTTGCTGAATTATTTAAACGTTCAATATTTTTTTGTGGTCTGAATAAAGCTACTCTTCCATCAACTGTTTTATAAGCTTTTAAACCCTCAAAAATAGCTTGGCCATAATGAAAAATCATTGCAGCAGGGTGAATAGATAAGTTTTCAAGTTTTTTAATTTTTGGTTCTTGCCATCCACCTTTAGATAAATCATAATCCATCTCAAAAATATGTTCAGTAAAAACTTTACCAAATACTAAATTTTCAGGTAATACAATATTAGATTTTTTTTCTTGATTCATAATATTAACCGCTTGTAATGTATGTTTTCATTCAAAAAATATTAAAAAATTAAGTAATAGCCAATTTTAATTAAATGTCATTTGTTATATTTAATAAAACAAAATGAGTCTAAAATGATATTCAGTAAAATAGCTCTTGCTATTACTTTTTCTCCAAATTTAATTAATCATTTATTAGAAGTTAAAAGATTAAAAGAATTATTTAATGCTGAATTGTTTTTAATTCATATCGGTGAAAAGAGTGATGAAAAATATCATGATTTAAAGGAAGCATTTGCAAAATGTGGATTTAAGGAAAGTGACTTTAAATTAATTTGGGAAAATGGTGAAGCAGAAGATTTAATAATGAATATATGCATAAAAAATAAGATTGATTTATTAATTGCAGGTGCTCTAAAAAAAGAAAATATGATAAATTATTATTTAGGATCGGTTGCAAGAACTTTAATGAGAGAAGCACCTTGCTCAGTTTTATTTTTAATGAAAAAGAATGAAGAAAATTATTCCTTTAAAAAAATTTGCGTGAGTGTTGATTTTACAAATATTAGTGAATATACAGCTTTGAAAGCTTTTGAATTAGCTAAACTTGAAAACTCTGAAATAGTTACATTCATAAAAGAATTTGAAATTCCAGGATTAGCTTCAACAATTTATGAATCTGAAAAGAAAGATGAGCTAAGAGTTAGAAAAAATAACTTGTTAGAAGAAGAAAAAGAAAAAATGAAAATTTTTATAAGTGAATTAAATTTGTCAGGTGTTAATATTTCTACTGAATGTTTAATTGGAAAACAAGGTTGGGTAATTAGTAATTGGGTAACGGAGAATAATTATGATTTACTTGTTATCCCTTCACTTCAACGGAAACCAAAATTAATTGATAGAATATTTCAACATGACTGGGAATTTATCTTTAAAGAATTACCAAGTTCACTTTTAATTATCAAATCAGATAATTCAGAAAAATGAAATTAACTTCTAACGAAATTTCAGTTTTTATTTTAAGCATTGCCATGATGCTTTTATTTGCACGCATCTTTGGAGAAATTTTCAGAAAGTTAAAACAACCGGTTGTAATAGGTGAAATAATTGCAGGAATAATATTAGGAAAAACTTTTTTAGGATATTACTTTCCCGAAATTTATAATTATTTGTTTAACTCATCTGTTTTAGTTGAAATTACTTTACAAGGATTTATAGAATTAACAATCATAATGCTAATGATTGTTACAGGTTTAGAAGTTGATTTATCAATTGTTTTTTCTCAAAGTAAAAAAGCTTCTTTAATATCTTTATTCAGCATTCTATTTCCATTTTCATTTGGATTTTTAACAGTTTATTTTCTTCCAGAATTGTTTGGCAATATTAAGGGAGAGCAAAAAATTTTATTTGGTTTATTTATCGGAACAGCTTTATCTGTAACTGCTTTACCAATTGTTGTAAGATTGTTAATTGATTTACAAATATTTAAAACTGAAATTGGTACAATTATTATTACAGCAGCAATGTTCACAGATATTTTTGGCTGGATATTCTTCTCATTTATTTTAACCTATTTCAATCCAACATTTCACAATAACAATGTATTAACTCAATTAATAACTATTCTGATTTTTATTACATTCATAATTTTTATCGGAAGAAAAATTTTTAGCTCAATCATTCATTTTTTAGAAAAGAATACTATTTCAAAAGGTGCTGTTATAAGTTTTATTTTCATTGTTGGATTTCTTGGAGCAGCATTTACACAATCAATCGGAATTCATGCTATTCTTGGTGCTTTTGTAATTGGTATTGCTTTAGGAGATTCAATTCATTTGAATGAAGAAACAAGAGAAATTGTACAGCAGTTTGCAACAAATATTTTTGCACCAATATTTTTTGTTTCAATCGGATTAAAAATTAATTTTATACAAAACTTTGATGTAGTTGTATTTTTTGTTTTACTTATACTTTCATTTATTGGTAAAGTATCAGGAAGCATTGTTGGTTCATATTTTGGGAAAATAAATACAAATGATTCCATGATTATTGGTTTTGGAATGAATTCATATGGAGCAATGCAAATTGTTTTAAGTTTAGTAGCAAAACAAGTTGGATTAATTGATGATAAAATTTTTGTTTCATTAGTTATTCTTGCAATTGTTACATCATTAATTAGTGCACCCTTAATGAAATTATTTTTGAAGAAATCAAACTACCAACAAAATTTTATCGATTTGCTGAATAAAGATTTAATTTTTTTTTCTGATTATAAAAATAAAGATGAAGCTATTGAAAATATTTGCTACAAAATTTCCAGTTATCACAAATTAGATTTTGAATTAGTTTTAAATAAAGTTCTGGAAAGAGAAAAACAGATGTCAACCGGGTTGGTTAATTTTGTTGCAATACCACATGCACGACTTAAAATTAAACAACCAATCGTTTCATTAACAATTCTAAAAAATGAAATAGATTATGGATCTTTAGATAATAGAAAAACAAGAATTATTATTTTAATTTTGACTCCAGAAGATAAACCTGAAATTCAAATAAATTTATTAAAAGACATTGCTAAATATTTTAATACTATTGAAATATCAGCAAAAATTATTAATATTCAAGAGTCAAGTAAAATAATTACAACTTTAAAGGAAATAAAAAGAATAAATAAATTATGATAAAGTTTATTGCTAAGACTGGAAATATTACTATCAAATTTTTTAGTGAATTTGGGCAGGTAACAATTTTATTAATCAATATTATAAAAAATTTTCCAACCTTAATCAGAAATAGAAAAAACTTTTTCTATCAAATGGAACACATTGGAGTTAATTCTATACCATTAGTTTTAATAATTGCAAGTTTTACTGGTGCAGTTTCAGCATGGCAGGCAGCTTATCAATTAAAAGGAATTGCTCCTCTTTCATTTTTGGGATCTGCAACTTCAAGAGCAATTATAACTGAATTAGGACCAGTGCTTACAGCTATTGTTATTGCAGGAAGAGTTGGTGCTTCAATTGCCGCCGAACTGGGTTCTATGAAAGTTACAGAACAAATTGATGCATTAGAAACAATGGGAATTAGTCCGATTGCATTTTTAGCAACTCCAAGATTTTTTGCTTCAATTATTATGATGCCTATATTAGTTATATTTGCAAATAGTATTGCAATTGTAGGTGCATATTTCATTTCAAATTTTTTCTTAGGTGTTTCTTTTAATGTTTTTTTTGAATCTGTCAGAAGGTTTTTTGCTATTGGTGATTTTTTATTTGGTTTAATTAAAGGATTAATGTTTGGAGGGTTAACCTCTTTAATTGGTTGTCATATTGGTTTTAGAACTGAAGGTGGAGCTGAAGGTGTTGGCTTATCTACAATTCGTTCATTTGTGTTAAGCTCTGCTACAATTCTAATTTTCGATTACATACTGTGGACTTTAATTTTTTAATGAGAATATATTGAAAAACTTTTTTCAAAAAATTGTTGCGCTAATTATAATAATATTAACACTTCCTCTTCAACTTTTGATTTTTATTTTGCTATTAATTGAATTAAAAGAATTTCCGATTTTCACTCAAAAAAGAGGGTTAACTTTAGAAAAAAATATTTTTACTATTTTCAAATTCAAAACTTTAAATCGATTTCAAGAAAATAAAATATTTCATAAAACCACTAATGATATTTTCTATATTACTAGTAATGATATTAAAATAAAAACATTCTCTAAGCTATTAAGAGTTACAGGATTAGATGAAATTCTGCAATTCTACAATATCTTTTTAGGTAATATGAATCTTATCGGACCAAGACCTTTAATGCTTGAAGAATTAACAATTTTAAAAAATGAATATCCGATATTTTATCAAATGCGTAATAATTTTAAATCAAAACCAGGTTTGACAGGTTTATGGCAGGTGTATGGAGATCGTAAAAAAGGAATAGAAGATTTAATAAAACTTGATTCTTTTTATGAAGATAATCAATCATTGAAATTAGATCTAAAAATTCTTTATCATACATTTATTATAACTGCAAATGGGAAAAATTCTGATGCTATCATTTCTAAATGAAAATTTTTAAAACAACCACTTCAATGCAATTTTTTTATGAGAATTAAATAATTTTTTATCCAAATTATTACTTTCAAATTAATTATTTAAATAAAAATGGATTAGCTGGTTTATCAAATAAAGAAATTCAACCATAAATTGTATTCTTAATAATAAAAGAAAAAGAAATAAATTATTAACACAAATTGGAATAACAAGCTTCAAAAGATTAATTTTTGGACGCAATTTTTTAAATATTGGAGAAATAATGTCTGGCTTTGTAATTAAACCGGCAATCAGAACAGAAAATATTACTTATGCAGTGCGTGATATTGTTGTTTTAGCAAATGAAGTTGCCAAAACTGGAAAAGAAATGTTGTATTTAAACATCGGAGATCCTAATCAATTTGACTGGGAGCCGCCAAAACATTTAATCGATGCAACTTATGAAGCAATGAAAAAAAATTTTAATGGTTATTCACCTTCTTCAGGAATAAAACAAGCTGTTGATGCTATTGCAATTGAAGCTGAAAAAAAGGGAATTAAGAATGTTCAGGATATTTTTGTTACAACTGGTGCAAGCGAAGCAATAGAAATTTGTTTAACCGCATTAGTTAATGATGGTGAAAATGTTTTAACTCCAACACCGGGGTATCCACTTTATACAGCAATTCAAAGTAAATTACAAACAATTGAAAATCCTTATTACTTAGATGAAAGTAATGGTTGGCAACCTGATATTGAAGACATTAAAAGTAAGATAAATGATAAAACAAGAGCAATAATTTTAATCAATCCGAATAATCCTACTGGTTCAAATTCTTCAAAAGAGACTTTGCAAGAAATTATTGAGTTAGCAAAAAAACATAATCTTGTAATTTTTGCTGATGAAATTTATGATAAACTTTTAATGGATGGTAAAAAACATATTTCAATTGCTTCACTTGATAGTGAATTACCTATAATTACTTTTGGTGGTTTATCAAAAAATTATATGGTGCCCGGTTTTAGAATTGGCTGGGGAATAGTAAGCGGTAAAAGAGAAATATTAAATGAATATATCGAAGCTATAAATAAAATATTAAGAGCAAGATTATGTGCAAATCATCCGGCTCAATGGGGAATTGCACCTTCTTTACTTGGCGATCAGTCACATCTTGAAACAGCTCAAAAAAAATTAACAAAAAGAAGAGATTTGACAGTTGAAGCAATGAACTCAATACCGGGAATTTCATGTGTAAAACCAGAAGGAGCATTTTATGCTTTCCCCAAAATTGAAAATATTAAAAGTGATGTTGATTGGTGTTCAAAATTAATAAAAGAAACAGGTGTTGTAGTTGTTCCCGGAAGTGGATTTGGTCAAGTACCAGGTACTAATCATTTCAGAATTGTATTCCTTCCACCTGAAAATATTTTGGAAAAAGCATACAAAGCAATTTCTGATTTTCATATTAAGTACATGAATGAATTAAATTAATATTGAAGAATAATAATTGTGAAAAATATAAGTATTACAACTCTCGATAACGGAATAAAAGTAATTACCGAAAAATTAAATCATGTTCAATCATTTTCATTAGGTTTTTGGTTTAATGTTGGAAGCAGAGATGAAGATGAAAAAAACAATGGCATTAGCCATTTTATTGAACATATGCTTTTCAAAGGGACAAAAAAACGATCAGCTAAAAAAATTTCTGAAGAGATTGAATCATTAGGCGGATATCTTAATGCATTTACTTCAAAAGAACATACCTGTTTTTATGGACGGGGATTGAAAGAAAATATTTCTAAAACATTCGAGGTTTTAGCTGATATGGTTCAATATCCTCTTTTTGATTCAGAAGAAATAAAAAAAGAAGCTTCGGTTGTTATTGATGAACTTTATGATATTGAAGATTCACCGGATGAATTAATATTTGATAAGTTTGAAAGTAATATTTTTAATGGAAATACTTTAGCATTTCCGATTATTGGCACTGAAAAAAATATTTCTTCATTTTCTCAAAATGATTTATTTACTTACTTAAAAAAACACTATACAATCAATAATTTTATCATAGTTGCATCTGGAAATGTTAATCATAAAGAAGTAGTTTTTTTAGCTGAAAAATATTTAAAGAAAAATTTTAGAAATTCTAAAACATCTTTTAGAAACTTATTATTAAATAATTCTACAGATCTGTTTGTTGAAAAAGATACTCAACAGGTTCATTATATAATAGGTAAACCAACTTATGGTTATAAAGATATAAAGAGAATTTCAGTTGCAGTTTTATCTCATATTCTAGGAGAAGGAAGTAGTTCAAGATTATTTCAAAAAGTTAGAGAAGAGCATGGAATTTCATATCAAATAAATACATTCTTAAATTCATTTTATGATATTTCAACATTTGGAGTTTATCTTTCTACAAATGATAAAACGGTCAAAAAAGCAGAAGAATTAATTTTTGAAGAAATAAAAAATATTTGTAGTAAAAAAGTTTCAATTAAAGAACTTGAAAGAGCAAAAGAATACTTAATTGGAAACATGATAATGAGTTTAGAAAGTACAACAAATAGAATGAACAGAATTGCAAACCAGATTTTGTATTACGATAAAATTATACCAATTGAACAAACAATTAAAAAAATAAAATCAGTAACAAAAGAAGAAATTTTGGAACTTTCTAATGAAATTTTTAATTCAAAAGAAAATGTTGCAAATAGTAGTCTAACAAGAGTAATTTTGTCATCAAAGAATTTTCTTCTTGATAAAGCAGCTTAAGGAACTTATATGCCAAATATAACAATTGATGGAAAACAGGTAGAATTTAAGTCGGGACAAACAGTAATTCAGGCAGCAATGAATGCTGGAATTGATATTCCACATTTTTGTTATCATCCTAAATTGTCAATAAGTGGAAATTGCAGAGTTTGTCTTGTAGAAATAGAAAAAATGCCAAAGCTAGCAATTGCATGTTCAACACTTGCTACAGAGGGAATGGTAGTTCATACAAATTCATCTAAAACATTGGATGCAAGAAATGCAGTAATGGAATTTATTTTAATAAATCATCCATTGGATTGTCCGATTTGTGATGAAGCAGGCGAGTGTAAATTGCAAGATTATGCCTTTGCCCATAGCCGTGGTGAAAGTAGATTTGAAGAAATAAAAAATCGTAAAGAAAAAAGAGTTCAACTTGGACCAAGAATAAAATTTGATGCTGAGCGTTGCATTTCTTGCTCAAGATGTATTCGTTTTTCGGACGAAATTGCCAAAGCAAATCAACTTACATTTACAAATCGTGGTGATAAAGTTACAATTACTACTTTTCCGGGAGAATCCTTTGATAATCCTTATACATTAAACACAGTTGATATTTGCCCTGTTGGAGCATTAACAAATAACGATTTTAGATTTAAATCCCGCGTTTGGGAAATGTCATCAACTAATTCAGTTTGTATTGGATGTTCACGTGGTTGTAATATTGAAATTTGGGTTCGTAATAATGAAATTCTTCGTTTAACACCAAGACAAAATGAAGAGGTAAATAGTTTTTGGATGTGTGATAATGGAAGATTGAATACATTTAAATTTGTAAATGATGAATCAAGAATTGATGGATGTTATTTAAGAAAAGATGGACAACTTGTAAAATCGGATTGGGCAGAAACTCTTGAAGTAACTTCAAAGAGTTTAAAGGAATTCAAGTCTAATGAAATAGCTTTTGTTGCTTCTCCGTTTGCTACACTCGAAGATAATTTTGTGCTTGAAAGATTTGCAAAACAAATTAATTCCAACAATATTTTTTCTGCAAAACATATTTTAACTGGCGATCAAGATGATATATTAATACGTGAAGATAAAACACCTAATTCATTTGGGTTATCTATTCTAGGAATAAAAAATGATATTTCTAAGCTTTATGATTTAATTGACAATAAAAATGTAAAAGCTCTGTTTATAATGGAAGAAGATTTAGTTGGTCTTAATTCTGAGTGGGAAAAAGTATTAACAAAACTAGAATTAATTATTGTTTTAGCAACAAATAAAAATGGTACAACACAATTTGCAGATATTATTTTCCCGGCAGCAACATATGCAGAAAAACATGGAACGTTTGTTAATTTCCAAGGAAGAGTGCAAAGAATAAGACCAGCGATTGCAACAGAAGAACTTGATAGATCTTTAGATGGAATGAACAAAAGCCGTTGGGATAAATTTGGAACAAAGTTCGATCGATGGATGCAAGGTAAAAAATATGATGCTAAACCAAGTTGGAAAATAATTGCACTTTTAGACTCATATTTTAACAATAAATTAAAATTTAAAATGGCAGAAGAAGTGTTTAACGAAATATCAAAATCTAATGAAGCATTAAAAAATTTAGATTATGATGTTATTGGAGATTTAGGTGTAACAATTAATTCTGAAGTTTTTCAAAAAGTATAATTAATTTTTAATAGTGTAAAAATTTTGGAGAATAGATGAACATTTGGGAAGTAATAATTATTTCATTAATAAAAATTCTTATAGTAGTTGTGCTGATGTTATTGACTGTTGCATATTTAGTTTACTTCGAAAGAAAAATAAGTGCGTGGATTCAAAACAGAAAAGGTCCAAATCGTGTTGGTTGGTTAGGTTTATTACAACCATTTGCTGATGTCTTTAAATTATTGTTAAAAGAAGATATTGTTCCTGAAAAAGCAAATAAAACACTTCATACATTAGCACCATTTATTGCACTTTTTGTTGCGTTTGCAACTTATGCAGTAATTCCAATTGGTCCAAGCATTGAAATTTTTGGGTACAAAGTTAATTTAGTTGTTGCAGATGTTAATATTGGTGTGTTGTATGTTTTAGCATTAACCTCATTAGGTGTTTATGGAATTACTTTTGCAGGATGGTCTAGTGGAAGTAAATATTCTTTACTTGGTGGAATTCGTTCTTCAGCTCAAATGATTTCTTATGAAGTATCAATGGGTTTTTCAATTGCGGGTGTTTTACTTTTATCACAATCATTAAGTCCAACAAAAATTGTAGAAGCTCAGTATGGTTGGATGTGGAATGCAATACTACAACCAATTGGGTTCATTACATTTGTAGTTTCCGCATTTGCTGAAACAAACAGATTACCATTCGATTTACCTGAAGCTGAACCCGAGTTAGTTGGTGGTTATCATACTGAATATAGTTCATTCAAATTTGCCGGTTTCTTTTTAGCTGAATATGCTAATATGATAATTGCTAGTATGATGATTACAACTCTTTATCTCGGAGGTTATCAAATACCTTACATAGATAAATTAGGTTTAAGTCAAACATTAACAGTAATATTACAAGTTGGTGCATTTTTGTTTAAAACAGCATTTATGTTATTTTTCTTTATGTGGGTTCGGTGGAGTATCCCAAGATTCAGATATGATCAATTAATGAATTTAGGTTGGAAAGTAATGTTTCCACTTTCATTATTAAATATTGTTTGGGTTGCATTATTAATAATGATTTTTGGATTTTAATTAAAAGGTAATTTATGGCTACTAAAAAGAGATTAAAAGATTTAACATTTTTAGAGAAACTATATATTCCAGTTATATTAAAAGGATTGGTTTTAACATTAAAAACAATGTTTAAACCAAAAGTTACAATGGAATATCCGGAAGTAAAATTTGAACCACCGGCTTCATATCGTGGTCGTCCTGTTTTAGTCCAAGAAAAAAATGGTGTTGAAAGATGTGTTGCATGTGGTTTATGTTCAAGAGTTTGTCCTGCATTGGCTATCGAAGTTCAGGCAGCGGAAACAGAATTAGAAAAAGAAAGATATCCCGAAAAATTTGAGATAAATATGTTACGTTGTATTTTCTGTGGATTTTGTGAAGAAGTTTGTCCTGAAGAAGCAATTGTTATGAGTAAAGATTATGAGTTGGTTTTTCAGGATAGAGATTCTGCAATTTTTGGTAAAGATAAACTTTTGATTCCGGTTGAACAATTGCAAGATAGAATTGATTTTTTAAGAAAGTTTAAAAAGTGAAAAATTATTTTTTAGTTAAAAATAAAACCCCGATAAAAACGATCGGGGTTTTTTGTTTTAATAAATTAAAAACCTAATCTTTCCATATCTGCAATAAGATTTTTTACTGCATTCACAGAATTATTAAATGCAGTTTGTTCTTCTTCATCTAAATTAAATTCAATAATTTTTTCTGCACCATTTGAACCTAATACAACAGGTACACCAACATAATAACCATTGACATTAAATTCACCATTTAAGTAAGCGCAAGTTGGTAAAATTCTTTTTTCATCATATAAAATTGATTTAGCCATAGCAATAGCTGAAGAAGCTGGAGAATAAAATGCTGAACCTGTTTTCAATAAATTTACTACTTCTCCACCAGCCATTTTTGTTCTGTTAACCAAAGCTGTCATAACTTCTTTAGCTTTTTCTTTATCATTATATTTTCTTTCAAGTAATTCCATTACCGGAATTCCATTTACATTTGCATAACGAACAATTGGAACCATTGTATCACCGTGACCACCTAAAACCATTGCATTTACATCTTTAACTGAAACACCAAGTTCCCAAGCAATAAATGTTGCAAAACGTGATGAGTCCAATACTCCAGCTTGGCCAATAACTCTGTTATGCGGAAAACCAGTAATTTTTTGACAAAGAGTTACCATTGCATCAAGAGGATTTGAAATTACAATTACAATTGAATTAGGTGCATATTGTTTTACATTTTCTGATACTTTTTTCATTATTTCGGCATTTACTGTCAATAAATCATCTCTGCTCATTCCAGGTTTTCTGGGAAGTCCGGCTGTAATAATAACAATATCTGAACCTTCCAAATCTTTATAATCATTTGTCCCTTTCATATTAATGTCAAATCCATCAACACGTGATGCTTCAACTATATCTAAGGTTTTGCCTTGAGGTAACCCTTCTACTATATCAAAGAGAACTACATCTCCAAGTTGTTTTTGTGCAATAAGTTGAGTGAGAACACCACCAATTTGTCCTCCACCAATTAAAGAAATTTTTTTTCTGCCCATATATACTCCGTTATTATTTTTATTATTTACAATGAAATATAAAAAGAAAGGAAATTAAATAACAATTATTATTTGAGGTTAATTACTAAAATAACTTGAGTGCCATTTGGTAAAAAATTATAAACTAAATCATCAAGAAAATTTTTCATTATGTGAATGCCACGACCACTTTCTTTTAGAATGTTTTCCGGTTTAGTCGGATCAGGAACAGATGAAATATCAAACCCAGTGCCTTCATCTTTTAGTGAAATATAAAGTTTATCATTTTCAGTATAAACATCTATTTCAACATTTTTTTTATCACTGTATTGATTACCATGTTTCATACTATTTGAAATAGCTTCTGAAAATGAAAGTGCAAGTGTATTTATTTTAATTGGGTCCAGCTTTAGTGATTTAGCTATCTCAACTATATTTTCTTCAAGCTCAGGAAGAACTTCAGGATTGGATTTAACTATTTTATGTAATAAGATTGTTGCCAAAGTTATTGTTTTAATTTATTTGTTTGTCGTTCAAAAAATATAACTCATTATATAATTGTGCAAATTAATTTAAAACTTGTAAGATAGTCTTAAATCTAAATTTGTCATTTCTCTTTTTTTATTTGTTTCATCATTTATGAATTCATACCAACTAAAAATTTTTAAATCCAATTTCTCTACCAAGTTTATTGAGATATCTATTGTTGGTCCTATACTTGAATATTTTGAAAGTAGTTTTTTATCCTTTTGACTAATAAAGGAAAAAGTTTTAAGTGAGTAATATTTAACACCAAAATTAAATTCAATAAAACTGTAGTTGTAAAAAAATGAATTATGTAAAAATTCTTCTATAAGATGTCTTTGAGGAGCTTCAGAAAATTTATTCCAGTTAAAATTTCCTTGTTCAGAAATTTTTAAATAACCATTTAAATTAATACCAGCAATTTTTGTTAGGGTAATTTTAGTTGAATCACGAAAACTGAATTGTCTGAATGAATAACTTTTATAATTAGGATTTAATTCTTCATAATCAAAAACAGTATAATTAGCTGAAACTTCTGCTGAATTTTTAGAAGTGAATAATTGATTAGAAAAAATTCCTCCACTTGATAATCTAATAGTTCTTTTAATATTATTGTTAGCACTGCGTTCTGAAAATATATAAACCATTTTATTTATACTACCTTCTAAATTTATAAATGCTTTAAAGAAATAATTAAACTTATGAGTGAAATTTAAACTTCCAATCGAAAGTAGTTCATCACGGTCATCAAAATTTATGTTGCTCGGTGTATCATATTTTAATTTTCTGTGAAAAATTGAAAAAGAAAAAATGTTTTTGTCGGTTAATAAAAATGAACCCGATAAAGAAAGATTTGCCAATTGAGAAGTATTATTTTTTTGTTCTTCTATTATTTTTTTATCATCAAAAATTATTTGAGAAATACCATCATATTTTTTGGGTAAATGTTTTTCATCTTTTTCAGTAAATGAAAAACGAAATGATAAATTGTAATCATTTTCCCTATATTCTATTAATGATGAAAATTCAAGTCTCAGTTCATTTATTTTAGTATCGTAGTTTAGATTAGAAATATTTTTGAATGAAATAAATTTTGTGCTTCTGTCAATATTCCTAAAAGATATTCTTCCAATAATATCAAATGAAAAAGGGGAATATGGTTGTAATAATTTTATTCTTTCCTGAATATTATAATTTGATTCAATTCTGCTCTGAATGTTGTTTACAATATTAAATTCTTCACTTGTAAATTTATCTGCAACAAAATAGAAATCTCTACGTTGTTGTAAATAATTGGCTGAAATTATATTTGAGAAATTTTCATCAAAATAGTTTGTTAAATCAAAATTCAATAATCTTAATGTGTTTTTCTTTGGTGAAATATCTTCATTTTTAAATTTGATAACAGAGTTTATTTCAAACTCGCCTAAATTAAAATCATCTGTATTTGTCTCGAAACCATAAACAAAACCATTATCTTTTTCATTTAACTGATTATTTTGTTCAAATCCCAAAAATGGTACAATATTTATTTTAGTTAAAGGTGAATAATCAACTAAGAAAATTGAATTTAGAATAGATGCTTTATTTAATCCAATATTTCTATCATCATTATAAATATTATTGTTAAAATAAAATCCAATTTTTGTTTTATCATTTAAAGTATATAAAGAAAGAGAGTTAAGTGTATGTTCATCTTTTATGTTTTTTAAATTTGTAGAAACGATTGTTGAATTAAATTGTTCATTAAACCCGATAAAAAATTTATTATAATTAATGGAATGTTTGAAATTAATAGAATAAAAATTTGTGTTTAATTGCTTATTGAAAGAATTAATTAAATACTTATCTGAGTAATATTTTGAACTGAAGGTAAGACTATCTTTTGATTGTTGCGAATAACAAATTGAATAAAATAATATTATCAATAAAATATTTTTTTTCATTATGGAGCTATTGTAAAATTATAATAATCAGTTAAGCAATTTGGTTCATTTGAGTTTTGCATAAATGCTAATATTCTCCATTTGTATTTTCTTCCTGCAATTAAGTTAATATTCATAGGTACAGAAATTTCTTCTTTTACTTTATTAGAATTGATTGATATTTCATTAATTAAAAGATCAGTATCATTTTCGTAAAGATATATTTTATAATTTGCATTTTCTGAGGATGTTATAAATTTATATTCATTTAACTTATTAATTATAGTATTATTTAATGGAAATGTTTGTTTAGGTAAATCAAGAATTTTTGTATTAACAGTTGATGTTGCCTGGCTTTTCAAGCCCCCTTTATCAACAGCTTTTATTCTGTAAAAATAATTTTTAAGAGGTTTAAGATTTAATTTATCTTCAAAGATTGTTGTATTAACTTTACTATATGGTTCATCCATATTATAAAAAAGTTCAGTAGTGTCACGAAAAATTTCATAATAGCTAATATCTGTATCTATAAGTTGTGTCCATTTAATTGTTATTGACAGGTTGCCAATTTTATTTAAAGATGAAATAGAATTTATTATAGGTCTTGTTGGTGCATATAAATTAATTGGTTTTGCCGATACAATTTTTGTAAATCCACTTTCGTTATTATTTCTGCTTCTTGCTTTAATTTTGTAGAAGTACAATAAATTATATTCAAGATTTGTATCAACAAAAAATTTATCGTTTGTGATTTTAATAAGAGTAAAATTTAATGTATCGTTAACACTTCTGTAAATTAAATATGAATCTGAAGAATTATTTGGAATCCACTCAAGTCCAATTTGTCCATCGAAAGCTCCATAGATTTTAAATCCCATTGGAATTTGTGGAACAGAAAAATCCTCAGAAATAATAATATCGTTTTCTCTGCAACCAAATAATAAAATCAAAATAAATAATTTATAAAGTTTCAATATGTCCACGCTGTGGTATTTCAACATTATCAAAACCACTTTCTATTAATCTTTTATAAAAAATATTTTGCTGCTCAATTTCACCATGAACTAAAAATATTTTTTTTAATAATTTTTTATCAATTCTATCAGTGTAATTAAATAATTCATCTTTATCAGCATGAGCACTAAAAGAATCTAATACAATAATTTTAGCTTTTACATTATAAGGTTCACCAAAAATATTTACTTGTTTTTCACCATCAATTAGTTTCCTTGCTAATGTGTTTTCTGCTGCATATCCAACAATTAAAATTATGTTTTTCTGGTCTTCAATATTATTTGCAATGTGATGTAAAATTCTTCCCGTTTCAGCCATACCTGAACTTGAAATTATAAAGCATGGACCTTCGATGTCATTTAATTTTTTTGAATCTTCTACATCTTTAATATAAATCAATTTATTAAATCCAAATGGGTCTTCATTCTTATGAATAAATTCATTTGCTTCTTTATCAAAACATTCTGGATGCAATCTAAATACTTCTGTTGCATTTACAGCTAATGGACTATCTACAATAACCGGAATTCTTTCTTCTTCATTTCTATCAAAAATTCTATGTAATGCATAAACAATTTCTTGAGTTCTTCCGACACTAAAAGCGGGAACTATGATTTTGCTTTTATTTTGTTTAGCTATTCTGATTACATCTTCTAAATGTTTTTCAGAGTCAAGTGGGTTATGATGACTTTTTCCACCATATGTACTTTCTGTAATCCAATAATCAACAGGTGGAATTAATTCCGGATCTCTTAAAATCGGAAGATTTGGTCTTCCTAAATCACCAGAAAAACCAATATGATAAATTTTCCCATTTTCTTTTATCCTCAGATAAACAATTGATGAACCAAGAATATGTCCCGCATCGAAAAAGGTTACAGATATATTTGGTGTAATCTTAAATTCAAAATGATAATTGATTGCAATAAATCTTTTTAATGTATTAAGTGCATCATCAATAACATATAAAGGTTCAAATAAATTTTTCCCATGCTTTTTTCTTCTCTTGTTTACAAACTCAACATCTTTTTCTTGAATATGAGCAGAATCCTGTAACATAATTGTGCATAAATCTCTGGTTGCAAAAGTAGAATAAATATTTCCTTCAAATCCATTTTTAACAAGTGTTGGTAAATTACCAGAGTGGTCAATGTGAGCATGAGATAAAATTACAAAGTCAATTTCTTTTGGATTGAAATAACTAAATGTTCTATTTATTTCAAATGCTTCTTTTCTTTTACCTTGAAAAATTCCACAATCAAGTAAAAAATTAGATTCACTAGTTCTAATTAAATGCATTGAGCCGGTAACTGTTTGAGCCGCACCAATAAATTGAATTTGCATTTCAGTTCTCTTTTAATTTTAAAATTTCTAATCCGTTTTTAACTTCTTTAATAATAGTTTTTATTACAGTAGTTGAAGGAATTGCAATTAACATTCCTAATAAACCAAGTAATTCATTTCCAATTAATATCAAAAAAATAATCACTACAGGATGAAGATCTGTACTTTTTGAAAATATTTTCGGTTGAATAAATCCGTTATCGAAAGAATAAACAATAGTAAATAAAATTATTAAAGCAGGAAGCATTGAAAAATTTTCATATTGAATTAAAGAAATTATTAATGCTGGAATTCCGCCAATAATTGGTCCGAAATATGGAATTAAATGTCCTACACCTGCAATAAAACCTATTGATATAGAATTATTAATACCTAAAATTGATAAACCAATACCAATGAAAAGCCCAACAATAAAAGCATCTAAAATCCATCCTCGAACATATCTGCTTAATTGATGAGTAGTTTTAGGTACTACATATTTAGCAAGTTCAAAATATTTTTTGGGAACTAAATTCAAAAAACCTTCTACTAATATTTTGCTATCTTTTAATAAAAAGAAAGTAATAAATGGTATTATGAATAGTAATGCAATAAAGGAAAATAAATTCATAAATAATTTTGAAATATTATTAGTTACACTTATCAGTAAATTGTTTAATAATTTAGCGAGCTGTCCAGTTAAATCAATTTGTGTTAGAAAAGGAAATTTTGAAGTCAAACTTTTTTCAATATTCGCTAGTAATAAACGAATTTTTTCTTCACTTAAATTTTCCAATAAATGATTAAACTGATTTATTAATTGAGGGATTAAAAAGTATAAACTCAAGAATAGAACTAAAAAACAAATGAAAAATATTAATAATACACTTATACTTCTTGGTACTTTTTTCTTTTCTAAAAAATCAACTATAGGTTTAAATATAAATGCGATCAGAATAGATGTAATTAAAATAACTAATGAATTTTTTAGAAAAACAAAAGAAATAACAATCAAAGTTATACTTATTAAACTACTTAATAACCAAAAATAATTTTTTTTCTTTTCCATAAAGAATTGTTTTTAATCAATTAAAATATTCATAAATATTAAATCAAATTCAAACAACTAATAAAAAATCCAGATAAGATTTCTTTATATTTGCGTACAAAAAAAAGGTAATTTTATGGCAGAAATTGAATTATTAAATCAGATTCGAGAAAAAGCATCTCAAAGAAAAAAAACAATTTTACTACCAGAATCTCACGATGAAAGAGTATTAAAAGCAGCAGAAATTTTGACAAAAGAAAAAGTTGCTTCAATAATAACTTTAGGTAATGAAGAAAAAATTAGAGACGATGCAAAAAAACTAAATGTTGATCTTCAAGGAATAAGAATTATTGATCCGGAGAAATCAGAAAAATTAAGTGACTTTGCAAACATCTTTTTCAATTTAAGAAAACATAAAGGTGTAACAATTGAACAAGCAAGAGAAACAGTTAAACGAGACATATTCTTTGCCGGAATGATGGTTCGTGAAGGATTAGCTCATGGTAGTGTTGCTGGTTCATTTGCTACAACAGCAGATGTAACACGTGCAGCAATATTTTGTGTCGGTCTTCAAAAAGGTATTTCAATACTTTCAAGTTTCTTTTTAATGGCTTATCCTGATAAAGTTTATAGTTTTGCCGATTGTGCAGTTAATCCCAATCCAGATGCAAGTCAGCTTGCGGATATTGCAATTTCAACTGCTGAAAATCATAAAAAACTTACTGGTGAAGAACCTTATGTTGCAATGTTATCTTTTTCTACAAAAGGAAGTGCAGAACATGAATTAGTTGATAAAGTTCGCACTGCAACTCAATTAGTCAAAGAAAGAAAACCTGATTTGAAAGTTGACGGCGAATTACAATTTGATGCGGCAATCGTTGAAAATGTTGGTAAGAAAAAAGCTCCGGGTAGTGATGTTGCTGGGCGTGCAAATGTTTTAGTTTTTCCAGATTTAAATGCAGGTAACATTGGATACAAAATTGCTCAAAGATTAGGTGGTGCCGAAGCAATCGGTCCGGTCAATCAAGGTTTGATAAAACCATTCTTCGATTTATCTCGTGGTTGTAGTGTTGATGATATTGTAAACACTGCTGCTATTGCATGCCTAATGGCTGATTAATAAAATTTATTGTCACTCTTTAATTTTTAGAGAGTGACAATTTTTTCTCTTCAAAAATTTATCTGAAAAATTTTATTTGGAACTAAGAGTATATTCTTTTTTGTTCTCCTAATAAAAGGTTTAAAAATGAAAAGATTAATAAGTATTATCTCAAGCTTTGCAATTTTATTTACTACTCAAATCTCTGCAAAATTAAATCCTAAACAACAAGAAGAAACTTCTAACAATATTCTTGATCTATCAGTTAAAGATATTAATGGAAAAGAAGTAAAACTTTCTAATTATAAAGGTAAAGTTTTATTAATTGTAAATGTTGCAAGCAAGTGTGGTTATACACCTCAATACGAAGGATTGCAAAAAATCTATGAAAAATATAAATCAAAAGGTTTTGAAGTTTTAGCTTTCCCTTGCAACGATTTTGGAGCTCAAGAACCGGGTACTAATGAAGAAATAAAAGAATTTTGCTCAACAAATTATAATGTTTCATTTCCATTGTTCGATAAAATAAAAGTACTTGGAAAAGATAAATCAATACTTTATGAAAGATTAATTAATAGCAAAAATGTTGATAAAGGTGATATTAAATGGAATTTTGAAAAATTTCTCATTGATAAAAATGGTGAAATTGTTTCAAGATTTAGAAGTAAAACAAAACCAGAAAGTGAAGAATTAATTTCAGCAATTGAAAGAGAATTAAACAAAAAATAAATAAATAAGGGTTGTTCAAAAAAAATATTTTCTATTTATAAAAAAATAAACTTTGAACAACCCATAATTAAAATTAATTATTCTTCTTCAACCTCAATTATTGCATTTTGGTTTTTCTTAACAGGTGGTCTTTCATACATTACTGTCATTTCTTTATACGTTGATGCTAAATTTTGATGAATCTGATCCCATGTAAATCTCCAGGTCCAATTACCACCAAGCTTTCCAGGAAAATTCATTCTTGCCTCGTTTCCAAGGTTCAAAATATCTTGCATTGGAATTACACATATATTTGCTGGTGAAGCATAAGCAGTTCTAATTAATTCAAATGTCATATCATCACCATAATAATTCAAATATTTCTGAGCCCATTCATAAATTCCGGAATTCTTTTTCTTTTCCGATTCTAAAAATCCTTTTGTGGTTTCATTATCATGTGAACCAGTATGAACAACACAATTTTTAATGTGATTATGTGGAAGAAATTTTTTATCACCATCTGCGCCTAAACCAAATTGTAAAATCTTAATTCCGGGAAAACCAAAATGATCCCTTAATTCTTCAACTGAATCAGTTATAACTCCTAAATCCTCTGCAATAATTGGCAATTCACCAATTTCATTTTTTATTGCATTAAATAATTTATAGCCAGGTGCTTTAACCCATCTTCCTTTAATTGCATTTTCAGCATCACCAGGAATTTCCCAATATGCATCAAAACCTCTGAAGTGATCAATTCTAACAATATCAACAAGTTTTAATAAAGTTGAAATTCTTCTTCGCCACCATAAAAAATTATCTTTTTCCATTTCTTTCCATCGGTAAAGTGGATTTCCCCAGAGCTGTCCTGTTTCACTAAAATAATCAGGTGGAACTCCAGCAACTTTTTCTAAAATTCCATTTTCATTTACAGAAAATAAATTTTTATTAGCCCAAAGATCAGCACTATCATAAGCAATAAAAATTGGAAGATCCCCAATGATTTTTATTCCTTTACTATTGACATATTGCTTTAAGCTACTCCATTGTTTATGGAAATAAAATTGTAAAAACTTTTGATAGTTTATTTCATCATGTAAAATTTCTTTCCACTTATCAAGTTCTTTTCTAAATGCAATTGACTTATCCCATTGAGTCCATAAAACTCCATGATGATAATTTTTAGCAGCCATAAATAAAGTATAATCATCTAACCAAAAACTATTTTCTTCACAAAAATTTTTACAAACATCTTCAATCTTAATTGAAGTTTTGAAGTTAAAATATGCTTTTCTCAATAAGTCATTTTTATATTCAATTAATTTCCCAAAATCAATTTTATGTGGATTAAAATAAGGAGTCTTTTCAATATCATTTTTAGAAAGCAATCCTTCCTCTAAAAGTAATTCGGGACTTATTAATAAAGGATTTCCGGCAAAAGCAGAAAAACATTGATATGGAGAATCTCCATAACCAGTTGGACCTAAAGGAAAAACTTGCCATAATGTTTGTCCAGCCGATTCTAAAAAATCTGCAAAATGATATGCTGATGGACCTAAATCTCCAATCCCGAAATTACCAGGCAGAGATGTTGGGTGAAGTAAAATTCCAGCTGACCTTTCAATTTTCATATATTCCTCATAAATGTGATTTGATATTTACTTAAAAAAAATAATACAAAAAACAATATTTTCTTATAAAAATATTTCTTTATATTGCTTCACAAATTTACAATAAAACTATAAGACAATTTTCGAGTTAAGCATTAATACAATTGCTTAAAAAAAATTTTTTATTTAAGTTGCTCTTAACCTCTCAAAGAGTTTGAATACTAAAACTCTCAAAAAATAAATTTTAGTTAACATAAATTTTTGAATTCTAAAATTAAAGGAATTTTCAATGAAGATTAGTCGTCTTTTTACTAAAGAGGGACAGGATCCTTTACAATCCATTGAGTTTGTAAAAAGAACTTCTGAAATTAAAAACACAGATGGCTCAAAAGTTTTTTATATGGAAGATGTACTTGTACCAAAAAATTGGTCGCAGGTAGCAACAGATATAATAGCACAAAAATATTTTCGTAAAGCAGGAGTACCAAAATTATTAGTTAAAATTCCTGAAGAAGGAATACCTGAGTGGTTGCAAAAAAGTAAAGCTGATCCAAAGTTAGATGAACTTCCGGAAAAAGACAGATTTAATGGAGAAACAGATTCAAGACAAGTTTTTCATCGTTTAGCAGGTACGTGGACTTATTGGGGTTGGAAAGCAGGATATTTTGATACTGAAGATGATGCTAAGGCTTTTTATGATGAACAAATGTTTATGTTGGCAAATCAGATGTGTGCACCTAACTCTCCACAATGGTTTAACACTGGTTTAAATTGGGCTTATGGTATAAACGGACCAGCTCAAGGGCATTATTATGTTGATTTTAAAACCGGAGTATTAACAAAGGCAGAAGATGCATATACACATCCACAACCACACGCTTGTTTTATTCAATCAATTAAAGATGATCTTGTAAATGAAGGCGGCATTATGGATTTATGGGTTCGCGAAGCAAGATTATTTAAATATGGTTCCGGTACAGGTAGTAATTTTTCTGACCTTCGTGGAATTAATGAACCATTAAGTGGTGGTGGTAAATCTTCTGGATTAATGTCTTTCTTAAGAATCGGAGATCGTTCTGCTGGAGCTATTAAAAGTGGTGGAACTACTCGTCGTGCTGCAAAAATGGTAACACTTGATATTGACCATCCGGATATAGAAGAATATATAAACTGGAAAGTAATTGAAGAACAAAAAGTTGCTGCTTTAGTTGCCGGATCTAAACTTCTTAATTTCCATTTGAATAACATAATGAAAGCATGTTATTCAGAACATCCTGAAAATGACAGATTCAACAAAAGAACTAATCAATATTTAAGAAAAGCTATTTTAGAAGCACGTCAGGTTCATATTCCGGAAAATTATATTGATAGAGTAATTAATCTCGCAAAATTAGGGTTCAGATCAATTGAAGTTCCTGTTTATAATGAAGATTGGAATAGTGAAGCTTATGCAACTGTAGCGGGTCAAAATTCAAACAATTCAGTTCGTGTTACAAACGAATTTATGAATGCAGTAATTAAAGATAGTGACTGGAATTTATATTGGAGAACTGAATTAAGAAAAGCTGCTAAAGATGGAAGAAATCCAAAACCATCCAAAACATTAAAAGCGCGTCACCTTTGGGATGAAATTGCATTTGCAGCGTGGTCAAGTGCAGATCCGGGTTTACAGTTTGATACAACAATTAATGAATGGCATACATGTACTAATAGTGGAAAAATTAGAGCATCAAATCCTTGCAGTGAATATATGTTTTTAGATGATACTGCTTGTAATTTAGCTTCATTAAATTTAGTTAAATTCTATGATGATGAAACTCATAAGTTTGATATTGAAGCATACAGGCATGCAACCCGTTTGTGGACTATTGTTTTAGAAATAAGTGTTTTAATGGCACAGTATCCATCTAAAGAAATTGCTCAAAAAAGTTATGAATTTAGAACTTTAGGATTAGGTTATGCTAATCTTGGTTCTTTATTAATGAGACAAGGAATTGCATATGATAGTAAAGAAGCTTTTGCTATTGCCGGTGCTTTGACTGCAATTATGCACATGAAAGCTTATGCTACTTCTGCAGAAATGGCTAAAGAACTTGGTGCATTTCCACGTTATGAAGAAAATAAAGAACCAATGTTAAGAGTAATCAGAAATCATAGAAGAGCAGCTTATAATGTTCCAAAAGAAGAATATGAAGGTTTAACAATCTTACCAGTTGGTATCAGTCCCGAGTATTGTCCTTCAGACTTATTAAAGGCAGCCCGTGAAGATTCTGATATTGCACTCGAAATGGGTGAAAAATTCGGTTTTCGAAATGCTCAGGTTACAGTTATTGCTCCAACCGGTACAATTGGATTAGTAATGGATTGCGACACAACAGGTATCGAACCAGATTTTGCATTAGTAAAATTCAAAAAATTAGCAGGTGGAGGATATTTTAAAATTATAAATCAATCAATTCCACCAGCTTTAAAAAAATTAGGTTACAATGATGAACAAATAAAAGAAATAGTAAAATATGCAAAAGGTGCAGGAACATTAATCGGATGCCCACATATAAATCATGAATCTCTAAAATCAAAAGGATTTACAGATGAAGCATTAAATAAATTGGAAGCTGTTCTTCCATCTGTTTTTGATATTACTTTTGCATTTAATAAATATACATTGGGTGAAAAATTTTTGATTAATAAACTTGGATTCACAGAAGAACAAATTAATGATTTCAATTTTGATTTATTAACTGCACTTGGATTTACAAGAGAAGAAATTGCATCTGCAAATGATTATGTAAGTGGAACGATGACAATAGAAGGTGCCCCATTTTTGAAATATGAAGATTACCCGGTTTTTGATTGTGCTAATAAATGTGGTAAAAAAGGAACAAGATATATCAGACCAGAAGCACACATCAATATGATGGCTGCAGCTCAACCATTCATTTCCGGTGCTATTTCTAAAACAATAAATTTACCAAATCATGCTACTATTGAAGATGTTAAAAATGCTTATATGCTATCCTGGAAATTAGGTGTAAAAGCAAATGCACTTTATCGTGATGGTTCAAAACTTTCACAACCATTAAATACAATTTCAGAAGATGAAGTTGAGGATTTAATTGAAAAGAAAGAGCAGAATGATATTGTGAAAATTGCTGAAAAAATTATTCACAGATATATAGCAAAAAGAAGAAAATTACCGGATCGCAGAACAGGATATACGCAAAAAGTTAAAATAAATGGTCAAAGTGTTTACCTTAGAACTGGTGAATATGAAAATGGTCAACTCGGAGAAATTTTTATAGACATGCACAAAGAAGGTGCAGCATTTAGAAGTTTACTAAACTGTTTTGCAATATCAATTTCATTAGGTTTACAACATGGTGTTCCACTCGAAGAATTTGTTGATGCATTTGTATTCACTCGTTTTGAACCAAGTGGTGTTGTAAGTGGTCATAAAAGAATTAAAATGTCAACATCAGTGATTGATTATATTTTCAGAGAATTAGCTGTAACTTATTTAGGAAGAAATGATCTTGCACATGTTGATGATGATGAAAAAAACAAACATGGATATTTATCTGTCGAACCTGATTACATTAGTGAAGAAATAGTTAGTGAAAGAACATTTGAACCTGAAGATACGTTTGTACCAGTTGAAAAAATAAAATTAGATGTTCAGGCACAATCTGTAAATAATGTTTTATCTCATCATCAAAAAGTTATGAAAGCAAGGGAAGCAGGATATACTGGCGATATATGTCCAGAATGCCAAAGCATGACTATGGTTAGAAATGGAACTTGCTTGAAATGTAATACATGTGGAGCTACAACAGGTTGTAGTTAATATTATTGTTTTTTGAATTTCAAGGTTGATTCATTTTGATATTTATATCAATGTTTCAACCTTTTTTTATCTCAAAATTTAGAAATAATTTTAATTGACTTTTATAGCTCAATCAAATAGATTTTCACCCTCATTTTTGAATTATGTTAGAAAATAATATAAAAATAGTAATTGATAAGATTCAAAATGTGTGTTTTAGAAGTGGAAGAAATTTCTCGGATATTAATTTAATTGCAGTCAGTAAAACACAATCTATAGAGATTATTTCTGATGCATTTAATTATGGTTTAATAAACTTTGGAGAAAATAAAGCTCAGGAATTAAAACAAAAGGCAGAGCAAATTAAATTAAATTTAATTTGGCATTTTATCGGGCATCTTCAAACAAATAAAGTAAAATATGTAATTAATCATGCAGAATATATTCATTCAGTTGATTCAAAAAAGTTAGCAGATGAAATAAATACAAAAGCAGAAAAAATAAATAAGCTGCAAAAAATTTTGTTAGAAGTGAAAACATCAGATGAAGAAAGTAAATTTGGTTTACAAACCGAAGAACAAGTTTTTGAACTAATTGAATTTTGTAAATCAAAAAAAAATTTAGAAGTTGTTGGCTTAATGACCATGGCGCCTTTTACTGAAGATGAGATTTCGATACGAAAAAGTTTTTCAAACCTGAGGATGCTAAAAGATAAAATAAATAGTTGTGGTCATAATCTTAAAGAATTGTCTATGGGAATGACAAATGATTTTGAAATTGCAATTGAAGAAGGTTCAACAATGTTAAGAATCGGAACAGCTATTTTTGGTGAAAGAAATTATAATTAAAAAGGTGTATTTATGAAATTCACACCGTTCGGAATTAAAAGTCAAGAGTTTAACAGAACTGTTAGAGGTTATGATAAAGATGAAGTAAAAGCTTTTCTTGAAAAACTATCTGATGAATTTGAAAGACTTATATCTGAAAACGAAAAATTAAAAACAGAATTAGAACGGAGTGAAGAACAATTAAAAGAATACAAAAGAATAGAAAAAAATTTACAAACAGCTTTACTGAATGCAACTGAAAATTCAACTAAAGTAGTTGAATCGACTAAAAAACAAACAGCATTAATAATTAAAGAAGCTGAACTTAAAGCAGCTCAAATGATTGAAAATGCAAAAGAAAATGCTAATAAAATAAGAGATTCTGTTTTAAAGCTAAGAGAAGAAAAAAAACTATTAATTGCACGAATAAAATCATTGATTGAAACACAAGCAGCTGCATTAGAACTTGATGTTCAATCAATTGATACTTCAGTTAAGAAAAAAGAAAATGAAACAAAAGCAGAAGAAAAATCTGAACAACCAGAAATTAATGTTGATGACATATTAGAGAAATTATTATGAGTGAACTAATTCAAAAAATTAATGAAACACTTCAGGTAATCAGAAATTATACGAATGACAATTTTGAAATTGGAATTATTTTAGGAACAGGTTTGGGTGGTCTTGTTAATGAAATTGAAATTGAACATGAAATTGATTATTCACTTCTACCACATTTCCCATTATCAACCGTTGAATCGCACAAAGGAAAATTAATATTAGGAAAAATCAACGGTAAAAAAATTGTTGCTATGCAAGGAAGATTTCATTACTACGAAGGATATACTATGCAACAAATTACATATCCTGTTCGTGTTATGAAATTTTTAGGCGTTAAAACACTTTTAATTTCCAATGCATGTGGTGGAATGAATCCACAATTTAAACGTGGAGATATTATGATTATCACAGATCATATTAATCTTCTTGGTGATAATCCTTTAATTGGAAAAAATGAAGATGAACTTGGACCACGTTTCCCTGATATGAGTGAACCATATGATTATAAATTAATTGAACTTGCTGAAGAAGTTGCAATTGAAAACAAAATAAAAGTTCAAAAAGGTGTTTATGTTGCAGTACCAGGTCCAAACTTAGAAACCAAAGCTGAATATAGATTTTTAAGAAACATCGGTGCTGATGTTGTTGGTATGTCAACTGTTCCGGAAAATATAGTCGCTAATCATATGGGAATAAAAGTTTTGGGATTTAGTATAATTACAGATGAATGTTTCCCGGATTCATTAAAAGCAGTTGATGTTAAAGAAATAATAGAAACAGCAATGACAGCAGAACCAAAAATGACATTAATAATGAAAGAAGTGATTAAAAAACTGTGAAAGAAATAAAAAAAATATATTATGCAACTCCAGCTTTGTTGGCTGTTTTATTAATAGCTTCAAATTTTTTAAATACAGATTTATTCAAAGCTGGCTTTCAAAATTTTTCTGTTTGGTTTGTGTTATCAGTATTTGCATTTGCAATTGGTTGGTTAACTAACAAAACACTTGGTTATAATTTTGGCGGGAAAATTATTTTTTCTGTAATCGTTGCTTCATCTGTATTTAGCATTATACTGGTTACTTTATTTAAAGAATATTTTGGTCTAAATGATTTATTAGTTGAAAGTTTAGTTTTATTTATATTAAGAAATATTACACTTGGTTCGATGTCTTTTTTTGGAATGGTAGTTTGTGAGTTATTAATTCTTCAAAAAGAATTAGCAAAGAACACAAATAAAGAAGATGATGTAAAGAAAGCTTTATTAAATGCACAAAGAGAAGCACAAATAGCAATTGAAGAAGCAAAACTGAAAGCTGATAAAATGTTGTTTGAAGTTCAAAAAAATTTGAATGATATGATTGATAGAAAAAATCAGGTTGAAAGAAGATTAAAAGAATTCATTCAAACAGAAAGAGAATTATTAAAACAATATGAAAAAGATGAAGAATAATTAATAACAAATTCAGAGATAAATATGTTTAAACAATTTGATGAAAAAATTAATTATCCAAAGATCGAAGAATCGATATTAAAATTTTGGAAAGAAAATCAAATTTTTGAAAAAAGTATTTCAACAAGAAATGAAAATAAAACTTTCACTTTTTATGAAGGTCCGCCAACAGTAAATGGAAGACCCGGAATTCACCACGTAATGGCAAGAACATTGAAGGATTTAGTTTGCCGTTACAAAACAATGACTGGTTATCAGGTACATCGTAAAGCAGGATGGGATACTCATGGTTTACCAATTGAAATTGCATTGGAAAAAGAATTAGACTTTTCTCAAAAAAGTGATATAGAAAAATATGGTGTGGCAGAATTTAATAAGAAAGCAAAAGAATTAGTTTACCACCATATTGAAATGAAAGAAGGATGGCGTACTTTAACTGAAAGAATGGGTTATTGGATTAATCTTGATGAAGCATATATCACTTGTACAAATGAATATATAGAATCAGTCTGGTGGTCTCTTAAAGAACTTTATAAAAAAGGATTAATTTATAAAGGATTTAAAATAGTTCCTCAGTGTCCACATTGCGAAACACCCCTTTCATCACACGAACTTGCTTTAGGTTATGATGAAGTAAACGATCCAAATGTGTATGTAAAATTCAAATTGAAAAATGAAGATGCAAGCATTTTAGTTTGGACTACAACACCCTGGACTTTGATTTCTAATGTTGCGTTAGCTGTTGGTGAAGAAATTGATTATGTAAAAATAAATTTAGAAAAACATGGAATTCTATATTTAGCAAAAGCAAGACTTTCAGTAATAAAAGAAGAATATGAAACTCTTGAAGAATTAAAAGGAAAAGATCTTTTAGGAAAAGAATATGAACCATTGTTTAATTATATACCTGTAGATAAAAAAGCATGGTATGTAATAGCAGGTGATTTTGTAAGCACTGAAGATGGTTCAGGTGTAGTTCATATTGCACCTGCATTTGGAGCAGATGATTATGAAGTTTCTAAAAAATATGATCTACCATTTATTCAACCGGTTACAAAAAGCGGACGCTTCACCGAACAGGTTACAGATTTTGCTGGTCGCTTAGTTAAAACAATTCAATTTCAAACACACGAAGAAAAAGGTGCTGATCCAGATATTATTAAAAACCTGAGAGAAAGAGGATTAATTTATCGTTATGGAAATGATTATACACACTCTTATCCTCATTGCTGGCGTTGTGATAATCCTTTAATTTATTATGCAAGAGATAGCTGGTACATACGGACAACCGAAATTGCAAAAAGAATGATTGAATTAAATAAAACAATAAATTGGTGTCCGCCTGAAGTTGGATCCGGTCGTTTTGGAAATTGGTTAGAAGAAAATAAAGATTGGTCTCTTTCACGTGATCGTTATTGGGGAACTCCACTCCCTATTTGGCTAAATGATGATGGTGATATGATTGTTGTTGGTTCAATTGATGAACTGAAAGAAGGTTTTGTTGAAAGAGATGGGAAAAAAATATCTGTCAAAGATTTATCAAATGAAGAAATTGATTTACATAAACCATTTGTTGATGAAGTTAAATTTGAAAAAGATGGAAAAATTTATTCACGCACTCCGGAATTAATTGATGTGTGGTATGATAGTGGAGCAATGCCTTTTGCTCAATGGCACTATCCATTTGAAAATAAAGAAATATTTGAATCAAATTTCCCATCAGATTTTATTTGTGAAGGAATTGATCAAACACGTGGCTGGTTTTATACTTTGCATGCAATTGCAACTATGGTTTTCGACAATGTGGCTTATAAAAATTTAATTGTTAACGAATTAATTTTAGATAAAAATGGATTAAAAATGTCCAAGAGCAGAGGCAATGTTGTTGATCCATTTTTAATGTTCGATAAATATGGTGTTGATGCAACTCGTTGGTATTTAGTTACAACTTCACCACCATGGAAACCAACTCTTTTTGATGAAGATGGAATTGTTGAAGTTCAACGTAAATTTTTTGGTACTTTAGTTAATACATATAATTTCTTTGCACTATATGCTAACATTGATAAATTTGATATGAGTGATGAAATTATTCCATACAACGAAAGACCCGAAATTGATAGATGGATAATTTCAAAATTACATTCATTGTTGAAAGAATATTCTGAATTAATGGAAGCATACGATGTTACTAAAGCAGCAAGACAAGTATCAAACTTTACAATTGATCAACTTTCAAATTGGTATGTTAGAAGAAGTAGAAGAAGATTCTGGAAATCAGAAGTTAATGCAAATAAACTTTCTGCATATCAAACTTTATATGAATGTTTACTAACGGTTACAAAATTAGCTGCTCCTTTCGCGCCATTTATTTCTGAAGAATTATTTCAGAATCTGAATAGTGTAACCAAAAAAGAAAATTATGAATCTGTTCATTTAGCTTTTATTCCATCTGCAGAGTTTGTTGATTCTGAACTAGAAGAAAAAATGGAAATTGCTCAAAGAGTAGTTTATTTAACAAGATCTATCAGAGCTAAAAATAATTTAAAGGTTCGGCAACCATTACTGAAGATGATGGTAGCAATTGATAAATCTAAACGTGATGCTCTACATAAAATGGAAGATGTTATTCTTGATGAAGTAAACATAAAAGAATTAATTATACTTGATGATGATTCATCAATTGTCAATAAAACTGCAAAACCAAATTTTAAGGTTATCGGACCTAAATTTGGTAAACTCGTAAAATCATTAACTACAGCAATAAAAGAATTAGACAGTAATTCAATTTCTAAAATTGAAAAAGATGGAGAGCTTGAATTAACAATTGAAAATGAAAAAGTAAAAATTAGCAGAGAAGATATTGAAATTGTAAGTCACGAAATTGAAGGTTGGTTGGTTGAAAGTGAAGAGGGTGTTACTGTTGCTGTTGATACTGAATTAAATGAAGATTTAATTGCTGAAGGTTTTGCAAGAGAATTTGTAAATCGAATTCAAAACATGAGAAAAGATGCAAACTTTGATGTTGTAGATAGAATAATTGTAAACTACTTTTCTGATGAAAAATTATTTGACTACTTAAATAAATTTAATGATTATATTGCCAACGAAGTTTTAGCTGATGAAATAAATTATAATTCTGAATTAAATGGATTTGAACAAGATTTTCAAATTGGTGATTTTAATTGTAAAATTATTATTAAGAAAATATAAATTTTATAAAGTTGGAGGAGTTAATGGCGAAAAAAGCTGTTAAAAAAACTAATACAAAAAAAACTGCTGCTAAACCAAAAGCAAAAACAACTAAAGCAGCAAGCAAACCAAAAGCAGCTTCTAAGAAAGTTTCAAAAGAGAAAAAGGTAATCAAAAAGGATGTAGTTAAAAAAGTTGCACCAAAGAAAAAAGAAACTGCTTCTAAAACTCCCAAACCAAAACATGTAGAAGTGATTTCTCCAACAAAAAAAGTAAAGAAAATTGTTGGTTATACAAAAAAAGAACTTGATGAATTTAAAAAAGTAATTCTTGATAAAAGAAATGAGATTATCGAACAATTACAAGCATTGAAAGATCAGATGATGGATCCATCTACAGGTCAATATGTAAATGAAAATTCTCCCTATTCATTACATATGGCAGAGCAGGGAACCGATGCGATGGAAAGAGAAAAATTATATCTATGGGCACAACGAGAAAATAAATTTTTAGGTTATCTTGATGACGCACTCCAAAGAATTGAAAATGGAACTTATGGTATTTGTATAGAATGTATTGATGAACCTCAAAATCTTTGCCCAACTTGTCCATTAATTCCAAAAGAAAGATTAATGGCTGTTCCTCATACTCAGCATTGTTTACAAGTAAAACAAAAAATGAAAAATAAGTGAGGCATAATTAATTGGCAGTTCTATACATTACTTTATTCGTTGTTCTTATAGATCAAATAACAAAATTTATTGTTAAGGGAGGAACAATTCCTCTCTTAAATTTGCATCATCAAGGTATGGATTATGGAAGTAGTATAAATGTAATTGGTGATTTCTTTAAAATTACTTTCGTAGAAAATCCCGGTCTTGCTTTTGGAATTGATGTTAATGAAACTTCAAAACTTTTCCTTTCTATTTTTACATTATTAGCTACTATTGGTATTTATTATTATCTCTATAAATCCAAAAATGAAAAATTAATTGTCCGAATTGCTCTTGCTTTAATTTTAGGTGGAGCTATTGGGAATTTAATTGACAGAACTTTTTATGGTGTCTTTTATGGTTATGCTCCAATTTTTTATGGAAAGGTTGTAGATTTCTTCAACTTCGATTTTTTTGATTTCACTATTTTTAATCATACCTATGAAAGATTTCCAATTTTTAATATTGCAGATTCTTCTGTAACTATTGGAGTAATTTTACTTTTATTGTTTCATCATTCAAAAGAAGAAGTAAAAGAAAAAATAAGTGATGATATTAATCCAGCTGAAATTAAAGACAATGTAAATGATGAAGAAAGTATAATTAAAGAAAATAATGACGAAGATAGTAACAGAAAAGAAAATTAAAATTTTAGTACCCGAAGGAAAGAAAAAAGAAAGAATTGATGTATTTCTGACAAACTCTGTTGAAAATGCAACCCGTACAAGAATTCAGAAATTAATAAAAGCTAATTGTGTTTTAGTTAACGGAAATTTTGTTAAACCAAATTATCAAATCTCACCAAATGATATAGTCGAATTAACAATCCCAACAAATCCACGACCTGAAGAAACTATTGCTGAAGATATTCCACTAGATATTATTTATGAAGATGAATTTTTGTTAATTGTAAATAAACCACCAGGAATGGTTGCTCATCCTTCTTTAGGAAATTACAGTGGCACATTAGTAAATGCTTTACTTCATTATACAAAAAAGTTAAGTGAATTAAATGATGATAAATTTCGCCCCGGAATTGTTCATCGTATTGATAAAGATACAAGTGGCTTGCTTTTAATTGCAAAAGATGAATGGACACACGCACAGCTTGCAAAACAATTTTATCATCATACAATCGAAAGAGAATATTGGGCTGTTTGCTGGGGAAAATTTAAAAATCAAAAAGGTGAAGTAATTGGAAATATTACCCGTTCTTCAAAAGACAGAAAAATTTTTACCGTTAGTGATAAAGAAGGAAAATATGCTCATACTTTTTATGAAGTTTTAGAAGAATATGAATTCACAAGTTTAATTAAACTAAAATTAAAAACTGGAAGAACACACCAAATTCGTGTTCATATGTCACATATTAAACATCCAATTTTTGGTGATCCAACTTATGGTGGAAGAAAAATTTGTTATGGTTTTGAATTACCTAAGATTAAACAACGTGTTGATAATTTATTGGAAATAATGCCACGACAAGCTTTACATGCTAAAACTTTAGGATTTATACATCCACACAAAAAAGAAAAAATATATTTCGATTCTAATCTACCCGATGATTTTATTAATCTTTTAGAGAAACTTAGATAAAATTTAGATTTTTTTTGTTGATGCTTTTGTTTAATTGTTAAATATTTTTATTTAATAATTCCCATTCATTTATTGCTTCAGCGAAAGGTTCTAATGCACGGGGAATTGCCCCATGCATATAAGAAATTGCTACACCATAATTAACAATTGGTACTCCGGAAAATTTCGCTTGTTTAATTCTTTGTTGCATCATTTTACGAGTTAACATGCATCCACCGCAATGAATAATTAAACTGTATTCTTTTAAGTTTTCTGGATAATCATGTCCCTGTGCATGAATAATTTCTAAATCTTTTTTTGTATGTAGTCTTAACCATCTTGGTATTTTTACTTTACCAATGTCATCTTCTTGTGCATGATGAGTGCAAGCTTCTGCAATTAAAACTTTATCACCATTTTTTAATTCTTCAATTTTTTTTAACCCTTTAACATATTCTGCTAAATCACCTTTATATCTTGCCATTAAAATTGAAAAAGTTGTTAGTGGAATTTCATCAGGTACATCTGCATTTACTCTCATAATTGCTTGACTATCAGTTACAACTAATTTTGGTTTATCTTTTAATTTATTAAGAGCAGATCTTAATTCTTTATCTTTAGAAACAATTACAATTGCATCAACATCAAGAGATTCTCGAATAGTTTGTACTTGTGGTAAAATTAATCTTCCTTTTGGTGCGCCTAAATCAATTGGTACAACAAGAACAATAACATCATGTTGTTTAATTAAATCTGACACTAAAGGAGTATCTTCATCATTAGGTAAAAGTTTACTAATCTTTTCTTTTAATTCATAGATCCCTTCTTCTTTATAACATGATACACTATGAAATTGAATACTTAATGATTTTAATTGTTCAATTAATTTGAAGTTAATACCTAACTCAGATTTATTAATTACAGCCAAGAAAGGTATTTCTAAATTCCGGATTTCATCAAAAAGATTTTTTTCTTTCTCACTTAATTCTGATTGTGAATCAAGAACAATAATTGCAAAATCTGATTCTGTTAATACTTTTATTGTTTTGCTAATTCTTTTTTCTCCTAATTCTCCAACATCATCAATACCTGCAGTATCAATTAAAACCACTGGACCAAATGGTAAAAGCTCCATAGATTTTTTTACCGGATCTGTAGTAGTTCCCGGAATGTCACTTACTATAACTAAATCTTGACCAATAAATTTATTCATTAAAGAAGATTTACCAACATTCCTTTTTCCTAAAAATGAAATGTGTAATCTTTCTGATTGTGTTACTTTATTCAATTTTAATTCCTAATTCTTTTAATAATAAATTATAAACTTCATTTTCATCCATTAATTTGCTTTTGTAGAGTGCATCGATAAATCTGATTTTATCTGTTTCTGCAACTTTAACTATTTGTTGAATTGTTTCATATCCAAAAGTTGGAATTAAGAATGCAGCAATTGCAGATGAATTTATTAAATTGCTTTTACATCTATCAATATTAGCAGTTATTCCATCAATACATTTTTGAGCAAGATTAATATTACTATCTCTTAAAAGTGAAAATGATTTTAATAAAGTATGAGCAATTAAAGGTAAGAAAGGATTTAATTCTAAATTACCATTTGAGACCAAATTGGAAATTAAAAGATCATTGCTTTTTACCAGTTCACAAATTTGTATTGAATTTTCCAGAATAACAGGATTAATTTTTCCGGGCATAATACTCGAACCGGCTTGCATTGGTGGTAAATTAATTTCACCAATTCCACCATGTGGTCCGCTTGATAAATACCTAAGATCATTACACATTTTAATTACAGAAGTTGCACCGGCTTTTACAATTCCATGAACTTCAACAAATACATCTAAATTTTGTGTTGTATCAATTAAATCCTCACCTTTGGCAATAGGTAACTTGGTAATTTTTTTTAAAATGTTATTAACATTTAATACATAATCTTTTGTAGCTGCAATGGAATTTCCAACTGCGGTTCCACCAAGATTTACACTTCTTAATCTTTCTTCAGCATTATAAAGACGCCATCTGTCACGAGAAATTGCTTGAGCATAAGCGCCAAACTCTTGACCTAAAGTAATTGGTACAGCATCCTGAAATTGAGTTCTGCCAAGTTTAAGTACATTTTTAAATTCGTTTTCTTTTTTTTGTAATGCATTTTGTAAAACTGCAAATGAATCTTGAAGTTCTCTTAACAAATTAATTGCTGCAATTTTCAAAGCAGTTGGAAATGTATCATTTGTTGATTGACTTAAATTAACATCATCCAAAGGATGAATTGAATTATAATCTCCTAACTCTTTACCTAAAATTTTTAAAGCTGTATTTGCAATAACTTCATTAATATTCATATTCAAAGAAGTGCCGGCACCACCTTGCAATGGATCTACAATAATTTTCTCATAAATACTATTTAAATTCCCTTTAATACAAGAATCTGTTTCTGCTATCAATTCATTTATTGCTTCAGAAATTGCATCATACTTTTCTTTAAAAAGTAGTCCACATTTATAATTTGTTTCTGCTGCAGCTAATTTAACTTGTAAATATGCTTTTATTAAATAAGGATGAACCCTTTCACCACTTGATGGGAAATTATTAAAACTTCTTAAAGAATTAATTCCATAAAATGCATCTTCCGGAATTTCTAATTTTCCTAGTGAGTCACTTTCAATTCTCATATTCTCTAAAAATTGTTATCTAAATATATCACTTTCCGAAATGGATATAAAAAAACCCGCCAATTACTGGCGGGTTTCAAATATTAAATTATTAAATAATTATTATTTCATTAAAATCATCTTATTTACTTTTACAAAATTATCAGTTTCAATTCTATATAAGTAAATACCAGATGCTAAATTCTTTGCATTGAATTCAAAAGTATATTGTCCGGCATTCAAATAATTATTAACTAATGTTGAAACTTCTTTCCCTGTAATATCATAAACAACTAATTTAACATTTCCGCTCTTTGGTAAAGCAAATTTAATATTAGTTGTTGGGTTAAATGGATTTGGATAATTTTGGTAAAGTTCATAAGTAACAGGAATTGAAGTATCATCTTGTCTTATATCTGTAGATAATTTCAATAATTTCATTGCACCTAAAAGACCAGTAACAACATATTTAGGATTATGAATACCACCACTCTTATCATTATGAGCAGTAATAGCATTCCAATAAGCACTTAATTGATCTTTTGTCCATGTTGATTTTGGAACTGGGAATGGTAAAAATTTACCAGCAGCATCATATTGTCCATATTCTGTACTGAAAGTATTGCCAGGTAATTTTGCTAATTCGTCCATAATTTTTCTTATCATTCCCCAAACTTCAGCCTGTAAACCTTCAACTACTTTGTCACCATCCCAATCACCATAACCATTAATAAATAATTTTGCATCAGCAAATGATTGGAAAGTACCACCATGGCATTGAGTACAAACTGGCATGTTATCTTTTCCATCAGGTGTTTTGACACTAAATGTATGTCCACCAACTTTAATAACATTTCCTTGTGTATCGGTTGGTGTAGCTAAGCCAAACATATGGCAAGTAACACAACCATCTTTTGTATAACCTTTATGATTTGTTGATAATAATTTTTGTCCACCTAATTCTAACATATTATTACCAAAGAAAATATCTCCTTGTGAAGAATAGTGTGGACCAAATCTACTGCTGATAGAAGCTGCTAATGCAGCATTAGCTTCTGCGCGTGATTGATGGCAATTCATACAAAGTGTTCCCGTTCCAGCTTGTGCAGTTGTAACTTTCATTGTTTTGCCACCAGCAATCAATAAATCAGCATCAACTTTTCTTAGTTGATAAATATTTGTTGCTTTATGTGGTTCATGGCAACCTGCACATGAAATTGGTGAATAAGAAACATCATAATATGGATCTGTACTTGGAATTCCTTTTGTAAATTGAGCAAATCCAGAACCAGTATGGCATCTTACGCAACCTTCTCTACCAGCGCCAGTTGGATAGCTTGTTGCACCACTATGAAGTGAAGCTTCCCATTGTTCTGGTAATAAGTGATGTGTACCTGAATTATGGCAAGATGCACAAACATCAGCATCAAAATTTGCCTGAATTCTGAAATCTGTTGTTGCTCCTAAGTGACCACTTGCAGGACCATGACAGCTTTCACATTGAACATTTGCTCTTTTCATTGCATCAGGAAAATCTTTTAGTAATTTATCATAATTTCCTGTTGCAATTACTGTTGGAAATGTAAATGTAAAATCATCAAAACCATCATTAACTGCTGTTGTTTTTGTATTGTATCCTGTTGTATGACAAGATATACAAGTAGATCTGAAAGAAGCATAATTATCAATTGGATATTTCAATGCAACTGCGTGACCGGTTTTTTCAAATTCAGTAACTTGTGTAGAGTGACAAGTTTTGCAAGTTACTTTTGTGTCAACTCCGTTCACAACTGAATTAGTATATCCAAGATATTTTGCTGAATTTAATGTTACAGTTGTTGAATATACACCATCAGCTATTGTTATTTCGTATGCACCAAGTTTATCTGGTGTGAATGTAACTACCTGAGTTGAATCATTAATTACATCTTTTGCTGTTCCTATTGCTGCAGTTGAACCAGATGGTCTGCGTGTAATTGAATAAGCAACAGCAGTTCCAAATTTTTTACCATTAATTGAAGCTTTTAAATATACCAATGAACCAAGACCAACATTATTCAATCCGGTTGAGGCATCAGTATAAATATCAGTTGTTGATTTTGCAACCATTCTTGGTGAAACACCTAAGACTTCCAATTTTATTTTTACTGGTGTTTGAGCAAAAATTGTTGCGGTTAGCATTAAAAGAGAAATACTTAGAATTGTAAGTTTACGGAACATAACATTCCTCCATTGTTTTTTAAGAATATTTTCATCAAAAGAAAAAAAGATAATGGACAATATTATTCTTTTTTCTTCTTAAAAATAGTGAGTTTTACAAAGATGTCAAAGTCTTTTTTAAAGAAATTTTTTTGATAAAAATTAAAGGCGATTATCGAAAAAAAAATATAAATGTTTAGTTTTTATAAACTATGTTAATTATTTTTTGAAATAAAAATTGAGAATGTAAATGATTGTTTTTAATACTCTTACCAAAAAGAAAGAAGAATTTATACCATTAAATCCACCATTTGTAACTATGTATATGTGTGGACCAACAGTTTATGATTATTTCCACATCGGTAATGCAAGATCTTTTATTATGTCCGATATTATTCGTAGGTATCTTGAGTATAAAAATTATCAAGTTAAATTTATTATGAATTTAACAGACATAGAAGATAAAATTATTAAAAAAGCTAATGAACAAAATACAACTGCTAAAGAAGTTTCAGAGTTTTTTTCAAATGCGTTTTTTGAAGATTTGAAGAAATTGAGAGTTAAAAAAGCAAATGAGTATCCAAAAGCTACTGCTCATGTTGATGATATGATTCAATTAATTAAAGAATTGGAAGATAAAGGTATAGCATATAATATAGATGGTGATGTTTACTATGATATTAAAAAATTTAGTGATTATGGAAAATTAAGTGGTAAAAAATTGGATGAGTTAGAAATTGGAGCGAGAGTAGAAGTTTCTGAACAAAAAAGAAATCCATTAGATTTTGCATTGTGGAAAAAAGCAAAAGAAGGTGAACCAAGTTGGGATAGCCCCTGGGGAAAAGGAAGGCCGGGTTGGCATATTGAATGTTCTGCAATGAGTTCAAAACATCTTGGAGATACAATTGATATCCATGCAGGTGGAAATGATTTAATTTTTCCACATCATGAAAATGAAATAGCACAAAGTGAAGGAGCTAAAGAGAAACAATTTGTTAGGTATTGGATTCATTTCGGTTTCTTAAATATTCAAAATGAAAAAATGTCTAAATCACTTGGAAATTTTTTTACTGCACGTGATGTATTGAAATATTATTCTGCTGATGCTATCAGATTTTTCTTTTGTCAAACTCATTATCGTGGTCCGCTTAATTTTAGTAATGATTTACTTGATGCTGCCGAAAAAGGTGTTGAAAAAATTAAAAATTTTATCCAAAGATTAAATTCTGAAATTGAAGTGAATAAAATTCAAGATAAAATTTTTGATTTCAATATTTCGAACTATAAATCTGAGTTTGAAAATTCAATGGATGATGATTTTAATACTCCAAAAGCTATTGCGGTTATTTTTGAATTAATTAAAGATACCAATAAGTTGATTGATAATAATCAAATTAATAATACTTCATTAGTTCAAGTAAGAGATTTTATTAAAACAACTTTAGATGATGTATTGGGAATAATAAGTTTTGAAGAATTGTTTTATAAAGAGAAACCTTTAGAAGATGATTTAATTAAATTAATTATTGAATTAAGAGATGAATTAAAGAAAGAAAAAAATTATCAATTGGCGGATAAAATCAGAAATTCATTAAACGAACTTGGAATAATTTTACAAGATAGTAAAACAGGCACTACATTTAAGAAAAAACTATAATGAAGAAATTTTTGTTAATTTTTTTTATTGCTACTAATTATTATTACTCTCAAGGAATAAGTGGTACATCAGCAAAGTATGAATATAGATTCTTAGTTGATATGCCAACAGCTGGAGTAATTAACAAAGGTTTTTCTTCAGCTACATTTGAAATGATGCCTTATGGTGTACTAATTACAAAAATAGAAGTTGGAGTTTTAGAAAGATTTAGTTTTGGTATTTCATATGGCGGTAGTAACATTATCGGAACTGGTAAAATTGATTTTTATAAACTTCCAGGTCTAAATGTAAAATTTAGATTTTTAGATGAAACAATTTTACTACCAGCATTTGCATTAGGTTTTGATTCACAAGGCAAAGGTATTTTTGATAAAAAACTAAATAGATATGAAATTAAATCCCCCGGAATTTTTTTAGCAGCATCAAAAAATTATGAATTATTGGGGTATTTAAGTTTACATTCTGTTATTAATTATTCATTGGAACGTGATGATAATGATAAAGATCTGAATTTAGCTTTTGGTTTTGAAAAAACAATTGGTGAATTTATTTCATTTGTAGGTGAATACAACATTGCTTTAAACGATAATAAAAGTATTTCCTTTGGAAAAGGTAATGGATATTTAAATTTTGGTTTTCGATTTGATATTGCTGATGGTTTAACTCTTGGATTAGATTTTAGAGATTTAATTCAGAATAAAAAAATAAATACCAATATTGCTGATAGAGGAATTTTTATTCAGTATATAAAAGGAATTTTTTAATTGTCCATAATAATTAACACGTCATTATTATAAATTATACAAGCCAATTTTTTTATTATATTTTTAACTGATATTGAAACTTTTTCACGGCATCAATTTTGAAATCTTCATTAAAAAGAGGTTATTATGAAACGATTATTTTTGCATTTGATTTTATTCCCAATGTTATTTTTGGGAGGTTGCTATACACAAATTGCAACTTATGATCGTGATTATGATGAAAATTCATACGAAGATAATTACCAAGATGAAGATTCATTAGCAACTGATGAAGAATTTGAGGATAATAATTTTTTCTCTAGAGGTTATAGAAGTTATTATTGGGGTTATTATCCTTCTACATATTTCTCATTTGGATTTAATGATCCCTGGTATTACAGTTATTATTGGTATGATTCCTTTTTTTATTTAACGCCAGGCTATAGATATAATTGGTATTATAATCCGTGGTATTATTATCCCTGGTATTACAGACCTTATATTAACAATTGGTATGCTTGGTATCCATATAATTATAATAATGACTTTAAATATAGAAACATTCCTGTTTCACGGTTGAGAGATAATGATTCAGAAAGAAATTCTGGAAGTAGAACAAGATCTTACTCAGAACGTGGAACTAGATCTTCATCATACCAAAATTCAAATAGTGATAGAAGAAATGAGGTTGATTTGTCTAGATCGAGAGTTGGAAGAAGTGGAAATAATACAAGTGATGATAATACACAAGTAAACAAAGGTGGTTCATCAAGCGGTAATTATGAAAGACCCAACTCACGAACAAGAAGTGAATCAAGTGGAAGATCTTCAGAAAGAAGAAGTAGTGGAAGCGAAAGAAGTTCCGGAGAGAATAGAAGAGAGAGAGCAAATTCAAGTAATTCATCTAATTATGAACCACAAAGAAGTTATTCGCCACCGCCGAGTTCATCAAGTTCTGGTTCATCAAGAGGAGCTGATGGTGGTGGAAGGTCATCAAGTTCCAGTAGTGGTACGAATAGTAGTGGTGGTGATAGAAGAAGATAATTTTTATAAAGGAGAAATTATGAACTCAAAAAATATTTTAGTATTAATTTTATTTTTAATTGGTTCATTTATTCATGCTCAAAATTATAATGATGTTTTAAGATTAAGTGAAGAAAGTATAATTACAAATGCACGATTTTTAGGAATGGGTAATGCTGCTAATTCTTTTTCTAATGATTTAGTTTCAGGTTTTTTTAACCCGGCTGGAATTGCATTGTTAAGAAAAGGTGAAATTGATTTTGGATTTAATTCTAATTCGTTTAACAATAATTCAATTTTATTTAATAGTTCAGATGTTGCTAAAAATTCATCTTCCAGATGGAATCAAATTGGAATTGTTTTACCTGTACCAACTAGTAGAGGTAGTTTAACTTTTGCATTTGGTTATAATATTAGTCAGGATTTTAATAAAGCAATTAACTTTAATGGATTTAATAGTAGCAACAATTCTATGATACAAGATTTAGCAAGTTATAATGATGATATTGCATATAATCTTGCATTGAGTTATCCATTATATGATAAGAATAAAAAGTATATAAAAGACACAACTTTAATAAATGGTAGATTGAACCAAAAAGGAAACATTAGTAATAAAGGAAAAATTTCCAATTGGTATTTTACAGTAGGAATTGAAATAGATAAAGATGTTTTTTTAGGTGGAACAATTTCTATTCTAAATGGAGAATTTTTTAAGGTTAGAGATTATTGGGAAGAAGATACAAAGGATTTATATCCAGGTAATTTATTATTAGATCCATCTGAACCAAAAACTGCTGATTTCCAAAAATTTTATTTCAGAGATAGATTAGATTGGGATTTATCTGGCTACGAATTTAAAATTGGATTGCTTTCAAAATTAAATGAAAATATTAATGTTGGTTTATCTGTAAGATTTCCGAGAGTTTTTTCAATTAAAGAAGTTTATTCAATCTATGCGTCAAGTACTTTTAGAAATTCTTTTTGGGAAGATAGTCCACCTGAATCAAAAATTGAATATGATATAACAACTCCTTATGAGTACACCGGGGGGATTTCATACAAAAACAATAATTTTCTTGTTGCATTAGATGCAAAATTAATTGATTACGCTTCTGGTGAATTTTCATTTGGATTTGACAAAGATGTTCGTTTAGACAAAAACAAAGAAATAAATGATTTACTAAGAACTGTTTTGAATATTAATATTGGTGGCGAATATTTAATACCAGATTTAGGTTTTACGGTAAGAGCTGGACTTATGTATAAACCATCTGCATTCAAAGATGATCCGAGTGATTTTGATAAAAAGTTTATAACATTTGGTTTAGGGTATAAACTTTCTAAAAAACTAAATTTTGATATTGCTTATGCTTATGGTTGGTGGAAAGATTTTGGTGATAATTATGGAAGTAATTTATCACGTGTTCATCAAGAAATAAATGTTGGAAATTTATTAACAACGATAAAATATTTTTTTTAATTCCCTCTGATTGACTGCAAAGAAAGGGCATCTTATTTTTAAGATGCTCTTTTCAAAAGGTGACTTATAAAAGGTTTAGTTTACAAAATTGAAAGTAAAGATTATTACATCTTTTCTGAAGATGGAAATAAAATCAGATGTTCACTTCGTGGGAAATTTCAAAAAGAATTTAATTTAAAGAAGGATAAACTTTTTGAAGTTGATTTAGTTGTGGTTGGAGACTTTGTTGATTATTCATTGAACAATGATGGTACAGGTGTAATTGAAAATATTCACGAAAGAAAAAATTTCATCTCAAGGAAAGCACCTAGAATTAAAGGGGCAGGTTATCGTGGAGAAAGACTTGAGCAAAAAATTGCTGCTAATATAGATAACCTGATTATTGTTTCAAGTGTTCAAAATCCTCAATTAAATAACAAAACTATAGATAGATTTTTGATTACAGGGGAAAGCTCAAATGTTAATTGTGTAATTGTTATTAATAAAATTGATTTAGATGATGATAATAATTATAAAATATTTTCAAATCTTTATAAACAAATTGGTTATTCAGTTATTGAAACTTCGGTTAAAGAGAATCTTGGAATTAATAATTTAAAAGAATTTTTAAATGGTAAAATCAGTTTAGTTTGGGGGCAATCAGGTGTTGGTAAATCATCTTTACTAAATTCAATTTACCCAAATCTGAATTTAAAGATTGGAGAAATAAGTAAATCAACAAACAAAGGTAAACATACTACTGTTACAAGTATTTTAATCAAGATTGATGAAAATACTTTTGTAATTGATACTCCCGGTATTAGAGAAATAGAACCTTATGGAATTACGAAAGAAGACTTAGGTCATTATTTTATTGAATTTAAAAAGTACTTGAATGATTGTAGATTTAATACATGTACACATTTTCATGAACCAGATTGCGAAGTGAGAAAAGCTGTTGAAAATGGATCAATATCAAATGAAAGGTATCAAAGTTATTTAAATATTTTAGAAACAATCGAAGATGATATTAATTTTTAAAGCGAAATAATTTTATAATACATTCTTTCAATAAATTTATTTACAACTTTATCCGGAACTCCATCAATATGTTTTGATTTCAATCTCATATCACATTGATCGTTTATATAATCAATCAAATAAAATTTATGATCTTTTGTTAAAGCTATTTCTGTCGAAAAGTAATCTAACTTAGTAATCTGGGCTAATCTTCTGGTTATTTTAATTAATTGTTGAAGGTGTTTTTCTTTTACTTCTTTTTGAGATAAAGTTGAATAGATATGTGTTTTATCATCCCAATAAGTAGGAATTACTGTATCGAAAGCCCAAAAAACTCTGAACCATGCTCTTTTTCCATTAATATTTGTAGGTGATATTTTTTCCTGAATTAAAAATTTTTCATTTGGACTTTTCATTCTTGATTTTTGTATTTCATCTAATGTATAAGCATTTTTTATCACACCTTCTCCACCACCACTAAAAAGAGATGGTTTAATGACAAATGGTTTACCAATATATTCTAAATCTTTTTCGGTAATTGTTAATCTGTAATCGTTTCTAAAAGACTGAAGGATAAAAGTTTTTGGTAACTTAAAATTATTTTCTTGCAGTTTGATATGCATTAAAGATTTATCAATTGTTTTAACAATTTTGTTATGAGGATTAATTATATAACTTTTTCTTCTCTTCAAAATTTGGGCAACAGGAATAAATGAAACATCTTCATCTGAAGCTCTGTCTAAGAGTGCAGTAAACTGAATTTTTTTATTTTGTAATAAATTGATAACGTCAGTAACATTATCGGGTTTTATTAAATATGTTTTTAATTCATAATATTGGAAGTAATCTTCAATTAGTTCAACAAAATCAGAATCATATTCCCAAGTGAATGAAATTGCTAAATCAAAATGTTCCATTTCAAATTAATTTTTTATTCAAAATAAATCTTTTTTTAATACTAATGAAATGTTTGTTAATATAAACCTTAAAAACTATTTTTTGCAGCAAATTAAAAGGAATTATGAAAAAAATAATAATAATATCGTTACTAAATTTAATTTTATATTCTTGTTCAAAAGAAGTAATTAAGACAAATGAACAAGAAAAATCAGAAATTAATATTGATATAAAGAAAGTTGCACAAGAATTATTTATTGATGCATCTATACTTGAAGCTCAGGGTGATGTTAATAATGCAATTGAAAAATATATTCAGGCAAATAGAATTGATCCTCAGGCTGGAATTTCATTTACTATTGCAAAAAATTATTTCAAACAAAATAAACTTTCTTCAGCATTAAACTATGCAAACGAAGCAGTAAAACTGTCTCCAAAAAATATTGAATATTTATCTTTACTTGCTGCAATTTATAATGCATCTAATTTTAAAGATTCTTCAACATCTGTTTATGAAAAAATTATAAGTATAGATTCAACAAATGTTAATGCACTATTTAATTTAGCAGAAAATTATGAATCTAATCGACCAAAAGAAGCTATTAATATTTATAAAAAAATTATTCAACAAATTGGTCCTGAATGGAATGTTTTAGTAAGACTTGTAGATTTAAATGATAGATTAGGTAATTCAGAAGAAACAATAAAATATTTTGAAGAATTAGTTTCGTTGAATCCCGCCGATCTAAATCTACAAAAGATTTTAATTGATGTTTATTTAAAATCAAAAAACTATGATAAAGCAATAAAAAAAGTTGATGAAGCATTAATAAGTTTTCCTGATGATCTGAATTTAATTGAATATAAAGCAATGGCATATGCTCAAAAAGGAGATTTAAAATCTTCATCTCAAGAGTACATCAAATTGGTTAAAAACAAAGAAATTCCATTTGATAGAAAAATTAATGTTGGACTTTCATTTTTACTTCAAGCACAAAAAGATTCTACAAGTATTGACTTTGCAAAAACAATTTTTGAAATATTAGATAAAGATTCAACTGATTGGGAAGTAAAAGCATATCTTGGTGAAATAGCAATTAGAAAAAAACAGGATTCAATTGCAATCAATTATTTTAAAGAAGCTACTAAATTAGCTGAATGGAATGCTCAGGTTTGGATAAGATTAGGCGGATTACTTTTTGATGCTCATTTATATGATGATGCAATTTATTTTATGCAACAGGCAGTTGAAAAATTTCCAAACGATTTTGTTATTAACTTAATTTATGGTTTATCTCTTTCACAAAATAAAGAACATCAAAAAGCTGTTGAAATTTTAAGACGTGCATTAAAGATTAATGCAAATGATTTAACAGCTTTAAGTGCAATTGGTTATTCTTTAAACCAAATTAAGCAAGATGATGAAGCATTATTTTATTTATCGAAAGCATTAAACCTCGATCCTAATAATCTCCAAATAATTAGTATTAAAGCATTAATTCATGAAAACAGAAAAGAATATTTAATTTCTGATTCTCTTTATATTAAAGCACTAAACATAGATTCAACTAATGTTCTGATTCTTAATAATCTTGCTTATTCTTATGCTGAAAGAGGAATTAAATTAGATGAAGCATTAAAGATGTCAAAAAAATCTGTTGATGCTGAACCAAATAACGCATCATATTTAGATACTTATGGATGGATTCACTTTAAATTAGGAAATTATAATGTTGCAAAAGAATATTTGGAAAAAGCAATTAATATTGAAAAAGAAAATGCGACTTTGATAGATCACCTAGGAGATGTTTACTTTAAATTAGGAGATAGAAAAAAATCAAAAGAACTTTGGGAAAAAGCATTTGAATTAGATCATACTAAAACAGAAATTCAAAATAAAATTCAAAAAGGAGAATTGTGAAAAAAATAATAATCTTATTTATTTCTACATTTATTATATCACTTTTTTATTCATGCAGCGCAACAAAATCAATTGAAGAAATTGAATCTCCATCTGCTGAAAGAATTGTAAAAAGAATAGAAGCCAATAGAAGAAAAATTAAGACATTTGCAGGTACAGGAACAATTTCAGTTTTTACAAATGAGCTTAATACAAAAAGTAATTTTAAAGTTGAAATAAAAAAACCAGATTCATTAAAAATTGTTTTTTATGGTCCATTTGGAATTGAATTGGCTTCAGCACTAATTACTCAAAAAGATTTTGCATTCATTGATATGATTAATAATAATGTGTTAAAAGGAAAATCAAATTCTCAAACAATTAAAAATGTATTAAAAGTAAATTTCCCTCAGGATGAAATAGTTGATGCTGCGACAGGATTTGTTAATCTGACAAATAAAATATCTTTAGTGCCGCTAATATCTAAACTAAATGAAAATAATTATGAATTAATTTATCCGGATTCAATTAATAACAAGAAAACAAAAATTTACTTAGACTTAGAATCAATGAAAATGAATAAATATTTGATTACGAATTTCAACGATAAAATTATTTATCAAGCCGAATATGATCAATTTAGAAAAATAGATGACTCAATAATTCCTTTTAATATTGAAATTCAAGATTTGTTAAATAATCAAAAAATGAAAATAGAATACCGAAAGGTTGAAATAAATAAATTAAATGATAAACTAAGAATTGAAGTACCTGATGATGCATCGGTTACTGAATTATAAAATATTTCTGTTATTGATTTTAACATTTAATCTTACTTTTTCACAAGTAAAAGATTCAATTAATGTTAAGAACAGAGAACTTTTAAGAATAAAAGAAGAAATATCTAAACTTGAAAATGAATTAAAATCAAAATCTCAAAAAGAAAAAGAATCTCTTCAAACCTTAGAAATTATAAATCGTAAAAATTTACTTATAAGTAAACTAATCAACAATTTAATAGCAGAAGAAAATGAAAAAGAAAAATTGATTGCAAAAGTAGAAAGTAATTCTCAATTCATTGAAGAAAAAATTAAAAATCTTAAAGATGAATATTCCCGTTATGTAATTTGGCTTTATAAAAATCAGGGAATTAATTTCTGGAAATTTATTTTTGACGCCGATTCATTTAATCAAATGATAGTTCGTTATCAATTCTTTAAATACATATCAAATAAAAACAAAAATATTTTAGATAAACTGACTTTAAATAAAATTCAGCTATCAAAATTAAAAGATACATTAGAAACAGAAAGAAAAGAAAAAGAGTCACTTGCAAATCAAAAGCTAAAAGAGAAAAAAGAATTAGAACGAATTGAAAAAGAAAAGAAAGAATTATTGAATGTTCTTAAACGTGATAAAAAAATGATTGCAAATGAAATATCTGCAAAAAGGCAGGCAGAAATAGTAATTAAAAATCTTATTGCTAAATTGATTGAACAGGACAGAAAATTAAAAATCAAAAACTTTGAAAGAAAAAATAACAACAAAAAATTACCACAGCTTTTCGATTATTCTTCTTTAGAAAATTTTGCTGAACTTAGAGGACGACTTGGTTGGCCAATTAGAGAAGGTAAAATAATTCGCCCTTTTGGTGAAAATAAAAATGAAAAACTAAATACAATTACTTTGAATTATGGAATTGATATTTCTTCTCCAACAAACTCAAATGTTTTTTCGGTTGCTGAAGGAATTGTAAGTGCAATTGATTGGATACCTGGTTATGGTAGTATAATTATTATTACTCACAGAGATGATTTTAGAACAGTTTACGGGCATGTTAATAATATTACAGTTAAAGAAGGGGATAAAATTAAAGCCGGTTCAATATTAGGACAAATTAATGAAAGCTTAGAAGGTAAAATTCTTCATTTTGAAATTTGGAATGAAAGAAATTATCAGAATCCTGAATTATGGTTAGCAAAAAAATAATATCAAATATTTTCTATTATAAATTTTTTTAATTCATTTACATCATAAAAAATAAAATCACTTTTCATATTTAAAACTTTTTCTTTAGCATAACTATCCCACAAAACTGATGCACATTTTATATTAGCATTTCTTGAAGCAATAATATCTGCAGGTGCATCGCCTATCATTAATACTCTGTTCCTATCAAGATTAAATTGATTAATAAAAATTTCAATTCCTTCTGGTGATGGTTTATGGTTTTCAATATCGTCCCCAGTAACAATTAAATCAAAATATTTTGTCAATCCTAATTTATCTAGTGTAATTTGAGTTGAATCTTTTCCTTTACCAGTGTAAATAGATGTAGGTATATTTTCTTCTTTTATGATTTTTAATATTTCATCTATACCAGGAAATATTTCTGCTAATAATTCATGATTTTCAGAATAAAATTGAAAATAATCTTTACGGGCTTCTTCATAATTTTCTTGCATCAATTCTTTTAAAATTACATCTTCAGTCGGACCAAAAAGTTTAATAATATCTTCATCAGTAAAATTTTCATTTAAATATTTCTTGGAAACAAAACGAAAGGTTTCAAAAATTAAAGCGTTTGTTTTTGCTAATGTTCCATCAATATCAAAAATAAATCCATCAAAATTTCTCAATATACTATTCCTTAATTAATAAATATTAATTTATAATCAGTATTTAATAGAATAATTTTATTTGAATTGTTATGAATAAAATGCAGTATGTTAGTTTTAGCTTTAAAAGAAATATTCAACTTATTTTTTTCAAATGATAAAATTTTATCAGCAATTATGAAATAAATTTTACCCTTAAACTTAAATGTATATGAAATATTTTTATTTAAATAACTGCTCTTGATTTCATTTTTAAATTTACCATCAAGTAAATTTATTTCTACAATATTATTATTAATATTTTGTGCAAATAAAGATTTCCCATCATTTGAAAAAAATAAAATTGAAGAAAATTTACTTTTATCAACTTTCCAGTTTAGTTTTCCCAAAAGTAAATTTATTGAATAAACATAACCTTCATCATTTAACAGAATAACTGCTTTATTATCAGTAAAAACAAAATTGGAATTAATTTGAAACTGCTCTTTTTCTTTCCATTTCCATAGTAATAAACCATTTTGTGAATCAAAGTAATTTATAAATCCACTTTTAGATGTAATTAAAAACTTATCTTTAACAAAAATTGGTTCAGAAATAAAAAAATCATTGAAAGATTTTCGCCAGTATTCTTGTAGAGTTTCTAAATCTAAACATACAATTATTCCATTATCATAAATTATCAATAAAGCTTTTTGTGAATCTGTTTCTTTTGGAATTAACAGTTCTTTATTTCCGGTAAAATCGAATGAACTAATTTTTGCTTGATGAAAAATATCTAATCCAAGTGTTTGAATAATTTTACCATTGTTAACATCTACACAAACTAAATCATAATTTGAATCAATATAAATTAATTTCTCTTCAACAATTGTAACATTTGAATTAATTGAACCATTTAGTGATTTATTCCAAATGACATTTTTAGTTGAGTCAAAACAAATTATTTCATAATCATCATGTGCAATACAATTATTATTATAAAATGTTAAATCCTTTAAAGTGGTATCTAACTGAATAGAATAATATTCTTTGAATATATTATTATTCGTTTTGTTTTGAGAGAACAGAATATTTGTTGAAATCAATAAAATTATAAATATAATTTTCATAACAGAAAATAATTTTTACTCAAAATTATAAAAACAATCAGTAGTGAAAAAATTATATTCAGATAAAAAATAATTCTATTGTTATTATCTTTGTGCAAATAAATTAAGAGGAGATAATGGAAAAAAGAAAACTTGGCAAAAATGGTCCGGAACTTTCAGTTATTGGATTCGGAGCATGGGCAATTGGTGGTCCCTGGGAATGGGGCTGGGGAAAAGTTGATGATGATGAATCAATCAGAGCAATTAATGTTGCTTTGGACAATGGAATAAATTGGATAGATACTGCTGCAGCTTATGGTTTTGGACATTCCGAAGAAGTGGTTGCAAAAGCAGTAGAAGGTAAAAGAGATAAAGTTTTTATTGCAACTAAATGTGGTTTAATAAATGATGGAAGTGGACACGCTATAATAAACAATAAACCTGAAATTATTAGAAAAGAAATTGAAGAAAGTTTGAAGAGATTAAAAACCGATTATGTTGATTTATACCAAATTCATTGGCCTGATCCTGAAACACCAATTGAAGATTCGTGGGAAGAAATGATTAAAATCAGAGATGAAGGTAAAGCAAAATTTATTGGTGTTTGTAATTTTGATGTTTCATTACTTGAAAAATGTTCTTCAATAAGTCAGGTTCAATCATTGCAACCACCATATAGTATGATAAGAAGAGAATATGAAAAAGAAGTACTACCATATTGTTATAAAAATGAAATAGGGGTTGTTGCTTACAGCCCTATGCAGGCAGGTTTATTAACAGGTAAATTTGATATAAGTAAAATTCAACCTGATGATTGGAGAAACAAAGGAAATTATTTTAAAGAACCACTTTTAAGCAAAGCATTAAATGTTGTAGAAAAATTAAAACCAATTGCAGCAAAACAAAATATGACCGTTGGTCAAATGGCTATAGCGTGGGTATTAAAAAATCCTTCGATGACAAGTGCTATTGTTGGTGCAAGAAACGAAAAACAAGTTTTAGAAAATATTAAAGCTGTAGAATATATAATGAATGATGATGAATATAATGAAATTGAAAAAATATTAGTGGAACATGAGTTTTAATTTATTATAAGAAGGCGCGTTCGTCTAGTGGTCAAGGACGCCGCCCTCTCAAGGCGGAGATCACGGGTTCGACCCCCGTACGCGCTACAAAAATTAAGGAGTTATTATTATGGCAAGATTTGAAAAACATGTTTTAATTTGTGATAATCACAGAGACCCATCTGATAAAAGAGGTTGCTGTGCTGCTAAAGGTTCTTCTGAAATTCTTGACAACTTTAAAAAAAGATTAAAAGAGCTTGGCTTAACTCATAAAATGCGTGCAAATAAATCCGGTTGTCTTGATGCATGCGAGCATGGTGCTGTTGTTCTTGTTTATCCTGAACAAATCTGGTATGGCAATGTTAAACCCGAAGATATAGAAGAAATTATTCAGAGTCATTTAATTAATAATATTCCAGTTGAAAGATTAATGATTAAGGATAAAAAATTTTTATAATATGAATTTGAATGATGAAAAATCTTTTGCTCTTAAAATTCTTGATTTACTATTAAATGAATATCCAAATCCAAAACCAGAATTAATTTATGATACACCCTTTCAATTACTTATTGCAACAATTCTTTCTGCTCAATGCACTGATGAAAGAGTAAATTTTGTTACTAAAAAGTTATTTAAAAAATATAAAACACCATATGATTATTTAAGTGTTTCAATCAAGGAACTTGAAACAGATATTTTTTCAACAGGTTTTTATAAACAAAAAGGTAAAAACATAGTTAATACATGTAAAATTTTAGTTGAAAAATATAAAGGTGAAGTTCCAAGTAATTTTGAAGATCTTGTTGAATTACCCGGTGTTGGAAGAAAAACAGCATCAGTTGTTATTGGAAATGCATTTGGAATACCAGCAATTGCTGTTGATACTCATGTAAAAAGATTATCAAATTTACTAGGGTTTATAAAATCTGACGATGCAACAAAAATTGAATACAGATTAAAAGAATTATTGCCAGAAAAATTTTGGGTTATTTCATCACACTTATTAGCAGCTCATGGTAGAAAAGTTTGCATTGCAAGAAAACCTAAATGTGAAATTTGTGTAGTTGCTAATCTTTGTCCATCAAAAAAATAAAGAGGAAATAATGGAAAACAAATCAAGAGATAGAGAATATTGTTTAACAATTTTGAAAGAATACACAAAAAGTGAAAGTTTATTAAAACATGCTTTTGCAGTTGAAGCTTGTGTTAAAGCGTATGCAGAAAAATTTAATGAAGATGTAAATTATTGGGGTAATGTTGCTCTGCTTCATGATTTTGATTATGAAATGTTTCCAACTGCCGATGAACATCCCTTTAAAGGTAATGAGATTTTAAAGGAAAAAGGTTTTGATGAAGAATTCAGAATGGCAATTATGTCTCATGCAGATTATACAAATATTCCTCGTACAACAAAATTAATGAAAACACTTTATGCTTGCGATGAATTAGCTGGATTTATAACTGCAGTTGCATATGTAAGACCATCAAAATCAATAGACGAAGTTGAAGTAAAATCTGTTATAAAAAAAATGAAAGATAAAGCATTCGCCCGTGCTGTTAATAGAGAAGATATTATAATTGGTGCAAATTTAATCGAAACTCCATTAGATGAACACATTTCTTTTTGTATAGAAGCGATGAAAAAGAACAAAGAAGCACTTGGATTGTAATATTTATAACAAAAAATTCTCTTTCTATTTTTCACTAAAATGCTTGACATTACTTAATATCTTACATAATTTTTCAATAGAAAAAAGGAGAAATAGTAAAGAGAATTTTTTACCGCTTAAATTTGTTGACGTAATTAATTCATAAATATATTGGCGATATGAAATTAAAATTCTCTTTAATATTTCTTCTTTTTATTTTAAATCTTATTTATGCACAAGATTTAAAAGTATTAACTTCAAATCAGAATTATCTTATCTTAGAGTATCGTCCAGTTATAAAAGACACAATTACATCAACAATATCAGGAAGAACATTTACAAAATTAGAAATTGATGGAACCTTTGTAGAAAATTATAAAGATTTTGGTATGCCACAGTTACAAGTAAAATTATTTAATGTTGGTGTGCCTTCTGAGTTTGGTAATACAATTGAAATCTTAGATTCAAAATCAAAAACATATATTTCTGATTATTTACCAAATCCAAAAGTTGTTAAAGATAGTTCAATAACTAAGCAAGTTGAATTCGTTAGTGAAAATTATAATTTATTTAATCATAATGAGTTAATTCAGTTTGGTGATTATGGATTAGTTAGAAATTTACCGGTTCAAACTCTAAAAATTTATCCAGTTATTTTTGAACCAAATTCTAAAATCATTAAAGTATATGATTATATAAAAATCAAAATCAATTTTGGAAATTCATCAACAAAAAAAATAAAGATTAATGAAGATTATCTTTCTTCTTTGATTGTAAATTGGGATGTCGCTCAATTTTGGGGTGAAGAAATTAAATCGCTAAATAAAATTTCTAATTCTGTTTTATCTGTCGGTCCTTGGTTTCGTATTGAAGTTTCTGAAGAGGGAATTTATAAGATTGATAGAGCATTTCTTCAAAATCTTGGAGTTGATGTTAATACTGTTGATCCCCGTACAATTAAAATTTACAACAATGGTGGTTTAAATTTACCAGAAAATTATAACACATATAAAAATGAAGGTTTAATTGAAAATTCTATCCTGTTTGTTGGAGAAGCTGATGGTAAAATTGATGCAGCTGATTACATTCTTTTTTATGGAAGAGGTACTGAAGTTTGGAATTACAATTCAAATATTAAAACAATTGTAAGAAGTAAAAATCCTTATGCAAAGAAAAATTATTATTGGTTAACATTTGGTGGTAATAATGGTAAAAGAATTACTGAAAAACCATCATTAAATATTCCAAATGCTTTTGTTCAAAATTCAACTTTCGGTTTTAGAAGTTATGACAAAGATAGTGTCAATATTGGTAAATCTGGACGTCAGTATTTTGGTGATGTTATTGATGCAACAACTAAAAGCAGAACTTTTGTTTCAACATTAAATGGTATTGTCCCAAATTCAAGAATTAATTACACAGTTAGAACTGTCAATGCTTCTTCTGCAACTATTCCAATTAGAATAGATGAAAGTAATACTCAGGTTTATAGTAATAGTATTTATGGTATTTCAGATTATGATTATGCAATTGAAGATATTGCAAAGTTTTCATTTCAGGGAAATTTAAGTGACGAAAGAAGTATTCTGAAATTATCTCACTTATCCGTTTCTATTAGTGCAAAAGTTTATTTAGATTATTTTGAAATTATTTATTCAAGATTTTTAAGAGCAGCTGGTGATAATTTTATTTTATTTGGAAAAGATACTACAGCAACAATTGAATACACTGTTACAAATTTTTCAAGTAGCTCAATTCAGGTTTTTGATGTAACAGATTTTTCTAATGTAAAATTAATTACGAATGCAATTACAAGTGGTGGTCAAATAAAATTTCAAACAAATGAAACTAAAAATAATCCTTCAAAATATTTAGTTGTTTCTTCAAACGGTTACAAAGTGCCATCTGGTGGAATTAAAATTGACAATATGAACATTCGTGGAAATGTTTCCGGAAGCCAAATGATAGTAATTACTCATAAAGATTTTAAAACACAAGCTGAACGATATGTTAAATACAGATCTTCTGAATCGCCTAATAAATTAACCACACAAGTTTTTTACATTGATGAGATTTTTAATGAATTTTCTTGTGGAATGATTGACCCGATGGCAATAAGAGATTTTCTTAAATATGCTTATGAAAACTGGCAAACTAAACCATTTTATGTTTTACTTTTTGGTGATGGAACATATGATTATTTAAATACTGTAAAAGACAATAAAAACTTTATTATAACTTATCAAACTGAAAATTCAATTGATGAAATAAGTTCATATACTTCAGATGATTATTTTGTAAGAATTTCCGGAAATGATTTAAAACCTGATTTAGCAATCGGTAGATTAACAATTCAAACAGCAAAAGAAGCAGATAATGCTATAGACAAAATTATTAACTATGAAACAGTTCAAGGAAAAGGAGATTGGCGAAATACAATTACTTTGGTAGCTGATGATGGACCTACTTCATCTCGAGATGATGGTTCTTTGCATACCAGCCAATCTGAATCTCTTGCTCTTAAAATTTTACCGGAATTTATTTATCAAAAGAAAATTTATTTAGTTGCTTATCCAACTGTTTATGTAGGATTAGGAAGAAGAAAACCAGATGTAAATAAAGCAATCATCGATGCAATTAACGAAGGGACATTACTATTAAATTATATTGGTCATGGTAGCCCAGAACTTTGGGCTCATGAAAATGTGTTTGTAAAAACAACCACAATTCCTCAATTGAAAAATTCAAATTATTTTTTCTTAACTGCAGCCACTTGTGATTTCGGTTTATATGATGATCCTGCTATTCAAAGTTCTGCTGAAACAATGATGAATTTACAAAATGCAGGTTCAATTTTGGCATATACTTCAAGTAGAATTGTTTATTCAAATTACAATGCTGAATTAAATGAAATTTTATATAATAATTTATTCAATTTGAAAGATAATGGATTACCTGCTCGTGTTGGTCTTTCTTACTATATGACAAAGCAATATATGGTTGATAGAGAAAATGATGAAAAGTTTCATCTTTTTGGTGATCCAGCAATTAGAATGAATATGCCTGTTCTTCCAATTTCTATTGATTCTATAAATGGCAGAGCTACAAAAGATTTAACTCAAATAAGTGCATTAAGCAATGTTAAAATTAAAGGTTCTGTAAAAACACTTGATGGTAAAATTAATCCGGTAAACGGAGAAGTTGTTATATCTGTTTTTGATAGCGAAAGAGGAATTTTTTATCAAGAAATGGATTACACCGTAAAACAACAAGGTGGTTTGATTTTCAAAGGAAGAGCTTCAGTAAAAAATGGATTATTTGAAACAAGTTTTGTAGTTCCTAAAGATATTTCTTATGAAAATAAAAATGGTAAAATGATAGCATACTTTTTTAATAATCAAATAGATGGTGTCGGATATTCAAAAAATTTTACAGTTGGTGGAACAAATCCAAATGCTGTTAACGATAATAAAGGTCCCGAAATAGAAATATTTTTTGATAATGAAAATTTTGCAAATGCTTATTTAGTTAATTCTGATTTCACATTAATAGCAAAATTAAAAGATCAAACAGGATTAAACACTACCGGAACAGGTATTGGACATAAATTAGAAGCAATTTTAAATGATGATATTACAAACTCGATTGACTTATCAAATAATTTTGTTGGTGATTTAAATTCAGGTGGAAAATCCGGTGTTGTAAAGTATAATTTCATTGGAATGAAAGATGGAGATTATAAAATTAAAATAAAAGCTTGGGATGTTTTTAATAATTTATCAACTCAAGAAGCAAATTTTACTGTGGTTTCGAATGAAAAAGGAATAATTCTTAAAGATGTTTATAATTTCCCAAATCCTTTCTCATCATTTACAACTTTTACATTTCAGCATAATTATTCATCAAGTATAAATTGCAAAATAAAAATTTATACAGTTGCCGGAAGATTAATCAGAACAATTGAAATTAATGATATGATAAACAAGTTTGTAAAAATTGATTGGGATGGAAGAGATGATGATGGTAACCAGATTGCAAACGGAACATATTTTTATAAATTAATTGTAGAATCTGTTGATGGAAGTTTTAAAAAATCAGTTATAGGGAAATTAGCAGTAATAAAATAAAATTTTAAAATAAATTCTTAGTTGGAGGAATAAAATGAAAAGAATATCGATGCTGATGATTATAATAACAATGTTTATGTCAGCAAACTTAATTAAAGCACAAGGAGAAGCCGCAGTTCCATTTCTTTTACTTGCACCCGATTCACGTGCCGGAGGAATTGGAGAATCAGGTGTTGCACTTGCAGATAATTCAGCTGCAATTTTCTGGAATCCAGCAGGTATTGCATTTCAGACCGGTTCTGAAGTAAGCTTAACACATAGTAATTGGTTACCTCAGTTTAACCTTGATCTTTTTTATGAATATGCAACCTATCGTCAATACATAGAAGAATTAAGTGGTAGTATAACTTCAAGTATTACATTTATGAATTTTGGTGAATTTGTTCGAACATTATCTAATTCTCCTGATCCTGTTGGTACATTTCGTTCTTTTGATGCTGCTTTAACATTAGGTTATGCAACTAAATTAAGTAGTGATTGGGGTTTAGGTTTTAATTTCAGATTAATACATTCTCGTTTAGCAGATAAACCAACAGAACAAGAACAAGGAAAAGGTGTTGCAACTTCTGTAAGTTTTGATGTCGGCGCTATGTGGCGTCCTGAAAATTTTGATTTACCTTTAATTGGCGATCTAAGTAATAGATTTAGCGTTGGTGTTAATTTAGCTAATCTTGGTCCGAAAATTTATTACATAGACCAGGCACAAGCAGATCCAATTCCAACTAATTTACGTTTTGGTTTTGCTGTCCGTCCTTTTGAGGATGAATATAATTCGTTAACCTGGACTTTGGATTTTCAAAAATTATTAATTGGTAAAGCGGATTCTTCCGGAAAGAGACCCGATTTTTACAAAGCAATTTTTTCTTCATGGGCTGATGAACCAATGAGTAAAGAATTGCGTGATATTGTAACTTCTATGGGTTTAGAATATTGGTATGGTCAACCTCAAGATTTTATGTTCGCTATTCGTACTGGAATTTTTTATGAAGATCCTTCTTACGGCAATAGAAAATTTGTTACTCTTGGTGCTGGTATTCGTTATGATATGTATGGTTTTGATTTTAGTTACATTACAACCGATGTTTTCAAAGGTAGTGAAAATCATCCTCTATCAAACACACTTCGTTTTACTTTATTAATTGGTTGGGGAAGTGTTCCTCAAAAAAAATTAGGTTTCCCTAGAGGCATTTAGTTATAAATGAAAAAACTGATTTTTATTTTGGTAATAATTGGATTGAGCAGTTTATCTGCTCAATCTTTTATTAAGCATTTTGCTTTACCAACAAATGAAATTTATAGTTTAAAAGATTCTTTAAAAATTTTAGCCGTAATGGTTGAATTTAAAGAAGATAAATATGATGCAACAATTGGAAATGGAAAATTTGGTTCTCATTATACTAAAAATTATGGTGATACAATTTTAGATCCTTTACCTCATGATGCTTCATATTTTGAAGACCACCTTTTATTTGCAAAAAATTATTTCTATAAAGTTTCAAAAGGTAAACTGAATATTTCATATAAAGTTTTACCGGAAGTTATTACTGTCTCAAAAACTATGAGAGAGTATTCACCCGGCTATCAATCTAAAGATCTTAAACCTTTAGTTGATTTATCTGAAGAGGTATGGAAAATTGCTGATCAAAAATTTTCTAATATTAATTTTTCAAATTATGATTTGTTTATAATTTTTCATGCGGGTGTTAGTAGTGGTTTGGATATTGGAATATTTTCAATAGATAGGAATTTACCTTCTCTTTATTTAGGATTTAATACATTCCAAAAAATTAAAGGGATACAGTTTAATGGATTTCAAACAAGATCGGGATTAATAAAAAATACAATGATAATGCCCGAAACTGAATCCCGTGAATTACAAATGATTGACAATTCAACTTATCTTTTACAATTAACTATTAATGGAACTTTGGTAGCTAATATTTCAAGTCATTTAGGGTTACCCGATTTATTTGATACTGAAACAGGTAAAAGTGCAATAGGTAGATTTGGTTTAATGGATGGTCAGGCAATTATTGCAAATAATGGAATGTTTCCACCTTCAATGTCTGCATGGGAAAAAATTTATTTAGGTTGGGATTCACCAAAAATAATTTTGAAGAATTCAAAAAACATCAATGTAACTTCAAGCGAAATAGCATCTGTTTCTGATTCAACAATTATTAAAATTCCGATAAACTCTTCAGAATATTTCTTAGTTGAAAATCGTCAGCAAGATGCAAAGAAAAATGATTTAATATTAACAATTAAAAACAGAAATAAGATTTATCAAAAAGTTATTAAGCCCGATACAAGTGGTTTATATTATGTTCAGCCTTCGGATGTTAAAGGTGGTGTTGTTATTGATGTGGATGAATTTGATGCTGCAACACCTGGAAATGGAATTGTTATTTGGCATATAGATGAAAATATTATCAACAAAAAAATTTCTGAAAACAAAATAAATTCTGATTTATATAATAAAGGTGTTGATGTTGAAGAAGCTGATGGCATCCAGGATATTGGTGAAACATTTTCTTCTATATTTGGAAGCTTTATTGGTGAAGGTGAAAAAAATGATTATTGGTTTAAAGGTAATAAATCAAAATTTTATAGGAATTTATTTTCAGTTGATACAAAGCCAAATACTAATTCCAATAGTAATGCTAAAAGCTACATTACATTAGATTCATTTTCGGATAATAAAAATAAAATGAGTTTTAATGTTTCATTTGGTAATGATTTAATTAAAAAAGTTTTTGAAACCAAACTTAATTTTATTCAAAGTGATAAAAATGAATTAATTACACTAAGAAATAATAATTCGTTAGATTACTTTTTGACTGACGATAAAGATATTGTTAAAATTGCTTCTGATGGAAAAATTTTAAATCGATTAAAAAATTTTACAGACCAAAATAGAATTGCTGGAATTGTGTTTGATGGGATTCAGTATTTAGTTGGCTCACTTAATGAAATTATAAATGTTTATTCATTTAATTTATTTACAAAGGAAGAAAAGATTTCATCTTTCAAAAGTTTGTATGCCATTACAACTCCTTTAGTTTTAGTAAATCAATCAAATGGTTTACAATTAAATGCTGGTTCACAAAATGGATACTTAATAAGTATTCAAATAAATGATATTGTTAATGGAAAAGTATCTAATGTCAATTATCAAAATATAACTAATGGTTCTTTACTTCAAATTAATCGTGAGTACAATTCAATAAACACAAAATATTTTTCTGCAATTTCAAATAATGAATTTTATCAAAGTAATTTGAACATTAGTAATCAATTAGTTAACAGAAATTTTAAAAGAAATGTTTTAATTAAAAATTCTAATGGTGAATATGTTAATGTTGCTTTGAGTGATTATTTAGGTAAAAATCATTTTGATGTAATACTTCAAGATAAACCAAAATATTCATTTGATTTCTTAAATAATATTCAATCAAATAATTTTTCTGTTGCTGATCTTTTTAATGATGGAAGATTATTAATTATCATTAATAATGGTAGTGAATTAGTAGTTTTGAATGAAAATGGAACAGTAATTGAAAATTTTCCTCTTAGTGCTGGTGATAATAAAAAATTTATTGGAACACCTTTTATTGTTGATTTAAATAAAGATGGTATTCAGGAAATTTTGATTACAAATAATTTAGGTGAGTTAAATGTTTATAATGTAAAAGATGGAAAAATATTTTCTGGTTTTCCAGTTAAAATAACAAACACAGAAATTGTAAATTCATTTCTGTATGAAGAAGAATTACCAACTATGGGACCGATTCCACAATATAAACCATTATTAATTTCAATTGATAAACAAAAAAATTTTTCAGTATGGCAATTGTCCGGTTTTCAAGGTAAAAGTTTCTGGAAAAGTAATTTTTCTAATTCAACAAACAATTCATTTATAGAATTAACAAATAAACAACAAACAATTTCAGAATATTTTCCTTTAGAAAAAGCATACAATTGGCCTAATCCTGTTTATGGTAATACAACAAATATTAGATTTTATGTTTCCGAAGAATCAAAAGTAAAAATTAGAATATTTGATTTAGCAGGTGCAACAATTTCAACAATTGAATTAAATGCTAATGGAGGAATTGAAAATGAAGTTGTTTGGGATGTTTCAAAAGTTTCAAGTGGTATTTATTATGCAAATATTCAAACGGAAAGTTTAAGTGGTAAAACAGCATCAAAAAATATTAAAATTGCAGTGATTAAATAATTCATGAAAAAAATTTTATTCATATTACTTATTAACATTTCACTTTTTGCACAAGTGAATGATTATAATCCAAATTATAATTGGTACACAATTAAAGGTAAACACATTCGTGTGCATTATCATGATGGAGCTGAAAGAACTGCAAAAGTTGTTGCAAAAATTGCAGATGAAATTTGGGAACCGATTACTTCATTATATCAATATGAACCAGAAACAATTGATTATATTATCAAAGACATTGATGATTATTCAAATGGTGCAACATATTTTTTTGATAACAAAATTGAGATCTGGGCTTCTGCATTAGATTTTGATCTGAGAGGAACTCATAATTGGCTTCGTAATGTTATTTCTCATGAATTCACTCATATGGTTCAAATTCAATCTGCATTAAAATTTTCTAGAACACTTCCAATTTTTTATTTACAATTTTTAAACTATGAAGATAAACGACGACCAGATATTTTATACGGGTTCCCAAATTTTATTGCTTCTTATCCAATCCCAGGTATCAACGTTCCGGCTTGGTTTGCTGAAGGTACAGCTCAATATATGAGAAAAGAATTTAATTACGATAATTGGGATTCTCACAGAGATATGATTTTAAGATCTTATGCATTAGAAAATAAAATGCTGACATGGAATCAAATGGGAGTATTTGATAAAACAAGTTTAGGTAATGAATCAGTTTATAATTCTGGTTTTGCATTAACAAAATATATTGCTCAAAAATATGGTGAAGACAAATTAAGATTGATTTCGCATAAACTTGGTAAACTCACTAATTTCACAATTGATGCTGCATTTGAAGATGTTCTCGGCAAAAGTGGTAATGAAGTTTATAATGAATGGAAATCATTTTTAATTAATAATTATAAAGAAAGATCAAAAAGTGTTTTAGATAATCTTGTAACTGGTGAAATTATAACAAAAGAAGGATTCGGAAACTTTTATCCAGCTTTTTCAAATGATGGTAAAAAGATTATATACGTTTCAAATAAATCAAATGATTATTTCAGCTTATCATCTTTAATTCTTTATGATTTAGAAATCAAAAAAGAAAAAGTTGTTGCATCAGGTGTTCGTTCTACTTCAAGTTTTGTGAATGGTAAAAATAAAATTGTTTATTCAAAATTAAGTGATGATAATCCAAAAATGACAAACATACATGATTTATATGTTTATGATTTGGATAAAGAAGAAGAAACACGTTTAACTTTTGGACTTCGTGCAAATAATCCATCTGTTTCAAATGACGGAGAAAAAATTGTTTTTGTTTTTCAAAACGATGGAACAGTTAATTTAGGGTTAGTTGATATCAATGGTAAAAACTTCAAAAGATTAACATTATTTGAAAATGGTGAACAAATCTACAATCCAAAATTTTCAAAAGATGATTCATTTATTCTTTTTGACTATTCATTAAAAAATAATCGTGATATAGCAAAAATTAATGTTGATGGCTCAAATTTCACTTTTATTACAACTTCAATGGCAGATGAAAGAAACGCTGTGCAATCAAATGATGGTAAAATAATTTTTTCAAGTGATAAAACAGGTATTTTTAATTTGTATTCGTTAGATGTAAATACAAACAAAATTGAACAATTGACAAATGTAATTGGTGGTGCATTTATGCCATCAATTAATAAAGAAGGCACTTTGGTTTATTCTGGTTATACTGCTGAAGGATTTAAAATATTTTTATTAACTAAAAACGAACAAGCAAAAGTTGATTCTAATAAAAAATATGTTTGGATGAATAATCCACCGTTAGAAATTGATAAACCTAATGGCGATATAAATAATTTTAATATTCATCTGCTTACAAACTATGACGACACACAAATTCCAAATTATCAGGTAGATAAATATTCCGGATTTTTTTCTAAAGTAAGTATAATACCATTCATAAGATATGATAACTACAGTACATTTAATTCCGGATTTGATAGAATTAAACCCGGTGTTTATTTAGCATCAAGTGATATTTTAAATCGTTATTCAATTTTTGGAAGTGCATCTATAAATAGAAAAATGGAACGCGATTTATTTTTACAATTTGAATATAAAGATAAAGTGCCACTGCTTTTTAATTTGGGTTTAAAACCTGAAGTTAGTTTGGAATTGTACAGCGTTTCAAGAGGAACAAAAATTGATTTAGATTTTGGTATTGATTCAACATATTCGCCACCAAGAATTGATTATAAAATTCCTACTGAAGTTTCTTATAACTTATTAGAATTTGATATTGTTGCAAAACATAAAATATTTAAAGAAGGAAACTATTTAGAAACAAGATTTATTTTCAGTCAATATTCATCAACATTGAATAGTTTTATTTTACCTGAAAGTGGAAATACACTTTATCCTACAACCACAGATAAATATTTTGTAGGTAAAAATATTCAGGTGAAATTTGTACATGAAACAATTATTCCTAATGTTGATTCCGATATTAATCCAATTGGAAGAAAAGTTGAATTACAATACAATTATGAATTTAACAGATTCAATAATGAAAATAATTACACTGTTGTTGATGGTATTTTAAAACCACTTTATAATGACTTTAAATTTCATAGATTGGAATTAAACTGGCGTGAATATTTTAATTTGTTTGATAAACATACTTTATCAACTCAGTTAAGAATCGGTTCAATACTCGGTAAAACTGTTCCTGATTTCTTTGATTTTTATTTAGGTGGTTTAATCGGAATGAAAAGTTATCCATTTTACTCAATAAGTGGAAATGAAATTGCCTGGTTGAATTTAACTTATAGATTTCCATTACTAACAAATATTGATTCAAGATTTGGACACATTTACATTGATAAAATTTATATTTCATTTTATGGTGATTTAGGAAATGCATGGAATGGCAAAATTTCTTCATTCAGTGATTTTAAAAAAGGGGTTGGCTCAGAATTAAGAATAAAACTAAATTCATTTTATATTTTCCCAACTAGTTTATTTTTTAATGCAGCTTACTCATTTGACAGAATACACAAAATTGTCAGAAACGAAAAAATTATATATGGTAAAGAATGGAATTTTTATGGTGGCATTCTTTTCGATTTTAGTTTATAAAAATTTGGTAAAATAAAATGAAAAAATTATCGATTATTTTTTTTATTGCTTTTTCAATTCTTAATGCTCAAAATGTTTGTAAAGAGTTCGATGGAAATAATTTAAGTGGAATTTTGTATCTCGATGCACAATCTGTTAAAGTTGCAACAAATGTTGAAGAATCTTTAATTCCTGCAAAAAAGAAAACACCAATTATTGCAGCAGGATTATCATTTGTTCTTCCTGGAGCGGGACAATTTTATTCTGAACGTTATTTAAAGTCTGCAGTTTTTCTTGCAATAGAATTAAGTTCAATTATAGTTGGATTACATTATGACAAAAAGGGGGATGACCAAACAACTTATTTTCAAAACTTTGCTAACCAACATTGGAGTGTTGAACGTTATGCAAAATGGACATTGAAGAATGCAAACAAAATTAATAATGCAGTTAATCCAAATGATTATAAAATTTTTGAAAATGGAAAAATAAATTGGAATGAATTAAATAGATTAGAAAGAGCAATTGGTTCATATTACTCTCATCAACTTCCATATTTTGGCGAACAACAATATTATGAATTGATAGGAAAGTATCCTCAATATAATGTAGGTTGGGATGATTTTGGCGATGAGAACACACCATTTGAATATGACCCTACAAGAAAAAATTTAACACCTAAATTTATTTTTTACTCAATTGAAAGAGGAAAAGCTAACGATTATTATAATTATGCTGCTAAAGCTGTAATTGTAATAATTGTTAATCATTTTATTAGTGCTTTAGATGCTGCTTGGTCTGCTCATAATTTCAATAAAGATTTAGATATAAATTTAAGTCTCGAAAAATTCAATAATAAATTTAGTTTTAATTATTATCCTCAATTAAATTTGCAATATAAATTTTAGGTAAATATGAGCAATCCATTAGTTTTAATAGTAGGAAGACCAAACGTTGGTAAATCAACTTTATTTAATAGATTAACAAAAAGTTCAACAGCTATTGTTGATGATGTTAGCGGCGTAACTCGTGATAGAATTTATGGTGACGTTGAATGGAATGGAAAAAATTTTCGTGTTATTGATACAGGTGGTTATGTGCCAGATTCAGATGATTTATTCGAAACAGCAATTCGTGAGCAAATTGAAATTGGTCTTAATGAATGCGATGCAATTTTATTTGTAGTAGATGGAAGAACAGGATTAACTCCAATTGATAAAGAAATTGGAAATATCTTAAGAAGATCATCAAAACCATCTTTTTTATTAGTGAATAAAAGCGATACACCTGAATTTGCAATTAATCAAAACGATTTTTATACACTTGGATTTCAAAATATTTTTGATGTTTCAGCTTTAAATGGAAGAAATTTAGGAAATCTATTAGATGATCTGATTGCAAGTTTAAAGTTTAGTGAAGATGAAAATTCTGTTGATAAAAGATTACATCTCGCAATAGTTGGAAAACCAAACGTTGGAAAATCTTCACTTGTAAATTCACTCCTTGGATATGATAGAAGTATTGTTACAGATATTCCGGGAACTACAAGAGATAGTATTGATTCAATTCTGAAATATTATGGAGAAGAAATTGTATTAGTAGATACTGCCGGATTAAGAAAAAAATCAAAGATTAAAGAGAACATAGAATTTTTTTCTAATGTCAGAACTTATCGTGCAATTTGGAATTCAGATGTTTCTATTTTACTTCTAGATGCACAACTTGGAATAAATAATCAAGACCAAAAAGTTTTACAGGAAATTGTTAGAAGAAGAAAAGGATTAATTATAGCAGTAAATAAATGGGATTTAATTGAAAAAAATACTAACACAGCAAAAAAATATGAAGATGCAATTAAAGCAGAAGTTGCAACAGTTGACTTTGCACCTGTAATTTTTATATCGGCATTAACAAAACAAAGAATTTTTAAACTGATTGAATTAGCAAAAAAAATTAATGAAGAACGACATAAAAAAATTCCAACTAGTGAATTAAATGATGTAATTTTACCTGAAATTCTTAAAACACCACCACCGGCAACACCAACCGGCAGAGAAGTTAAAATAAAATACATAACACAAGTAGGTGAACACTATCCAATATTTTTATTCTTTGCAAATGAATATAAATATATCCCGGATTCTTATAAAAGATTTTTAGAAAGATTAATCCGTAAAAATTTTGGATTTGAAGGTGTTCCAATAACTTTATCATTCCGAGAAAAATAAATAACATTCAAACATCCTCACTTCTGATTTTTGAATTCTTTATATTTATATTGAATATAAATTTGATTTATTTAAATGAAAAAAAATATTCTGATAATAGGAGGAAATGCTGCCGGACCAGCTGCTGCTGCTAAAGCAAAAAGAGTTTCTCCAGATTCAAATGTTATACTTTTTGAAGCCGGAGATTTTATTTCAACAGGAACATGTGAATTACCATATGTCTTAAGTGGCGAAATTGATGATTATAATAAAATTATTTTTTATGACGAAAAATCCTTTGAAGAAGAAAAAAAAGTAAAAGTTTATACTAAATCATTCGTAACAAATATTAATCGGAATAAAAAAAATATTGATGTTATTAATTTATATTCCAACCAAAAGTATCAATTCGATTATGATAAATTAATTCTTGCAACTGGTTCTAAAGCAAATAAATTACCTCTTTTTCCTTCAACACTAAATAATGTTTTTACATTCAAATCAGTTTCAGATTTAATTAAAATTCAAAATCATGTTAAACAAAAAAAATCAAACAGAGTTTTAGTAATTGGAGCTGGTTACATTGGAATAGAAGTATCTGAAGCGCTTAAGAAATTAGGTTTTAATTTGATTCTTCTTGAAAAAGAAAAATTTCCAATGCCAGATGCTGAACCAGAAATTCAAAACCTGATTCTTAATACACTAAATGAAAATAAAATTGAATTTATAAGTGGATCACAATCAGTTAAATATTTTTATGATGAAAAAAGATTAAAAAATATTTCAATTAATGGCTGGCAATATGAAATTGATTTTGCTATTCAATGTATTGGTGTTAAGCCAAATTCTGAATTAGCTCTAACTTCTAAAATAGAATTAGGAAACTATGGCGGTATCAAAGTTGATTCCAAACTCAAAACAAATGACTCAAATATTTTTGCAGCTGGTGATTGCATTGAAGTAATAAATAAAATAACAAACAAATATGAATATATTCCTCTTGCAACGTTAGCACACGAATTTGGTCATATTGCAGGTGAAAATGCTGCTGGTGGTAATCAAATAATTAAACCAATTGTAAAAAATATTGCTGTTAAAATTTTTGATAAAATTTATGTTTCAGTAGGTTTAACTTGTTCACAAGCACATAAATATAAATTTCTTCCAGTTTCAGTTAATGCAATTGTACCAAATATCATCAAAGTAATGCCAAATTCAAAAAATGTTTTCGGCAAAATTATTTACGATAAAAATTCATTAATGATATTGGGCGCTTCGTTTTTTGGAGGAAATGAAGTAATTGGATTTGGTGATTTAATTTCATCTTTTATTCATAATAAAATAAAAGCAAATGAATTAGCCGAAATAAATTATAATTATACTCCGCCAAGTTCACCATTTATAAATTTACTTTCTGTATTGGGTAGAAAAATTAAAAAGGAAATAAAATGAGTAATTTATTTGTGATTAATAATCCGTTAGTAAAAAGAGATGTTACAATTTTAAGAGATAAAGAAACCAACACTTCAACTTTTCGTGCAGCTTTAAATAGAGTTTCTTATGCTATAGCAATTGAAATTGCAAATTCATTTGAACTCGACGAAATTGAAGTACAAACACCACTGGAAAAAACTGTTGGTTATAAAATAAAAAAACAGATTGTACTTGTACCAGTATTAAGAGCTGGCTTAAGTATGGTTGATGCATTTTTGAAGATGATCCCAGATGCAAATGTAGGTCACATTGGTTTACAAAGAGATGAAATTACATTGAAACCAATAGATTATTATTACAAAGCTCCCAAAAAATTAGAAGAATCATTAACAATAGTTTTAGACCCCATGCTTGCTACTGGTGGCAGTGCAGTTGCATCATTTAATTCCTTGAAACAAAAGGGAGCAAATAATTGTATTCTTGCTTGTTTAATTGCTGCTCCAGAAGGAATTGAAAAAATGAATTCTGTTCACCCGGATGTACCAATTTACACAGCAAGTTTAGATAGACAATTAAATGAATTTGGTTATATATTACCCGGATTGGGTGATGCAGGCGATAGAACTTTTGGAACATTATAAACTATAACTTATTATGGAAATTACACTTAGCATAAAACATCAAAGAATGTTAGATGACTTAATCAATTATTGTAAGTCTAATCTTCGTTCTGTTAATGAAGGGCTAATAAAAAAAGCTTTTGTGTTAAGTTATGAATCTCATAAAAATGACTTCCGTGCTTCCGGTGAACCATATTTTAATCATCCTTATGAAGTTGCTGTAATAGTTGCAAGAGAAATTCCTCTCGATGATATTTCTGTTATTAGTGCTTTGCTCCATGATGTCGTTGAAGATTCAGATATAAGCTTAGATTTTATTTCAAAAGAATTCGGAAATGAAGTTGCTGAAATTGTTGATGGTGTGACTAAAATTGGTGGAGTTTTCAAAGGGCAAGAAATTACACAGGCAGAAAATTACAGAAAACTTCTTCTTTCCATGATTAAAGATGTTCGTGTAATTTTAGTAAAATTTGCAGATCGTCTTCACAATATGAGAACACTCGAATTTGTATCTCCACAGAAACAAAGAAGAATTGCAAAAGAAACACTTGAAATTTATGCTCCTTTTGCTCATCGTTTTGGTTTAGGAGTTCTGAAATGGGAATTAGAAGATCTAGCTTTTAAATATCTAAATAAAGATGCTTATGATGATATTGCCAAAAAAATTAAAGATACAAGAAAAGAAAGAGAAGCTTTTATTCAAAGATTTTCCGCTCCAATTAAAGAAAAATTAGATGAACTAAAACTACAGTATGAAATTAGTGGAAGACCTAAACATCTTTATAGTATTTATAGAAAATTAGTAATGCAAAACCGCCCATGGGAAGATATTTATGATTTACTTGCAATTCGTGTAATACTGGAAAAAAATGATCCAAATGAATGCTTTCTTGTTCTTGGAATTGTAAATCAGCTTTATAAACCTATTGCAGATAGATTTAAAGATTTTATTTCAATTCCTAAAAAAAATAATTATCAATCAATTCACACAACTGTAATTGGTCCCGAAGGAAAGCTTGTAGAAGTTCAAATAAGAACTAGAAAGATGCATGAAATTGCTGAAAAAGGAGTTGCAGCTCACTGGAAATATAAAGAGCATGTAAATGCTAATGATCAGGATTTAGAAGAATGGGTTAATTGGGTTCGTGATATTTTTGAAAACGTATCGAAAGATGAAGCTTCAAAAGAAATTATTGCAAGCTTTAAACTGAATTTGTTTCAAGATGAAATTTATGTTTTTACTCCAAAAGGTGATTTAAAAAGATTACCAATAAATTCAACTCCCGTAGATTTTGCTTTTGAAGTTCATAGTAATGTTGGTTACCATTGTATTGGTGCAAAAGTTAATGGCAAAATTGTTCCACTTGATACAATTCTTCATAGTGGCGACCAGGTTGAAATAATAACTTCAAAAAATCAACATCCTAATAAAAGCTGGTTGCAATTTGTTCACACTCAAAAAGCTAAAAACAATATTAGAAAATACTTAAATAAAGAAGAGGAAAAAGAAGTTGATGCAGGTAAAGAAATTTGGGAAAAGAAAATTAAAAAATTAAAACTTTCATTCTCTTCTGATGAAGTAGCAAAACTTGCAAGAAAATTAAAATTCGATAATAGTCGGAATTTTTATAGAGCAATTTTTTTAGATAAAGTAAATCTCGATCAGATTTTAAATCCAAAAACAGATAATGAAAATAAACAAGCTCACGAAATTGAATTTGATAAATTTGTAGATATTGCAAGAACTTCTGCCGGAAATGTTTTAGTTGAAGGTGATTATAAAGGTTTTGCATATACTTATGCAAAATGTTGTAATCCAATTCCGGGTGACCAGGTTATTGGATATGTTACAATTGGTGAAGGAATAAAAATTCATCGCAAGGATTGTAAAAATTTAATTAACATGGTAAAAACGGGTGAAGATCGATTAGTCCCTGTAAGTTGGCCCAAAACAAATGATACTTATTTTGTTGCTGGTATTTCAATTCGTGGAGATGATATGCCAGGAATTTTAAAAGATATTTCTAATAGTATTACTACTTATCAAAATACAAATATTAAATCGGTAAATATTTATACACAAGATTCACTATTCAAAGGAACAATTACAGTTTATGTTAAAGATTTGGAACATTTGAATAAATTAATTGAAAGGTTAAAGAAAAATAAAGGGATTTTTTCTGTTGAAAGATTTGATGCAGAAAATAATTGAGGAAATAATTGGAAGAAAAAAGAATTTTGGCAATTGATTACGGAGCAAAAAGAATTGGAATTGCAATCACTGATCCTTTAAATATATTTGCATATCCATTAACAACTCTTCAAAACGATAAAAATTTTTTAGAAAATTTATTAAAAATTCTTAAAGAATATAATGTTGTTAAAATTATTGTTGGTGTTCCATTAAAGGAATCGGGGGAAAATTCTTCAACTTCACTAATCGTTGAAAAATTTGTTGATGAATTAAAAAAAAGAATTGATTTGCCTATTGTATTAATTGATGAGAGATATTCATCTGAAATTGCTAAACAAAGAATAATTGAGACGGTAGTTTCAAAGAAAAAAAGAAGGGATAAATCATTAATTGATAAAAATGCAGCTGCAGTAATTTTAGAAGATTATTTAAAAACTATAAGTTAATTAGAAAAAATTTTGCAATTAATTATTATAAAAACTATTTTAGTTATAAAACAAAATCAATTTGGGAGCATAAAATATGACACTTGACGCACTTGGAATGATTGAAACAAAAGGACTTGTCGGTGCAATTGAAGCAGCCGATGCAATGGTAAAAGCAGCAAAAGTTGAATTAATAGGTAAAGAAACAATCGGTGGCGGTTATGTTACTGTTATGGTTCGTGGTGATGTCGGAGCAGTAAAAGCAGCTACAGATGCGGGCGCAGCAGCTGCACAAAGAGTTGGTGAATTAGTTTCTGTACACGTAATTCCTCGTCCACATTCAGATGTTGAATTAATATTACCTAAAAGATCAAAATAGTAATTTATGCAATTAGCATTAGGATTAATTGAAACCAAAGGTTTAATTGGAGCAATAGAAGCAGCCGATGCAATGGTTAAAGCTGCTAATGTGAAATTAGTTAGTAAAGAAAAAATAACGGCAGCTTTGGTTACTGTAAAAGTTGTTGGCGAAGTTGCTGCTGTTAAATCTGCCGTTGATGCCGGTGCTGCCGCAGCTCAAAGAGTTGGTCAACTTGTTTCTGCTCATGTAATTCCTCGTCCGGATGATCAGATTGAAGAAATTATTTATTCACCAAAATTATCTGAAGAAAAAAATATTGAATCGAATGATAATAAAGTTGAAATATTAAATGATGAGTTTAATTCTGATACTGAAACTGAACCAGTTATTGACGAAAATGAGCAAGTAATTGAACAACAGGAATTACCTTTTGATGAAGTGGTTGAAAAAACAGCTAAACCAAGAAAGGCAAAAATTTCATCAACTATAGAAAATTTGAAAAATGAGGCAATCTCTGAACTTCAAAAAGAAAATGCTAGTGATGTAATTTCAAATGAAATACCTTCCGTTGAGGAATTATCAAACCTTAATGTGCATGAGTTAAGACATTTAGCAAGAGCTTTTGAAAATTTCCCAATTAAAGGAAGACAAATTTCAAAAGCTAATCGTGATGAGTTGATTGAATTTTTTAATAAACTACGATAATTTTTTTTGGTTGTCTGATTGTAAAATTATTTATCATCTTTACAACTAGACAACCAAATTTTGTATAAGTATGAAAAAAAAAATATTAACTGTTTCTGTACTTGCAATTTTTTCTATTCTCTTCTGGTTTTCAATAGCTCTTAATAACGACTATCTTTATGTAATTAATTCAAAAATTAATCTTCAAGATTTACCACAAAATTATTCAATAAGTGTTCAGTTGCCTGAAGAAGTTTCAATTACTTTAAAAGGAAGTGGTTGGAATTTATTGAAATATACTGTTTTTGAAAAAGAAGATTTTGTTATTTCAATTCATAGAAAATTAGGTAAGAAAAAAATTGAATTAAAAGATTTTGTGAAATCAAATAATTGGCTTTCCAGTAATTTTCAGGTTATTGATATAAATCCTTCAACATTGGATATTGACTTAGAAAGATCAATTAGTAAAACTGTAAGAATTTATCCCGTGATTAAATTAGAATTTGAAGAAGGATATGACATTGTTTCGGAAATAGAATTAGAACCAGCTTTTGTTGAAGTAAAAGGGGCGCCTTCTTTATTAAAAAATATTGATTCAGTGTTTACAATAAATCAAGAGTTTTTTAACATCAAAGATAATTTTAATGTTAAAGTTCCATTAAAAATTATTAAAGGAACAGAATATTCATCAAATTACTGCAATCTTAAATTTGAAGTTCAGAAAATAGTTGATAATAATTTTGAAAATGTACCTGTAAAAGTTATCAATTTGCCAAAAGATCAAGAATTAATTTTATATCCAAGTAAAGTTAATTTATTATTAAAAAGTGGTATTAACATTTTGGGTAAACTTAATATTGACAGTATTAATGTTTATGTAGATTTTGAAAAAATTAATAAAGATGAAAATTATGTTGTACCACAAGTTGAATTACCAAAATTTGTAAAATTAATTTCAATAGAACCAAACAATTTAGAATTTGTCATAAAGAAGAATTAATATGTTTATAACATTCGAAGGTTTAGATTTTTGCGGAAAATCTACTCAAGTTCAGTTACTTGAAAAAAATTTAAAAGAAAATAATAAAGAAGTTATATTAATCAGAGAACCTGGCGGAACAAACATTTCTGAAAAAATTAGAAATATACTTCTCGATAAAAAAAATAAAGAAATGTTAATTGAAACAGAGTTGATTTTATTCGCAGCAAGCCGTGCTCAACTTGTAGGTGAAGTGATTATACCTGCACTTGAAAAAAATCAGTTTGTAATTTCTGATAGATTTCACGATTCTTCAATTGCTTATCAAGCTTTTGGCAGAGGAATAAATTTAAATTTTGTTGAAGAACTTCAGAAATTTGTGATTGGCAAAGCTATTCCTGATCTTACTTTTTTTATCGATACACCAATCGATGAAATTATTAAAAGAAAAGCTTCTGTTAAAAAAATTGATTTAGATAGAATTGAAAGATCAGCAATTGATTTTTATGAAAAAGTACGTGAAGGTTATATTTATTTATCTAAAAAAGAAAAAAGGTTTGTTGTGATTGACGGGTTACTTTCTATTGATGAAATTAATAAAATAATTCTATCATATATTAAACTGAAAGATTAAAAGTAAAGATGCCAAATAAATTTAGTTTATTAGGTAAAACAATTTTCATATATGGAATAATAATTTTTTTGTTTTCTGGTTTTTTAACCAGAGATAATGATATTTATTTTGAAATAAATAAAGGAATTGATCTTTTCGGAAGAATATATAAAGAAGTTACTCTTAATTATGTTGATGAAATAAATCCAAAAGAATTTGTTTTAGCTGGAATTGAAGGAATGTTGCAATCACTTGACCCATACTCAAATTTTATTGATATAAATGAACAAAAGGATATTGATTTAATAACCAAAGGTAAGTACGGTGGAATCGGAGCTTCAATTGGATTAAGAAATGATGAAGTAACGGTTCTTGATTTAATAGAAGGTTCTCCAGCTCAAAGACAAGGATTAAAGGTTGGTGATGTAATCAAAAAAATAGATGAAACAAATATTAGCAAAGAAAATTATGATAATCTTAGTAACTACTTAAAAGGTGAAACAGGTTCACTTGTAAAATTAATTATATTAAGAAATGGTGAAGAATTATTTTTTAATATTGTTAGAGAAGAAATAGAAATAAAAAATGTTTCATTCTATGGATTTGTACCCGAAACAAGCAATAATGCTTATATAAAATTAAGTGGTTTTTCTCAAACTGCCGGTGAAGAAGTTAAACAAGCTTTATTAAAACTAAAATCTAAAAAAGAAATTGAATCCTTAATTTTAGATTTACGTGGGAATCCCGGTGGACTATTAGATGCGGCAGTTGATGTTTGCGAAAAATTTTTGCCTAAAAGTGCATTGGTTGTTACTGTTAAAGGAAGAGACTCATTAAATGTTAAAAAATATTTTGCCAAAGAAGAACCTATATTAAATAACAAAAATATTATAGTATTAACAAACGAATTTACAGCATCTGCTGCCGAAGTTGTTGCAGGTGCATTACAAGATCATGATAAAGCTGTAATTGTTGGTGAAAATTCATTCGGGAAAGGACTTGTTCAAACGATAGTATCTTTACCTTATGGAACTTCATTAAAACTTACAACTGCAAAATATTTTACCCCAAGTGGAAGATGTATTCAAAAAATCGATTATGCAAATAATAGCAAAATATTTGTAAGTAATTTATCTTCTCAGAAAAATGAATTTCTAACAGATAATAAAAGAAAAGTTTTTTCATCCGGTGGTATTTTACCTGACTCAATTGTAAAAAGTGAAATTAAAAATGGTATTATTGAAACATTAAATGCTGATGGTATATTCTTTAAATTCATTACTTTCTACTTGAATACAAATAAAAATATTGAAATTCAAAAAGTGAATTACGAGAAATTATATCAGGATTTTATAAAATATTTAAATGATAATAATTATCAATATTCATCAAAACTATTAAAGTTAGTTAATCAACTTGAAGAAAATATAAGTAAATCAAATTCATCATCTAAAAATATTTATGATTTAATCATTCAATTAAAAAATCAGTTTTATCAACAAAACTTAAATGAAATTCAGACTAAAAAAAGTGAAGTAATTCTTGAACTAAAAAAAGAATTATTTTCAAGAATATTAGGTAAAGAGGGAAGAATTATTGAATCATTAAAAAATGATATTCAGTTTTTAAAATCATATGAAATTATTACTAATCAAAAAAAATATAATGCATTATTAAATATTCATAATTAATTTTGTATCATAATTATGAGGGTTTCTATTTTAGATCAGTAAAAAGGATAATTATGGCAAAAGACAAAATTTTATTTTATCGTAATCCGCAATTTTCAAAATGTCCATCATGCAAATCAATCGGAACTTTACATCGTTCACGCGCAAGAAATATGTGGGAACAAATTGTAAGAAAAACTTCTTTTATTAAAACTTACAGATGTAAAGAGTGTGGTTGGAGAGGTTTCCGTTCAACTTTAATTTTTACAAAAAAATCTCTTAAAACTATAATTGTTTATATTGTTTTAATGGCACTTACCGCTTACTTAGCACAATATTTTATTCTTCATTATGCTATGAATTAAATTCTGAATTGTAGATTAGTTGCTAATTCTTCTTTTGAAATGTAATTATTTAGGTAGTGTATTTTTATTTTCGATTTATTTTTTACTAACCAGCTTAAAGATATTTTTAATCTTTCAAGATTTGTTTCACTTAATTTATTTGTAACCAAAATAGTACCATCAAAAAAATCGTCAATTGCATTTTCAAAATCATTTCTATCATCCAAGAAAAAATCTTTAATTAAAACTTTGCCTTCTATAAGTAGAACATATTCATTTTTAGGGAAAGAATTTATTTCGATTAAAACTTTTGCCTTATTTAATGGTTCAGATAAAATTGAAGTCTTATGTATTTGATTTAATATGTTTTGAACTAAATCTCTAATTTCAGCAGCTTTTTCATATTTTTTTTGTTCACTTAAACTTTTCATTTTAGCAAGCAATCTGTTGATTGCACTTTGATTATTCCCAATTAGAAAATCATAAACTTTGATTAATTCTTCATCATAAATTTTTTTTTCATTATAAATACAAGGTGCTAAACATCTTTCGATATCGTGCAAATAACATTTTCTTTTTTTTAATAATTCTTTATCAGTGCATTCACGCAATTGAAAAGTTTTATCAATTATATCTTTTAGCTTGCTAACAATAAATCTATTTGGATAAGGACCAAAATAATCATTGCCATCAAAATCAAATTTTGCTGCCGACTCGATTTTAGCAAAATCATTTTTTTTGATTCTAATAAAGTAGTTATTGGGAAATTTTTTGAGTAAAGTATTGAATCTTGGATTGTGCATTTTAATTAATTCAGTTTCAGCAATTAACGCTGAAAGTTCAGAGTATGTTACAATAAAATCAATTTTAGATGCTTGTTGAACAATTTTTTTTGCTTTTCTTATTGCTGTGCTTGAAAAATAATTTTTTACCCTTTCTCTTAATGATTTTGCTTTGCCAACATAAATTACTTTTTCTTTTGAATCTTTAAACAAATAAACACCGGGTGAATTTGGAAGTCTTGATAAATCATTAACTAATTTCTTTTTTATAATTCTGTAAGAATTAACAGATTTTGGTAATGATTGAACTTTTATTAAATCGTCAATTGTATAAACATCAAAATTTGTTTTAAGTGGTTCAAACATTCTTAGAAATACTTTCGCAGTTGCTGTTGCATCGCCTAATCCGGTGTGCACATTACGATGCTTAACTTTTAAGTATTTAACTAAACTTCCTAAAGATTTACTGGTTAAATCCGGAAAAATTTTTCTTGCTAGCTTTAAAGTACAAATAGCATAATTTTCAAGAAGTGATAATTCATTCCTTGCACATTCATATTTAAGAAAAGAATAATCAAATGATAAATTGTGAGCAACTAAAATTGAATCAGCAACAAACTCTTTTATCTTGGGATATACTTCATCAAAAAAAGGAGCATTTTCTACATCAGAATTTGTTATGCCAGTTAATGTAGTAATGAAATATGGAATTGGTTTTCCGGGATTAATATATGAAGAAAATGTATCAACAATTTTTTTGTTTTTAATTTTTACGATGCCAATCTGAATTACATTTTCAAATTTTGCTGAAGTTCCTGTTGTTTCAAAATCGAAAACAGAATATTCTGCTTCCTCAAATGGAATTTCTTTTATTTCAATATCTTTTTTCATTCTATATATAAATTTAAGTAAAATCAAAAACTCATAAAATTTTATTATCCAAATCATTTTAGATATATTTAAAACTCAGAAGAAAAGAATTCATAATGAATATTTTATTTATAGGTGATATTGTTGGTCAACCAGGACTAGATATAGTAAGAATGTGGTTGCCAAGTCTTCAAAAAAAATATAGGACAGATTTAATAATTGCCAATGGTGAAAACCTTTCAGATGGAAAAGGTTGTACAGAAAAAGAAGCAAAGCAGCTTTTTGATTTAGGTGTAAATGTTATTACGGGTGGAAATCATACATGGGATAAACAGCAATCACAAGATTATTTAAAGAAAGATACTCGTGTTATACGTCCTCTTAATTATCCAAGGGGAACACATGGAAACGGATATACAATTATTGATACATCTGTAGGAAAAGTATGTGTTTTGAATTTACAAGGTAGAGCTTTTATGGCTCCGATTGATTGCCCATTTCGTTCAGCTGAATGGTTGATTACAAAAATTAAAAATGAAGTAAAAATAATTTTTGTTGATTTTCATGCAGAAGCAACAGCTGAAAAATTAGCACTTGCAAATTTTCTTGATGGTAAAGTTAGTGTTATTGTTGGGACACATACACATGTGCAAACATCAGATGAAAGAATATTAAAAAATGGAACGGGTTATATTACCGATGTCGGAATGACCGGTCCTTATGATTCTGTAATTGGTATGAAAACAGAAGCAGCTATTAACAGATTTTTATATCAAACTCCTCAGAAATATCAAACAGCAACTGATAATGTTCATTTATCCGGAGTATTTATTAAGGTTGATGAAAAAACCGGAAAGACTTTATTAATTGAAAGATTGTTTATTCCTGAATTTGATAGATCAGAAAACAATATTGATGAATAAAATGACAAAATTAATTGACGGGAAAAAAATATCTCAAGAAATTAAAGAAGAGATAAAATTATTTTGCAATAAGTTAAAAGAAGAAGAAAAACAACTGCCTGGTTTAGTAACTATTTTAGTTGGAAATAATCCTGCTTCATTTTCTTACGTTAATTCAAAAGCAAAAACATGTAACGAAGTAGGAATGATTTCAAAAGTTGAACAACTTGATGAATCAACTTCAGAAGATGAATTAATTTCATTAATTAAAAAATATAATTCAGATGAAAAGTTTCACGGGATATTAGTACAACTACCTTTACCTAAACACATTAATGAAAGTAATATTATAAAATCTATTATACCAGAAAAAGATGTTGATGGATTTCATCCGGTTAATGTAGGCAAGTTAGTTATAGGGGAAGATACTATAATTCCTTGTACACCATACGGAATAATTGAATTATTAAAAAGATATAAAATTGATACTTCGGGTAAACATGTTGTTGTAGTTGGAAGAAGTAATATAGTTGGGAAACCAATTGCTAATTTATTATTACAGAAAAAAGAAGAAGCAAATGCAATTGTAACTGTTGTTCATTCAGCTGCAAAGAATATTTCATATTATACTAAACAAGCTGATATTTTAATTGCTGCAATTGGTTCACCAAATTTTATTAAAGCTGATATGTTGAAAAATGAAGTAGTAGTAATTGATGTTGGTATAAACCGAATTGAAGATAAAAATTCAACAAAAGGTTATAAAATTGTTGGAGATGTTGATTTTGATGAAGTATCAAAAATTGCTTCCTATATTACACCAGTGCCAGGTGGTGTAGGACCAATGACAATTGCAATGTTATTAAAAAACACATTAATCGCATATAAATTATTAACTAATAATTAAGAATAATTATGAACACATCATTAATTGATCAAATAGTTTCAGAAGTTTTTATTGAAAAAGCATTACAAAATTTTTATTGCAATGCACAAACTTGTGTCGGTTGGGAAAGAAATGTTGTTGATCAACCAAATGCAGTTAAAAAAATAATAGAAAATGGTGCTGAAAGAATTGCAGCAAGTTCAGGCGTCGAATTCGATAAAATAGATCAGAATATTGCAAGGATGATTGACCATACTTTACTAAAACCGGAAGCAACTGCTGATGAAATAATTAAATTATGTAATGAAGCAAAGCAATATAATTTTGCAAGTGTTTGTGTTAATCCATGTTATGTTCCTTTATGTGCAGATCTATTAAAAGGCACTAAAGTTAAAGTTTGTACAGTAATCGGATTTCCTTTAGGTGCAACGACCACAGAAGTAAAAAGATTTGAAGCTGAACAAGCAATTCAAAATGGTGCTCAGGAAATTGATATGGTGATAAATATTGGAATGTTAAAACAAGGTAATTATGATTATGTTTTTAACGACATTAATCAGGTTGTTTTGGCTGCTAAAAAATATAGAGTGCTTACTAAAGTAATTTTAGAAACATCTTTATTAACAGATGAAGAAAAAGTAAAAGCATGTATGTTAAGTAAAAATGCTAAAGCAGATTTTGTAAAAACTTCAACTGGTTTTAGTAAAGGTGGTGCTACTGCCGGAGATATTGCATTAATGAGATATGTAGTTGGATCATCAATGGGAGTTAAAGCTTCCGGCGGAGTAAGAACCGCAGAAGATGCAAAAGCTATGATTGAAAGCGGCGCAGATAGAATTGGAGCTTCTGCAAGTGTTAAAATTGTTTCTGGTTCTGGTTCAGATTCTAGTTATTAAAATGATTTTAGATTTAATTGTTACAAAAACTGATGATGGATATTTCTCAGAAGTCCCTTCCTTAAAAGGTTGCGAAAGTTGGGCTCATACCGAAGATGAAGTTTTAGAAAAATCTGTTGAGTTAGTAAAATTCTACTTAAAGATTGATGACAAAAAAATTAAAATTGACATTGCAAGAAAAGAGAATGAATCAAAAGTATTTAAAATTATTTTTGATAAATGATGAAAAAATTTAAGACAGAAAGAAGATTAGCTAAAATTACCAAAGCAGCAAAAGCAAGACAGAAATCTTTAATTGTTATTCTTGAAAATATTCATGATCCACATAATGTAAGTGCAATTTATCGTTCTTGTGATGCTGTTGGTGTTCTTAAAGTTGGATTGGTTTATACAAATGAAAAATTTCCTAAGATTAGCAGAATAACTTCATCATCAGCAAATAAATGGATTGAAACAGTAAGATTTAATTCAGTTGAAGAATGTATTACTTATTTAAAAGAAAACGGATTTAAAATTTATGTAAGCATTTTAGATGAGAATGCAAAAAGTATTAATGATGTTGATTTTACAATTCCATCAGCAATAGTGATGGGAAATGAACATCGTGGTGTTTCAGATGATTTTATAAAATATGCTGATGAAAAAATTTATATACCAATGCGTGGAATGATACAAAGTTTAAATGTTTCTGTTGCTACTGCAGTAACTTTATATGAAGCTCATAGGCAAAGAAGTCTAAAAGGAATGTACAATCAAAATGATCTTTCTGAAAATGAATTAGAAAATTTAATACAAAGTTGGTGTGAAAAATGAATCAATATTTTGACAAAATAAATTCATTAAAAGGGGAATTATTTTTAGCAGGAGATAAATCAATTTCACATCGCGCTGTTATGTTTGCTTCTTTAGCTGATGGAAAATCAATCATTCATAATTGTTCTGAATCGGAAGATGTTTATTCAACAATAAAATGTTTTCAAGAATTAGGTTGTCAGTTTAATAAAAATGGTAATTCCATTTTAATTAGTGGAAAAGGATTTAAAAATTTCAATCAACCAAAAAATTTTTTAGATGCTGGTAATTCCGGAACTACTACAAGATTAATAAGTGGAATTTTATCTGCTCAGAATTTTACTTCAGTAATAATTGGAGATGAATCATTATCTAAAAGACCAATGATGAGAATAGTTGAACCATTGAATTTAATGGGCGCAAATATAGAAGCATCTGAAAATGGAACATTACCATTAAAAATATTTCCATCTAAAGAATTAAAATCAATTGAATACAAACTTAAAGTTGCAAGTGCACAGGTTAAAAGTGCTTTGCTTTTATTGGCTTTACATCTTGAAATTGAATCGGTTATTATTGATCCTTTCAATACCAGAAATCATACTGAAAAAATGTTAAACCTAAAAGTTGAAGATACTATTGATGGAAAGAAAATTATTTGCTCGAGAAAAAATTATCCTGAACCTTTCGAAATGACAATTCCTTCTGATATTTCAAGTGCATCATTTTTTATTGTTGCTGCATTAATATCAAAAAATTCAGAGATATTAATTAAAAATGTTTCATTGAATCCAACCAGAACCGGAATAATTGATATATTAAGGCAAATGGGAGGAAAGATTGAATTAATGAATCAACGCAAGGAATTTGGTGAGGAAGTTGGAGATATATTTGTTCAATCGAGTGAATTAAAAAATATTGAAATATCTAAAGAAATTATTCCAAATATTATTGATGAAATTCCAATTTTATCTATCGCCGGTATTTTTGCTGAAGGTAATTTTGAAATTAATCATGCTGAAGAACTAAGAGTAAAAGAATCTGACAGAATAAAATCAATATGTAGTAATTTGTTAAAGGTTGGTCTTGATGTTATTGAAAACAAAGATGGCTTCATGATAAAAGGGAATATTAAAAACAACTTTGCTGAGTTTGAAAGTTTTGGAGATCATAGAATAGCAATGGCTTTTGCAGTACTTTCTATGATGTTAGAAAAAGGTGGCAGAGTAAATGAATTTGATTGTGTTAAAATTTCTAATCCAAATTTCTTAGAGCAAATTAAATCTTTACATATTTAATATCTGATGTGAAAATTTATCTATTTTTATTTCATCAAAAAGCCACTTTAAAAAATCCATTCCATATTTATTAACAAAGTAAATAAAATTTAATTCGCGTTCCTGCAGATTTTGATTTGGATATAAAACGTTTTGCACTTTACTTAACTGTCGAATTGTTATTTCATATTTTCTTTTTTCAGCTTCTGAAGTTTTACTTCTTAAATAATCAAGTGTCTGCTGAATTTTTTGTAAAGATTTTTGAGATAAATCTTCCAAAGTTTTATCTACTTTTGAAATATTTTCAGTTATGTTTTTAAAGACATTCTCAATTTGATGATTAGCTTCATTAAAAATATTTTCTGTGTTTAACTCAGAATTTAATCTGATAATTTTTTCAATCAATTCCTTCTGTTGAACAAAAATTTCAGTAATAGATAAATTATATTTACTTAATACTTGATTAACACCTTGTTCAACAATAGTTGCGCTTGCTCTTGGATATATAAATGGTTCTTCAATATTGAAAAGTTCATATAAAGGATTAACCTGAGCAAAGTAAGATATTTCACTTGGACCACCAACATAAAAGCCAGTGGGGAAAAGATAATCTTGACAAATTGGACGAAGCAAAACATTTGGACTAAATTTCTCTGGAGTGGTTTCAATTAAATTCATTAATTCAGTATAGGTAAATTTCTTTCTTTTACCTCTTAATCTAAAATCACCACTTTCTGTTGGTTCAATTAATGATCTATCTTTTTCTTCAGCATAAAATAAATTTATGGCTTTTACTTTTACCTGTGCATGATATATTTCTTCTAAAGATGCACTTCTTTCAACCAATGCTAATGAATGAGTTTGATATTCTGTAATTGCTTTTGTGAAAACTGGCTTTAAGATATTTTTAACTTCTTTATCAAGTGGATTAAAAAATATTAAACCATGTTTATCAAAAAGATGAATCATTAATTCTTTGAATGATTCTAAAAAAGTTTTGTCTGGAGTATAAATAGTTTTTAAATAATCAATTAATGATGCTTTGAATTCAGTATCACGTAAGGATTTTTGTAGTTCATCGAAAACTAAATTAATGTTATCATTAAATTTTAATTGTCCAATTGAACCACGATTTATTTCGTCATCTGCTCCATCGTGATATGAAATTTCAATTAAATTGTTTTCATTATTTAATACATTAAATTTTCTAACTTCATCAAAATCATGATCATCACCCTCTAACCAAAAAATCGGGACAAAATTATATTCAGGATATTCTTCTTGTAATTTTTCTGATAATTTTATTGCAGTAATTGATTTTAATAATGTATATAATGGTCCGCCAAAAATTCCAAGTTGTTGTCCTGTTACAATTGCAATAGTATTCGGGAGTTTTAACAATTCAATATTTGATTTGGTTTTTTCCGAAGCATTGAAAGAATTATATTGGTTTATAATAATATTTGATAATAATTCTTTATGCTCTCTGTTTGATGATTTAATTTTTTGAAAAAGCTTTTCGTAGTTTTGTTTATCTCTGAAATTCTTAGAATAAAATTTCGAAACATTTTCAAATTCTTCTAAATAATCTAAAAACAAATTCTGATTAGCAGGAATATTTGAAAAATTTATATACATTTTTTCTCCATTATATAAAGAAATTATTATCTTGTAACTGTAAAATAATTCTTTAAAGCTCCCTTAAATACCATTGCTAAATTAAGAAAATTATTATAACTAAACTTGGAAATAAAAAAGGTTAAATATGAAAAAGAAGTATATTATAAGCGTTGACCTTGGAGGCACAAAAATACTTAGTGCGTTAATTGATAATGAAAATAATATTATCTCTAGATTAAAAGTTGAAACTGCAAAAGATGAAGGAGTCATTGGATTAGTAAAGTCTATTGCTAATTCTGTTAATTCTTTAACTGTGGAAAATAATTTGACCAGTGCTGATATTAAAGCAGTTTGTTTAGGTGTACCCGGAGCTGTTAATCCTTTAACAGGAGTTATTGAAATTGCTCCAAATCTTGGAATCGAAAATTTTAATATTAAAGAAGAACTTTATAAAGAAATTTCAATACCTGTATTAATTGAAAATGATGTCAATTTAGCTGGATTAGGTATTAAAAAATTTGAGTTAAATGACAATGTTAAAAATATGTTAGTTGTGTTTGTTGGAACTGGAATTGGAAGCGCGCTTTTTTTTGAAGGTAAAATTTATCGTGGTTCATCTTTTTATGCAGGTGAAATTGGTCATATAAAAGTTAGTCCGAAAGGTGAAATATCAGGTGATTCTAAATCTTTAAGCTTCGAACAATTAGCTAGTAGAACAGCTATTGTTAAAGAAATAAAAAAAGATTTAAAGAAAGGGAAAAAAAGTTTATTAAAAGAATTTAAATCCAACAAAAAGACTTTAAAGAGTAAAGCTCTCGCAAATGCAATTAAAAAGAAAGATCCTTTAGCTATAAAACATATAACAAATGCTTCAAAAATTATTGGCTCTGTACTTGGTAGTTTAACAACTTTCTTAAATGTCGATACAATTATTTTAGGTGGAGGAGTGATTGAAGCGATGAATGATTTTATGATGCCAATAATCAAAAAGAATTTTAATAAAACTGTAATTGATGCATGTGGAAAAGAAGTTCAAATATTTGAAACAAAACTTGGTGATGATGCAGCATTATATGGTGGAGTTGCATTAGCCGAAGAATTTATTTAATTGAAATTAAATTGTTTCTCTATTTCTTCTAATTGATGGCTTATATGTGTCCAGGTTTCATATTTATTTTCTAATTCGCTTTTTATTTTCTCATAAGTTGAATTTGTTGATTTTGCTAATTCAGGATTGCTAAAAATTCTGGAATCGGCTAATTGATTTTCAGTTTCTGATTTCTCCAATTCTAATTTAGAAATTTCTTCTTCTAATTTTTCCAACTTATTCTTTAAATCTTTAGTTGCGTTATATTTTTTTTGACGTAATTCGGCTTCAATTCTTTTTTGATCTTTTTTTGTCTTTTCAATTTGATTTACTTTTGCTTTCAAATCATTAAACTTTTCTTGTTCAACCTTTTTAATTAAATAATTTTCAATACCACCTAAATAAATTTTGACATTCATATTTTTCATTTCATAAACTTTATTAACAATTGGTTTCAGAAAATCGATATCATGCGAAACAATTAAAATAGTTCCATTAAAGTCAATTAATGCTTTTTGTAAAATTTCTTTGGAGGTGTAATCTAAATGATTTGTCGGCTCATCTAAAATTATAAAATTTGATTTTGTTAATAATAACCTTGCTAATGCAATTCTGCTTTTTTCTCCACCTGATAATACTTTAACTTTTTTAAATACATCATCACCAGCAAAAAGGAAAGAGCCTAATATTGTTCTGATTTTTCCAATTGGTAATTCAGAATTTATTTCTTCTAGTGCATCAATTAAATCAAAATCTGGATTTATGGAATCGGCAACATCTTGTTCATAATAAGATATTATTGTGTTATGTCCATAAATAATTTTTCCTGAAGTTGGATTTATTTTTGAGGCAATAATTTTTGTTAATGTAGTTTTGCCAGCACCATTTGGTCCAACAATTGCAATTTTATCACCTCTTTCTATTTGCAAGTTTATATTTTTAAATACTTCAGTGTTTTGATAAGCGTGCGAAATATTAATTAATTCAACTGGTATTATTCCACTTGGTGAAGGTTCCGGGAAAAATAATTTTACCTTTTTTTCTTCATCAAGAATTTCAACTAATTCAATTTTTTCAAGTTGCTTGATTCTGCTTTGAACTTGTTTTGCTTTTGTAGCTTTATATCTGAAGCGTTCAATAAATCTTTCTAATTCTTTAATTTTTTTTTCTTGTTGCTTTTGTAATGAAACTAATTGTTTTTCTCTTTCTTCTTTGAAAGTTAGATATTGAAGATAATTACCAGAATAAAAATTTATCTGGCGATTATAAATTTCTAATGTTTTATTTGTTACACTTGTAACAAAATGCCTATCGTGTGATACAACAATCAGTGCAGATGATGTTGTTTGAAGAAATGAAATAAGCCATTCAAGACTATCAATATCTAAATGATTAGTTGGTTCATCAAGTAATATCAAATCGTTATCGGCGAGTAAAATTTTTGCCATTTGTATTCTCATTTGCCAACCGCCAGAAAATTCATCAGTCATTCTTGAAAAATCACTTTCTCTAAAACCTAATCCAATTAAAATTTTTTCAATTTTTGAGTTTGTGGTGTAAAAATCTAGTTCTTCTTTTTTTTGTTGTATTTCACCTAATTCATCAATTAATTCATTCCTGTCTTCATCATTTATATTTATATCATTCAATGCTTCAATTACTAATTTTTCTCTTTCTTCTAATGTAGTAATATTTTGTAAAGATGTTTTTACTTCTTCAAAAAGAGTTTTACCAATAAATGAATTTATCTCTTGAGGCAAATATCCAATGTTAATCCCTTTTTGTTTTATTATTGAACCGGTTTCAGGTTTTTCTAATCCGAACAACAATTTTAAAAAGGTAGATTTACCTGTTCCATTAGATCCAACAAGTGCAATTTTATCGTGTCTTGAAATTTTTAAGTTAACATTTTCAAAAAGGTTTTCCCCAGTAAATTGAATTGAAAGATTTTTAATGTCGATCATAAAAACCTATTTTCTTATAACAGCAATTTTTGAAGTTTTTACACTGTTAGCTTCTTCATCATAAGCTATGATAAAATAAACTCCGGAAGAAACGTAATTACCATTTTCATCTTTCCCATCCCAAAATGCAATTCTTCCACCCGGAGAATTATATTCTTTAATTAATTCTCCGTTAACTTTTGTTATTTTTAATTTACTTCTGGCAATAAGTCCATCAATAGTAACAATATTTTTTTCTTTATCTCCAATTACAAATGGATTAGGATAAATTAATAAATCACTAAAACTTTCTTTAGGTTCTAAAAATTCTGTTTCTAATTCAGCTAAGCCATAATCTGTTCCAATAAAAACTTTTCCATTTAAAGGATTAAAAGTAATGCTGGTAATGTTGTTATCCGGAAGTGGGCTGTTTTTTGTGTTGTAATATTGAATTAATTGATAACCATCAGAAGATAAAACAAAAACTCCATTATTTGTTCCTATCCATTTTTGATTTATAGGATCAACTGCAATGCAATTTACATTTTGATTGCGAACTGCTAAACCAACAAGAGAAGTTAAAGTTGCTTTTGGTTTTTGAGGATCAGAAATTACATTCACACCGACATTAGTTCCAATCCAAAGAGAACCCCTTTTATCAATTGCCAAGCTTGAAATTATATCGCTTGAAAGCCCATCAGATTTACCGATAAATCCTTGAAGATCATCAGTTAAATTTTCAAATGTTCCTTTTTCATTAAAATAATATAGACCTCTGTTGCCTTGAATTGCGAAAAACCATTTTGTGTCATATTGATCTATAACCATTTTGTCTAAAAATTCACTTGTTGAAATTGATGGGTTATTAAATGAATAATGAAACCATTTGTTTTGAGAAGTTAAAACAGATAATGGTTTGCCGGCAGCTGAAAGTGGATTTACAAACCATACATTTCCTTTTGAATCCTGTTTAATGTCTGATATAACTAAAAACTTATCGTTTGCAGGAATACCTACCATTCCAGAATTTGTAGTGTTATAGATTGTTAAAATATTTTTTTTGTAAACTCCGGCACCAAAACCCCAGGTTGCTAAATAAACAGAGGAATCTTTACCAACAAAAATATTGTAAATTGCATTCGAAGGTAAATTTGATATAGACTTTGTGTTGAAAGTGAACCATTTATCTCCATCATATTTATAAAATCCTTTTCCTGTTACATCTTTTCCTGTGGCAACCCAAAGATCACCATTAGGAGAAATTGATAAATTTAAAAATGAATTACTTGCAGGACCATTTGGAATAATTTGTTTGATTCGATTGTTATTGTATTCTAAAATTCCATCGCTTGAAGCAATATAAAATTTTTGATTTGAAAAAATTATTCTATTAAAAATTAAGTTATTGTTTTCATAAATCTTTTGAATTGTATTATTTGAATATTTATAAAAAATATTATCAGTGATGAAGAAAAGTTCATTATTAACAAATAGCAAATCTTTAATTTTAGTTGTATTAAGTAAAATTGATTGCCAACTACCATTAGTAAATTTAATAATTCCGTTTGATGAAGCTAAATAAATTTCATTATTGTATGTTATCATTTTTGTGGCAGAGAGAGCTGGGATCTGAATACCGAAAAAATAGTTTGTCCATGATTCCGGAGCGGCAAGGTTTGATGCCCCTGTTTTTTGAACTGCTACTCCTGATTCTGTTAATACATAAATTATATTTTTATTCTTTATTGCGCTGACAACTTTCGATTCTGAACTAAATGAACCAAATTTTAAATAACTATCAATCAAAGAATATGTTTTTGAATTTATTATTGATAAACCAAAATCAATTGAAACAAGAATTGAATCTCCAGAAACAAAAAAATCGTTAATCTGTTTTTTACTTTTATTAGTGTTATATATATCAACAATTTTATTAATAGTATTGTCATTTGTATTAATTACATTAATAAATCCTTCACCAAAACCTATCCATATATTTTTAGAATTTACAATTGTGATTGAAGATGCATTTTGACTATTTAATCCATTTGCTTTTGAAAATGTTTTAAAAGATGAATCTGTTAAATTATAATTAAAGACTCCACCACTAGTTGAAGCCCAGATTATATTATTATCAAGCGATATTGAATTAATTGTTTTGAGGTCAGAATAAATTTTCCAATTACCAATATTTTGACCGAATAAAAAATTATTAATCAAAATAAAAAACAATATTACATTCGAAATTTTCATAAATCCTCAAAGTGATAAAAGTATGTTGCAAATTTAATTATTTAATATTGTTCTAGTAAGTAGAAATATTCATAGGTGAGAGATTCTTTTCACTTTTTGTGAATCATATTTTTAATAGCTGAAAGTTGATTATAATTAATAAAGTATTTACCAAGATTCTCAAAATCCATTTTTTTGCCACCATGAAAATCTGAACCACCGGTTTCAAGTAAACAATATTGATTTACAATTCCACGATAAAATTGTATTTGATTTTCATTATGACTCGGATGAACAACTTCAATACCATCAATTCCATATTCAATTAATTTTTGCAAAATATTTTCTTTCATATATCCTGGATGAGCAACAAAAGATAATCCTCCAGCCTCACTAATTAGTTTTAATGCACTTTGAACTGAAACATGAATTTTTCTTTCATAAGCAGGTGAATAATCGCCAAGATATCTTTCAAAAGCTTCTTGATAATTTTTTACATAACCTTTTTCAATCATTGTGTAGGCAATATGTGGTCTTCCGATTGCAGAATTTTGTGAGTTATCTAAAACTTCATCTATTGAAATTGAAATACCAAGGTTTTTTAATTTATTTATAATTCTTTTGGCTCTGTGAAATCTTTCTTCTCTGAAAAAATTTAAATACTTCTTAAGCTCATCACTTTCTAAATTTATAAATAATCCGAGTAAATGAATTTCTTTATCTTCTAAATCTGTACTAATTTCAACACCGGGAATTAATTCTATTTTATAATCGTTTGCACATTCAAATATTTCATCATATGCATTAATTGAATCATGATCTGTTATGCTTAAAGCCTGAATACCATTTTTATAGGCAAGTTCAATTAATTCACAAGGAGTAAAAGCCCCATCTGATAAATTTGTATGAGTATGTAAATCAACTTTTGAGTAATTCATTAATAATATTTTTCTCTAAATTTTTCATAATCATTGATAATTAATTTATTCCCATCCATTTCAATTAAACCTTTTTTTGCAAAAGAATGCAAAGTTCTTGAAATAGTTTCGCGAGAGGTTCCAGCCATATTTGCTAAATCTTGCTGTAAAGGAAGTTTTTCTATTTCAACTTTACCATGTTTTATTTTTCCAATATCATCAGCAATTTGAAGTATTACTGTTGCAACTTTTCCTTCAGCATCTTTTAATGATAAAGATTTAATTTTCATATCAGCATTTCTTAACCTTGTGGTTAATTCTTGTAAAAGTGCAATTGAAATTTCTGGATGTGAATAAAGTAAATCTATAAAATCATTTCTTTGAATTATGAAAACTTCACTTGGTTCTAAAGCTGATACAGTTGCCGATCTCTTTTGTCCATCAAGAATAGCCATCTCTCCAAAAAAATCATTTTCATTTAATATTGAAAATATAACTTCTTTACCATCATTACTTGTTCTGGAAACTTTTACTTTTCCTTTGATAATTATAAAAAGGGCAGTGCCAGTTTCATCTTCTAAGAGAATAGTTTCACCTTTGTTATAGGTTTTTCTCAGTCCAACTTTTTCAATTTTTTCAAGAGTCTCTTTATTTAATTCAGAAAATATTGGCACTTTATGTAAAAAATCAAATGTAGCCATTTTTTATCCTCATTTAAAATTTACTTAATAAATAACAAACAAAAACAAATTATAATTCCAACTTTAAATTGCAAAATTTGTAAAAATGATACAATTGAAACTTCAAATCGTTTATAATATATTTGCAGGTGAGAATATAACCACATGTAAAGGAGAAAAGTAATTATGGCAGTAAAAGTAGGTATTAACGGATTCGGTAGAATTGGAAGACAAATAATAGGAGTTCTTGCCGAAAAAGACCTTCTTGGAAAAGAAGTAGAAGTAGTTGCAGTTGTTGATGTTAGTACAGATGCAAAATACTTCGCTTATCAACAAAAATATGATTCTGTTCATGGAAAATTTAAAGGAACAGTTTCAAGCAAAAAAAGTGATCCTTCATTAGAAACAGATGATATTCTTGTAGTTAATGGATATGAAACAAAATGTTTAATGGCACAAAAAGATCCATCACAATTACCATGGAAAGAACTTGGTGTTGAAATTGTTCTTGAAGCAACAGGTTTATTTACAGATTCAGAAAAAGCAAAAGGACATTTAACAGCAGGAGCAAAAAGAGTATTAATTACAGCACCAGGCAAAGGTGATGTTAAAACAATTGTAATGGGTGTTAATGATCATGAATATGATCCTGAAAAACATTTTATTGTTTCAAATGCTTCATGTACAACAAATTGTTTAGCTCCGGTGGTTCATGTTTTATTAAAAGAAGGAATTGGAATTGAAACCGGATTAATGACAACAATCCATTCTTACACAGCAACACAAAAAACAGTTGATGGTCCATCTAAAAAAGATTGGAGAGGTGGAAGAGCTGCTGCAATTAATATTATTCCTTCAACAACTGGTGCTGCAAAAGCTGTTGGTGAAGTTTTACCATCTACAAAAGGAAAATTAACCGGAATGTCATTCCGTGTTCCAACTGCAAATGTTTCTGTAGTTGATTTAACTTTCCGTTCTGAAAAAGAGACTTCAATTGAAGAAATTGATGCATTAATGAAAAAAGCTAGTGAAACTTATTTGAAAGGAATTTTAGGTTATGCTGATGAAGAAGTTGTTTCAACTGACTTTATTCATGATGATCGTTCTTCTATTTATGATTCATTAGCAACAAAACAGAATAATCTAAAAGGTGAAAAGCGATTCTTTAAAATTGTTTCTTGGTATGATAATGAATGGGGTTATTCTTGCAGAGTAGTTGACTTATTATTAAAAATGGCGAAATAATAAAATATTTTTTAATTGCGTCCGCTTTATGCGGACGTTTTTTTATTAGCAAATAAGTTTGGAGTTTATATGAAAAAATTAAGCATCGATAATGTTGAACTAAAAGGTAAAAGAGTTTTAGTTCGTGTTGATTTCAATGTGCCTCTCGATGAAAACTTAAATATTACAGATGACATTAGAATTACATCTGCTTTACCAACAATTAAAAAAATTATAAATGAAGGTGGTAAATGTATTTTAATGAGTCATTTAGGAAGACCAAAAGGGGGTCCAAATCCTAAATATAGTTTGAAACCAGTTGCTGTTCGTTTAGGTGAATTGTTAGAAGTTGAAGTGAAATTTGCTCCAGATTGTGTTGGTGAACAAGTAAAAGTTATAGTTGATAAGATGAAAGATGGGGAAGTATTACTTTTAGAAAATTTACGTTTCCATCCTGAAGAAGAAAAAAATGTTCCGGAATTTGCACAACAACTTGCTGAGTTAGGAGATGTATATATCAATGATGCTTTCGGTTCAGCTCATCGTGCACATGCTTCTACAGAAGGAGTAACAAAGTTTATTAAAGTTTGTGCTGCTGGTTATTTAATGCAAAAAGAATTAGAATATCTTGGTAATGCTGTATCCAATCCCGTTCGTCCATTTACAGCTATTTTAGGTGGTTCAAAAATTTCCGGCAAAATTGATGTTATTGAAAATCTTCTTCCAAAAGTTGATTACTTATTAATTGGTGGTGGAATGGCATACACTTTTTATAAAGCAATGGGATATGAAATTGGTTCATCTTTATTGGAAGAAGAAAAAATTGAATTAGCAAAAGAAATGTTGGAGAAATTTAAAACATCAAATGCAAAAGTATTGTTGCCACTTGATAATGTTGTTGCACCTGAATTTAAAAATGAATCGCCAGCTATGGTTGTGGATGCAGATAAAATACCAGCTGATAAAATGGGTTTAGATATTGGACCAAAAACAGTAGAAGAATTCAAAAAAGTAATACTTGAAAGTAAAACTATTGTTTGGAACGGACCAATGGGAGTTTTTGAATTCGATAATTTTGCAATAGGAACAAATGCAATTGCACAAGCTTTAGCAGAAGCTACAGAAAATGGTGCTGTTACTGTTATTGGAGGTGGAGATTCCGCTGCTGCAATTAGTAAAGCAGGCTTGGATGATAAAGTTACTCATGTTTCTACCGGTGGCGGTGCATCATTAGAATTTTTAGAAGGTAAAGTTTTACCCGGTGTTGCAGCATTGAACGATGCTAATTAATATTTTGTTTTATTAACAAGAGTAAGATAATTTGCATTAACAAAAATTTATCTTGCTCTTGTTTTTTCATTTTAAATTATAGGAATATAAAATGGGTTTAGATTCTCGAGATTATTATCGCCCTTCAGGATTTGGGGGATTTACTTTGTTTCCACCAATGATTAAAAATTTGTTAATAATAAACATTGCTGTTTTTTTTATTCAACAAATTTTTGAGAATATAACTTTTTCAGGAGTTCCCGGTTGGTATATTTTAAATCATTATTTAGCATTAAATCCTATTTCAGGTGTTGATAGTTTTGGAAATGAATTTAATTTTCAAATTTGGCAATTGTTTACATATCAATTTATGCATGGAGATTTTGTTCATATTTTGTTTAATATGTTTATGCTTTGGATGTTTGGAATGGAAATAGAAAATATAATGGGTTCGAAAAAATTTCTCTTTTTTTATTTGTTGTGTGGAGTTGGAGCAGGTATAACACAAATTTTATTAAGCCCGGTTTTAGCTGAATCACTTGCTTATACTATTGGTGCATCTGGAGCAGTTTATGGTGTAATGATTGCTTTTGCAATGTTCTTTCCAGATAGATATATAATGTTTTATTTCTTTATTCCTGTAAAAGCAAAATATTTAATTACCTTTTTAGTGATTATAGAATTCTTTTCTGTTCGTGAAGCTACTTTTGTTGCACACCTGGCTCACATTGGCGGTGCTTTAACTGCTTTGATTTACATTTTATCAACCAGAAGATATGAGTTTAATACAAAAAGTTTTTTCAACTCATTTAAGAAAAATAATTTTGGCTCATCATTCTCTAAAAGAAAAAGAAATGAAATTGATATTGAAGATGCAAAGTTTTATGATATTAATGAAAAACAAGATGATGATATTGTAACACAGGAAGAAATTGATAGAATACTTGATAAAATTTCTCAACATGGTTATCAAGGTTTAACTGAACGTGAAAAAAGAATTTTATTTAATGCAAGTAAGAAATATTAAAATATTTTTGACTTTGCTATTAATTCTTCTTGTTTCATGTTCGACTAAAAAAATTGATCAGGAAATTCTTGTTAAAGTGTTTGTTGAAAATCTAATAATTGATGAAACTTATTATAAAGATTCAATTTTAGTTAAGCAGAAAAAGTTAGATGTTTTTAAAAAATATAATATTACAAAAGAAATCTATGAAGATAATTTAAAGTTAATGAGTTATGATAGAGAAAAATGGAGTGAGTTTTTTAGAAGTTGTAATAAATTATTATTGGACTTAAGAGAAAGTAAAGCTATTAATTAGATTCAATAATTTTAATTGCAATTTTAATTTTGTTATAACTTATTTTTTTATCTAGCTTATTGAATAATTCTTTCAAGTCGTAAAATCCTTCATTGTACTTCTCATTAATTAAACAGAACTCTTTTTTAGAAATTAAGTTGCTGTAATCTAAATGTTTATCGAATTCAATTAATGAAATAATTTTCAATGCAAGAATAGTTTCGGGAATTTTGGTTAAGCTAACAATTTCTTCAAATGAGTATTTCCTTTTAATCATATCTATCAAAGTTTTTGAAAATTTATCATTTCCTTTTTCATAATTTTTTATTTCTTCTAAAATGGCTTCACCAATTTTATTAAATATTCTTTGGTTAAAACCTTCAATTGATAATAATTCTGAATAGGAGTTTGGTTTTATTTTTGAAATTTTTATTAAAACATCATCAGGACAAATCAAATAAAATGGTTGATTAAATTTATTGGCAGCTTCTGTTCTAATGTTTCTAAGTTTATTATATAATTCAAGATCATTTTCATTACTACTATTATCTTCAATTTGTAGAATTGAATCATAACTTTTATCATTTAACTTAAGTGTGTCTTCATGTTTAATAATTAAATTTCTAGAAACTATTTCATCTATTGTGGATTCAAGTTCTTTGGTGCTAAAATGCTCACATGTACCAAAAGTCGAAATGTTTGTTAAATTATTTATAGCTTTCCCTTTAAGTATTTTAATCAATAAATGAATTTTAATTGGCTTTTGAAATTCTTCTAATGTCTTTATAATTATTTCTTGCAAATATTCATTTGAAATGTTGATAGAAGATTCATTGCTTAAACAATTATCACATTTATTACATTTATAATTGTTATCAGTTTGTCCAAAATAATTTATTATAAATTTCATTCTGCAATTATCTGTAAAAACATATTCAGTCATTTTATTTAGTTTGTTCTTACTATGCTTATAGACATTATTAATTTTATCCAAATTAAGTTTTAAATCTTTTGAACGAACTCGTGGTAAGAGAAGAGAAATAGATTTATTATTTGACGGAATTATTAAGTCTATAATTCCTTCGTTATATAATTTGTTAAGCAAATTAAAAATTGAAGTTGAATTTGATTCGAGTGTTAATGAAATATTTTCTATTAAAATCTTTTGATGTTTATTAAAAATTGAATTTGAATACATTTTAATTAATAAAGCAATTAGATCTTTTTCTTCCTGACTTGATTCATTTTTTAGATAATTGTAAAGTTTATTTTGGCTTAATAATATTTTTACAAAAAAATCTTTTTTGAACTGATTAATTAATTTTATGTAACCAGAAATACTTAAAACATTTAAGCATGATTCAACAATTGCATTACTAAGATCCTTTAATTCAAAAAGTGATGATAAATTTTTATCAATAATAATTGGTTTATCATTTATAAAACCAAGAGCAATATTTCCATAATCACAAATTGCATCATAAAGTATTTCAACTTGTTCTTTTTTGGGATTATTGCTTTCTATAAAATACTCCTGAATGTCTTTATCACGATAATCATAAAGTAAAAATATGTTTGAGTTTAGATTATCTCTTCCAGCTCTGCCAATCTCCTGATAATAATTTTCAATCGAACCGGGCATATTGTAGTGGATTATTGTCCGTATGTTATTTTTATCTATGCCCATTCCAAAAGCATTAGTTGCAACAATTACGTCTGTTTTGTTATTTAAAAAATCATCCTGAACAATTTTTTTAATTTCAGAACTTAAACCAGCATGATAATATGAAACATTAAATTTTTTATTTCTTAAAAATTCAGAAATATCTTCACAATGCTTTCTTGTTGATGTATAAACAATGGCAGGTAATTGATTATTATTTATTATTTCTAACAATTTAATTTTTTTATCAACATTTTTAAAAACATTTAAACTCAAGTTTACTCTTTCAAATCCTTTAACAAAAATCCTGATTTTTTTTAATTCTAAAAGATTAATAATATCATCTCTTACTTCTTCAGTTGCTGTGGCTGTAAAAGCAGAAATATTTTTAATGTCACAATAATCAATAAATGATTTTATTTTCAAATAACTTGGACGAAAGTTATGTCCCCATTCACTAATACAATGTGCTTCGTCAACAAAAAGAAAAGTTGGTTTTAAATTTCTAATTCTCTCAACAAAAAAATTGTTTTGTAACTTTTCCGGTGAAACATATAAAAGTTTAATCTTTAAATTTTGTATTTCATTAAAAACATTTTCAATTTCTTTATCATCAAGAGTACTGTTAATAAATGAAGCAACCTTTTCTTTTTTATTTAATGAATCAACCTGATCTTTCATTAATGCAATTAACGGAGAAATTACAATTGAAAAGTTTTCTGAAACAATAGCAGGTATTTGATAACAAAGAGATTTACCAGCTCCAGTTGGCAAAATAGCCAGAACATTTTTTTTATTTAATATTTCATTAATAATTTCCTCTTGAACAGGTTTTAGTGAATCAAAACCAAAATATTTATCAAGAGCTTCTTTAATTGTCATAAAATTCAAAAATTTTTTTACTAAAATATTAAAGAATAGTGTAAGATGATTAAAATAGATTTACTATCTAAATTTTTATAAATAGGAAATAAATATTTCAATTATAAGAAAAATAAATTAAAATCATTAAAATAGAATAAATTAAAGTAGTATTTTTGTGGTATAATAATTGTTTTAATTAATAGTTTAATAAAATTGAGATAACTATGGCAGATGAAAAACTTAAATTACAAGACCTTTTAACCGAAGTACAAAGAACCGAAGAAACAGAAAGAATAGAATATGTTGCCATAATTGGTGGTGGAATTATGGGACAAGGAATTGCACAAACCATTTCAGCCGCTGGCATTGACGTTTTAATAATTGAAAAAGATGAAGAGAGAGCTGAAAAATCAAAAGAAGGTTTGAAAGCTTCTATGGAAAGAGAAATTTCACGATGGGCTATGACTCAGAGCGAAATGAAATCTATCTTAAGCAGAATCAAATGGGAAACCGAAACAACTGAAATACCTAATTGCGATTTGGTAATTGAAGCTGTTGATGAAAATTATGATTTAAAGAGAGAAATATTTAAAACATTAGATGCTATTGCTAAACCTGAAACAATTTTTATTTCAAACACTTCCACTCTTAGTTTAACAAAAATCGCAGAAGTTACAAATAGGAAAGATAAAATTATTGGTATGCATTTTTTAAATCCTGTTCCTAAAATTCCATTAGTTGAATTAATACGTGCACTTGATACATCAAATAAAACAGTTGAAATAATAAAAAAATTTGCTTCACGAATTGGTAAAACTGCAGTTGAAATTTATGAATATCCCGGATTTGTAACTACAAGAGCCATTGTTCCATTATTAAATGAAGCAATGCATATTTTATTAGAAGATATTGCTTCTGCAAAAGATATTGATACTGCAATGAAGTTGGGTTACGATTTCAAAATGGGACCACTTGAAATGGCTGATACAATGGGTTTAGATGAAGTTTTAACATGGATGGAATCTCTTTGGACAACATTAGGAGAACCAAGATATAGACCCTGCCCAATATTAAGAAAGCTTGTTAGAGAAAGAAAGCTTGGTAAAAAAACTGGTGAGGGTTTCTTTAAATATGATTCAGAAGGTAAAATAATTTCTTAAACAGAGGATAAAATGAAAGTATTAGTTCTTAATTGCGGAAGTTCATCGATTAAATATCAATTTATAGATACAAATTTATCTCTTGCTCTTGCAAAAGGAATGGTTGAAAGAATTGGAATGTCAAGCGCCGTTTTAACTCATCAACCTCATGACAGAGAAAAAATTAGAATTGTTGGTGAAATTCTTGATCATACTATTGCAATTGAATATGTAATAGCAGTTTTGTTATCTCCTAATCATGGCGTAATAAAAGATAAAAATGAAATTGATGCGGTTGGACATCGAGTTGTTCATGGTGGTGAAACTTTTTCAGGTTCTGTTTTGATTAATGATGAAGTAATGAAAGCATTAAAAGATAATATTGAACTTGCTCCTCTTCATAATCCGCCAAACATAAAAGGTATCTTAGCAGCTAAAGAATTATTAAAAGATACGCCTCAGGTTGGAGTTTTTGATACTTCTTTTCATGTTGGAATGCCATCAAAAGCTTATCTTTATGGAATACCATACGAGTTATATAAAAAATATAAAATTCGTCGTTATGGATTTCATGGAACTTCACATCGCTATGTTTCACAAAGAGCAGCAATATTATTAGGTAAACCTATAGAAGAATTAAAAATTGTTACAGCTCATTTAGGAAATGGTTGTTCAATGGCTGCTGTTTGTAATGGTAAATCAGTTGATACAACAATGGGTTTTACTCCACTTGAAGGTTTATTGATGGGAACCAGAAGTGGAGATATGGATCCTTCTGTTATTTTATATATTATGGCAAAAGAAGGTTTATCACTTTCAGAAGCAAATACTTTATTGAATAAACATAGCGGATTAATTGGAATTAGTGGTGAAAGCAGTGATATGAGAGAAATTGAACAAGCTCTTTTAGAAGGAAATAAAAAAGCTAAAATGGCATTTGATGTTTTTACATATAGAGTGAAAAAATATGTTGGTGCTTATGCTGCAGCTATGGGGGGAATTGATGCACTTGTTTTTACTGGTGGAATTGGTGAGAACTCAACTCTTGTTAGAAAAGATGTTTGTACAGATATGGAATTTTTAGGAATTGATTTTGATGATGAATTAAATAATAATGTAAAAGGTGAATGCCTTATAACAAAACCAAATTCAAAAGTGAAAGTATTTAGAATTCCTACAAATGAAGAACTTGTAATTGCTTTAGATACTCAACAAATTGTATCTAATAGTTAAAAACAATTTTATTTTTTTCAAATTGAAGTCAGTCTTATTGAAAATAGGACTGACTTTTTTATTTTTAGTTATCTTGTTAAAGATGAAAATATTTGATTGAAAGTTTTATTTTTAAATAAGAGAAAAAACAGGGTGAAGCATGAACTTAAATATTAAAGGGAAAAATGTTTTGGTTACAGCTTCAAGTAGTGGAATTGGAAAAGCAATTGCTGAAAGTTTTATAAATGAAGGTTGTAACGTTGCTATTTCTTCAAGCAATAAAGAAAATTTATTAAAAACGTATAATGAATTTAAAACTCTTTATAACTATGAAGTTTTTTGGGAAGTTTGCGATATAAATAATAAAAAAGAAATAGAACAATTGATTAAAACTGTTATTCAAAATTTTGGATCAATTGATATTCTTGTAAATAATTGTGGCGGACCAACACCGGGATTTTTTGAAGAATTAACTGATGAAAATTGGGAACATGCTTTTAACCAGGTGTTAATGAGCGCTGTCCGTTTTACTCGATTGGTAATTCCCGAAATGAAAAAGAAAAACTGGGGAAGAATTATTAATATAACTTCACTTTCAGTAAAACAACCTGTTGATAATTTAATTTTATCCAATTCTTTAAGAAGTGGTGTAACAGCATTTGCAAAAACTTTAAGCTCACAAATTGGTAAGTTTAATATAACTATAAATAATGTTGCACCCGGTTATACATTAACAAGCCGACTTTATGAATTAGCTGTTGTGAGATCAAAACAATTAAATATATCACATGAAGAAGTATTAGCAAATATGGCTAATGATGTTCCTATGAAAAGATTAGCCCGACCAGATGAAATTGCTGCAATGGTTGCATTTTTGGCAAGTGAAAATGCTGGTTACATAACAGGGCAAACAATTGTAATTGATGGTGGTGTTACAAAAGCAACTTATTAATTAATAAAATTTCCTCAAAACAGAGGACAAAATGATAAAAGAAATTGAAATAGCAGTTCTGCCAAAATTTTTACATGATTATGAATTTCAAAAATTAGAAGCTTCCAAAAAATTAAAAATTCCAACTGAAGAAATTTCAGCTGTTCAGGTTATTAAAAGATCAGTTGATGCAAGAATGAGAATTCCTCATTATAAATTCCAATTGTTAGTTTATATCAATGAAAGTCCTGTTAATTTATTCCAACCAATTTCATTCAAAGAAGTAAATAGTAACAAATCTGCAATTATTGTAGGCATGGGACCAGCTGGTATGTTTGCAGCATTGAAGTTAATTGAATTGGGAATTAAACCAATTATTTTTGAAAGAGGGAAAGATGTTCAACAAAGAAGAAGAGATTTAAAACAAATTCAGCAATTTGGAAATGTAAATGAAAATTCAAATTATTGTTTTGGTGAAGGTGGAGCTGGAACTTACTCCGATGGTAAATTATACACAAGAGCAACTAAAAGAGGAGATATAAAAAGAATATTAACTATATTAGTTCAACATGGTGCTTCAAATGATATTTTAGTTGATTCACATCCTCACATCGGCTCAAATAAGTTACCAAAAGTTGTTCAATCAATCAGAGAAACAATTTTAAAATGTGGCGGAGAAGTTCATTTTAATTCTTTAGTAACAGATATAATTATTAATGATGGGAAAGTAAAAGGAGTAATAGTAAATAATAACAAAGAATATTTTTCTAACTCAGTTATTCTTTCAACCGGACATTCTGCAAGAGATATTTTTTATTTATTAAAACGAAAAAATATTTTAATAGAAAAAAAACCATTTGCAGTGGGTGTTAGAATTGAACATCCACAAAAATTAATTGATGAAATTCAATATCATTCAAAAGAAAGAGATCCAAATCTTCCTGCTTCTAGCTATAATTTATCATGTCAGATTGATGATAAAGGTGTTTATTCATTTTGTATGTGTCCGGGTGGAATTATAATCCCTGCATCAACATCAAATGAAGAATTAGTGTTAAATGGAATGAGTGTTTCAAAAAGAAATTCACCATATGCTAATGCTGGATTTGTAGTTACTGTTGATGAAAAAGATTGGGAATCAAAAAAAGAATTTGGAGTGTTTGCTGGTGTGGAATTTCAAAAAGAAATTGAAAAAATTATGTTTGAGTATGGAGGTAAAAATCAAAAAGCACCTGCTCAGAGAGTAACTGATTTTGTTAAAAATAAATTATCACAATCACTTCCACAAACTTCATACATACCGGGAAATATATCTGCTCCATTGCATGAGTTATTGCCAATTCAAATAGTTAAAAGTTTGAAAAAAAGTTTGTTTGTATTTGATAAAAAAATGAAAGGTTATTTTACAGAAGAAGCACAAATTTTAGCACCCGAAACCAGAACAAGCTCGCCAATAAGAATTACACGCGATAAAGATTCATTAATGCATCTACAAATTAAAGGGTTATTCCCATGTGGTGAAGGTGCTGGTTACGCAGGTGGAATTGTTTCAGCCGCTATTGATGGTGAACGTATTGCTTCTGCTGTTAAAAAATTTTTAGAGGTTAGTTGAAAATCCTTCTTTTAGTAATATTTCTCTTGCAAGTTTTGCTTCTTCTAATTTTGAAAATGATAACCTGAATGTTCCACCAGTACCTTCTCTAATTTTAAGTAGTTCCATGTCTTTAATGTTGATATTGTTTTTATACAAAGCTGTAGAAATTTTTGCTATTTCACCCGGTTGATCTTTTACAAAGACAAATAAATCAAATAGTTGCGAAATCATTCCTTTTCTATTTTTAGGAATTTCATCTCTTTTCTTACGTGCTGATTCAAATTTATCGGCTAGTTTTTCTAGTTGACCATTCTCAATAAATGACTTTACATGTTTTAATTCAATTTCAAATGAATCAAAAGCAGCTAAAATTTTTTCTTTGTTTAGTTTAATTACAGATTCCCAAATATCAAAATTACTTGAAGCAATTCTTGTCATATCACGAAATCCACCTGCGGCATAATCATAAAAATGAATATCACTATTTTGTAAACTTGCAGAATTTATTAATGTAACAGCAAGCAATTGAGGTAAATGACTAACTGAAGCGACAACAATATCATGTACTTTTGGAGATAGGAAATTAATTCTTGCTCCAAGCTTATGTATAATTTCTACAAAATCATTCCATGCAAAAAAATTTTTTGCTTCATTTGTTAGTATATAAATTGAATTTTCAAAAAGAAGAGAATCGGAATTTTCAAAACCACTTACTTCTTTTCCTGTCATCGGATGACCACCGACAAAAAATCCGTTAGAATTTATTTTATTCCATTCTTCATGAAAAATATTTTTTACTCCACAAACATCAGTCAATAAATTATTTGAATTTAATTTCGGAGAAATTTCTTTAAATACTTTAAGAGATAAATCTAAAGGGAAACATAAAAAGATAATTTCTGATTGAATTGCTTCATCAATAGAGTTTAATTTTTCATCAATAACATTTTGAGATTTGGCGAGATCCAATATATCACTTTTATCGTAACCCAAAATTTTTACATTAACATCACTTGCTTTTAATGATTTAGCAATTGAGCCACCAATTAATCCTAATCCCAGTATGGAAATGCTATTAATTTTCAATTACATTGTCCTGCCAATAGCTTCTGCAATAGTTTTAAGTTCTTTCATAAGTTTAATATAAGTTTCAGGTAAAAGAGCTTGTGGTCCATCACTTAATGCTTGTTCCGGATCATGATGAATTTCAATCATCAAACCATCAGCACCAGCAGCAACTGCAGCACGTGCCATAGGAGGAACTTGATCTCTTAATCCTGTTGCGTGTGAAGGATCTGCAATTACAGGTAAATGACTTTTTTTATGAACTACAGGAATAGCAGATAGATCAAATGTATTTCTTGTATAATTTTCAAAAGTTCTGATACCTCTTTCACATAATATTACATCTTTGTTCCCACCTGATAAAATATATTCAGCAGACATCAACCATTCTTCAATTGTTGCAGCAATTCCTCTTTTTAGCATTATTGGTTTATCAATTTTTCCAAGTTCTTTGAGTAGCGAAAAATTTTGCATATTACGTGCGCCTACCTGAAAAATATCTGCATATTTATAAATCAAATCTATTTGTTCATTTTGCATTACTTCAGTTATTACTAATAAATTATATTCATCTGCAGCAGCTCTCATTAGTTTTAAGCCTTCTTCACCTAATCCTTGAAAAGTATATGGTGAAGTTCTTGGTTTGAATGCACCACCTCTTAAAATTTTTGCACCCGATTCATAAACTATTTTGGCTAATTTAAAAATCTGTTCTTCACTTTCTACTGAACAAGGACCGGACATCATTATTACTTTGTTGCCACCAATTTCGACATCTTTAATTTTAACAATTGTATTATTTTCCTGAAAACTTCTACTTGCTAGTTTAAATGGTGTTGTTACTCTATAAACTTCTTCAACGCCATCAAGAATGCTAATATTTCTTGTATCAAAATTTGGTTTTACACCGATTGCTCCGATTATTGTTCTTTCAGCTCCGGTTGATAAATGAATTTGAAATCCATAACCCTTTAAATGATTTATAATATTTTCTATTTGTTGTTCAGTTGCGTTTTTTTGTAAAATTACTACCAATTTAATTTCTCCTTTTTAATCATGAAATTTTTTTTCACCCGCTAAAATCTTAATCGGAATATGATCTTCTTTAGTTGGAATAGCACATGAATAATCTTTTGAATAAGCACAATATGGATTATAAGCTAAATTAAAATCTACTTTGTAAAAATAATCTGGATTGTCATTTAATTCAAAATCAAGATATCTGCCAACACCATATGTTTCTTCGTTTGTTGTTAAATCTGTAAACCAAATTGAATGATATTTGCTTCCATCTTTAGTTGTACCTTCATAAACATTTATTTTATATTCATTACCATCATGTTTAATTATTAAATATCCAAATCTTACAACTTTTCTGGCTTCACCCTTAGTTCCAAAAATTGTTATTGTATCTTTGTTTTTATAATTAAATAATTTGCTGCTAAAAACAAACTTAGGGTCAACATCAAAATATTTTAACTCATGGAATTCAACTTTACCTTTGTAATTAAATGGTGAGTTTGGATCATTTTTCATCCATTCATTTTTTTCTTTTCGTTTTTGTTCAATAGATAAAATATATTTTTGTTCTTCAGGAGAATAATTTTTACTACATGAGATTAAAAGTACCAATGTTACAATAAACAATAAATTATTTTTCATCATCAATTTTCTTTTTAAGTTCATTTAATTTGTTCAAAGCTTGTATAGGTGTTAGTTCATCAATTGAAATATCCGAAATTTCTTTTCTTAAAGAATCATCTTTAATTTCGAAAAGATTAATTTGTAATTCATCTTGTTGTTTTTGTTTTGCAAGTTTTACTTTTTTCATTTCATAAGGAGTTAATTCTTTACTTTCAAGATTTGCTAAAATTTCTTTAGCTCTTTTTGTAACAAAAGGTGGCAACCCAGCCATTTGAGCAACCTGAATTCCGTAACTATGATCGGCTGAACCTTCATTTACTTTATGAAGAAAAATAACTTTATCACCATATTCACGAACTTCAACTTTATAATTTTTAATTCTAGGAAAAATATCTGCCATTTCATTTAATTCATGATAATGTGTTGCAAAAAGAGTTTTAGCACGAACATTCGGATTGTCATGTAGATATTCAGTGATTGCCCAAGCAATTGAAATTCCATCGAATGTACTTGTTCCTCTTCCAATTTCATCAAGTAGAATTAAACTTTTGCTTGTAGCATTGTTTAGAATATTTGCTGCTTCCTGCATTTCAACTAAAAAGGTTGATTCACCTGCAGAAATATTATCGCTCGCTCCAACTCTTGTAAAAATTCTATCCACTAATCCAATCGATGCTTTTAAAGCCGGAACAAATGAACCAATTTGCGCTAGTAAAACAATTAATCCAATTTGACGTAAATAAACAGATTTACCAGCCATATTCGGTCCAGTTAGAATAATAATTTGATTTTCAGAAGAAGATAGCTTGCAATTATTTGGTGTAAATTTTTCTGATGGTGGTAAAATTCTTTCTACAACAGGGTGTCTTCCATCAATTATTTCTATTGAGTCCGATTCATTTATTTCGGGTTTGCAATAATTATATTCAACTGCGCATTCAGCAAATGATTGAAAGCAATCTAATGTTGCAATTTGATTTGCATTTTCTTGAATTTCTTCAACATGTTTAACTATTTCATTTCTGATTTCTTCAAAAATTCTGAATTCAAGATTTATAATGTTTTCATGAGCATTTAAAATTTTATCTTCATATTCTTTTAGCTCAGGTGTGATATATCTTTCACTATTAACAAGAGTTTGTTTACGAATATAGTTTTCTGGTATTTTATCTTTATGAGCATTACTTATTTCAATGTAATAGCCAAATACTTTATTATAGCTAACTTTTAAAGAAGGAATTTTTGTTCTTTCTCTTTCACTTTTTTGTAATTCTGCAATCCAGTTTTTAGCATTTGCAGATATACTTCTTAATTCATCTAATTCTTTATTGTATCCATATTTTATAACTTCACCATCAGACAAAGAAATTGGTGGATCTTCGTTAATCGAATTTTCAATTAATTCAACTATTGGTTCTAAAGGGTTTAAATTTTCATTTATTGAGTTTATAAATTCATTTGTTGATTGATCTAAAATTTGTTTTATCAATGGAATTTTTTTTAGAGAATTTTTAAGTAAAATCATTTCTCGAGGATTAATTCTACCTGTGCATAATTTTGAAGAAAGTCTTTCGAGGTCACCAATTTCTTTAAATTCATTTTTAATATTTACCCGAATAATTTTATTCTTTACAAACTCATCAATGCATGTTTGTCTTTGTAGTATTGGTTCTAATTTTCTTAGCGGGGAAGTAATCCATTTTTTTAATAATCTTCCACCCATTGAAGTTTCTGTTTTGTCTAGAATGGAAATTAAAGAACCTTCTCTTTCTCCACCCTGTATTGTAAAAGTAATTTCTAAATTTCTCTTAGTGGAAAAATCTAAAACCATAAAATCTGAAGGATTGTATCGAGAAATTTTATTTATATGATTAAGATTTGCTTTTTGAGTTTCTTTTAAATAATTAAGTGTAACTCCAGCTGCACAAATTCCATTTACAAAATTTTCTAAACCAAAGCCTTTTAAATTTTTTGTATTAAAATGATTTAATAAAAGTTCGTAACCATAGTTATAATCAAAAATCCAGTCATCAATTTTTGTAATTCTTGTTAAAGGCAGAACTTTTTGAATTTGTTGTTCTAAAAAATTTTTATGCTTTTTTGGGATTAAAATTTCTGAAGGATTTATGTTTTCAATTTGTTGAATAAAATTATATTGAAACACTTCGAATGCTTGAAATTCTCCGGTTGAAATATCTGCAAAAGCTAATCCTGCAATTTCATTTTCAATATAAACCGAAAGAAGATAATTATTTTTTTTATGGTCTAATATTTTTTCGGAAGTAGTAACACCGGGAGTAATAATTTCAATTACATCACGTTTTACAATTCCTTTAGCAAATTTTGGATCTTCTAATTGTTCACAAATTGCAACTCTATAACCATTACGAACTAATTTGGGTAAGTAAGAATCAATTGCATGGTGAGGAAATCCAGCAAGAGGAACTTCTCCGGCAGCACCATTTGCTCGCTTAGTTAATGTAATCCCTAAAACTTTTGAAGCTGTTTTTGCATCTTCTTCAAATGTCTCAAAAAAATCGCCAACTCTAAAAAGCAAAATTGTATCCGGATAGTTTGCTTTGATTTTAGCATATTGTGCCATTAATGGTGTTACAGACATACTTTCCTTCAAAATTGCGGCTCAAAAATAGGTTAATGAATTTTTATAATCAAAGATAAGTTTAACATCATACTTCTAATGATTATATTTAGATCGAAATTAAAAATATTTGGTTCATTATGATTAAAATTAAATATGAATTTCACATTGCTAAAGAAATCAGAAAAAAATATGACATTTCTGATGAATTATTTTCTTTAAATGGAAATGTAGTTTTTGCCAATTTTATTGCTGTAAGAAACTTTGTTAAAAAAATAAATGATAAAAGAAATATTGAAGAACATGTATCACCTGGTTTGGTTAATGCATTCGGTTTAATTGATGAAATTTATCATTACATCTTTAGAATTTATGAAACGCAAATTAATCCGGGTGTTTTTGAAAAGGCATTAAATAAATTAAATAATGATCTTGGTATTGAAAAAGTAAGAAAACTTTTTTTTGATTTTTGTTCTGTGTTCCCACCTTTAAATGTTTATAAAGGTAAAGAAGAACTTTATGATTATTTAAATTCTTATACAGATGAAAGAGCAAATACATTAATTACTCTTGAAGAAATAATTCTTTTATACTTTGCAAACATTAACCCATCAAATAAAAAAATTGTTGAACTATTTAATGAAAATTATCTCGGGCATAAAGAAATATATAATGAATCAATTAAAATTTTGGAAGAGTTCTTTAAAAACGAAAAAAAAGTTAGTCCATTAAATCAAGATATTTTTACTTTATTAAAATTACCTATAATAACAAATCCAGAAGATATTGAAGCACAATTAGAATTTATAAAAGAAAAATTTGGAATACTTATAAGTGATAAATTTTTAAAGAGAATATTAACAAGTAAAGATTTATTCAAAGAGGAATTTGTTTTAGAACATACCGGATTTGGCGGCGCACCATCAGTTGCACCAGATTATAAAGGTGAATCAGAACTGGAATTTTTAACACTTGGTAAATCGGGCTATAAATATGCTCAGGATGCTTGGAAAGATTTTATTGAACCAGAAAATTTCACAAAAGACATTGATTGGATGCCAAATGTAGTTTTGATTGCAAAAAATAGTTATGTGTGGTTGGATCAACTTTCTAAAAAATATGGAAGAGAAATAAAAACTCTTAATCAAATTCCTGATGAAGAATTAGATCAATTAGCAAAATGGAATTTTAATGGATTATGGTTAATTGGAATTTGGGAAAGAAGTAGTGCATCAAAAAAAATTAAACATATTATGGGAAATATTGATGCAGTATCTTCTGCATATTCATTATATGATTATCAAATTGCAAAAGATCTTGGTGGAGAAGAAGCATATAATAATTTAAATCATCGTTGTAAAATTAGAGGAATAAGATTAGCAAGTGATATGGTTCCAAATCATACAGGAATATTTTCTGATTGGGTAATTAAATATCCAAACTATTTTATTCAAACTAATCAATCACCTTTCCCAAATTATACTTTTAGTGGTCCAGATTTATCAGATGATCCTTCAGTACAAATAAGAATTGAAGATGGTTATTACAGAAAAAGTGATGCGGCTGTTGTGTTTCAAAGAATAGATAACAGAACTGGTGAAGTTAGATATATTTATCATGGTAACGATGGAACAAATATGCCATGGAATGATACTGCTCAATTAAATATGTTAGAAAAAGAAGTTCGCGAGGCAGTAATTCAAAAAATATTTGATGTGGCTAAGAAATTTTCCATTATTCGCTTTGATGCTGCAATGACATTAACAAAAAAACATTTTTCAAGATTATGGTATCCTGAACCAGGTAAAGGTGGCGATATTCCATCTCGTGCTGATTTCAGTATGACAAAAGAAGAGTTTGATAATAAATTTCCAATTGAATTCTGGCGTGAAGTTGTTGACAGAATAAATCAGGAAATGCCTGAAACACTTTTACTTGCTGAAGCTTTCTGGTTACTTGAAGGATATTTTGTACGCTCACTTGGAATGCATCGTGTTTACAATTCAGCATTTATGCATATGATGATGAAAGAAGAAAATAATAAGTATAGATATTTAATTTCTGAAACTCTTGAATTTGAACCTGAAATACTTAAACGTTATGTCAATTTCATGAGTAATCCAGACGAAGAAACAGCTATAAAACAATTTGGTAGTGATGATAAATATTTTGGTGTTTGCACTTTAATGGTTACACTACCTGGTTTACCAATGTTTGCTCATGGACAAATTGAAGGATACACCGAAAAATATGGTATGGAATATCAACGTGCATATTATAATGAATTTCCAAATCAATGGTTAATTGAAAGACACCAAAAAGAAATTTTCCCTTTAATGAAAAAAAGATATTTATTTAGCCATGTATCAAATTTCTGGTTTTATGATTTTGTAGATGAATATGGAAATATAAATGAAAATGTTTTTGCATTTACAAATTATGAAAACAACGAAAGAGCAATAATTTTTTATAATAATAAATTTCAAGAAGCAAAAGGAAAAATTTTGTGGTCAACAAAAAAGTTAATTTCTAAGGAAGGGGAAAACAAAATAACAGAGTCAAGAAAAATTAATGATTGTCTAAAAATTAATTCAGCAGATAATTGTTATTATATATATCGGGAACATGTGTCGAATCAACAATTTATACTAAAAGCAACTGATTTAATTTCAAATGGGTTCTCAATATATCTTGGAGCTTTCAAGTATAAAGTATTTATTGATTTTCAAGAGGTTTTTGATTCGAATGGTGATTTTTATAATCTCTACAAAAGATTAAATGGAAAAGGTGTAAAAAATATCTATGAAGAACTTGAAGAAATGAAACTTGAACCAATCCATAATTCATATCTAAAATTATTCAGTTATGAATCAATTAATAGTTTTATTGAAGCTATTGTAATTAATAAACATGATGTAGATCTTGAAAAACGATCATTAAATTTTATTGATAATGAATTTTTGGAATTTTTAACAATAGTCAAAAATTATTTTAATGCTAGTTACAATCCTTATGATATTATCAAAAGTTTTGAAAAATCAATATTATCAATACGCAGAATTAATTTATTACTGGAAGAAGAAATAGAAATAAAATCCAACATCAAATTAAAACAACTTCCAAAAAGTTTAGTTGTTTCTAAAGAAGCAAACTATCATGAAAATTCAATTTTGTATTTAATATGGCTAACTCTATTAAATCTGAGAAACAATTTGCCAACTGAAGGATTAATCAACAAAGAAAATTATCTTAATAAGTTAAACTTAACAAAACCTGTTAGAAATATATTAAGTCATTTTGGAAGGGGAGAACAAGATATTTATCTTGAAATTAATCTTTTGAATGTTTTATTAAATTATGGAACAAAGGCATTAGATTTTGAAGAAAAGTTCAATGAAAAAATAATTGCAAAAAGATTATTAAATGTTCTTGAAGATGATACAACTCAAAAATTTATTGGTGTTAATGTTTATCAAAATGTAACATATTTCAGTAAAGAAAATTTTGAAGAATTGTTGAATTGGTTTTTTACAATAAGAGTTTCTGAATTTATTGAAAAAGATAAAGAGGAGTTAGCAGTTTTAGAATTTATGAATAACTATTACAAAACAATAATTGAAATAAAGAAAATTGCCTCACAATCAGCTTACAAATTTGAATTATTAAAAGAATATCTAAATTTAAAAGCAGCGGAATAATCCGCTGCTTAGAGGGGTTTTATGAAGAATGCTGGAATTAAAAAAATCTTGGATTAACTCTTAATCCAATACTTGAACTCCAGCCAACAATGTTTAATCCATCAGAATACAAACCAGCATCAAAATTTATAAACACATTTTGCATAATATTATAATCTATTCCGGCACCAAATCTTCCATTGAAAATATTTTTTGATTCCTCTTTATTAGAGAAATTGTAATTGTAATTTCTATTAGTATAAACAATACCAGCAGAAAAATATGGTCTTATTAAGTTTTCATTGAATGGTGTAAAATAAGCTGATAAATGTGTGCGTATATCAGTTTCTTCACCTAAATTATTTTTAAGATCATCTTTGAAATATTCTCCGGTTAATGCAATCGTGAGGTCTTTGTTAATATTATAACCTAATATTAATCCATATCCATAAGGAACTTCTATTTCTGTTAAATTTTGTCCATCACCAATATTTTCAAATCTTGTCCCAACTACTCCAATTGAAAATCGGTTTTGAGCAAAACTTAAGCTTGACCATATTGCAAAAAATAAAACGAATAAATAAAATTTTGTTTTCATATTAACCTCGATTTGTTTTTTTAATTAGTTTATTTAACCTTATATATGAAATTGTGTAATAGATTATTGCTAAAAAAAATAGATGCACTAAAGTTGCAGATACATTATTAATACTTGCACCCATTTGAGTAATTTTTATTGTTACATTACTAAAAGGTGTAAAAGGAATTAACCAAGAAAATATCTTCAGAAAAAATGGAAGTGATTCCTCAGGCCAGCTGTAACCCGAAATTAAAAAAATTGGATATGATGAAAGAGCTAAATATTGAATAGCTAAAATTTTTCTATTGAAAAATGTACTAATAAAAATTGCTAGAGTAACAGTAGAAAAAATCATCAGCAATGTTAAAAATGAAAATAAAATAAATGAACCAACAAATGGAATTTTGAAAACATTGAATAGAACATTGAAGAAAAACAAAGTATAAGAGAAATAAAGTATCAAATAAATCAAACCTTTCCCTAAAATTATAATATGAATGGATTTGTTTGATAATTCATATAATTCATTCAATGTTGAATTTTCATTTTCTTTAGCAAAACTTTCTGCTAAACCAATAAGTAATGTTTGATGTAAAATCAGAATTAAAATTGCAGGTATTAAAAAATCACCATAACTATCAGTGAAATTATAAAGTGATTTAATTTCAGATCTTACAGGTTCAATCATTTCTTTTGCTTGGTCATAGCTGTAGCCCTGCGATTGAAAGTATTTTAATCGAATTAAAGAATTTGTTGTTAAAATAACTTCATTAACAGATTTATTTACATCATTTGAAATCAAGAATCTTGTTGAATTCAGATAAAGTTTTAGTTGTACTCCATTCCCTTTTTTTATTTTATTTTCAAAATCTGATGGAATAACAATAATAGCCTGTGAAGATAAATTTTGAAAATCATTTTTTGCTTCATAAAAATCTTTTGTTACTTTATAAATAGATATTAATTGATGTGAATCTAAATTTCTGATTAAACGATTAGATAAAAATGAATTATCATTATCAACAACTGTAATTGGTACATCAATTTCAGATTTATTAAAATAAATTGAACCGTAAAAGAAAGCGTAGAAAACAGGAGCAATAATTAATACAGAAATTAAGTTTCTATCTTTTTTCAGAAGATTTATTTCTCTATAAAAAATATTTAATATGTTAGATAAACGGTTCATTTTAATTCTTCACAGTATTATCAATTTTATTTAAATGATAGCTTATGGAAATAAAATTTATAAGTAGAGAAATAAACACAAAAGACAATAAGGTTAGTATTTCAGTTTTAGCCGAACCAAAAGAATTTTTTAAATACATTACTTTAATAGATGCAGAAATAAAATGTGTAAAAGGCATTAGTTGAGCAAAATAAGTATGTACCTTTGGCATTGCCCAAAGTGGGAAAGTAAAACCACTAAAAATAAATGATGGTGTATTAAAGAAAACAGCAACTTCTGTTGCAAACTGTTGATCATGAATTAAACTTGAAATTGCAAAAGCTATTGTAATACTTGCTAAAACAAAGATTGAATATATTAATACAAATTCCCAATTTGATGAATAAATATTAATGTTAAATGTTGGAAAAATAATAACCATTATTAAAAAGATTGTAGAATAATTTATCAGGAAATGTGGTATCAGCTTTCCTAATATTATAACAATTTTATTCCCTTTTGAAATTTCAATTAGTTCATCAAATGTATCATGAGAAAATTCAGATGAAAATACTAAAACAGTTGCAACCATAATAAGAAGTTGAAAAGTAAAACCGATTAATGCAGGAACTAAATAATTTGAATAACTATAATTAGGATTATAAATTACCGCCATTTCAATTTTTATAGGATTAATTAAATCAAATGACTTAGAAAACGAATTACCCTTCGATCTGATTTTTTTAAGAAGAATAGAAGCTGAAATAGTTTTTATAATTGTTGAAGCATCTTTAAGAATTAAGTTGCTTAAAATTAAATTTGATGAGTTTTTATAAACAACAATTGTAGAATTCTTCCCGGCTTTAATATCTTTTTCAAAATTTTTAGGGAAGTAGAATGCAGCTTTAATTTTTCCATCTAAAAAATCTTCTTTTAATTCATTCATATCGAATGAATACTTAACGATTCTTAATGAACTTGATGATTCAATTTGTTGAATAATTTTATGTGAAAGGGAAGAATTATCTTCATCAAGAATTGCTGTTGGAATTTCTCTTATTATTTCATCTTTATATATCAATCCATAAATAAAAAATATTATTACAGGAATTATTATTAACATTAAGTAAAGAGTTTTTCTTTCAGAAATTCTCTTAAATTCACGTTTTATTATATTAAATAAGCTTGTCATTTATTTAATTTAATTGAAAGTTAACGGTCATTCCCGGTCTTAAATTTTTAATATTACTTGTAGATTTTAAATGAACTTCAAAAGTCTTTAAATCATAGTCTCCTTTTTGATTAGTAGGTTTCCATGTGGCAAAATCTGCCATAGGAGCAATGTAATCTACTTTAAAGTTGTAAGAATTATTATTTAATGCTGGTATAGTACCTTTAATTATTTTATCCTTCTCAATGTATTTCATTAAATTTTCCTTTACTTGAATGATAACATAAGAATCATCTTTTTTTAACAAAGTAAAAATTGGGTAGCCACTATTTATAATTTCACCTTCATCACTAATTTTCTGATAAACTTCACCATCAACCGGAGCTTTTAATTTTAATTCTTCATAATAAGCTAATGCTTCTTTGTAAGCATTTTCAGCTTGATGAAATAATGATTTTGTTGCTAATATTTCTTCATCCCGTGCACCATTATTAACCAAATTTAATTTCACTTTAGCGGCTTCCATTTGATCTCTTGCAGACAAGTATTTGAATTCCATTTCATCCATTTCTTGAGTTGAAATGATTTTTTCTGAATAAAGTTTTTTAAATCTTTCGTAAGTCTTAAAGGCAAAATCATATTGAGCTTTAGCTTGATTAAATAATTTTTGTGTTGCTTCAATTTCTTCAATTCTTGATCCTTTTTTTGTCATTTCCATTTTTGCCCTTGCAGCTTCCATCATTCCTTTTGCTTGTTCTATTTTTGCATCCATTTCTTTACTTTCTAGTATAGCTAATACCTGACCTTTTTTTACTTCATTACCTTCTTGAACCAAAATAGAATCAATTCTTCCCGGAATTTTAGAAGCTACATCAATTTCATTTGCTTCAACAATTCCGGTTATTACTATTTCTTCTTTTTGATATGATTTAATAACTAAAAACGTTAAAGAGATAATCATTAATACAAAAGGAAAACTTATAATTAATTTATTTTTGTTTATTTTCATTTCATTACTCCTGTTTATTCCATACATAAAATAGATCAGATGGTTTTCCGAGAGCTAAATTTAAATTTGCAACTGATAAATAATATTGGTAAAGAGTGTAAAATTTTTCCAATTCAATTTTTTCAAATGTAAGATGTGCGTCTATAACTTCTAATGATGTGCCTAATCCAGTTTCAAATCTCTTTTCATTTTGTCTTAAATTTTCTACAGCTAATTCAATTGAAGATGATAATTTTTCAAATTCATTAGTTTTATTTTTTATTTCTAAATATGAATTTAAAAGCCATAGTTCTATTTTGTCATTAATATCTTTTTCAGCAAATGTAAGTTCATCTTCTAAGTGTTTTGCACTTTGCAATTTCAGATAATCTTTAAATCCATTAAAAAGATTATAGCTTAGTTGTAAACCAATAGCCCAGCGTGGTTCTAAACTTGATAAATATTCCGGATAAATTTCATATTTACCAAAAGCTGCAATTGTTGGTAGGAATGATGAATATAATATAGAATAATTATTATGACTTAAATTCTTTTTTACATCTAAAATTTTGAGAATAGGCTGTGTGTTTTTTGCAATTACTTTTAATGAATCAAAATTATAATTGCTTTTATGATAAGTTAAAGAGTCAACAAAATTAATATCAATATTTTTATCTGAATTAATTATTGTTTTAAATGATTCAATAGCAAGCGATAAATTATTTTTTTCTTTTTCATAATTTCTTTCTGCTTCTGATTGAGCTACCTCTGCTTTTAATAAATTATTTTTAGCAATCAACCCTTCTTCAAAAAGTTTTTGAGCTTTGAATTTATGTTTTGTTATTCCGTCTAAAACATCTTTTCTTGTTTTAACAGCTTTTTTTAATAAAATAACTTTTAAATAAGAATCTATCGTTTGGTAAGAAATTTCATTTTTAAGTTTAATTAATTCAAAATATGCTGCTGATTTTTCATTTTTGGACGCATTTTTAATTGCTAATAATTTACCACCCATAAAAATTGGTTGGTAGATACTAAAAGAACCTGTACGATAATCTTGTTTTTTGAAAGTTTCCTTAAACTGTGGAATTATTTCATTTAAAGAATTATATGCCTGTGTTTTTACAATACTCTTTTGTGATTCATTAAGAGGGGATTTCCCCGACAAAATATTTCCCAAATTAATTAACTCGGTTTGATTTGTTGATTGAAGATTTAATATAACCTCCCGAATAGGATTTAAATCAATTTTCATATTTTGATTTAAGTGAGTATAACTTAAACCGAAATTCAAACTCGGTAAAAAATTTCCCAGTGAAGCCAAATAATCAAATTCTTTTTGTTTTAATTTTTCTTCATATTGTTTTATTAAAGAATTATTATTCAGGGCAAGATTCACTGCATCCTGAAGACTTAAACTAATTTGTTGAGCATTAATTATGCTAATTTGAAGAAGCATCAAGAAAAATATTTTAAATGATTTCATATTTTATCTCTGTATAATGAACCAATATTCATTAAATATTTAAAAAAATTATTTTTCTATACCATACTTTATTATAAACTTTATATTCTGTCTGATCTTGTTTAATGGATAAGTTTTAGGATCAATAGCCCAATGCTGCAATAAACTTCTTATTGCACCAAAAATGAATTGTCTTAGTATATTAATATCTAAATTATTTGTAAAAGCATGTTTTTCAATACCTTCTTTAATAATATCTTCACCCGAAAGAAGGAATTTTTCATAAAATACAGTAAATTTTTCCGGTGTACTTCTTTGAATATGGTTCTGTTCGTTCACAAAAACCATAGCTAAATTGGGATTTTCAATATAAATATCAAAAATCAAATCTATCATAGCATCAAATTTATCAAAAGGGGAAAGATTTGAGTTATTTTTAATTTTTAATAGTTCTAAATATATACGGTGCCATATTTCATCAAAAATTTTCAAAAGGATATCTTCTTTGTCTTCGAAATACAAATAAATGCTGCCAGCTGCTACTCCTGCCATTTCAGCAATTTTTGAGATTTTTGCTTTATGATAACCAACTTCAGCAAAAAGTTTAATTGCAGCTTCAAGAATATCTTTTTCTTTATTTCCTTCTTTAACTCTCATTTAAACTTAATAATGAACCACTATTCAAAAATAAAAACTTTACTTTAAAAATTCAAATTGATAAACCAAAATTTTAAAATTTATTTTTCTTCGGCTAACATTTTGTTAATAGCAGCAGCGGCTCTTCTTCCTTCTCCCATAGCTAATATTACTGTTGCTGCGCCCAAAACAATATCGCCACCGGCATAAACTCTATCCATCGATGTTTTTTGATTTTCATCAACTATAATATTTCCCCATTTATTTAATTGTAATCCTGGTGTTGATTGTGTTAAGAGAGGATTACTTCCATTACCTATTGCAACAATAACTGTATCAACATCAATTAAAAATTCACTACCTTTAATTTCAATTGGTCTTCTTCTTCCTGATGAATCCGGTTCACCTAATTCATAACGTAAACATTCAATTTGTTTAACTCTACCATCTTCAGTTCCAATAATTCTTTTAGCATTTTGTAAAAATAAAAATTCAATACCTTCTTCTTTTGCATGTTCGACTTCTTCTTTTCTGGCAGGCATTTCTTTTTCTGTTCTTCTGTAAACAACATAAACATTTTCTGCTCCTAATCTTTTTGCCATACGTGCGGCATCCATTGCAACATTTCCACCACCTAAAACTGCAACTTTACGCGAAGGAAAAATAGGTGTATCTGCATGTTCTTTGTCAAATGCTCTCATTAAATTTGCTCTTGTTAAATATTCGTTTGCAGAAAATACACCAACTAAATTTTCACCTTCGATGCCCATAAAAATTGGTAAACCTGCACCAACACCAATAAAAACAGCATGATAACCATCTTTTTCAATCAAATCTTTTAGTTTGCGTGTTTTACCAACTACGAAATTAGTTTTGAATTCAACTCCCATTTGTTCAAGAGTTTGAATTTCTTTATCAATAATATCATTTGGCAAACGAAATTCAGGTATACCATATCTCAATACACCACCAAGTTTATGAAACGCTTCAAATACTGTTACATGATGTCCTTCTCTCCGGCAATCGGCAGCAACAACTAATCCAGCAGGTCCACTTCCAACCACAGCTACTTTTTTGCCTGTTGGCGGTTTTACTTCTGGAATAGATATTTTCCCGGTCATTCTTTCCCAATCTGCAACAAATCTTTCTAATCTTCCAATGGCAACTGATTTATCAATATCTTTTAACGCTTTACCAACTGAGCAATTTTGTTGACATTGTGTTTCTTGAGGACAAACTCTACCGCAAATTGCCGGTAGCAAAGATGCTTCTTTAATTACGGCAGCTGCTTGTTCTAATTCACCATGAGCAATATGATTTATGAATCTTGGTATATCAATTCTTACAGGACAATCATCAACACAATTTTTTTTAACGCATTGAATACATCTAAGTGCTTCTATTCTTGCTTGTTCTAACGTATAGCCAAGAGCAACTTCGTCAAGATTATTAATCCTTTCTAATGGATTTTGTGAAGGCATTTCCTGAGCAGGAATTTTAATTCTATCTTTTGTTTTTAAATCATCTATTTTGGTAACATATTCAGCTATTAATTGTCTTGCTTGTTCTTGTAATTCTTCTGGAGTATGATATTGCATTATTTTTTCTCCTTAGCTTCAATTTCTTTTTCTAAAAAACATAAATGTTTCTCTTTTTCAAATTGTTTATATGAATTTAATCGACTTATCATATTATCAAAATCAACTAAATGTCCATCGAATTCAGGTCCATCAACACAAACGAATTTAACATCTTTTCCAACATTCACTCTGCAACCACCGCACATACCTGTTCCATCAACCATTATTGTATTCAATGAAACTTGTGTAAATATTCCATATGGTCTTGTTGTTTCTGAACAAAATTTCATCATAATCGGAGGACCAATTGCTATTACCATATTTGGTTTTGGTTCTCTTTCACAAACTTCTTTTAATGGTTCTGTTACTAAAGCTTTTCTTCCATAGCTTCCATCATCTGTACAAATAATTAATTCATCAGCAATATTTTTCATTTCATTTTCGAGAATAAGTAAATCTTTATTCCTTGCTCCAATTATAGTTATAACTTTATTACCAGCTTTTTTTAATGACTGTGCAATAGGATGAAGAGGTGCAACTCCAATTCCACCACCGACGCAAACTACAGTGCCAAAATTTTCAATGTGTGTTGGTTTGCCTAAAGGACCAACAAGTGCTTTAATTTCGTCACCAACATTTAACAAAGAGAGTTGTTTTGTTGTTTTTCCGACTACCTGAAAAATAATTGTTATAGAACCCTCATCAATATTCGCATCAGCAATAGTTAATGGAATTCTTTCACCATAATCTTCATCAACTTGTAATATTATAAATTGTCCGGCTTGCCTTTCTTCTGCAATTAAAGGTGCATGTAACTTCATTAAATATACATCAGCTGAAAGTTGTTCTTTGTATAATATCTTACTCATTTTACCTCAAAGTAAATTTTTTATTAACGAAAAATAAATAAAATGAAATTCCTGATTAAATTTTTTTGCTAAAATAAAATTGAAAAATAAATTCTGTTGCTCGAAGAAAATCCTTTTACTTCTAAATTATTATGCTTTGATGTAACCCAATTGCCAACTGTAAAACCTATTATTCCACCCAAAAAAACATCGGAGAGCCAATGCTTATCCTGATAAACTCTTGATGTTGCTGTTAAAAAAGCTGGAACATAACATAAGACTTTTAGCCAATTAGATTCTGTATTGTTAGCAAGCACTGATGAAATTGAAAATGCAATTGTAGTATGTCCGCTTGGCAGTGAATGAAATTCATCATCTAATAAAAATAAATTTCCAAAATCTTTTGAACCTTTTTCTGTAAAAGGTCGAGCTCTTCCAAAAGCAATTTTAAGTCCGCTTGTAATTAAACCAGAATAAAAAGTTGTTTGAATAATTTCGAATGCAATTTTTTTTGATTGTTGATCTTTATTTATTAATCCATTTAAACCAAATAAACCTGTAAAAATTAATGGTGAATAAAGTTCACCATATTTTCTTCCTAATTCGATCGGAAAACTTTTGTAGTAAGATCTATCTTTCATTATTTCATTTCTAAGTGATTGGTCAGTCTGAATTAATAAAAATGTTGTTGTTCCTATAATTCCTAGTTTAATTAAATCGTTATTATTCCATTGGGAAGGTTGTTTGAAAAAATCTACTGTTTCATTTTTGAATTGTAAAAGTGAATAAGAATTTTGTGCAAATAAATTTACTGAACAAAGTAGTAAAAATATTTTAATGTATAATTTCATATTTAATCAAAAAATTTTTTGCAAATATAATAAGTATATATTGAAATGCTTCTTCGAAAAAATCATTAGAACCAAATTTATTGTTGTTTTGTAAAACACTTTGTTTTTAGATACTTTTCGTATTGTTAATAGAAAATTTAGAGGATAAAAATGAGAATAGATTGGAATAATTATATCGGTAAAACATTAAACATAACAATGCAGGAAAACTATGGTGTTGTTTATGGAAACCAAATGAATAATGAACATAATGCATTTTATGAAATTGTATTTAAAACTGGCAAACTTGTAAATGCTTTTGAGGAAGGATTGTTGCTGGAATCTCAAAGAGATGAATTAACATTTCAAACTTTTGTTCCTTTTAGTTCTGTAAAATGCATAGACATTTATTGAAAATATTTTTTTTAGTCTTTACTTTTTTTATCCAATTAGAAATAATTGCTCAGATAGAGATAAAAAGCTTACGTGTTTATTCAAATGATGATGAAACAATTTTTCCTTTAATTGATTTATCGAATAAGGAAAGTTTTATTTCAATTGAATTTGATGTTTTATCGAAGGAAGAGCCAAATCTTGCAATTATTTTTCGCCCTTGCGATTCTGAATGGAATGTTTATGAAAACCCATTTCTATTTAATCCATTATATGATAAAGAAATAAATCTTTGGTTGGATAAACTACCATTAAATGTTCGTGGTGCTAATTTTCATTACTTGGGAAAATTTCCAAATGATAATGTTCAGTTTACAACTTCTTCAAAATGGAAATATTTTATTGTTGATAATTTTGATAAAAAGAAAATTTATGCATCTGGAAAATTTTATGTTGTAAATCCAGAAGTAAAATTAAATGTATCAACTATAAGAGAATCTTTACAAGGTGAATTTGGAGATTTGGCAATTTTAGGAAGAACTATTTCTATAAATACAAGTTTTACTTTACCTGATTCTTTATTCCAAAATAATGTGTTAAAAGTTGAAATAATTAAAAATAGATTATTTGATTATCCAATAATTATTGATAGAAAAAATTTTAATCAGAATACTTATTATGAATGGGATGCGAGTAAAAGATTTTCATTTGTTGCAAGAAACATTAAACCGGGCAATGAATATCGCCAAACAGATACCAGAAATATTTCAGTTTATAATTCAGTTAATGTTAATTCTAAATTTGGTGAATTTGATTTTTCAGATCTTTTTACAAAAAGAAAAAATGATATAAATGGTTCATCAATTTTAATGAATTGGAAAAACTCAAATGCAGAATACTTAAATGTAACATTCAGATTAAAGCCCCCTGAGAATATTACTAAACCAATATTTTTAGTTGGTTCATTTAATGATTGGAAATTATCACCTGAATATGAAATGTATGACGATAATAACATTATGTATTTAACAATTCAACTTAAAAGAGGATTGTATGACTATCAATATGTAGTTGCAGAAATTGAAAGCAATAAAATTATAAATCAAGATTGGTTTATTTTAGAAGGTAATTTTTACGAAACAAAAAATGAATACCACATTTTTCTTTATTATGAATCTGAAGAAAAAGGTGGTTATGAAAAAATTATTGGTTATAAAAAAATTGATGGAGTGTTATGAAAAAAATTAAAGCTGGAGTTGTTGGCACAGGTCATCTTGGAAAAATTCACACTAAACTTTTCAAAGAAGTTCACAATTGTGATTTTATAGGTGTTTATGATTTAGATTTTGAACGAGCAAAAAATGTTGCCGAAGAATTAAATACTAAAGCTTTTAAAGAACTTGATGAATTAATAGATGAAGTTGATGCTGTTGATATTGTAGCAACAACTAGCGCTCATTACAAATTGGTAAAAAAAGCATTTGCAAAAAACAAACATGTTTTTGTTGAAAAACCAATAACGTCACAAATTTGGGAAGCAGAAGATTTAGTTAAAGAAGCAGAAATGAAAAAATTAATTTTTCAGGTTGGACATATTGAACGGTTTAATCCGGCTCTTTTAACATTAGAAAAATATGAATTGAATCCTGTATTTGTGCAAACTGATAGACTTGCTCAGTTTAATCCAAGAGGAACTGATGTAGCAGTAGTTTTAGATTTAATGATTCATGATATTGATATAATATTAAGTTTAATAAAAAGTGATGTGAAAGATATAAAAGCAAATGGTGTTGCTGTTGTTTCAGATTCAATTGATATTGCAAATGCAAGAATAGAATTTGAAAATGGTGCCGTTGCAAATGTTACTGCAAGCAGAATATCACAAAAGAAAATGAGAAAAATGAGAATGTTTCAGAGAGATGCTTATATATCATTAGACTTTATTACCGGCACTTCCGAAGTTTACAGATTAGTTAATCCAACAGGAATGCCACAAAATCCATTTATTAATTTTGGTGAAATGGGAATTGGTGATAAGAAAAAATTTGTAGTATATGAACAACCGGAAGTTAAAGAAGTAAATGCTCTAAAACTTGAACTGGAATATTTTATTGATTCAATTATCAATGATAAAAAACCGATTGTTTCCGGAAAAGATGGATTGAAAGCTTTAAAAGTAGCTGAACTAATTATTAATAAAATTGAAGAGAATAAAATTTTAAACTAAACAATTATACTTTTTAAGAATTCAATTTCTATGAAAAATATATCATTATTTCTTTTGTTAAGTTTTATTATAACTGGTTGTGCAATTTTAAAATCATTCAATGATATTTCACGACTTAAATTTAGAATTAATAATCTTGAGAATTTCAATTTATCTGGAGTTTCATTAAACAATAAAAATTCACTTAAAGATTTTTCTTTAATTGAAATAACAAAATTGTCAACTTTAATAACAAAAGGTAGTCTTCCATTTTCATTTACATTAAATGTAGAAGCAAAAAATCCGGAAAATGGTGAAATAGAATTACCAAATTCTGAAGTTGCTATTTCATCTTTTCCATATAAATTATTCTTAAATGAAAAAGAAATTCTAAATGGAAATATTGAAAAACCAGTTTACATTCCTACTAAAGGAAATTCTGTAATCATTCCTCTTCACATTGAATTTGATTTAATTCAAAATTTCAGGAATAAAAACATTGAAGAAATAATTTCGTTGATACTAAACCTTAAAAATGAAAATAGTAATTCTGAAAAAATTAAATTAATAACTAAACCCAAGATTAAAACTAATTTAGGTGAATTCGAATATCCAAAAGAATTAACAATTGTGGAAAAAACTTTTAATTAATGAAACTAAAAATTATTTACATATTTTTTTTTATTGCCTCTATTTTATTTGCTCAAATAAATTCATCTGATACATTAATAAATAAAAGCGATACAACTCAAAAAAAATTGGATATAGATGCAATTGTCAATTCTTCATCATCCGATTCTATTATTTTCAAAGTAAAAGAAAGAAAAATGTTTTTATATGGTTCGAGTAATATAAAATATAAAACAACCGAACTTGAAGCTGCAAACATTTTTATTGATTATAAAACTAATAACCTTGAAGCATTTGCTGTAGTGGATACATCAGATACAGCAAAAGTTAAAATAAAAGGTAAACCAAAACTTACCGAAGGTACTGAGGTTTATGAGGGAAATAGAATAAAATATAATTTTAAAACTCAGAAAGGTTTTATTTCTCTTGCTAAGAATAAAGAAAAAGATCAACGATACGAAGGTGAAAAAGTAAAAAAGGTTGATAAGAATACTTACTTCATTGAAAATGGAAAATTTACTACATGTAATTCAGATACTCCTCACACACATTTTACTGCAAGTGAAATGAAAGTTATTCAAAAAGATAAAATTATTGCACGTTGGATTTTTATGTATGTAGCCGGTGTTCCTCTTCCTCTTCCTTTGCCATTTGCGGTAATACCAAATGAAACAGGAAGAAGAAGTGGAATTATTGTACCCGGTTTTGGATCTACTGCCAATAGAGGACAATATTTTCATAACTTCGGATATTTTTGGGCTATGAATGATTATATGGATTTAGCTTTTACAGGTGACTATTATACAAAAGGTGGATTTGGTTTAAGAAGCAGATTCCGTTATGCTAAAAGATATGACTTCAGTGGCTCACTTGAAGCCGGTTATTCAAATATTTCAATCGGTGAAGAATCAGATCCAAATAATTTAAAACAGCGCCAAAATGATTGGAGAATTTCCTGGTATCATTCTCAACAAATTGATCCAACATCTCAGTTCAGTGCAAATCTTCAATTTGTTTCCAGCAATTTTTTAAGAAATAATAGTATTGATTACAATACTTTATTAACGCAACAAATTATTTCCGGTGCTTCATATTCTAAAAGTTGGGATAATTCAAGTTTATCTTTGAGCTATAATAGAACTCAATATTTAGATAACGGAAACATCGAAGAAACTTTACCAAACATTGGTTATTCACATAATATTTTTTATCCATTCAGAAATAAAAATTCATTCGAGTTTGATAAACAAAGATGGTATGAGTTACTTGGAATTTCTTATTCAGGTCAGTTTTCGAATAACAGATCTAAAAGGAATGAAATTGCAGAATCAAAAATGGGAGCATTACATAACCTGAATTTTAATTTCACTCCTAAATTTGGTTATTTCAATATTACACCAAACTTTAGTTACCAGGAAAAATGGTACAACAAAAGAATAAAAAAAGAATTCAAAAAAATTGAATACACAGATTCAAAAGGAAATAAAACAGTTAAAGATAGTTTAGTAACAGAAACACTCAATGAATTAAATTTTGTCAGAACATTCACAACTGGAATTTCTGCAAACACAAAACTTTATGGAATTTTTAATCCGAATTTTGCTGGGGTTGAATCTTTCCGACATACCTTAATGCCAACAATTTCGTTTAATTATACTCCGGATTTTTCAACAAATAACTGGGGTTATTATGATATTTATTATGAAAATGGAAAACCGGTAAAATATGATAAATATGAAGGACAAATTTTTGGTGGAGCAGGAAGTGGCAGAACACAAAGTGTTAATTTTTCAATCGGTAATGTTTTCGAAATTAAACTAAATAAAATTCCAGGTGATACAACAAAAGAACAAAAGAAAATACAACTACTGAATTTTGATATTTCAGGCGGCTATAATTTTGCAGCAGATAGTTTGAAAATGCAAAATTTAAACCTTAGTTACAGAACTCAGATTGGTGAATGGTTGAACTTTTATGGAAACTCTTCATATACTTTTTATGATTATGATTCTAATCTTAAAAAAGAAATAAATAAATATCTTGTTAATAAAGGTTCAGGTTTAATGAGATTAAATAATTTTAGTTTTTCTATTTCTACAAGTTTAAGCGGAGAAAAATTTAAATCAGATAATTCAAAAGAAAATGAAAATAAAGAAAATCAAACCGAACCAGTTTTTAACAAAAAAGATTTTATCGCACTTTATGATAATTCCGATACACCTGATATGTCAATACCATGGAATTTAAATATTAACTATAATTACAATCTTTCCAAATATTCTCCACTTGAAAAAAATGTTTATTCAAATATTGGATTGGATTTTAGTGCTAACCTTACTAAAAATTGGAGAATAACATTTCGTGGGAATTATGATTTTAACACACATCAATTATCTGCTCCACAAATTACAATTTATAGAGATCTGCACTGCTGGGAAATGAATTTTACTTGGAACCCACTTGGCACATATCGCGGTTTTCATTTTGAATTAAGAATGAAAGCATCTGAGCTTAAAGATATTAAAGTTACAAAGTCAAAAGGTTTATACTCAGGTTTAAGATAAAATAAATTTCAATGCAAGAAACATTTTCTCATTTCATTGCGTCCAAGCTATTGAATTATAAAAAAAATTCGCTGCATAGTGAACTCCTAAAAAGTCACGCATAGAAAGGGATGTGTGACTTTTTTCTTTCTTCTCATAAACCTTTTGTAAATTTGCAAATGAAATAATTAAGGAAATAAATGAAAGAAATAAGAAATATTGCAATTATTGCTCACGTAGATCATGGAAAAACAACATTAGTTGATCAGATTTTAAAACAATGCCAAGTTTTTAGAAGCAATCAGGTTGTTCGTGAAAGATTTCTCGATTCAAATGATCTTGAAAGAGAAAGAGGAATTACTATACTTGCAAAAAATATAAGTATTCCATATAAAAATTATAAAATAAATTTAATTGATACTCCGGGTCACTCAGATTTTGGTGGCGAAGTTGAACGTGTTTTAAAAATGGCTGATGGTGTTCTTCTTCTGGTTGATTCTTTTGAAGGACCAATGCCTCAAACAAGATTCGTTCTTGAAAAAGCATTATCTCTTCATCTTAAACCAATTGTTGTTATCAACAAAATTGACAGACCCGATAATCGCCCACTTGAAGTGCTTGATGAAGTATATGATTTATTTATCGAACTTGGCGCTGATGAAAATCAACTTGATTTTCCTTTTGTTTACGCAAGTGGTAGAGATGGTTGGGCAATTAAAAAACTTGATGATCCAAGAACTGATTTAACACCATTACTTGAAAAAATAATAAAAAGAATTCCACCACCAAAAACAGAAGAGGGAACTGTTCAGTTTCAAATTACTTCGCTTGATTATAATGATTATGTCGGTAGAATTGGAATTGGAAGAGTTTTCCGTGGCACTTTAAATAAAACAACTCCACTTTCAATAATTAAAAGAGATGGTTCTGTGCATTCTGTAATTATAAAACAACTATTTATTTTTAATGGATTAAACAGAGAAGAAGTTGATGAAGTACAGGCAGGTGATATTTGTGCAGTTGTTGGTATTGAAGATATAGATATTGGAGATACAATTGCAGATGCAACAAATCCTGAACCATTACCAATTATTTCAATTGATGAACCAACTATTAGTATGACCTTTACAGTCAATAATTCTCCATTTTATGGTAAAGAAGGGAAATATGTTACATCACGTCAGTTGAGAGATAGATTGTTTAAAGAACTTGAACATAATGTTGCATTAAAAGTTCAGGAAATGAATACACCAGACTCATTTAAAGTATCTGGCAGAGGTATCTTACATCTTTCTATTTTAATTGAAAATATGAGAAGAGAAGGGTTTGAATTACAAATTAGAGAACCGAAAGTAATTTATAAGGAAATAAATGGTAAAAAAGCTGAACCAATAGAAATTTTAATTGTTGATGTTCCGGCTGAATATGCCGGCAAAGTTATAGAATTGGTTGGTCAACGTCGTGGTGTATTAGTTAAAATGGAAAACAAAGGAACTCTTAATACCCTTGAATTTCATATTCCTTCAAGAGGTATTATGGGATTGAGAACAAAACTATTAACCGCTACTTCCGGCGAAGCTGTGATGCACCACAGATTTTTTCAATATGAATATTTTAAAGGACCGATTGGAACAAAAAGTAATGGTGTGTTGATTTCAATGGATGAAGGACCGGCAACAGCTTATGCAATTGATTCATTACAAGATAGAGGAAAATTTTTCATTGATCCAGGAGAAGTTGTTTATCGTGGACAGATTATAGGTGAACATAATAAAGAAAATGACATTGAGGTTAATATTCAACGTGGAAAAAAATTAACAAATATGCGTGCAAGCGGAAGTGATAAAGCTATTAAAATTGTTCCTGCAATTAAATTTACTTTGGAAGAAGCACTTGAATATATTCAGGATGATGAGATGGTTGAAGTAACACCAAAATCAATTAGATTAAGAAAATTATATCTTGATCCAAATGAAAGGAAAAGATATAATTTGATGAAATTGAATGAAGAAGACTAATCATTAAATAAAAGGAGAACTATGAACTCTCAAGATTATATTGCATTAGAAGAAAAATATGGAGCGCATAATTATCATCCGCTTCCTGTTGTTTTAGCAAAAGGTGAAGGTGTTTATCTTTGGGATGTTGAAGGTAAAAAGTATTATGATTTCTTATCTGCCTATTCAGCTGTGAATCAAGGGCATTGTCATCCAAAAATTATTAATACCTTAATTGAACAAGCAAAAACATTAACATTAACTTCAAGAGCATTTTATAATAATTGCCTTGGTCCCTACGAAAAATATATCACCGAATATTTTGGTTATGATAAAATGTTACCAATGAATTCAGGAGCTGAAGCAGATGAAACCGCTTTGAAATTATGCAGAAGATGGGCTTATGATAAAAAAGGTGTTCCGGAAAATGAAGCTAAAATAATTGTTTGTCTTGGTAATTTTCATGGAAGAACAATTACTGTAATCTCAATGTCAAATGATCCTGATTCTTATAAAGGATTTGGTCCATATACACCAGGATTTATTAAAATTCCATATAACGATTTGAATGAATTAGAAAAAGCATTACAAGATCCAACTGTAGCTGGATTTTTAGTTGAACCAATTCAAGGAGAAGCTGGGGTAGTTGTTCCGGATGAAGGTTATTTGAGAAAAGCTTATGAAATGTGCAAAGAAAAAAATGTGTTGTTTATCGCTGATGAAGTTCAAACAGGGTTATGCAGAACAGGTAAATTATTAGCATGCGATCATGAAGGTATTAAACCGGATATTTTAATTTTAGGAAAAGCACTTTCCGGTGGAACAATGCCAATATCTGCAGTACTTGCTGATGATGAAGTAATGTTAGTTATTAAACCAGGTGAACATGGTTCAACTTTCGGTGGAAATCCTTTGGCTTCTAAAGTTGCTGTTGCTGCTTTGGAAGTTTTAAAAGAAGAAAATTTAGCCGATAACGCTGAAAAAATAGGAAATATTTTTAGAGAAGAAGTCAAAAAAATAAATTCTGAAATGATTGAAATTGTGAGAGGAAAAGGATTATTAAATGCAATTGTAATTAAACCTAAAAATGGAAAAGAAGCCTGGGATGTTTGTTTACAAATGAAAGAAAATGGATTGCTGGCAAAACCTACTCATCAACATATTATAAGATTTGCACCTCCTCTTGTAATTAATGAAGAACAAATAAGAGAAGCTGTTAAAATTATTGAAAAATCAATTTTACAGGTTGAACAAATGTAATTTATTTATAAGCGGATATAGTTTTTTATAAGCTATTATCCGCTTGTTTATTAAATCTTTGTTTAACAATTTTCAATTATGAACTTTTTAATTCATTTCTTGATTTTTAAATAAAATAAAATCATAAAAATTATGTCAAAATTTAAAATAGATTTATTCAAAGATTTTTTCGAAAGTGAAAAATCTTCCGGATATATTCTTGTAGTTTTAACAGTAATTTCACTTTTGTTAACTAATATATTAATTGGTTATAATTATATTAATTTTTGGCATAATTACATCGATCTTTCTTTTTGGAATGTTCAATTAAAATATAGTATAGAGCATTGGATAAATGATGGGTTGATGGTAATATTTTTTCTTTTAGTCGGATTGGAAATTGAAAGAGAAATATATGTAGGTGAATTATCAAGTTTAAAAAAATCTTCGTTGCCTGCTATTGCTGCAATTGGTGGAATGTTAGTTCCTGCTTTAATTCATTTTGGATTTAACAATAATACTCCTACCCAAAGTGGATTTGGAATTCCAATGGCAACGGATATTGCTTTTACTTTAGGTGTTTTATCTTTATTAGGTAATAAAATTCCCGTTTCATTAAAAATCTTTTTGACAGCACTTGCAATTATAGATGATTTAGGCGCTATACTCATTATTGCTTTTTTCTACACAAGTGATTTATCATTTAATTATCTGATTGCATCACTTTCAGTTTTTGCTGGTCTTCTAATTTTAAATAGACTTAGATTTAATAAACTTTCGGTTTATTTACTGTTGGGTGTTCTAATGTGGTATTTTATGCTTAAGTCCGGAGTTCATGCAACAATTTCAGGAGTTTTATTAGCTTTTGCAATTCCATTTCATAAAAATGATGATGAAAATATTTCTTATAAACTTCAACATTTTTTACATAAACCTGTTGCATTTGTAATATTACCAATTTTTGCATTAGCAAATACTGCAATCATGATTCCAACAAATGTAATTGATAGTATTTTTTCAAATAATTCATTAGGAATATTATTTGGTTTAAGTTTAGGAAAGTTAATAGGAATTTTTTTGTTCTCGTTCATAGCTGTTAAAATTGGAATTGCAATATTACCAAAAGAATTAAACTGGAAATTAATTGCAGGTGCTGCATCTCTTGCCGGAATTGGATTTACAATGTCAATTTTTATTACAAACCTTGCATTTACTGATTTAGAAATTATATCATCATCAAAACTTACAATTATTATTGCATCTTTAATTTCAGCTGTGTCGGGTTTAATGATATTAAAAAGTGCTACAAAATAATTTTAATGTCCAGCTTCAGTTTTATGAACAATCTGGGCAATCTGATTAAAGTGGTTTTGTAATCTTCTTAATTCACTTTCAAGTTTGTATACTTTATATGACTCAAAAGATTCTTTTCCGGCTAATAACCAATTAATGTCGCAGCCAAGTCTTAATAATTTTAATAAAATTCTTGTTCCAGGCTCTCGGTTGCCACTAATATATTGTTGTAATTGTTGAGGAGAAATTTGCATTTCGTCAGCTAATTTTTTTAATGTTCCAAATTTTTTCTTTGCAAAAATTCTTATTCTTTCACCTATACCAAGTTTAGAATTTTCATCTGTGAATAAATCATTTGTATAAGGTATTTCCCCTTCAAATAAATTTAATTCATATTGATAATCGTCAATAATATTTTTTATTTGAATATAAAGTTCATCATCAATATAAGATTCTTCATTTAAAATATAACTCAAGGTTTGAAATTTCATTCCAAGTTTTTCGGCAATCATACTTAATTTAATTCCATGTGTGTGAATTAAATACTTTATTTCTTCTTGTTTATTCATTTTTACCTCAAACGTGGAAGTCTCAATTTCAAAATAATAAAATTTATTAAAAGTTTTATTCCAAATATTTATTCAATATTTTTGTCCGCATGAGTTTATTTAAATTATCAAAAGAATATAAATATATTCTAAAAATTGCTTTGCCAGCTATTGCAGGGTTGTCAACTCAAATGGTTGTATCACTTGTTGATACTGCATTAGTAGGGAGATTACCAGAAACCGAATATGTTCTTGCTGCAATGGGAATTGGCGTTCTTGCAACTTGGGCTGTAGTTAGTTTATTTTCTTCTCTTGCTACAGGAACTCATGTTTTAATTGCAAGAAGGTTTGGGGAAAAAAATTATGAAGAGTGCGGTAAAGTTCTTAATACTTCAATTATTCTTTCTACATTAATTGGGATTGTAATTAGTTTACTTGTAGTTTTTTTCTCTCATGATATTGCAAATTTTTTTGCCGCTGATGACAGAGTAGCTTTTTATGCCGGTGAATTCCTTCACTATAGATTTATGGGAATTCCTTTTTTCTTAATTACAGTTTCTTATCGGGGTTTCTTTTTTGGAATTGGCAAAACTAAAATTTTTATGTTCTCTGGAATTCTTGTCAATTTTTTAAATATAATTTTTAATATAATTTTAATTTATGGTGCCTTTGGTATTAAAGGTATGGGGTTAGCTGGTTCGGGACTTGGTTCAACATTGGCAACTATTTGTGATGCGCTTTTTTATTTCTCTGTATCTTTATTTCCAGATTACAGAAGAAGATTTCATTATTTCAAAAATCTAAAATTTGTAAAGAAAATAGCTCAATCAATTATAAATATTTCTTTACCAGTTTCATTACAAAATATTTTTATCCTTGTTGGATTTTTAAGTTTTATTTCAATTACAGGATTAATTGGAACAATACAACAAGCTGCAAGTAATGTTGTTTTTTCTGCATTATTAATTTCTTTACTTCCAACATTTGGTTTTGGTATTGCTGTTCAAACATTAGTAGGAAATTCCATTGGAAGTGGAAATATAAAATTAGCAAAACATTATGGTTACGAAACAAGTAAACTTGCAACAATTTACACAATAATTGTTGGGTTGTTTTTTGCAATTGCGCCAAGAGCAATATTGTCATTAACAACTAATGATTCAAATGTTATTGAAACTGCAGTTCCGGCTTTAAGAATAGCTGCATTTGGACAAATATTTTATGGAATTGGAGTTGTATTGGCAAATGGTTTACAAGCTTCAGGTGCTACACTTTTTGTAATGATTGCAGAAGTAGTGGTAAATTGGTTTGTGTTTGTTCCTATAGCTTATTTTTTAGGAGTTTATTTAAAGTTTGGAATTTTAGGAGCATGGGCGGCACTTCCTTTTTATGTTGTAATTTATGCATTAGTAATTTTTTTAAAATTTTATTATGGCAATTGGAAAAACCTAAAAAAAGTCTAACAACATCATTTCTTTGTTAAGGCTTTTCATTTTTTTATATTTTGCCCTCAAATTTTTAAGTAATTATGAATAATATCCGAAATTTTTGCATTATAGCTCATATTGATCATGGTAAATCAACTATCGCTGATGGTTTATTAGAATTTACTCATACAATTTCTCAAAGAGAAGCAAAAGAACAATTGCTTGATAGCCTTGATTTGGAAAGAGAACGTGGCATTACTATAAAGTCCCATGCAATCCAAATGAAATATCAGGCAAAAGATGAAAATGTTTATACTCTTAATTTAATAGATACACCCGGACATGTTGATTTTTCTTACGAAGTTTCTCGTTCACTTGCTGCTTGCGAAGGTGCGATTCTTATTGTTGATGCTGCTCAGGGTGTTGAAGCTCAAACTATTAGTAATCTTTATATGGCAATTGATGCTGGATTGGAAATTATTCCCGTTATAAATAAAGTTGATCTGCCTAGTGCAATGATTGATGTTGTAAAAAAGCAGATAATAGATTTAATTGGTTGCAAAGATGAGGAAATTATTTTAGCAAGTGCAAAAACCCGGTTGGGTATAGATTTAATTTTAGAAGCAATTGTTCAAAGAATTCCACCACCAAAAGGAGATGAAAATGCTCCTCTTCAAGCTCTGATTTTTGATTCAATTTTTGATTCATATCGTGGAGCTGTGGCTTATATCAGAATTTTTAATGGTAAAATTAAAGAGAAAGATGAAATAACATTTTTTGTAAATAATAAAAAATTTTTGGCTGAAGAAATTGGAATTTTACGTTTAGGTAGAATCAGAACGGGTGAATTAGAAGCTGGTAATGTTGGTTATTTAATTGCAGGAATTAAAGAAGTTCATGATACAAAAGTTGGTGATACTGTAACTCATGTAAGAAATGGTGCTGAAAATCCTTTACCAGGTTATAAAGAAATTAAACCCATGGTATATAGTGGTTTATATCCTACCAACACTGATGATTATGAAAATCTAAGAGATGCACTTGAAAAATATAGATTAAATGATTCATCATTAACATTTCAACCTGAAACTTCAGCTGCATTAGGATTTGGATTTCGTTGCGGGTTCTTAGGTATGCTTCATATGGAAATAGTTCAGGAAAGATTAGAAAGAGAATTTGGACAATCTCTTGTAACAACTTTACCAAACGTTGAATATTGGGTATATAAAAGAAACGGTGAAAAAATTGTAGTTGATAATCCGGCGGAAATGCCACCTGTTGGTGAAATTGATTACATTGAAGAGCCATATGTCAAAGCACAAATTGTTACTCCAAGCGATTATGTTGGAAGTTTAATGAAACTTGCAATGGATAAAAGAGGAATTTATAAAAATACAACTTATATCGATCCAACCCGTGCAGATTTATCATATGAATTTCCATTGTCAGAAATAATATTTGATTTTTATGATAAACTAAAATCAATTTCAAGAGGTTATGCATCTTTTGATTATGAATTTATTGGATACAGAGAATCAGATTTAGTTAAAATTGATATTTTATTGAATAATGAAAAAGTTGATGCTCTTTCTGTAATTGTTCATGAAAAAAAATCTTATGAGTGGGGAAGAAAAATCTGTACAAAATTAAAAGAATTAATTCCGCAACAAATGTTCGAAATAGCTGTACAAGCTGCTATTGGTTCAAAAGTTATTTCAAGAACTAATATAAAAGCTTTACGTAAAAATGTATTGGCTAAGTGTTATGGCGGCGATATAACAAGAAAAAGAAAACTTCTTGAGAAACAAAAAGAAGGAAAGAAACGTATGAAGCAAGTTGGAAATGTAGAAATTCCACAGGAAGCGTTTCTGGCTGTTTTACAAATTGAAGATTAAAATTTGGAATATAAAAATGATTAAAAAGGAAATAGAGAAACCTAAAGTTAAACAGGTAGTTGTTAAATCCAGTAAACAAAAATTTTTTGAATTTTGGAGAAATTTATTCTGGGCAGCTTTGGCTGCACTATTTATTAAAACATTTTTAATAGAAACTTCTCGAGTTCCAACAGGTTCAATGGAATCAACAATTAAAGTAGGAGATTTTTTATTTGTAAATAAATTTATTTATGGTTCTTCTTCTCCAAGAACAATTCCATTTACCAATGTTGTGCTTCCATATTTTCAACTACCTGCAATAAGAGAACCTGAACGTGGTGATATAGTAGTTTTTGAATATCCGGGTGATCGTGATGATTTAAAACCTACTGAAATTGTAAATTACGTAAAAAGATGTATCGGAATTCCTGGTGATACTATTTACATTGATAACAAAGTAGTTTTTATAAATGGTAAAGAAGCTCCCAGACCAGCCCATATTCAGTATATCAATAATTATGTAAGTCCAAAAGGAGCTGCAAATCCAAGAATTTTTCCGGCTGGTAGTAATTTTAATGAAGATAATTATGGACCAATTGTTGTCCCTAAAAAAGGAGATGTTGTTAATCTAACTCCAGAAAATATTGAAGAATGGAGAACTTTGATTGACAGAGAATTTGGAGAAAGGGTTGTAACAGTTGAAGGTGATCAGGTATTAATAAATGGAAAACCAACCGATAAATACACTATACAAAAAGATTATTTCTTTATGATGGGTGATAACAGAGATGACAGTGCTGATAGTAGATTTTGGGGTTTTGTTCCTCGTGATAAAGTTGTAGGTCAGGCGTTTATGGTTTATTGGTCCTGGGATCCAAGTATTCCATTTTCAGATTTTTTTAATTTACTCGGAAGTGTAAGAATAAATCGAATTGCAAAAATTGTTCATTGATTTTATTAAATTATTTTCATTATTTGAAAGTGCGGATCTATATCTGCACTTTTTTTATTTAATAAGAAAGAGAATCTTATGAAAAAATTACTTTTGCTTTTAGTGATAATTTCAACTTTATCATTTTCTCAAGAAAAATATTATATCTATTTCAAAGATAAAGGAATTTTCCCATCAAACAGTTTGAATAAAAATTCAGCTGTATTTAAAAATGCAGAAAAAGAATTGACAGCTGCCGCAATTGAAAGAAGAAAATCTGTAATGGGGGAAAATTATATTACTTTTGAAGATTTACCAATCAGGGAAGATTATCTGGATAAAATAACATCACTGGGTATTAAAATTGAAAATAAACTTAAATGGTTCAATTCTGTTTCTGCATATTTAACAGATGAACAAATCAAAAATGTATTGAATTTACCATTTATTGAAAAAATTGAAAAAGTGCGTTCATTTGATATTCCCAATACAAAAGTAGAAAATGAAATTCAAAAAATAAATTCGGTTAAATCATTTACCGGGTTAGATTACGGTAATTCTTTCAACCAAAATAATTTATCAGAAATTCCGGCAGTTCATGATTTGGGATTTAATGGACAAAACGTAATACTTGGAATTTTAGATACAGGTTTCAGATGGAAAAATCATATTGCTTTAAAAAATTTAAAAATAATTGCCGAAAAAGATTTTGTACAAAAAGATGATATTACAGAAAATCAAACTGGTGATGCATCATTACAAGATGCTCATGGAACAGCTGTATTATCATTAGCATGTGGAAATGCACCTGGTAATTTAATTGGACCAGCATTCGGTTCAACAATTATTTTAGCAAAAACAGAAAATCTAAGTTCTGAAACAAGAGTTGAAGAGGACAACTATGCAGCTGCACTAATCTGGATGGAATCTTTAGGTGTTCAAATTACAACAAGTTCACTTGGTTATAATACATTTGATAATCCTGCTGAAAATTATACATTCTCGCAAATGAATGGAAACACCACTATAGTAGCAAAAGCAGCAAATTTGGCTTATCAGCGTGGAATTTCAACATTCACAGCTGCCGGTAATGAAAGAGGTAATTCATGGGGAAAAATTATATCACCTGCAGATGCTTATGAGATTATTGCAGTTGGGGCTGTTAATTCATCTAATCAAATTGCATCGTTTAGTAGTCCAGGACCAACAAGCGATGGAAGAATTAAACCGGAAATTGTTGCAATGGGTGTTTCAAATTATCATGCGTTAACTGGTGGCTCTTTTGGAACCGGAAGTGGTACTTCTTATGCAACACCAATAGCTGCTGGTATTGCTGCTCTTTTAAAATCTACTTGGCCTCATTTAACAAACAAACAAATTAGAAATATTTTTCTTGCAAGTGGCGATAATGTTTCTACACCAAATAATGATAGAGGTTACGGATTAATTTCAGCAAAAAAAGCTGTTACTTTTCCAAACCTTCAAACAATTAATAACATTACCAGATTAAACAAATTATTTATAAACTCGAATGGAGTTGTATCACCAACAATTTTTGTTAAAATAAATAATAACAACTATCAAAGTTTTGCAATGAATTCATTAGGTAGTGGTAAATACTATTATGATTTTAATTCACTTGCAGCAAATTCAATTATTGAATTTTATTTTACATATTCAACTACAAATGGTGTTAATCTAAAAGAACCACAAACAGGTGGGTATAGATTTGTTTCAAATGATTTAAATGTATTAACAAACCTAAATGAAAATTTAACTAATGAAATTCCACTTCATTTTGAGTTGTTTCAAAATTACCCAAATCCATTTAACCCTGAAACAAATATAAAATATTCAATACCAGCTGTTAATAATAAATCTAACTTTGAATATTTTGTTACTCTCAAAGTATATGACGTACTTGGAAATGAAATCGTAACTTTAGTTAATGAAAATCAGAAACCAGGAATTTATAATTATAAATTTTCATCAGAAAAAAATAATGGTAACAAAATATCAACAGGAATTTATTTTTATAAACTGACAGTTGGAGATTTTAGTCAAACAAAAAAAATGATATTAATTAAATAAAATGAAAAATATAATTGAACCGGTACAAGAAACTTATTTAAAAAATTTTCGAAAAGAAAAGAACAAACTAATTTTAGAAATAGAAGAATATGCTTTAGAAAATAAAATACCAATTTTAAATTGGTTAGCTGCCGATTTTTTAGAGCAATTGATTAAAATAAACAAACCCAAAAAAGTTTTAGAAATTGGAATGGCAATCGGTTATTCATCAATTAGAATAGCAAGAGCATTAAGAAAAAAGGGAATACTTTACACTATTGAAAAAAGTCCAAAAAATATTGAACGGGCAATAATAAATTTTGAAAAAAGTGGTTTTAATGAAAAAATAAAAATTCTGGAAGGTGACGCTTTAGAATTAATGCCAAAACTTGATATGAAATTTGATTTTATTTTTTTAGATGCCGATAAAGAAGACTATGAAAAACTTTTTCACTATTCAACAATGTTGCTTAAAAAAAGAGGAATTATTTTTATTGACAATTTATTATGGCATGGATATACTGCATCCAAAGTTGTTCCCAAAGAAATGAAAAAATCTACAAACACAATTAGAGAATTCAATAAGTTATTTATGGAATCAGATTCTTTTGATTCTAAAATTTATCCAATAGGTGATGGAATAGGTATTGGAATAAAAAAATGAACCAAAAATTAATTTTAGAAAAAGTAATTGAAGAAGTAATTAAACTTTCTAATAACAAATTGAATTTTCAAGAAGATTTTGAAAGAATTGTTTCATTAGCAATTGAAAAAAATTTAATTAATGAATTAGAGTCATTCAGTTTTCAGGCAAAGTATATCACAGGATTACTTCAGGTAATTAAAAGAAGAGAAAACATTAATGATGAAAATTATTCAATAAAAATGAAACAAGAACTAATAGAAAGTTATGAAAAGTTGAAAGATTTATTGAAAATATTGACTTCAAATTTCTCTCCATTTATACAAAATATATTTAATGAAAAATATTTTCAGCTAACTCAAACATCATTAACCAATTTGAATTTACTTTGCCAAGATTTTTCATATCTTAAATTTTACCTAAATGATTTAAAACAAAAAAAGGATTCTAATTAATTAGAATCCTTTTTTACAGAAACAGAAAATTTTTATTTAGCCTTTTGTAAAGTTGGTGTATATTGTTCAGCTACTTCTTGAACTGTTCTGCTAGAAATTAAATTATAAATTCTATTTCTTAGTTCAGCCCATTCTTCATGTAAAGGACAAGGGTTTTCTTCATCACATTCTTTTAATCCTGTAACACACTTTAAATTTATAACAGGTCCTTCAACTCTTTCAACTATTTCAAGAATCGAACTTTTTTTAGCTAATTCAGTTATTTTAAAACCACCACCTCGACCTTTAAAAGAATCAACATAACCATATTTAGCCATTCTTTGTAATATTTTTGCCAGGTAATGAGTTGGTATATCTTCTTTTTCAGCAATTTCTGATGACATAATTAATGCTTCTTTTGGTTGACGTGCCAGAAACAAAATAGCTCGTATTGCGTATTCTCCGGTTTTTGTATATATCATTTTTTTCTCCCTAAAAGTATATTAAAAGAGATTTATATCCTTTATAAAAATAATTAAAATATAATTTAATTCAAATATTAATTGTCTTTTTTCTCTAAATATTCGAATTCATCTTCTAAATTAAATTTAATAAGAGGGGAATAATTACTAATTGCATCAATGAAGTCTTGAAGTAAACTGACTTTAATCAAAGCCGTTATTTGTGGTAGATTTGAATATTTATTTTCAATAATCTTTAAATTGAACTTAGAAATGAAATGATGAATAGTTTTACTTTGAGAAAAATCATATGTAAAAATTACTTTTTGATAGAGTTCAAGAGTATAAACTTTAGATTTTAATAATGATTCAAAAGCAGTTTCATAATATGCTTTTCCAAGAGGTCCAACTCCTAATTTAACCCCACCAAAATATCTAATGACAACTGTCAAAATATTTGTCAATTGAAAATGATTTTGTGCATTGAATATTCTTATTCCGGCAGTGCCATTTGGTTCACCATCATCGGAATATTTAAAAATACCATTTTGTAACTTATAAGAGTAACAATGGTGATTAGCATCGTAAAATTCTTTTTTTATTAAAAAAAGCTTGTTATTTATTTCATCTTCTGAATTGATCGGAAAACTTTTAGCAATAAACAATGAACCTTTTTCTTTTAATTTGAATTCGGTTTCATTGGATATTGTTCTAATTTCTATAGGTAATTTCATCGATTAAAAAAAATTGATTTTAATAATTACTTTATCTAAAATAACTATTTAAAGTTTGGCATTCTATTTTTATGGATTCAAAAATAATTATTCGCGGTGCGAGAGAACATAATCTGAAAAATATAAACTTAGAAATTCCACGAAATTCATTTGTTGTAATTACAGGTTTATCTGGTTCGGGAAAATCATCTTTGGCTTTTGATACAATATATGCCGAAGGACAAAGAAGATACATTGAGTCTCTTTCAACTTATGCAAGACAATTTCTCGGTCAACTTGAAAAACCGGATGTTGATTTAATTGAAGGATTAAGTCCTGCTATTTCAATAGAGCAAAAATCTACTCACGGAAATCCACGTTCAACTGTTGGAACTATAACTGAAATATATGATTATCTTAGATTGCTATATGCAAGAGTAGGACAGGTGAATTGTTATAATTGTGGAAGACCAGTTTCTAAACAATCTTCTGATCAAATTGTGGATAGTATTCAAAATGATTTTAATGAGAAGAAAATTATCATTCTGGCTCCGGTTGTAAAAGGAAGAAAAGGACATTACAAAGAACTTTTTCAAGATATTTTAAATGATGGATTTATTCGTGCAAGAGTAGATGGAGAAATTTTAGAAATTTCAGAAAACATAAAACTCGATCGTTATAAAACACACGATATTGAAATTGTAATTGATCGTCTGAAAGTTTCAAATAACGCACTATCAAGAATAAGAGAATCTATTGAAGTTGCTTTGAATTATGGTGAAGGTAATTTAATAATTAATGATGGAAACGATGACCACGTTTACAGCAGAAACTTTGCTTGTATGTATTGTGGAATTGGATTTACTGAGCTGGCACCTAATTCATTTTCATTTAACTCACCTTATGGATATTGTTCGGAATGTGAAGGACTTGGAGAAAAAAAGGAATTAGATATAAATTTAATTATACCCGATTGGAATAAATCAATAAATGAAGAGGGGCTTGTTCCTTTGGGTAAGCCAAGAAATATGTGGTTCTTTAATCAGTTAGAATCAATTGCGTCGAAATTTGGATTTACATTCGATACAAAACTAAAAGATCTAACGAAAGAACAATTAGATATTTTATTAAATGGCACCAAAGAAAAAATTCCATTTTCTTATACTTATTCTGGGGGAAAAGAAGTTACTTACATGCATAAATTTTCAGGGCTTTTGAAATATATTAAACAAAATTATGAGAATACTTCATCATCAAAAATTCGTGATTGGGCTGAAGGGTACATGAACACTCAGGTATGTAATTCATGTAACGGAGGAAGGTTAAGAAAAGAATCACTTGCAGTAACTTTTAATGGATTGAATATTGCAGAAGTAAGTTCTTTATCAATTGAAAAGGCAAAAGGTTTTTTTGATAATATAAAGCTAAAAGAAAGAGAAGCAATTATTTCAAAACAAATTCTAAAAGAAATTTCTTCCCGGTTAGAATTTTTGTTAAATGTTGGTTTAGATTATTTAACATTATCAAGAAGTGCAAGAACTCTTTCAGGGGGTGAGTCACAAAGAATAAGATTAGCCACACAAATTGGGTCTCAACTTTCTGGAGTTTTATATGTTCTTGATGAACCTAGTATTGGTTTGCACCAAAGTGATAATATTAAATTAATTAATTCATTAAAAAATTTGAGAGATTTGGGAAATACTGTAATTGTAGTTGAACATGATAGAGAAACAATCGAAAACTCTGATTACATAGTTGATTTAGGTCCATTTGCCGGTGAACATGGTGGCGAAGTTATATTTTCTGAAATGACAAAAAAAATATTAAAAAACAAAAATGGTAAAAGCTCTTTAACATTGGATTATTTAACTCATAAAAAGAAAATTCATTTTGAAAAAGAAAGAAGAATCGGTAATGGAAAATTTTTGGAATTAATAGGTGCAAGTGGAAATAATCTTAAAAATGTTGATTTAAAAATTCCTTTAGGTACATTTATTTCAATAACAGGGGTCAGTGGTTCTGGTAAATCTTCATTAATTAATGAAACGCTTGTGAAAATTTTAATGAAACATATTTATCAATCTAAAGTTGTTCCTCTCCCATACAAAGAAATAAAAGGACTAGACAATATTGATAAAATAATTGAAATAGATCAATCACCAATTGGAAGAACACCAAGGTCAAATCCGGCTACTTATACCGGTTTATTTACACATATAAGAGATTTATTTTCACAATTGCCGGAATCAAAAGTAAGAGGATATAGTTCTGGTAGATTTAGTTTCAATGTTTCAGGTGGTAGATGTGAAGAATGTGAAGGTGATGGTCTAAAAAAAATTGAAATGAATTTTCTCCCAAATGTTTATGTTATTTGCGAAGTATGCAATGGTAAAAGATATAACAGAGAAACTTTAGAAGTGTTATATAAAACAAAATCAATTGCAGATGTTCTTGATATGACTGTTGAAGAAGCTCTGAATTTCTTTGAAGATTTTCCAACCTTACATAGAAAAATTAAAGCATTGTTTGATGTAGGATTAGGATATATCAAACTTGGTCAACAAGCAACTACTCTTTCTGGTGGCGAAGCACAAAGAGTTAAATTAGCAACTGAATTAAGTAAAGTACAAACAGGAAATACAATATATATTTTGGATGAACCAACTACAGGACTTCATTTTGAAGATGTAAATATTTTATTAAAAGTCTTAAATCAATTGGTTGATAAAGGAAACACGGTTATTGTTGTTGAACATAATTTAGATGTAATTAAAGTTGCTGATTACATTTTTGATTTAGGACCCGGTGGTGGAGAACATGGTGGTGAAATTATTGCTCAGGGAACTCCTGAAGAAATAATAAAAAATAAGAAAAGTATAACAGGAAAATTTTTAATCAATGAATTAAAATAAGAGGCTAAAATGAAAACAGTTAATGAATTCAGAGCTTATAGAACAGAAATGAATGATAGAATTTTAAATTCTGGGTTTAGAGATTTCAACAAACTTTTTGCTTTAGATAATAAAGCTTATATCGATGGAGCTTTAAATGCTAAAACAAAAGAACTGATGGGATTAGTGGCTTCAATGGTTTTAAGATGCAACGATTGTATTCTTTATCATATTGATCGTTCTATTCAGGAAGGTGCAACAGAACAAGAGCTTTATGAAACATTTAATATTGCTTTAATAGTTGGTGGCTCTATAGTTATACCACACTTACGTTATGCAGTTGAAAAAATGGATGAAATATTTAATGAGATAAAAAATGAAAAAAATAATAATTCCTAAAAATATTGTTACTGTAAATAATGAAAATGAAATATTAAAGAATAATGCAATTCTTGTAGAAGATGGATTGATAAAAGAATTTATTCCAATTAATAACTTAAGTAATATTTCAAATGAATTAGAAATACATAATTATGAAAATTATACCCTTGTGCCGGGATTTGTACAAACACATATTCATCTTTGTCAAACATTATTTCGTGGATTGGCAGATGACCTTGAATTATTAGATTGGTTACAAAAAAGAATTTTTCCATTTGAAAATTCTCATGATAAAAATTCGTTAAGAATTTCTGCTCAATTAGGAATTAATGAATTATTAAAAGGGGGAACAACTACTATTCTTGATATGGGAACACTTCATCATCAGGAAATTATTTTTGAAGAATTAATTAAGTCCGGAATCAGAGCTTTTGCTGGAAATTGCATGATTGATAGAAATGATTTATATCCAAGTTTTTCTGAATCTACAAAATGGAATTTGGAAAATACTTATCAATGGGCAAAAAATTTTCATAATAGTTCAAATGGTAAAATTAAATTCGGATTTGCTCCAAGATTTGTTCTTTCTTGTTCTGAAGAATTATTGATAGAAACAAAAGAAATGATGAAAGAATTTGAAGGTTCTTTATATCATACACACTCTTCAGAAAATAAAAAAGAAGTTGAAACAGTAAGAAATTTAACCGGAAAGGATAATGTAGAATATTTTGATTCAATTAAAATTCTTGATGATAAAACTGTGCTTGCTCATTGTATTCATCTTTCAGATGAAGAAATTAGTTTATTAAAAAATAACAATTCTCGTGTTTCACATTGTCCATCATCTAATTTAAAACTTGGGTCTGGAATTGCAAATATTCCAAAACTTATGAAAAATAATATTTCAATTTCGTTAGGAGCAGATGGAGCGCCATGTAATAATTCACTTAGTATTTTCAAAGAGATGCATTTAGCAGCATTAATTCAAAAACCAATTCATGGTCCTACTTCGATGGATGCTTTAACAGTTTTCCGACTTGCAACAATTGAGGGTGCAAAAGCTCTTCATCTTGATAATGAAATTGGAAGTATAGAAATAGGTAAAAAAGCAGATTTTGTTTTACTTGATTTAAATAAAAATGATCAACCAATAAATGCTGATGAAAATATCTATTCTTCAATAGTTTATTCAGCTGATAAATCGAACGTAAAGGCAGTCTTCATAAATGGTGAAATTATTTATGATAATAATTCTAAAAATATTTATGATGAAAATGAACTTTCAGAATCAGCCAAAATTGAATTAAAAAAATTAATTGAGAGAGCTTAATGAAAATAATTTTTGCTACACAGAATAAAGGTAAGGCAATTGAAGTCAAGAACATATTTAAAAATTCTAAATATGAAATAATTACTTTATCTGATTTAAATAATGAAATTGAAATTGAAGAAACCGGAACAACATTTATTGAAAATGCATATATAAAAGCCAAAACAATATTTGATATTTATCAACTACCAGTTATTGCAGATGATAGTGGATTAGTTGTTGAACAGTTAAATGGCAAACCTGGTGTATATTCAGCAAGGTACGCAGGAGAAAATTGTTCATTTGATGATAATAACAAAAAGTTAATTAATGAATTAAAAAATTTTCCTGAACCACATTTAGCTCATTTTATATGCTTGAGTGTTTATATAGATAAAAACAATTTTTTCCATTCAGTTGGTGAATTACATGGGAAAATTGTTTTAACTCCAAGAGGTGTTAATGGATTTGGATATGATCCTATTTTTCAACCTGATGGTTATGATAAAACTTTAGCTGAACTTTCACTTGAAGAAAAAAATAAAATTAGTCATCGGGCACAATCGTTTAATAAACTTAAACATAATATCGAAGAATTTATTTTGTAGCAATTATTACCTGAACAAGTCCAAATGTTAATGAATATTTTTTAACTTCACTAAATCCACATTCATAAAAAATTTTCTTTAAATCAATTTTAGAATCAAATTCTTCAACAGATTCGGGTAAATAAGTGTAAGCTTCGGGATCTTTTGAAATTATTTTTCCAATAAATGGCAATATATTTTTGAAGTAAAACAAATATAATTTTTTAACAATAAAATTTTCAGGTAAACGGAATTCTAAAACTGTTGCCTTACCATTTTGTTTTAATACTCTTTTAAATTCATTAAATGCTGTTGGTATATCGAAAAAATTTCTTACTCCAAAAGCAACTGTAATGTTTGTAAATGAATTACTTTTGAAGGGAAGATATTCGGCAACACATTCTGTTGATTTACCTTTTATCCAATAAGCTTTTTTTGCGAATAAGGAAAGCATATTGTAAGAAAGATCTGCTCCGAAAATATTTTTTACTCCGAATTTTTTTGCCGTTATTGCAAAATCACCTGTTCCACATGCAATATCTAAAAGAATTGAATTATGATTCATATCAGAAAATTTAATTGCTTTTTTTCTCCAATAAAAATCAACACCTGCACTTAACAGATGATTTAATAAATCATATTTGTGAGATATTGAATCGAAAATTCTTTTTACTCTTATTTTTTTATTTGGAGTTTCCATATGTTCTGATTAATTTTTAATTAAAATTATGAAAGCAAATTTATGGATAAATATTATAAAGCAATAAAAGAAAATATTTGTAAATATTGTGTAGATTCCAATGAAGATGGAAAATGCACATTATCTAAACAAGAAATTTGTGCTGTTGAGTTCTACTTAAAAAAAATAATTCAAATTGTACATTCAGTTGATACTGAAGAAATATCGGTTTATCATCAAAAATTACGTGATGAAGTTTGTTCAAACTGTAAAACTTCTAATAATGAATTTTGTTATTTAAGAGAAGATGCAAATTGTTCTCTTGACAGATATTTCCCATTAATTGTTGAGACTATTAAAAAAGTTGATGTTGGATTAATAACTTAATTCCTGAATGCATTTAGTAAGATAGATAAAATCTTCTATTTCTAATTGTTCAGCTCGTTTTGAAAAATCAAAATTTATTTTATTCAGGTCAATATTTTTTAATTGGCTGTTACTAAGTGAATTTTTTAATGTTTTTCTTCTGTTTCCAAAACATGCTTTAACAACTTTTATGAATTTATCATCATCAATATCAGTTGTTTTATTTTTTGAGAAGTCAATTTTAATAATTGCAGAATCTACATTTGGTTTAGGGTAAAAAACATTTCTGGAAATTTTAAAGCAATATTCCGGTGTGGTAAAGTAATTTAGCAAAACAGATAGAATACTATAATCTTTTGTGTTTGGTTTAGCAACAATTCTTTTTGCTACTTCATGTTGTGTCATTAATAAAGCATCATTTATAATATTTCTGTTTTCGATTAATTTAAATAAAATAGGTGATGTAATATTGTAAGGAATATTTCCGATAATTCTAATTTTTGAATTTTCTGAAATTAAGTGTTTTACCGTTTCATATAAATTTATAGTAAGGAAATCTTGATTAATGAAAATTACATTTGGAAAATTGTTTATTAAATCATCAATTACTCTTTTATCAATTTCAATTGCAAAATATTTTTTTGATTTATCACTTAAATATTTTGTTAATGCACCTTGTCCTGGTCCAATTTCAATTATTAAATCATCTTCTTTAGGAGAAAAAATATCAACAATTTTTTGAATTGTATTTTTATCTTGAAGATAATTTTGACCGAATCTTTTTAATGGTTTTACTTTTTGCATTAACTAATTTTAATTTTATTAGCAATATAAGTTATAGAAGTTTAAATTTGACACCCAAATATATAGGAATTAGTATTGACAGCTTTTGAAATAATATTTTTAATTGCATTATCTCTTTATTTTATAAATTTGGTTGTATTTACAATCGGCGCATCTAAAAATTATCCAAAATTACCTAAAGAAAAACTTCCAACAGCAACAGTTATAGTTGCAGCAAGAAATGAAGAAAAAAATATTTATGAATGTCTTGTCTCGCTCGATAAACTTGAATATCCAGAAAACAAATTAGAAATTATAATTGTAAATGATAATTCAACCGATAACACTGAAAAGATTATTTCAGATTTTATAAAAGATAATCCAAAATTTAAACTTTATGTACCTGAAAAAATTTTAGGAAATCTTAAAGGAAAAGCAAATGCATTAGCAAATGCACTTAAAATTGCAAAAGGGGAAATTATTTTAACAACTGATGCAGATTGTATTGTCAATCCAAAATGGGTTGAAACAATATGTTCTTATTATCAAGATGATGTTGCTTTTGTTGGTGGGTTTACAACACAAGAGGATAAAACTGCATTTCAGGCAATGCAAGCAATTGATTTTGTTTATTTATTAACGGTTGCAGCCGGTTCATTAAATTTAGGAAAACCTCTTGCAGCTATTGGTAATAATATGTCTTATAGAAAAAGTGTATATGATGAAATTGGTGGTTATGAAAATTTACCTTTTTCAATTACAGAAGATTTCAGATTATTACGTTCTATTCATCAATTAAAAAAATATAAATGTATTTATCCAATTGATGAAAATGCACTGGTTGTTTCTAAAGCATGTGAGAATTTTAAAGAATTATATTGGCAAAGAAAACGTTGGGGTGTTGGGGGAAAAGAAAGTGATTTATTTGGTTACTTAACTATGGTTTGGGGTTATATTTCTAAAGTGATGATTTTATTAACTCCAATATTCTTTTCATTAAATGCTTTCTATTTGTCATTAACAAAAATTGTAATTGACTATTTTTTTGCTAAAAATGTTTTTGTCAAACTAAAACTAAAAATGAAATTATTTCATTTTTTGGTGTTTGAAATATACTATACAATTTATGTTATAATTCTTCCTTTCATTGTTTTGCCAAGTAAAAAGGTAAAATGGAAAGGTAGAACTTTTTAATTCCGGAGTTTTTATGAAAAAAATTTTTGTTCTTTTATATTTTATTTATTCAATCTCGTTTTCACAGAATTTAGAATTTTTCCCTAAAGGATTAAACATTCAGCCATTTACAGCAAATGTTTTAGAACCGCGTCTTGGATTTGCATTTAAGAATAATGTTAAAGAATTAAGATTAGATATTGGTAATTCTGTTGATTTAATTTCACTTAATACTAAAAATTCTAACTTTACTTTTGGGGCTGATTTATTTACCTGGACATTACTTCGTCAAGAAGAAAATTTTCATTTCCCGGTTGAAGCTGTTGATTACTTTTTTGGAATCAATTTTGGATATAAAGAAGTAAAAAAATATTATGATTATGGGTTTAGATTAAGAATTTCTCATATAAGTGCTCACTTAGTTGATGGTAATTATGATAAAAATAAAATGCAATGGATTAATAATAATTTACCAAGGGTTTACAGCCGCGAGTTTGTTGAACTGATGCCTTATATTAAAATTGATTTTTTAAGATTATATGGTGGGTTAACTTATTTGTTTCATACCGATCCACTGGTGAATAATAAATTTGTTTATCAATTTGGATTAGATTATTACAGAAATGATTTAAGATCTTCACTTATTTTTCCATTTATTGCTGCTGATTTTAAAATAGATCAAAATGGAAGTAAAATTCTAAATCAATCTTATCATGTTGGAATAAAATTCGGGAATCCAGATAGTAAAGGAGTAAAATTATATTTCTCATATTTGAATGGAATGAGTATTCATGGTGAATTTTATGATCTGGAAGAAAGTTATACAAGTTTAGGAATAAATATTGATTTTTAACTAAAATAAATTATTATGAAAATTACAGATAATCCAATTGTGAATTTAATTTTATTGATAATTACATTTATAACAACAACAATTGCTGGAGTTGAATGGACAACTGGCAAACCAGCTCCATACGAGTTTAATGATTTAGTACTTGGGTTGCCTTATTCTTTATCAATTTTGTTTGTTCTTGGCGTACATGAATTCGGGCATTACTTTGCATCAATTTATCATAGAGTAAAAGCAACTCTTCCTTTTTTTATTCCATTCCCACCAATAACTGGTTTTTTTAATTTTGGAACAATGGGTGCAGTTATTAAAACCAAATCTCTGATTCCAAATAATAAAGCTATGTTTGATATTGGTGTTGCCGGACCCATCTCAGGATTTTTTGCTTCACTTATTTTATTAATTTATGGCTATACTCATTTACCTGATGTTTCATATATACTTGCAATTCATCCAGACTATTTTTCACCGGATTATGGAAAAGGTGCTGTTGGTTTAGAGTTCGGTGATAATCTTTTAATAATTTTAATAAGAAATATTTTTGTTAACCCAGAACAATTTGTACCTCCAATGTCAGAAATATATCATTATCCTTTTTTATGTGTTGGTTGGTTTGGTTTATTTATAACATCAATGAATTTAATTCCGGTTGGTCAGTTGGATGGTGGTCATTTAATTTATTCTATGTTTGGTCCAAAAATTCATGAAGCAATTGCAAGCGTTTCATTAATAATATTATTAGTTATTGGAAGTTTTGGTTTCTTAGAATCTTTTCTTGATTTACAATTACATTTTGGATGGAGTGGTTGGTTACTTTGGGCATTTATTTTATACTTTTTTATCAAAGTTAAACATCCACCAGTAATGTATTTTGAAAAATTATCTTTGGGTAGATTAGCAATTGGATATTTTGCTATTATAATTTTTATAGTTTCATTTTCACCAACTCCTTTTTTAATTTCATTTTAACATTTGGTTAATTATGAAAATACTATTAATTTTAAACAACAAAAGGAAGAAAAATATAGAGAGTTTGTTACATTTTTGGATAGTCTAATTAAAGGAAATAATCTCTATGTTTTTTCTTAAATCAATAAATCCTTCATTAAAAATTTCATTAATAATTTTTGCATTTCTTTTTTCTTGCGATAAACCTTACGATGAAATTATTGATTATCAATATTCAAATTATCAAGTTGAAAAAATTACATTAGCAGATAATTTTAGTTACTCACAATCAGATTCTTTATTAAATGTTTCAATAACCATTAAAAATTCAGAATCAGTCGAAAAAGTTTATTCAAATCTTAAGTTAGTAGAAAACAATTCATATATTTATCAAAATATCGAATTGACAAAAAATTCGACAAGTGTTAATAGTGAATATTCTACTAAAATTAAAATGAGTAAAAAGTTTTCTTCCGGTAAATATGTTGTTGAGTTTTTTGTAAAAGATAAGATTAACCAAACTACAAGAAAAATTGCTGAGCATTTATTTTTATATGATAATAAACAAGTTAATTATCCTCCAGTAATTTCGGATTTAAAAATACCAACAGTTGTTTCAAGAGGTGTTCCATTTACATTTAGTATTAAAGTTGATGATCCAAATGGATTAATTGATATTTCACAAGTTACATTTAAATTATTCAGACCTGACGGTTCAGTAGTAATTCCTAATGCCTCAACACCAAACATTGATTATTTCTTAATGGTTGATAACGGAGATTCAAATTTTGGTGATGAAAAATCTAATGATGGAATATTTTCCTTTAAAAATTCTTTTGGTGAAAGTTCTGCAATAGGAATTTGGAAATTTATGTTTCAGGCAAAAGATAAAAGTGGTGCATTAAGTAATACTATTAATGCTAATGTTGAGGTAAGATAAAATGATTAATAAAAATTATTTCATATTTATTTTAATTATTCTCATTGCAAAATTTAATCAAGCTCAGTCAATTCCATATAACTATTCTTTAGATTATAAATTGTATAAAACAAATGATTCTTCTCCAGCAAGTAACACAATTGATAGAATTTTTGTTCAGGATAAATCTACAGTTTGGTTAGGAACTTCAAAAGGATTAAGTAAAACAACTGATGGTGGGTTGACTTGGATAAATTACTATGATACTAAACCTTTTGGTAAAGAAAGCATTTCGGCGATTAATTTCGGATTAAATGCAATTTGGGCTGGTTGTTGGCATTTCGAGAATAAATTAGGTTCAGATATTCCTGTTGGTAACGGATTAAGGTATTCAACAGATGGTGGTAATTCCTGGATTGAAGTTCCACAACCTGTTGATGCACCTGAAGATTCAACAATTTTTTATGGTAGTAATAAATTAAGAGCATTGCCTGTAACTGCGAAAGAACAAAATTTTATTTATGGAATTGCTTTTACTAAAAACACTATTTGGATTGTATCATTTTCAGGTGGTTTAAGAAAATCAACTGATATGGGAAAAACTTGGCAACGAGTTGTTTTACCACCAGATAATTTGGATTTCATCAAACCATCTGACAAACTAGATTTTGATTTGGCTCCTTCATCTGGAAATTTAAAGATGAGAGGAAATTTAAATCATCGGGCATTTTCAATTATTTCAATTGGTGATACTTTGTATGTCGGAACTGCTGGTGGAATTAATAAATCAACTGATGGGGGAGTAAGTTGGATAAAATTTAATAAAACAAATCAAACTAATTCAATCAGTGGAAATTTTGTTTTATCGTTGAATTATAATTTTTATGATAATTCAATCTGGGCTGCAACATGGAAAGCTGAAGGTGCAACTGAAAATTATGGTGTGAGTTGTTCATTTAATGGTGGCAAAAGCTGGAACATTTTTCTTGTTGATGAAAGAGTTCGTGATTTTGCTTTTAAGTATAAATCAAATAATAGTTATGATGTTTTTGCTGCATCTTCAAATGGAATACTTAGAAGTTCTAATAAAGGTTATACATGGATTAATTCATCTAACATAATTGATGAAAATACAAAAACTGAGTTAAAACCAACTTTATATTTAAGTGTTGAAACAAACAAATTAAATTCTTCGAATCATGAAATATGGGTTGGAACTAATGATGGTTTAGCAAAAACAATTGAAACTGATAGTGAGTTCTGGAATAGCAAATGGAAAACATTTTTGTCTTCAAATGATTCTGTTGATGAAGATAAAAGTTACGCTTTCCCTAATCCTTTTAATCCTAAATTCGATGTTGTTAGAATTAAATATAACTTATCTAATAATGCAAAAATTACATTAAGAATATTTGATTTTGGAATGAATTTAGTTAGAACAGTTGTTCAAAATGCAAATAGATTCCCAGGTAATAATTTAATGGAAATTTGGGATGGTAAAGATGAAAACAAAAATATTGTTCCAAACGGTGTTTACTTTTATAGATTAGATATTGATGAAAATAAAGTTTTATTCGGTAAAATTATTTTGTTGATGTGAGGAAATATGCTAAAGATAATTTCATATTTGATTTTATTTTTTACCATACAAATAATTTCAAACGGACAAACTCAGTTTTCAGATATTTCTACAAAAGTTGGAGCATTTTCAAGAATTGGATTTGGTGCAAGAGGAATTGGAATGGCAAATACATTAGCATCTGTCAAAGAGGGAAATGTAATATCATATTACAATCCTGCAAATATTATTTATCAGGAAGATAATTTATTACAAACAGGTTATACATTTTTATCATTAGACAGAAATTTAAATTTTCTAAGTTTTACAAAAAGATTTGAATTTGGTAAAAAGGAAGATGAAAATGGAAATACCAAACCAAAATCAACAGCTGGAATTAGTGTTGGTTTAATTAATTCTGGTGTTTCAAATATTGATGGCAGAGATGGACAGGGAAAACCGATTGGGAATTTTTCTACATCTGAAAATCAATTTTATTTTGCAGTTGCAAATAAATTTTCTGAAAAACTTTCTATTGGGATTAGCTTTAAATTCTATTACTATAAATTATTTGAAAATTTTTCATCTAATGGATTTGGTTTAGATTTAGGTGCATTATATATAATTAATCAATCAATGTCAGTTTCATTTGTCTTAATTGATTTAAATAGTAAATACACATGGGATTCAGGAAAATTATATGGAACAAATGGAACTATTTCTGTAGATAAATTTCCGATACTCAAGAAATTGGGTGTTTCATATAAATTAGATAAAAATTTGATTACAGCAATTGAAATTGAAAACAGCAATGCAAAAACAAATTTTTTAAGAATCGGTGCTGAATATAATCCATTAGAAAATATTTACTTTAGAGCAGGAATTGATAAAATAAATTTAAATAACTTTGAAATACCAATACGTCCATCAGCAGGTTTCTCCTATTTTTATGAAGTTAATAAATACATAATTGGTGTTGAATATGCTTTTTCATACGAACCATATTCATCTTTTGATCAGCATTTAATAGGAATAAATTTCAGATTTTAATATGAAGAAAATATTATTAATAAATTTTTTATTGCTTAGTATTTTAGTTGGGCAAACTTCCAATCAAAGTGGATTTGCTTTTCTCAAAAATGGTTTTAGTGCAAGAAATATATCGTTAAGCGAATTTGGTGCAGTAAATGTTAATGATGTTTCCGCTCTATATTACAATCCTTCTTACTTGGCATTAAATAAAAAAAATCAATTTTCTTTTTCACACAATTCTTTGTTCAATGATTTATCAAGTGAGAATTTGGGATTAAGTTTTAATCTATTTGAAATACCATTTGCTGTTGGAATAAACACAACAAAAATCAGTGGAATTGAATTAAGAACAAAACCAGGTGATGCAATTTCAAAATTTAATGCCAATTATTTTTATGGAAGTATATCATCAGCTTTTTCAATTAATGAAATTTATTTTGGTGCAACAATAAAATATTTATATGAAAACATTTACACTGATGAATCAAGCGGCTATGCTTTTGATTTTGGAATGAACTATAAAAATATTTATGATAATTTTTCAGTTGGAGCAGTAGTAAAAAATATTGGAAGTATATCAGAATTACGTAATACAAAATCAAAATTACCAGTTGATTTACAACTAGGTATAAGTTATGAATATACATTTAAAAATTTTGACTTAATTCCAATTATTGGTGTTCAGAAATTTATTAATGAAAATAAAACATATTTTCATTTTGCAAACGAAATTGTTTATGATAAAACTTTTGCATTAAGATTAGGTTATGTTTCAAATTATGATACGAAAAATATAACAACAGGACTTGGTGTAGTATATAAAAGTTTCAATCTTGATTATGCATATATTCCAATAAAATTTGGATTAGGAGATAATCATATAATAACAATTACATATAATTTCTAATTACGGATTAATATGGAAATAATTAATTACACAGAAGAATGGAAAGAGAAGTGGGATAAGTTTGTTCTTGAATCGAACAATGGGACAATGTTCCATTTACAAAAATTTTTTGATTACCATACTCCAGGAAAATTTAATTTTAATCATTTGATATTTCTTGATAAAGGAAAAATTAAAGCTCTGTTGCCCGGTGCAATTTTAAATGGAACTTTTGAATCACCAATTGGAGCTAGCTATGGTTCAATTGTTACCAAGGATGTAAAATTCACTGAAGCAATGGAAATAGTATCAACATTATTAGAATGGGGGAAGAAAAATAATATTAAAGAAATTACACTTACTTCAGCTCCGATGATTTATGAAAAACATCCAAACCAAAATTTAGATTTTGCAATGTTATGGCAAGGATTTAAATATTCATTACACTACATTTCAAGTGCAATTAAATTAGATAAAAATATTGATATACTTGAAAGATTTTCTCCAACAACAAGAAGAAATATTCGTAAAACATTTACAGATTTTAATTTGAAAGTAGAAATAAACGATAGATATGATCAATTCTACCCAATTCTTATAGAAAATAAAGCAAGGCATGGAGTTAAACCAACTCATTCTTATGATGATTTAATTAAATTAACTGAACTACTACCAGAGAATTTAAAACTCTTTATGGTTTATAAAGATGATCAACCTATTGCTGGTTCATTGATGTTTTTCGCAAATAAAACTGTTGCAATATGTTTTTACAACATGCTTTATTATGATTATGCTCAGTTTAAACCTATACAAAGAGTTATGTATGAAGTTGTAAAATATTGTACAGAAAATGGTTATCAGTATGTTGATATTGGAGTTTCACAAGATACAAAAGCAGAGAATCCAATGACTCCGAGTATTAGTTTAATAGACTTTAAAGAAAAGTTCGATGCAAAAACAATAATGAGAAACACATTGAATATCAAATTGTAATTTATTGATGTCAACAAAAAAGAAAATTTGTATTGCATTTCTTGGCAACCCTTATCATGATTCGAGAGTTACTAATTTATATAATTCGTTAATTGAAGATGGATATGAAGTATCTGTAATTTCATTTAACTGGTTTGCAGATAAAATTAGTAACAATAAAAATTATATAATTCATGAAATTAGCAGAAAGCAAGGAAGTCTAAATTTTTATTTATCATTTTTAACTAAATTATTTTCTTCATTAATAAAATCAAAAGCTGATATTTTTTTTGCAGAAGATATTTATACTTTACCCATTGTTGTTTTAATAGCTAAAATTAAAAAAGCAAAAATATTTTATAATAGTCGTGAGATTTACTCATTCATTGGTGGTTTAAGAAACAGACCATTCCTTCAAAAAATTATTACTTCAATTGAAAAATACTTTATCAAAAAAGTTGATTTAGTTTTAACTACAGGTGAAATGGATACAGAATTTCTGAAAAATTTTTATTCTTTAGAAAATGTAATTACCGTTCGTAATATTCCTTTATATCAAGAACCAAAATATAATTTTGATTTTAGAAGTAAGTTTAATATTCCAACTAATTATAAAATATTATTGTATCAAGGTATTTTGATTGATGGTAGAGGAATTTCAATTATATTGAAAGCATTACAAAAAATTCATAATGCTGTTTTTATATTATTAGGTGAAGGATCTGAAAAAGAAAAATTTATTAAAGAAGCGAAAGAATTAAATGTTTATGAAAGAGTTTCTTTTGCGGGTTCTTATCCGCAAGATGAATTAATTAATTTTACTTCTTCAGCAGATATTGGATTAGCATTAATAGAAAATATAAGCATAAGTTATTATCATGCATTACCTAATAAATTATTTGAATATATAATGGCAAATGTTCCTGTTGTATCTTGTAGTCTTCCACAAATGAAAAATATTGTAGAAAAATATAAAGTTGGAATAGTTGTTGACCTTGATAATGTAGAAGATGTGATTAGTTCAATCAATAACTTAATTAATGATGAAAAAACATTAATAAAATTTAAAATCAATTGTAAAGAAGCTGCTAAAGAATTGAATTGGCAAAATGAATATCAAATCTTACGTAAAGAAATTATGAGGATTAATTGAAAGATCAATTAAGAATATTAATTGTAAGACAAGATAGAATTGGTGATGTTGTTTTATCGACTCCACTTCCAAGAGAAATAAAAAGATTTTATCCAAATTCATTTGTTGCTGTGATGGTTCGTAAATATACAAAAGATATATACTTAAATAATCCATATGTTGATGAAATTATTATTTATGATGAAAATAAAAAGGGAATAAAAAATATTTCAGAAGAAATTAAAATAATTTCTAAATACAAGTTTACTCATGCATTAATGTTACTTCCTAATGAAAGAATAAACTACATTTTATTTTTTTCAGGTATTAAAAATAGAATCGGAGTTGGTCATAAATTATATCAGTTTTTAACATTTACAAAATTTGTTGATAGAAAAAAGTATATTCCATTAAGACATGAAGCTGATTATTCATTAGACCTGATTAGAAAAATTGGAATTAAACCAGTTTCAATTTATCCTGAAATATTTTTAACAAATGATGAAAAAAAGAAAGCATCAGAAATTAAAAATAATATTGCACCTAATAATGAAATCATAATTGGAATAAATACTACAAGTGGTAATTCAGCTCCCAATTTAATTATCAATGAATACCAAAAATTAATTATAAAATTATCTAATCATAAGAATATTAAAGTTGTAATAACAGATAATAATCCACCAAAGGAAATTTCAGATATTGAGAATGTATTTTATCTAATGAAAAATAAATCATTAAGAGAATCAATTATTAATTTTTCAGTTTTAGATGTTTTAATTTCATCAAGCACAGGACCCATGCATATATGTGCAGCATTAAAAGTAAAAACAATTTCACTGTTTTGTCCGTTAACAGCATGTTCTCCAAAATTGTGGGGACCAATTGGAAATGAAAGTAAAATAGTTTTACCGGGTGAAAATTATTGTAAAACTCATTGTCCGATAGATCCAAAGAAATGTAATTATGTTGGTGAAGGTGGTATTAATGCTGAAACAATTTATGAGTTAGTAATTAATTATGTTAATTAAGTTTTTTATATTTGCACGCAAAATTTTGCCAGGCTTTAATCGGCAAGTTAATACCCAACCCCGCCAGGTCCGGAAGGAAGCAACGGTCAGTATTTAACTTGGGTGATTTGAAGTCTGGCTTTTTATTTCGGATTAAAATGATTATAAATTATTTCCGCTTTAGATTTACCAATAATTTTTTCAAGTTCTTCAATTGAAGTAGTTTTAACTTTTTCAACACTCCCTAATGTTGAAATTAATTTATTGGCTAGCTTATCTCCAATTCCTTTGATAGATTTTAATTCAGTGTTTATTATTCTTTTACTTCTTCTTTCCCGATGAAATGTAATTGCAAAACGATGAGCTTCATCTCTTATTTGTTGAAGTAATTTTAAACTTGATGATGTTTTAGGAATAATAATTGGCTCACTTTCATTTGGTAGAAAAACTTCTTCTAATCTTTTTGCTAAACCGATAATTTCAAATTTTTTAATTCCAATTTCTTCAAGTGCTTCAATTGCACTTGAAAGTTGACCTTTTCCACCATCAACCATTATCAAATCAGGTAGTGGTTGTTTTTCTTCTAAAAGCTTTGTGTATCTTCTTTTAATTATTTCTTTCATACTTGCAAAATCATCTGGTCCTTCAACAGTTTTAATTATAAATTTTCTGTATAAACTTTTTTTAGGTTTTGCATCAATGAACACAACCATACTCGCAACTGCATCGCTACCTTGTAGATTGCTATTGTCGAAGCATTCAATTGTGCGTGGAATGTTTGCCAATCTCAAATCTCTTTTTAATGATGAAAGAACGTAGGGAATATTACCTTCTTTTTTCATTTTTTGGAGTTGAATTTCTTTTAATGCAAGAATTGCATTTTGTTTGCACATATTTAATAGTGATTTAGTATCACTTTGTTTTTGAGGTATTACAAAATAACATTTGTTGTTTGATTTTAAATTCAACCATTCTAAAAGTGTTTCTTGTTCATCTGGTTCAACTTCAATTACAATTTCTTTAGGAATCTCAACATATTCATTATAATAAAATTTAATTATTGCAGAATAAATTTTGTTTTCTTCGGTTTCTTCTTCGATAGTTAAAAAGAATTGTTTTTTACCAACCAGTTTTCCATTTCGAATATTTAATATTGTAACAGCAACATCTTTACCTTCTACTGCAGCACTTATAATATCTTTTTCTGTTAAATCTGTTGATACAACCTTTTGCTTTGATGTATAAACATATAATTGTTCAATACGATCTCTTATTTCTGCTGCTTTTTCAAATTCAAGATTTGCCGATGCTTCAATCATTTGTTGTTTTAATTCATTTATTAATTCATCAGTTTTTCCCTTTAAAACTTTTATAACTTGATTAACAAATGAATTATATCTTTCAATACTTACTAATCCTTCACATGGGCCTTCACATTTTTTAATATGGTAGTCAAGACAGATTTTATATTTTTTCTTTTCTATCGTTTCTTTAGTTAAATCATATTTACAACTTCTGATTTTGAAAATTTTATTAATCAATCTCAATGATGATTTCATTGTTTTAACATCGGTATATGGACCAAAATATTTGCTTCCATCTTTTTCAATATTTCTTGTAGCATAAACCTGTGGAAATAATTCGTTTGTAACTTTTATATAAGGGAAGGATTTATCGTCTTTAAGATTAATATTATATCTTGGTTTTAATTCTTTGATTAAATTATTTTCAAGTACTAAAGCTTCTATTTCAGAATCAGTAATAATAATTTCTATGTCATCAATTTTATTTACAAGTGCTTGTGTTTTTGGAGACTCTATGTTTTTTTGAAAATAAGAACGAACTCTATTTTTAAGATTTTTAGCTTTGCCAACATAAATTACTTTTTGTTTATCATTTAAGAACTGATAAATTCCTGGTAACGTAGGAATGCTTTCTAACTTTTCTTTTATTTTTTCATTCATAAAATGTACAGTTTAAATAAAAAATAACTGCATAAATCTATGCAGTTATTTATTTATAACAATATTTGATGAATTATTATTTGAATCTGTAATTTTTGGGAATTACAACTATACCAGTTTCAGAAACAGTAAATCTTTTTTTATCGGTTTCTGTGTCAAAGCCAATTTCCATTCCTTCTGGTATAACAACATTTTTGTCAATTATAGTTCTTCTTATTCTTGCGTGTCTTCCAATATTACAATTATCATAAATTATAGAATCTGTTATATAAGAATAACTATTAACACGAACATTATAACCAAGGATAGAGCGTTCAACTAATCCACCGGAAATTATAGTTCCATCTGTAATAAGAGAATTTATTGCCCGACCAACTCTTTCACCTTCATGAGAAATAGTTTTAGCTGGTGGAAATTGTAATTGTCTTGTTCTTAATGGCCAATCACTATCATATAAATTAAAGTGTGGTATTACATTTATTAAATCCATACTTGCAGCATAATAACTATCAATAGTACCAACATCAACCCAATATGGTTCAGCTTTTTTATTTTCATCAACAAATCTATAAGCCTGAACATGATAATCATTTTTAATCATATATGGAATTACATCTTTACCAAAATCGTAACTTGGAATATTTTCTTTATCCATTTTTTTAAATACTTCTTTTATTGTTGAAGTAGAAAAAACATAAATACCCATATTAACAAAAGATAAACCTGGCTTATCAGGAATTTCGGGTGGGCTTTTAGGTTTTTCAATAAAAGATCTTACTTTGTAATTGTCATCAATATCAATAACACCAAATCTGTTTGCTTGTGAAGAAGGGATTTCAATACTAGCAATTGTAAGCTGAGCATTTTTTTCGTTATGATATTGAATCATCTTCAAATAATCCATTTTATAAATATGATCACCAGATAGTAGTAATAAATTTTCATAATTCTCATCTTCAATTAAATTCATATTCTGATGAACTGCATTAGCTGTGCCTAAATACCAATTGTTACTTGTTTTTAGTTGTGGAGGAATTGAATAAATAAATTCACCAAGATCAGGATTAAAAATATTCCAGGCTTCATATAAATGTCTGCTTAAAGAATCAGACTTATATTGAGTAATAACAAAAATTCTTCTTAAACCAGAGTTCAAACAGTTTGACAAAGTAAAATCAATTATTCTGTATTTACCACCGAATGGAACAGAAGGTTTTGTTCTCTCTTTTGTAAGAGGAAATAATCTTTCACCTTGCCCTCCAGCAAGTATCATTGTCAAAGTTTTTCTTAACGATGTTGAACCAGTGTATGCCATAAAAATCCCTTTGCAGTTTCAATTAAAATATATTCAAATTGATGGTTATTGGCAAATTAATATTTGTTATCATTAAATATTTTTTCATTTTATCTTTGTGTATGAAAAAAAACAATTTAATATTTCTATTTATATCATTCATAATTTCTGGATTTATTTTTGGGTTAAGTTATTTATATCAGCAAATTTCAGAGAAATATTTTTATACTTTTAATCAAGATCCGATTACTTTTATATCAGATTTGAAAAATTATGAAGATGAAGTGTTGGAGTATTATAATCCATCATTTCAAGAAAAACTTGATGTATTATTTTATGATATTGACATTAACATAATTCCAAAAGAAAAAATAATTGATTCTAAAGTTTCAATATTAATTAAACTTAAGGATAATAAAATAAAATTTATACCTCTTAATTTTTATAACAACTTATTGATAAAATCAATTAAAATTAATAATGAAGAGGTTAGTTATAAAAGAGAAGAGAAATTAATTTATTTGTTTCTTGATAAATCACTAGATACTGCAAAGGTTGAAATAATTTATAGTGGTACACCTAAAAATGTTGGCTTTGGTTCATTTACTTTTTCTGAAAAAGAAAATTATCCCTTTATTTATACAATGAATGAACCAATTTTCGCTTCAACATGGTTACCTTGCATTGATCGTCCTGATGATAAAGCACAAATGAAAATAAAAATTACAAACGACTCATCATTAACTTCGCTTTCGAATGGTAAATTAATATCAATTGAAAAAAAAGGTGATAAAAAAACTTTTGTGTGGAAAACTTATTATCCGATTTCCACATATTTAATTTCTATTTATTCTGGTAAATATATATCGAAAGAAGAAGAGGTTAATTCAAAAAGTAATGACAAAATAAAATTGATTTATTATTTATTCCCATCAGATTATGAAAATGGAATCAAAGATTTTTCTGATCATCCAAATTATATAAATACATTTGAAAATTTATTTGGCCCTTATCCTTTTAGTAAAGAAAAATATTCCGTAGCTGAATTTCTTTGGCAAAATGGAGCTATGGAACATCAAACAATAACTGGAATTGGATCAAGTTTTATTAATGGCAGAAAATTATTTTCAGATATGTTAATTCACGAATTAGCACATCATTGGTGGGGAAATGCGGTTACTTTAAAATCTTGGAAAGATATTTGGTTGAATGAAGGTTTTGCAACATATTCTGAAGCCCTTTACTGGGAAAAGGAAAGCGGTTCCGATGCACTCAAAACAACTATGTTATCTAAATTTTCTGAATTTAAATCCGGAACTTTATATAACCCAATCAAGGATTTATTTAGCAGATTGGTTTATGATAAAGGTGCCTGGGTTTTACACATGTTGAGAAAAGAAATTGGTGATAATAATTTTTTTAGTTCTTTAAAAAAATATTTTGAAACATATAAATATTCAAATGCTTCAACAAAAGACTTCCAAAATATTTGTGAAAAAATATCCGGAAAAGATTTAAAATATTTTTTTGAGCAATGGGTTTATTATGGAACCGGAATAATTGATATTGCTTATGATTGGAATTATGATGTTGATAATAAAGAGCTTGTAATTAATATTGAACAGAAACAAAAAGGTTATGAAATTTATAAATTCCACTTAGATTTACTTATTGAGTATCAAACAAAAAATAGTGAAGTATTTAATTTCTATATTGATAAAAAAAATAGCAGAATAAAAATCAATTTAGATGAGAAACCAATAAATATTATATTTGACCCCAATAAATGGTTGCTTGCAAAATATGAATCAAGAAATGATGAATAATATCAAAACATATTTTTTTATTTCTGATATTCATCTTGGACTTTATAATGATGAAATTGAAAAAGAAAAAGAAAAAAAACTAGTCCAATTTTTGAAATATGCTAAACAAAACTCTGATGAATTAATAATAGTAGGAGATTTATTCGACTATTGGTTCGAATATAAAAAAGTAATTCAAAAAAAATTTATTAGAACTTTAGGAGCTCTTGCTGAATATAAAGATGAAAACAAATCTATCCATTATATAATTGGTAATCATGATTTTTTACACAAAGATTTTTTTACAAATGAAATTGGTAGTTATCTATATTTTGATAAAACAATTTTAGAATTAAATAATAAAAAATTTTTTATTGCACATGGTGATGGATTAATAAAGAACGATTTAGGTTATAAAATTTTGAAGAAAGTTTTAAGAAATAAAACAATACAGAATATTTATTCATTAATTCATCCTGATTTAGGAATTGCAATTGCAAGTAAATCAAGCAAAGCAAGCAGAGAATACACAAGTAAAAAAAATTATGGCGAAAAAGATGGTTTATATGAAACAGCTAAACAAAAAATATCTGAAGGATTTGATTACGTAGTTTTTGGTCATTCACACCAAAGAGCATTTGAAAATTATAATTCAGGTTACTATATAAATTTAGGAACATGGCTTGACAAACCATGTTATGGTAAATTCACAAGTACATTTGAGATATTCGATTGGTAATATTATGGAAAGAAAGAAACCACTTAAAAAAGGAAATAATAACAAATCATTTAAAGTATTTTTATGGACAGTTATTGCTGTTATTCTAATAGCTAAATTATTGTTTATTCTTTATGTTATTGAAGGATTACCATCACTTCAACAACTAGAAAGTCCTAAAACACAATTAGCAAGTAATGTTTATAGTATAGATGGAGAATTAATTGGACAGTATTTCAAACAAAATAGAGTTGAAGTTTCAATTGATAGTATTCCGCCTCATGTAATAAATGCATTAATTGCAACTGAAGATAAAAACTTTTACAGTCACTGGGGTGTTGATTTACAAAGATTTGTTAAAGCAATGATTAAAAATATCTTCCTTTTCAAAAGAGAAGGTGCTAGTACAATAACACAGCAGTTGGCAAAAAATCTTTATGAGTTAAAAGGGAAAAAAGAAAACACATTCGGAACAATTGTTAGAAAAATTCGTGAATGGATAACTGCAGTTCAAATTGAAAAAACTTATACCAAAAAAGAAATATTAGAAATGTATTTTAACATTTCATACTTCGGTCGTGGTGCTTATGGAATTTACATGGCTTCAAAAGTTTATTTTAACAAAAAAGTAAATGAATTAACAATTCCTGATGCCGGTATTTTAGTTTCATTGTTAAAAAATCCGAGAGGTTACGATCCATTTGATAAATATGAAAATGCAATGCGAAGAAGAAATTTAGTAATGCAAAACATGCTCGAAGATGAATTTATTACTGAACAACAATTTGAGAATTATAAACTAGAACCAATTAAATTATCTTATAAAAAAATAGAAGAAGGAATTAGTGGAACCTTAGCTCCTCATTTTTTGGAATATGTTCGCCAACAATTAGAAAAGCTTTCGGACAAATATGGATACGATTTATACCAGGATGGTTTAAATATTTATACAACATTAGATAGCCGCATGCAAAAAATTGCAGTTAAAGCAGTTCAAACTCATTTAACAAATTTTCAAAAAAGATTTGATGCCGCCTGGCGTTGGGAAAAATATAAAGATATTTTAAATGAAACTATTGATAGAACTATTAAATCTACAATAGAATATAAATCAGCAACTACATCACAAGAAAAACAAAAAGTTTACGCAAAATTTATTAATAATAAATCATTCATTGATTCAATTAAAAATGAAGAAAAGAAAATTGAAGTAGGATTCCTTGCAATGGATACTAAAACTGGTGAAATAAGAGCAATGGTTGGCGGAAGAGATCAAAAATTTATGTATGGATTAAATCATGTAACACAAATTAAAAGACAACCCGGCTCTGCTTTCAAACCAATTGTTTATGCCGTTGCAATTGATAATGGTCTTTATCCGGCGTATCCAATATTAAATCAAAGATTTAGTTATAACGATGGTTCAGCGAAATTATGGAGTCCACAAAACTTTGATAACAAAACAGGTGGATTTACAACTTTACGATGGGGATTAGCTGAATCAATTAATATTATTGCTGCCAGATTAATAATTGAAGATTATGCACCTCTTTGGAAAATTGGAAGATTTGCTGAACAAATGGGAATTAAAACAAAGTTAGAATTAGTTCCATCAATTGCTTTAGGATCTTCTGTTGTTTCTCCACTTGAAATTATTTCAGCATATGCAACTTTAGGTAATAAAGGAATTTATAACGAGCCAATTTCTATTTTAAGAATAGAAGATAAAGATGGTGTTTTGATTGACAAATTCACCAATTTTTCAAGCGAAGCAATTCCGGAAGAAACTGCATACATTGTAACTGATATGATGACAACAGTCGTTGATCAGGGAACAGGTGCAGCTTCAAGAAGTGTTTACAATTTTAGAAGACCAGCTGCCGGAAAAACAGGTACAACTCAGGAATTTTCAGATGCCTGGTTTATTGGGTTTACTCCACAAATTACTGCCGGTGTTTGGGTTGGATTTGATGATCATCGAATAAAATTTGGTGGAAGTTTTGGCCAAGGTGCTTCTGCTGCTTTGCCAATTTGGGCTTTATTTATGCATGATGTTTATGAACAAATTAATTTACCGTTAGAAGATTTTACTCCTCCTGCAAGTGGAAATGTTGTTTCTGTTACTTTTTGCAGGGAATCAATTTATGAATTAGGTCAACCAAGATTAATTTCTGGTGATTGCAGAACAGGTGGAATAACTGATATTATAAATAAAAAAGATATTCCTCCACCATTTGATGCAATGCTTGATAATGAACCAAGATTTAACCCTTATCAATTTATTGATTCAACAAATGTTAATAATCACAAAAATAAATAGTTGTAATTTTTTGATTTGTAATTTTGATTAATTTATTATTGATTTATAAATAATTTTGCCCGGATGGTGGAATTGGTAGACACGCTAGTTTCAGGAGCTAGTCTCGGTTTCGAGGTGCAGGTTCGAGTCCTGTTCCGGGCACAGTAGATTTAATCAATTTCATTTCTATAAAAACAAGTCGCCATGGAATACCAGCTTTAGTAAATTT
>JAOADJ010000008.1 GCA_026417375.1 Melioribacteraceae bacterium | reverse complement strand
TAAACTGATTTGATTTTGATGATATGGCTTAAATATTACTTTCCCGCTTTGTCCCATTTATTTTTCCTTTCTTCTTCAGACAAACTTATTTAAATCTTTTCTATTTTACAAAAAAGGCTGCCCTTTTGAGACAGCCTCTTTCTTTTCTAACGTTGCTACATATTCAGTATATTTCTCCTTTAGGAGGTTTTTCAACAATTTTTCAATTTTCTTTTCAGCGGTTCCAAAAGTAGCCTTAAATTGAAGTTCTGTTATTTGAACTTGTAAAGATAATGTTGGGTATTCGGCTTTGATGCGGTTTAGAGTGAATCGTTGCCCCATTATAAACCCCAAAGTCTTGCTAAGGTCATTATAAAGAGGTTCATTGGGAGCCTGGGCGTGGGCACTTTGCACACAAGCTATGGTGAACATCATGAAGATGTTTAAGACTAATAGACGATGCTTTCTCATTCTGGTATGTCTCCTCTCACATCTAACGGCGTTGTTTTTAAGCCGCCCAACACAACTAAATAGCTTTGAAAAACGAACGCAAATAATTTTAACATATTTTTATTTTATAATCTATTTCAAAGAGAAACTAAGTTTTGTCAACCTATTTTTATTTAACTTCAACCAACCGAATCGAATTTATCCACCTCTGGCGAAGATATGGTCGACTTGAAGAACTAGTTATAATTTATTTTTTAATTTTAATATATGTGCTTATTCACTAATACTTAAGCATATATGAGCAAATAAACCACAAATAATACCTATCCGAATAACTTCTATATTTCTTTAAATAAAATTATAAAGTAAACTTCGTTCATCATATTAAACTTGCAATAAAAAAGATTAATATTATAAACAATGATACTACTATTATAAATAAGCCAATATTATCCCCTCTTTTTGTTAACTTTTCTGATTCTTCTGCATTATATTTTTCTGCATTTGTATTAGGTAAGAATGATATTACAATAAGCCCTAATAGACCAGCAGCAAAAAACCAAAAAAGGAAATTATAACCTTTATTCTTAACTATTATTGCATCGTTAGGTAAGAATGATATTACAATAATCCATAATAAACCAGCAGCAAAAAACCAAATAAATGGATTATAACCTTTATTCTTAGCTATTATTGCGTTGATTGTACATAATATAACAAGTAAAATAATTTGCATAACTGGCTCCTATTTTTGTAAAGTATAACTATTAATAAATCCGCTGATTAACATCATCTTTTTCAAATTACATTCGCCAGATTTGAATATATTTACTATCGTTTTATCTGTTTCCATTTTTTTCGCATTAATTATTAAGCAAAAAATTTTTCTTCAACCTGGTTTAATCTTCTTCTGTTTTTTTGCTGTAGCGATTAACTCGTAGTTTTGTTCTTACAAAATCAAGTAGTTTTGGTTTTTCTAATCTTAAGTCCATCTTTGAACTCAAGTCCCTCTGTAGTTATTTGCAACTTAATTTTTATAAATATTTTTGTCAAGATTTTTTTTGTGAGTTATAAGCTCTGTAATTTTGTACAAACTTTTCTAATTAATTTGAGTTGCTTATGGAACATACTATTCAAATTCCTCTGCTTTCTCTTTTGCCCTTTTTATTAATGTTAATTTCGATCGCTGTCTTTCCTCTTTTTTTTCATCATTTCTGGGAGAAAAATTCAAACAAGTTAATCGTTGCTATTGTTTTAAGTGTGCCAATTGTTGCTTATTTATTGTTATCAAATTTAAGTCATCATCTTATTCATACTTTAGTTTTTGATTACATTCCTTTTATTATTCTGCTTGGTGCTTTGTTTACAATTACAGGTGGAATTTTTCTTTCCGGCGATATTGAAGCAAAGCCAGTTACTAATACTATTTTTCTTGCTATTGGTGGAGTTCTTGCTTCTATAATGGGAACAACGGGTGCGGCAATGTTATTAATTCGTCCTGTTATTCAAACCAACAAAGAAAGAAAATTTAAAGTACACACAATTCTTTTCTTTATTGCTATAGTAGCGAATTGTGGCGGATTATTAACACCACTTGGCGATCCACCTCTTTTTATGATGTATTTAAGAGGTGCTCCTTTTACCTGGTTTCTTAAATTATTACCTGAATGGTTTTTTACAAATGCTCTTCTATTATTAATTTATTTTTTTGTTGATACTTATTATCACAAAAGGGAACCAGAAAAAGCATTACTTGCTGATAAAACTTATATCAAACCAATTAAGATAGAAGGAAAAATTAATTTTATTTGGTTAATTGGTGTTGTTTTATCTGTTGCTTTTTTAAATGAACAATATTTACCGTTTATTAAAGAAAATCATTATTATGGATTTATAAGAGAAGCTGTTATTCTTTCGATGAGTATTTTTTCTCTTTTATTTACACCTAATTTGTTACGTGTTTCAAATAATTTTACATGGGAGCCAATTAAAGAAGTTGCTTATTTATTTTTAGGTATTTTTATAACAATGGTTCCTTGTCTTTTATTTTTAGAATCGAACGCTTCTAATTTGGGTGTTAATACTATTAGTCAATTTTATTTTTATTCCGGCGCATTAAGTAGTTTTTTAGATAACACACCAACGGCTGTTACTTTTCATTCATTAGCTTTAGGTTTAGGAATTACAAGCGGAAATATTGTTGCAAATATTCCTGAAGAGTTTCTAAAAGCAATTTCTGTTGCCTCTGTTTTTTTTGGTTCAATGACTTATATTGGAAATGGTCCTAACTTTATGGTAAAAGCTGTTGCAGAAGAAAATAATATTAAAATGCCGGATTTCTTTTCCTATATGTTTAAGTTCTCAATTATTGTTCTTCTTCCAATTTACATTTTAGTTGAAATAATTTTCCTATAATAATTCTGCCCGTGAGTTTAAAGTTGCAAATTTAGATTTACGGGCTTTTCTTTTTTTATAAACAATGGTATCAATAACGCAAATAAAAAAACTAAAATTGAAAAGCTGATTAAAATATTTCCTATTAGTTGATCATATTCGAGTAAATTGGATTCTGATAAAAGATAGTTCCAATCGTGATAAACTTTATTTCCTCCAAGCAATGGAAGTTGTTTTATTCTTGCATCTTTAACATAGATACTTATGTTAATTAAATTTTCTCCAAGCCATACTAAAAAAATTTGTGATAAAAATTTTTTCTTTTGAGTTAAATAATAAATAACAAACATTGACGGAATAAATAATTGCATTAAAGTGCCACCGAGTGTATAAATATATCCACCAAAAACTTTAAATATTCCGTGTCCCCCTTCGTGAATTAAAAGATTTACAAAATCAATAAAATGAAATTTTCCAATGTTAATTAATAAGTATAATATTAGCGGAAAAATTAAAATTGAACCAATCCAAGAAGAAAAAAAGTTTTTTATTTTTTCTTTCATTTATTCTTCGAACATTTTTCTTAACTCATTAATATCATTTGTTATTCCCATACAGATCATCAATTTTATTCTTGCTTTTTGTCCATTCAAATAATCGGCAAAAATTACTCCAATTTGTTTTAACCATTTTCCTGCGCCGGGGTAACCATAAATATCAAGAGTTTCTCCTGCAGGGCAACGGGAAACCAAAACAACAGGAATATTTTTTTCTACAACATATTTTATTCCCTCAAAAACTTTAGGAGGAACATTTCCAACTCCCATCGCTTCAATTACTAAACCACTTACATTGTTATCCGCAGAAAATTTAAAGAACTTTTCATCCATTCCAGCATAAATTTTAATTAAATCTATGTTGCTATTTATTTTATCTGTTTCAAAATGTTCTAATTTACGAGGTAATCTGTTAAACCAGACTCTTCCTTTTTCAACAAAACCAAGCGAGCCAAAATCCAGACTATGAAATGTTTCTATATCTTCTGTATGTGTTTTTGTAACTTCACTTGCAGCATTAATTTCTCCATTTAAACAAACAAGCACACCTAAATTTTTACTGTTTGGATTATTAATTATATGAATTGCGTCTAATAAATTTTTTGGTCCATCCCAATCAGGTTCCGAGCTTGTTTTCATGGCACCAATTACAACAATTGGTTTTTCAGTGTTAATTGTTAAATCAAGAAAATATGCAGTTTCTTCAAGAGTGTCTGTTCCATGTGTAATAATTATTCCATCAATATCTTTTTGTGAAATAAATTGTTTTATTTTTTTTGATAACTCTAACATTAATTCCGGTGTCATGTGTGGTCCGGGATAATTACCAAACTCATAAATAGATATATTTGCTTTTCCTTGAATTTCGGGTATCATTTTAATTAAATCCTCTCCATGAAAAAATGGAACTGCAGCTTTTGTGGATTCATCAATTTTCATTGAAAATGTACCACCGGTAAATACAATTAAAATATTTTTCATTTAACACCATATTTTTTTTGTAAAATTACATTGTTAAAAGATGCTTTGCTCAAAAAATTTTTAAATAAAATAAAAAAATATTTGCTTGATTGCTTTCCAAAAACTATTTTGCTCGCCCTTCTTTGAAGGGAAATTAACATGTTGACAATTTGTGGATAATTTTAAAATGTGAAACGTTTCACGCTTGTTTTTTATATAAATTATCAACCCGAATTTTTAATCAATTTGTTCTTATTAATAATTAATTATTTATAACTTATTATAAAACAATAAGTTACGGGATTAAATTAATGTTAATAATTTGTTGATAAATTAAAATTATTGTTAAGTTTTTTGCAAAACAATTTATTTTTTAAAGAGTTATAGATTTCAAATAATGTGGATAATATGCTAAACAGTGCAGAAAAAATTTCATACGAAAAAATTGAAAAAGACGCTATCCAAATTTGGAAAGAATGTTTAAGTATAATCAAAGAGAATATACCATTTATAAGTTATAGCACATGGTTTTTACCTATCAAACCTGCTGAGTTCAATGGAACAACTTTAAAGGTTTATGTTCCCAGTAATTATTTTATTGAATGGATTGAAGAACATTACAACACTCTTTTAAACAAAACTGTTAATCAGGTAATCGGAGAAACAGGTAAACTTGTTTATTTAATTTTAGATGAAAAAGAAAATTTTAAAGATGATATAACTCATGTTGTATCTCAGTTAGAAACAAAAGAAAATAAACAATCTGAACCTGTAGAAAAAGAATTTGAATCTGGTTTAATTTCAAAATACACATTTGATAATTTTATTAAAGGTGAAGGTAATCAGTTAGCTAGAGCTGCTGCTTATGCTATTGGTGAAAATCCAGGACAAACTTCTTTTAATCCATTATTTATTTATGGCGGTGTTGGTTTAGGCAAAACTCATTTAATTCATGCCATAGGAAATAAAATATTAGAAAAATATCCGGATAAAAGAGTTATTTATATTTCATCAGATGCTTTTACTGTTGAGTTTGTAGAAGCAATTCAATCAAACACTGTAAATGAGTTTTCAAATTTTTATAAGAATATGGATGCATTAATTATTGATGACATTCAATTTTTAGTTGGTAAAGAAAAAACCCAGGATTTATTTTTTCACATTTTTAATACTCTACATCAAAGTGGCAAACAAATTATTTTATCAAGTGACCGTTCTCCAAAAGAATTAAAAGGGTTAAGTGACAGATTAGTTTCAAGATTTTTATGGGGATTACAAACAGATATTCAACCACCCGACTTAGAAACCAGGATTGCTATTCTTAAAAACAAAAGTGAATCATACGGAATAAATTTAAGCAGAGAAATTTTAGAATATATTGCTCATAATATTACATCAAACATTAGAGAACTTGAAGGCTGTTTAGTAAAACTTTTAGCAAATGCTTCGTTAACAAACAGAGAAATTGATTTTGATTTAGTTAAAAGAACCGTGAAAGAGGTTTCAACAACAAAACAAGTTAATATTTCAATTGAGTTAATAACAAAAACTGTTTGCGAACATTTTGACATTGAAGAAAATAAGTTAAGAGAAAAAAACAGAAGAAAAGAGATTGTACTTGCACGACAAATTGCAATGTATCTTTCTAAACAATTAACAAAATCTTCTCTTAAAACAATTGGTTTGCATTTTGGTGGAAGAGATCATTCAACAGTAATTCATGCTCAAACATCAATTGAAGAAATGATTTTAAGCGATTTAAAACTAAAAGAAACAATTGAATCTATAAAAAATAAAATTGAAATGACTGTGGGTTAAGCTGTTGATATTTAGTTAATAGCATGTTAATTAAATGTTTGTAAACTGACTTTATCAACTAAAAAGAAATAACTAGTAATTATTAACAACTAACAAACAATTAAAAAATTTTTATTGTTAAGAAATAAAACTAAAAAGTAAATAAGTTATAGTTTATCAACATATCAACACACTTATTATTAAAACATTAAATTCTTTATAACATATAAATAAATAATAATAATTATATAATGTGAATAACTAATTAAAGATAGATTTAATTGAACTTCTATTTTAATTTTGATATTTTTTGATTCAACATGGAGAATTTTTATGGAATTTAAAGTAAATAGTAGAGAATTAGAAAAATTACTTAGCAAAGTAATTCCAGCTGTTCCAACAAGAACACCAATGCCAATTCTAGAAAATTTTCTTTTTGAAATAAAAGATGGTTTACTTACAGTTTACGCATCAGATATGGAAATTTCTTTAAGATCTTCTATTAGTGTTGTTTCAGAAGAAAATGAAAAATATGTTGTACCAGCAAAATTGCTTTATGATATTGTGCGTTCATTAAAAGATACTACTATTCACTTTAAGTTTACTACATCTGGAAAAATAAACATTGTTACCGATTTTGGTAAATATACATTAAATTATATCGAAGGTGTAAATTACCCAGATATACCAAAATTTGAAATTGATAAAGATGCAAATGAAATATCAATTAATGGAAATGAATTAAAAACAGCATTTGATAAATCATCATTTGCAATGAGTAAAGAAGAAATGCGACCTGCAATGATGGGAACGCTGTTTGAATTTAGCAATAATGGATTAAGATTTGTAACAACCGATGGACATCGTTTAGTTAACTTACTATACAAAAACATAAAATCTATTTCTAATAATCAGTATGTTGTTCCGGAAAAAGCTATCTCTGTATTATCAAAAATATTAGATGATAAAGATGTTACTATCAGAATGAATAAATCTTCAATGTCATTCAAGTTAAATGATATTGAATTAATTACAAGATTGATATCACAAAAATATCCCGATTATGCAAGTGTAATTCCATTAGAAAATGAATTGACATTAAAAGTAAATACAAAAGAAATTTTAGATTCAATTAAAAGAATGATGTTGTTTTCAACAAACACAACAAAAAGAGTTAAGTTTTCTATTTCACAAAAAGAGTTAGATATTTTTGCTGAAGATGTAGATACAGGTGCAAGTGGTGAAGAAAAAGTTTCGTGCGAATTTTCCGGTGATAATTTAGAAATAGGTTTTAATTGTGCATATGTACAGGATGTTTTAAGTCATTTAACAAGCGAAGAAGAAATAATTTTTAAACTTCACTCAGCAACAAAAGCAGTAATAATTGAACCTGTTGAAAAGAAAGAAAATAGTGATATTATGATGCTTCTGATGCCGGTGCGTTTAAATTCTTAAAATGGTTCTTAAACAAATCGAATTGCAAAATTTTAGACTTCATAAAAACACATCGCTCTCTTTCTCCGATAAATTAAATTTAATTATCGGTGGAAATGGACAAGGAAAAACAACTATTCTTGAAGCAATTTATTATTTGTGTACAACAAAAAATTTAATACTTGCAAGTGAAAGCGATGTTGTTTCTTTGAATGAAAATTTTTTTGATACAAAAGGAAATTTTTCTGATTTAGTAAATAATTTTTCAAGAATTTTTTTTGATTTAAATAAAAATAAAAAAAGTGTTTTTCTAAACGATAAACAAATTTCGAACTCAGCAGAAATTATAGGTAAATTTCCCGTTGTTTCCTTAATTCAATCTGATCATTCAATTACTCTTGGAGCTCCGGCAGATAGAAGAAAATTTATTGACTCTGTTATTTCACAAGTTTCACATACATACTTAGAAATTTTGTTGGAGTATAATAAAATACTAAGGCAACGTTCTGCTTTACTTTGGAAAATTAAAGAAACAAATGACAGAAACTTATTCGATCAGCTTGACGCATGGACAATTTCTTTAATAAATGCTGGCGTTGAAATTATTAAACACAGAATAAATTTTGTAAATGATTTTAATGAGTATTTATTAAAAGCTTATTCACAAATAGTTGAAAATTTAGAAATACCAAAAATTATTTATAAAACAATAACAACTGATTTTGAAAACATAAAAGAAAATTTTATTGATGAAATAAATTCTTCAAGAAATGATGAAATTAGAAGAGCAGCAAATTTAGTTGGTCCACATCGAGATGATTTTATTTTTTACATAAACGATCTCGAACTGAAAAGATTTGGTTCTCAGGGTCAACATAAAACTTTTCAGATTGCTTTACGTTTCGGACAGTTTTATTTCATAAAAGAAAAATTAATGAAAGCACCAATTTTTTTAATGGATGATGTTTTTGGTGAACTTGATACATATCGCTCAGAAAAAATAAGTTACCACTTAAACGAAATTGGTCAATCTTTTATTACAATGACAGATTTTTCCAGAGTAGAAGAATTAAATCTTAAAAAAGATAGTAACATAATTAAAGTAGAAAATGGCAAAACAAAAATCATCAATTAGTTTTAAAAGTATTGATGAAATTATAGAAACAAGTGAAGACTTTACAGCACTAAAAGAAAAATTAAAATTATTAGATGTTGTAAACGAATTTGAAAATATTTTTCCAGAATTAAAAAAAATAGCAAAAGCAATTAAAGTTGAAAAACAAACATTATTTCTTAACGTTGAAAACTCTGTTTGGAAAAGTGAATTAAATTTTCAAAAAAATATTTTGATAAAAAAAATAAATAATTACTTCAAAGAAGAAATAATTAAAACAATTAAGTTTTTGTAGGAGAAGAATATAAATTATGGCAAAAGAAAATGGTAATGGTCAATCGAATTACACAGCAAGTAGTATAAATGTTCTAAAAGGATTAGAAGCAGTAAGAAAACGACCGGCAATGTATATAGGTGACGTTGGTTCAAGAGGGTTGCATCACCTAATAAATGAAGTTGTAGATAACGCAATTGATGAAGCTCTTGCCGGATTTAATGATCGTGTAATTGTAACTCTGCATAAAGATGGAAGCGTTTCCGTTGAAGATAGAGGAAGAGGTATTCCGGTTGATATTCATCCGGTAGAAAAAAAATCTGCTCTTGAAGTTGTGTTAACTGTTCTACATGCCGGCGGTAAGTTCGATAAAAATTCTTATAAAGTTTCCGGTGGACTTCATGGCGTAGGTGTTTCAGTTGTTAATGCTTTATCTGAATGGTGTAAAGTTGAAGTTAAACGAGATGGAAAAATTTATTTTCAGGAATATCAAAGAGGAGTTCCAAAAGCACCGGTAAAACAAATTGGTACATACAAAAGTGAAACCACAGGAACTAAAGTTACATTCAAACCCGATAAAGAAATTTTTAAAACCACAAAATTTAATTTTGATACTGTTGCTGAAAGGTTAAGAGAACTTGCTTATTTGAACAAAGAAGTTACAATGACACTTCGTGATGAAAATGAAAATCAGGAAGAAGTTTATCGCTTTAAAGGTGGATTAATAGATTTTGTAAAATATCTCGATGAACAAAGAACACCTTTACATAAACCAATTTATATCGAAGGAGAAAAAGAAAACACTCCTGTAGAAATTGCGTTTGAATATAGTGATTCATACAGCGAAAATGTTCATACCTATGTTAATAATATTAATACAATTGAAGGTGGAACACATTTAGTTGGATTCAGAACAGCATTAACAAGAACATTTAATAATTATGCTGCAAAAAATGGATTAATAAAAGAAAACAGTAAAATAACTTTAACAGGAGATGATTACAAAGAAGGATTAACAGCAGTAATTTCTGTTAAAGTAATGGAACCTCAGTTTGAAGGTCAAACAAAAACAAAACTTGGAAATAGTGAAGTTAAATCAATTGTTGAAACAATAGTTGGTGAAAAACTTTTTGAATACTTAGAAGAAAATGCTTCGGTTGCAAAAAAGATAATAGAAAAATGTATGAAAGCAGCCGAAGCAAGAGAAGCAGCTCGCAAAGCAAGAGAGTTAGTCAGAAGAAAAAATGCTCTCGATTCAATGCACCTTCCCGGAAAATTAGCAGATTGTTCAATTAACGATCCTGAACATTGTGAAATTTATATCGTTGAAGGTGATTCTGCAGGCGGATCTGCTAAACAAGGAAGAGATAGAAGATTCCAAGCTATTCTTCCTATTAAAGGAAAAATTTTAAACGTCGAAAAAGCAAAGATTAACAAGATTTTAGAAAATCAGGAAATTCAAGCTATTATTTCAGCAATTGGTGCTGGTATAGGTGAAGATTTTGATGCAAATAAATCTCGTTATGGAAAAATTATTTTAATGACCGATGCTGATGTTGATGGTAGCCATATCAGAACTTTACTTCTAACATTTTTATATCGTCATATGAAAGATTTAATCAGCGCTGGAAAAGTTTATATTGCTCAACCACCACTTTATAAAATTAAAAAAGGAAAAGAAGAGTTTTATGCTTTTGATGAAGATGAAAGAGATAAAATACTTAAAAGATTAAAAGCCGGAAAAGTAGATGAAACAGTTGTTGAAATAGAAGAAACCGAAAATCAGGAAGAAAATCCTGAACAACCAATAAAAGGAATTGTTATATCTCGTTACAAAGGATTAGGAGAAATGAATCCTGAACAACTTTGGTCAACAACTATGAATCCGGAAACAAGAACAATTTTACAAGTTAATATTGAAAGCGCAGCAGCTGCTGATAAAATTTTTGAAACATTAATGGGTGATGCAGTTGAACCAAGAAGAGCATTCATTGAAAAACATGCAAAGTATGCTAATCTTGATGTTTAATGAATCTTAAAAAAGATTTAGCGATAAATAAAAATTATTAAATGCAATCAAAACCAACATATGGTCAAAAAATTTTAGACTTTGCAAGAAAAGATTTTACTTCTTTAAATAAAAATTTAACTGTACACGAAGCATTAAATAAAATAAGAAACGAAGGCGTTGGCGAAAGAATAGTTTACTTCTATGTAGTTGATGATGAAAATAAATTAGTTGGTGTTTTGCCTACAAGAAGAATTTTAATAGCACAAGAAAATCAGAAAATAGAAGAAATAATGGTTAAAAGAGTTGCGGCTTTACCTTATGAAGCAACAGTTTATGACGCCCTTGAATTTTTTGCAACTTATAAATTTCTTGCTTTTCCTGTTGTTGATAGTGAAAGAAGAATTTTAGGAATTGTTGATGTTAATTTATTTACTGATGAACTACTTGAAGAAAAAGATGAAGGCGATGAAGATTTAGAAAAATATAATTACGATACAATTTTTGAAACTATAGGTTTTAGAATAAATGAAATAAGAAACGCTTCACCATTAAAAGCATGGAGATTAAGAATACCTTGGCTATTCGCAACCGTTTCAAGTGGAATTGTTTGTGCATTGTTAACAGGAGTTTTTCAAACAACATTAACAGAAAGTATAATACTTGTTTTTTTCTTTACTTTAGTTTTAGGATTGGGTGAAAGTATTAGTATTCAGTCTATGACAGTGGCAATTCAAACATTAAGAACCACAAAACCAACTTTAAAATGGTTTACAAAAAATTTTATTAAAGAAATTAAAACAGCTTCTCTTTTAGGATTAACATGTTCAATCGTTGTTTTTACAGTTGCTATAATCTGGAAAAAAGATTTTTATTCATCATTGACAATCGGATTGAGTATAGTTTTTATACAAATAATAGCTTCACTTTTAGGATTAATAATTCCAACAATATTACATAAAACAAAACTAGATCCTAAAATTGCAGCCGGACCAATTACTTTAGCTTTGGCAGATATTAGTACAATAATAACATATTTTGGATTAGCATCATTTATATTATAAATAAATTTTAATTAAATAACAGATTCATATACAGTAAAAGTTGAAATAAATTATGAGCACAATATTTGAAAAAGTAGTACCTGTTTCATTAGAAGAAGAAATGAAATCATCTTACATTGATTATGCAATGAGTGTAATTGTAGCACGAGCATTGCCAGATGTAAGAGATGGATTAAAACCGGTTCATCGCCGCGTACTTTTTGGAATGCATGAACTTGGATTGGCATATAATAAACCTTATAAAAAATCTGCCCGTATTGTTGGAGAAGTTCTTGGTAAATATCATCCACATGGCGATAGCGCTGTTTATGATACAATGGTAAGAATGGTTCAGGATTTTTCTCTTCGTTATCCTTTAGTTGATGGACAAGGAAATTTCGGTTCAATTGATGGCGATAGTCCCGCAGCTATGCGTTATACTGAAGCCCGATTAGCTAGAATAGCTGATGAATTACTACGTGATTTAGACAAAAACACAGTTGATTTTGGTCCTAACTTTGATGATTCACTTCAAGAACCTTTAGTGCTTCCCTCTTATTTACCAAATCTATTAGTAAATGGTTCAAGTGGTATTGCTGTAGGAATGGCTACCAATATTCCACCACACAACTTAACAGAAGTTATTGATGGTTTAATTGCGTTGATTGAAAATCCAAAGATTAAACCAGAAGAAATAATGAAAATAATTAAAGCACCGGATTTTCCAACTGGTGGAATTATTTATGGCTATGAGGGAGTTAAAGAAGCATACTTAACAGGTCGCGGAAGAATTATTCTAAGAGCAAAAGCAAATATCGAAACATTAAAAAACGATAGAGAAAATATTATTATTACTGAATTACCATATCAAGTCAACAAAGCCTCGTTAATTGAAAAAATTGCTGAGCTTGTTCGAGATGGAAAAATTGATGGCATTTCAAATATTCGTGATGAAAGTGACCGGGATGGTTTAAGAGTGGTTGTTGAATTAAAACGTGATGGTCAACCTGTTGTTGTGTTGAATAATTTATTCAAACACACACAAATGCAAGTAACTTTTGGTGTAATAATGCTTGCTCTTGTTAATGGTGTTCCTAAAGTTTTAACACTTCAACAAATGATGGAACACTTTTTAGCACATAGAATGGATGTTTTAATTCGTAGAACACAATTTGATTTAGATGCAGCAGAAAGAAGAGCTCACATTTTAGAAGGTTATATAATTGCTCTTGATAATATTGATGATGTAATTCAGACAATTAAAAAATCTAAAGATGTTGAAACCGCTAAACAAAACTTGATGCGTAAATTCAAGTTAAGTGAAATTCAAGCAAAAGCCATTCTTGATATGCGGTTACAACGCCTGACAGGTTTAGAAAGAAAGAAAATTGAAGATGAATATAAAGAAACAATTAAACTGATAAATAAATTGAAAGCAATTTTAGGAAATGAAAAACTAAGAAAGCAGATAATTAAAGAAGAACTTCTTGCTTTGAAAGAAAAATATGGAGATGAAAGAAGAACAGAAATAATTAAAGACTATAAAGAATTTTCTTTTGAAGACACAATTGTAGAAGAAGATGTTGTTGTTACAATTTCTCATCAGGGATTTATAAAAAGATTTCCTGTTAGTGGTTACAGAAGACAAGCGCGTGGTGGTAAAGGTGTAACAGGTGCCGGAACAAAAGAAGAAGATTTTATTGAACATATGTTTGTTGCTTCAACACATCATTATATTATGTTTTTTACAGATAAAGGAAAATGTTATTGGTTAAAAGTACACGAAATTCCTGAAGGTGGCAGAGCAACAAAAGGAAGATCAATTCTTAATTTAATTGAAAAAGAAAAAGAAGAAAAAATAACAGCATTTGTAACTGTTAAAGAATTTACTGATGATAAATTTATTTTAATGGTAACAGAAAAAGGAACAATAAAGAAAACTGTTTTATCTGCATACTCAAATATTAGAAGAGGTGGTATTCTTGCTATTAATCTTGCCGCTGGTGATAAACTTGTTGAAGCAAAATTAAGTGATGGCAATAATGATATAATTATCGGAACCAGAAATGGAATGGCTATTCGCTTCAATGAAAAAGATGTTCGCGATATGGGAAGAACTGCAACCGGTGTTCGTGGAATTAAACTTGGAAAAAATGATATCGTAATAGGAATGATAGTAGTTAGAAATGCAAACACATTAATGGTTGTAACAGATAAAGGTTTTGGTAAAAGATCTGAAATAGAAGATTATCGTTTAACCAAACGTGGCGGTAAAGGAGTTATAACTGTTAAAACATCTGATAAAAATGGTAAAATGATAGCAATGAAAGAAGTTAATGATAATGATGAATTGGTTATAATCACTACAAATGGAATGGTTATTCGTCAAGCTGTTAAAGAATTAAGAGTGATGGGAAGAAACACACAAGGTGTTCGCTTAATTCGTTTGAATGATGATGATGCAATAGCTGATATTGCAAGAGTAATTCCGGAAGAAGATGAAGGTGAATAATGGAACTTGTTGTTAAAAAGATTTCATTAAAAGATAACTATAAATAGGATTTAGAATACTGGTTATCAAAAACACCTGAAGAAATATTTAAAACTGCTGAAGAATTAAGAAATAGGTATAAAAAATATTTAGGAAATTCTTACACAGGATTTCTAAGAGTTTATAAGATTACTAAACGAACAAAAAGTTGAGTATAAAATTTTTGATGATCATACAGTAATTTATCATGACAATGTTCGTTTTACAGGTGATCTCGATGTTTGGATTAATAATTCAAATTAGAATGCCGATAAAATGATAAGAGTTATTGAAAAATTTTGTTTTGGTTCAATTGGTTTTTAAAAAAAGATTTTATGGAAAAAGATTCTATAATCCAACTTGGTTACGAACCAGACAGAATTGATATTATAACTTAAGCTGAAGGATTAATTTTTAGTGATTGCTATTCAAGAGCAATTGAAACAGAATATGATGGAGAAAAATAAAACTTCTTTAATTAGAAGATTTAGAAATAAATAAAAAAGCTGCGGGTCGTCTTCAAGACTTGACAGATTTATAAAAACTAAACCTTAATAAGAAATAAATGAAAAACAAAAATTTACACTTTGAATCAAAATGCGTTCACAGCGGTATCGGTGAATATGAGTTTGGACCAGTAGTTCCACCTATTTATCAAACTTCAACATTTAAATTTGAAAACGCAGCTCATGGAGCAGCACTTTTCAAAGGAGAAGCTGAAGGATATATTTATACAAGAATGAAAAATCCAACAATAGAAGCAATGGAAAATGCAATTGCAGAACTTGAGAATGGATATAAATCACTTGGTTGTGCAAGTGGTATGGCTGCAATTAGTACAATTTTTACTGCGCTTTTGAAAAATGGCGATCATGTTGTTTGCAGTAAATCTGTTTATGGTCCAACTTTAACTTTGCTTCAATCCATTTTTAATAAGTTTGGAGTTGATTCAACTTTTGTTGATACAGATATAATTGATGAAATAAAAAGTGCAATAAGACCAAACACAAAAATTGTTTATGTTGAATCTCCCGCTAATCCAATGATTGCAATTACCGATATAAAAAAAGCTTCTGAACTTGCTCACGAAAATAATGCTCTTCTTGTTGTGGATAATACTTTTATGAGTCCCGCTTTGCAACAACCAATAAATTTAGGTGCTGATATTGTTCTTCATAGTATGACAAAATTTTTGAATGGTCACGCAGATGTTGTAGCAGGAATAATAGTTGTGAAAGATGAATCAATGTATTCAATAATGAGAAAAACATTAAATCAAATGGGTGGAGTAATTGATCCGTTTAATGCTTTTCTTGTTCATCGTGGTTTAAAAACTCTTTCAATCAGAATGCAAAAGCATACAGAAAATGCACAACTAATAGCTGAATATTTAGAAAATCATCCAAAAGTAAAATGGGTTCGTTATCCCGGATTAAAAAGTCATCCAAATTATGAACTTGGATTAAAACAACACAAAGCTCATGGTGGAATGATCTCTTTTGAATTAAAAGATGGTTTTAAAGCAGGGGAAATAGTAATGAATAATGTAAAACTTTGTTCTTTGGCTGTTTCATTGGGCGGAGTAGAAACATTAATTCAACATCCGGCAAGCATGACTCATTTATCTATGGGAGAAGAAGCACGCAAAGCAGCTGGTATTACCGAAGGGTTAGTTCGTCTTTCTGTTGGTATTGAAAACGTTAAGGATTTAATTGATGATTTAGAACAAGCCTTGGAAAAAATTCCTGAATAGGAAAATGTAATTTTATAAACAAAGTGAGAATTATTATGAAGAAAATAAATTTATTTTTTATAACACTTCTTCTTTTCACTACATTTTCATTTGCTCAAAAAACATCTCTATATATTCCAAGAAATGTACTCAAAGCTTACGAAAAAGAAACCCGTTCTTATGATGGAAAACCGGGAAAAAACTATTGGGTAAATAGAGCTGATTACAAAATAAAAGCAGAATTATTTCCTTCAGAAAGAAAAGTTGCTGGTTCTGAAATTATAACTTATTATAACGAAAGTCCTGATTCATTAAAACAAATTGTAATAAGACTTTATCAGGACGTAATGAAAAAAGGATCGGCTCGCGATTTTCAGGTTAATCCTTTTGATTTAACTGATGGTGTTCAGCTTGATTCAATAATTATTTTTAATGGTAAAGAATTAAATATAAAAGAGAGAAAATTAAGGGCTCAAAGAACGGGTACAAATTTATTTATAAGAGAATTACCACAATCAATAGCTCCAAAATCAAAAGCCACTTTTGAAATAAAATGGTCAATGATTATTCCTAAAGAAACAAGAATAAGAATGGGTGCTTATAACGACTCAACATTTTACGTTGCATATTGGTATCCACAAATTTCTGTTTATGACGATATAGATGGTTGGGATCGTTTTGATTACGGCGGAGCAGTTGAATTTTATAACGATATAAATAATTTTGATGTTGAAATAACAGTTCCAAAAAATTATGTTGTCTGGGGAAGTGGATTATATCAAAATGCTGATAAAATCTTAAAACCAAATATTTTTGAAAAATATAAAAAGGCATGGACTTCCGATGAAATTATAAATGTAATAACAGAAGAAGATTTAAAAAACGGTACAACAATTAACTCAGAAAAAAATACCTGGCACCTGATAGGAAACAACATTGCAGATTTTTCTTGGGCAACAAGCAGTGGTTATTTATGGGATGCAACAAGTGTAGAAGTTGATAACAAAGGTAGAAGAGTTTTAACCGATGCAGTTTATCCAATTGAATCTTTTCAAAAGGGATGGAATGAAGTAGCTTTGTTTTCAAAATTATCTGTTCAGGCATTATCAACAAATTCTCCGGGGGTACCATTTCCATTTCCAAAGGTTACAACCTTTAATGGCGAAACACGTGGAGGTGGCGGAATGGAAATTCCAATGATGTGTAATAACGGAGTTGCAATGTCACGTGGTTCGCAAGCAGGAGTTACTTTACATGAAATAGCACATTCATATTTCCCATTTTATATGGGTACAAATGAAAGAAAATATGCCTGGATGGATGAAGGTTGGGCAACGTTTTTCACTTCCGATAACATTCATTTAGTTATTGAACAAGAAAGTGGTGAAGGTTTTGAAGGAAATATTCGTGGAGTTGGAATGATGATGGGAAACGAACTTGATTTACCAACTATTATTCCTTCAATATCTGCCCGTAGCCAAATGCTTGGTTTTGCTTCTTATACTAAAGCGTCTTCTGCATATTATTTTTTAAGAGATGCTATTGGCAATGAGCTGTTTGACAAAGCAATGAAAGAATATATTAATCGTTGGAATGGTAAACATCCGATTCCATATGATTTCTTTTTTACATTTAATGATGTTGTAAAAGAAGATTTAAGTTGGTTCTTTAAACCATGGTTTTTTGATTACGGATATCCGGATTTAGGAATAAAAAATGTTTTAATGAAAAATAAAAAATGTGAAATCACAATCGAAAAAGTTGGAAATGTTCCTGTTCCAATTGATTTAGAAATTACATACAACGATGGTTCAAAAGAAAAAATTTATAAAAACACATCTATTTGGAAAAAAGGAAATTCAGAATTTGTGATTAAATTTGATAACAAAAAAGAAGTTCAGAAAATAGAATTAATAACAAAACGTTCATCTGATGCGGAAACAAAAAACAATGTTTGGGAGAAAAAGTAATTAAATTGAAATTTTATTTAACTAATTTTACTTTTGAAAAAAAGAAAAGAGAATTATAATTGAGCAAGTTTAAAGATTTAACAGATTTAGAATTAATGAAAGAGATTTCGAGATATGAATCTCGTGCACTTGAAGAATTATATGATAGATATTCGCCACTATTGTTTACCCTTATTAAAAAAATAGCTCCAAACCAATCAACCGCAGAAGATATTTTAACAGAAGTTTTTGTAATAATTTGGAGAAAAATTTCTCAATTCGATTTTAACACAGGCAATGTTTATACATGGCTGGTTACATTAGCAAGAAACAAAGCAATTGATTTTGTGAGAAGAGAGAGAATGGCAGGACAAACAGTTCAATTATATGATGATGAATATGAAGATTATTTTATTTTACCAACATTCGATAAAAATATTGATAGTTTAGATTTTAAAACAGCAACTGCATTAAAACCAAACGTTGAAAGAGCTTTATCAAAATTAACCGATACCCAAAAATATGTATTACACCTTGCATATTATGAAGGATACACAATTGATGAAATTGCAGATAAATTAAATGTTCCCATTGAAACTGTAAGATTAAAAGTAATGAATGCACTTCATAGTTTAAGAGATTATATGGTAAAAGGATAATGGCAGATCAAATTGTACATGAAATGATAGCCGCATTTTCTGTTGGTTGCATGGATAAACAAAACTTTGTTCAATTTAAAGAGTACATGCAACAAGATGGAGATCTTCCGGAAGGGGAAATGGGAGAACTTCAAAATATTGTGGCAATGATTCCTATTATTTTAGATATTGAAATTCCACATCCTTCAATAAAAGATAAAGTTGCAAAAAGATTAATTGAAATTAAAGATGAAATAAAAGCAAAAATAATTAACGAAAGAAAATCGGGCTCATCAACATTTAGCAAAACATTTACAGCTCCTCATGAAACTCAAGATAAATTTCCATCAAAACAAACAAAGCAACAAACACAAAATTTTAGTCCAAGATTAACGAATTTAAATATAAGACAAACCAGAACATCAAAAGATGATTTTGCTGAATATTTAGAAAAAAGAAAAACAAAAGTGAATGTTGAAGATGATTTTATACCAGCACCACTTCCACCGGCAAAAGAAGACACTTTTGAAAAAATTCATAAAGAACCAACAAAAATTATTACCGAAAAACTTCCGACTCAATCAAAAGAAACAGTTCTTTCAGAAGAAACTAAACCATCTTCATGGATTGGAATTCTTGGAATTATAATTTCATTACTAATCTTTACAATTTTAGGATATTATTCATTTATTAATATTCAAAAACTTAACAATAAAGTTTCCGAATTAGAATCACAAATAAGTTTAATGAAAAATCAATTATCAACAACTAATAGTTTTGTTGATAACTACAGCGCGCTGATTGAATTTTTTAATTATAAAGATATTTCAGTTTATAATCTTCAAAGTTTCAAAGAAGATTTAGTAAGTTCTGCAAAATTATTAATGTCATTTAATGAAAAATCCGGATTAATACAATTTAAAAATCCAAAAGCATTGCCAATAGGAAAAACATATCAATTGTGGGCGGTAAGAAGAAATCAAGCAATATCCTTAGGAACATTTCAACCAAGTGGAAATGAATATTTAAGAATAACACAATTTCCACCTATGCCAAAAGAACAAATTGATTATTATAAAGTAACAATTGAAAGTTCTGAAGGTGCTACTGAACCATCTTATGAAATAATTTTGTCAAGTCAACCAAACCGTTAGACTATTTAACTTTTCTGAAAAAGAAAAACACTCCAATTAGAATTAAAAGAAATGGTAAAAAAATTTCAAATATTTTATAAGTTTGATTTATAAAATATAATATTCCAATTTTTTCAATAGTAAATAGTAAGACAATGCTTGAAATAAAAATAATCACTCCAGAATAAAGAAAAACTTTTTTGTTCATGTTTTCAATGAAAAGTAAAATTAAGTTTGCCCCACTTATAAATAGTATCGAATAAAAAACTAATCCCCGCGAATCAATAATCTGATAAGTTGATTTAATTAAAAAAATTATTCCTATAAAAAAAACCGTAGAAGAAATGATTAATTGTAATCTATTGCTTTCTTTAAAAGCTAAATTGGTACTCAATAAACCATAGCTGATTAATATTAAAGATGTAATCAACTGGTTCTCAATTATCAAAATGTTAAAGTAAATCAATAAAGAAAAAATTCCCCAAACAATTAATGAAACAGCAAACAGTTTTTTATTAATCATTGTTTAACCACATCCGCTTTTGAAAGAAAGTATATTATAAAATAAAAGAAAGCAAATAAACCAATAGTTAAGATGGTAAAGATTAGAAATATTGTTCTAATAATATTTATATCAACAGAAAGATAATTTGAAAAATCACGACAAACACCCAAAAACATCTTTTCATTTTTTTGGGTTTCTATAAAATTTATGTTGTAATAGTTTAAGAAAGGCAATTTTATTTTATCTATAAGAATTAATCCACCAAATATTATTGCTGATGAAATAAGTAAAAATTCGTTTTCAAAAAAAACAAAATTGTTTGTGCTGAAATTAAAATTTGTTAAAAGAGTATAAAAGCCCAAATAGATAAAAAGACCTGCTAAAATAGTTATATTATTTTCGTGATTGATTCTGATTATTTCTTCGTTAGATAAAATCTTTTTTTCAGCAGGTAATGAAAATGCTAAAATCAAATAAATAAAAAAAGGAAACCAACCAAGTAGAGCAATTAACAATGATATAAAGCGGATTAATTTTACATCTTTATTTAAATATTCTGCAATACCGCCGCAAACACCTGCAATAATAACATTTGATGAAGATTTACTTAAACCAATTTTTTTTGAACTTCTGTTTTCAATTGAATCATCTTCGTCAAAAAGACTATTGTAAAGATTTTTTTCATCCATAGTTTAAAATGTAAGCTTATTTTCTAAAAAATTAGTAAAAATAAAATTAATAAAGCAAAAAATATTTCGATTGAAACAAAAAAATATTAAATTCAATTCCAGTTTTTGATTGCTTTTTCATTTCATAAAACTTACCAACATGCAATCAAGTTCAATTCACTTAATCTTTGCCAAAAGCAAAGTTAAGTGCGAAAGTTCATCACAATTGAATTCTGAAGAAAATATTAATTAAGAACATAGGAGTTATAAAATGTTTTGGTTCATTATAATTATAACAGCATTAATTGTATATCTGCTTTTAGAATATAGGTTAAAAAAACCGGATCAATTAATTCTTTTTGAAACAAAAGATAAAATAGGAAAAAGAAAATCTAAATTTTATCCAAGGCATTTTAGTCTTGTGTTACCCAAAACAACACACACTTCAGAATTAGAAATAGAGGCAACGGCAAAAGGAAGTTTAGATGTTAAAGTAAAAATAAATTTGGTTGCGTCTCTTGCTGAAAAAAATATTGATAGCTTGATTAAAGTTGGCGGATGGAATAAAAATGCGGTTTCAAAAGCTATTAAAGAATTTGAGACCGTTATTGAAAGTTTTGTTAAAGAATTCACTGATAAATATGAAGTTGAAGAAATCTCTTCAGAAAAAATTCAAAATCATATTTCAGAAAAATTAGAAATAAGCAAAGAGAAATATGGAATTGAAATAATATCAATTTCAGTTAAATCATTTGAAATTGTTGACAGCAAAATAGCAGAAGCAATTCGCCAACAGGAATCTGCGCGAATATTAGAGCAAACAGAATTATTGAGTCAGAAAGCCAGAATAACAGCAGCAAAAGCGAAACTAAAAGCTGATGAAGAAATTGCATTAATGGAAAATGAACTCGAATTAAAAAAACTTGAATTAAAGAAAAAAGAACTTGAAAAAGAATCTCAGATAGCAGATAAAAAAACAGAGGAAGAATTAAAGAGAAAAAAATTAAATCTTGAATTTGAAAAAGAGGAACTTGAGTTATTAAAAAACAATCCGGAACTTTTATTACTTTCACCACAAGCAGCAAAATTAGCAGAAGCAAGTCAGTCACTTAAAAATGCAAGAACAGTTGTTAATCTTGCCCCAAATGAAATTTCACAAGGTGTGGATTTAATTTCTCTTTTCCAAAATTTTTTAGAAAGCACATTCAATAAAACTGACAAAAAGAAAGATAAGTAGTAGAAGTGAACGATTTACAAAAATATTTTGCAATAAAACATATTAAAGCAGCAACCGTATCAGAAATAAGCGAAGCAACATCTTCTTCACCAATTCCTGTTTCTGAAAGAGTAAACTTTCACATTGGAAATCCTGTTCAAGATGAACAGTTGGTTTATGCATATTTACGTTCAATTCTTAATATAGATATAAACAAAAAAGAAATCTCTTCTTTGGAAAAAATATATGAAGAGTTAGAAATTAACGAAGTTGATAAATCGAAAATAGAATTTTTAAAAAACTTAATTGAAAAAAGTGCACCTTACACACCACGTGGTGGATTTAATAAAAGAAACCCAAATTTTTTAATAAATTATTTTTATGACTGGCTTTCTAAAAATCAACAGGAAGCACTTAATTACGATTTGGGTGGACAAACCGGAAACAGAGAAATTATCATTTCTTCTGGAGGAATTTCAGAAGCTTTAAGAATGTTATTTCATGCTCTATCAAAATTTTTGTTACATAAACCAGCAAACATTTTTTTCTTTAATGTTGATTTACCAACACACATTAAAAATTTTAATAGTCTAAAATTCTTTAATACACTTTATGATGAAGAATGTATAATAGAATTTTTAACAACCAAAATTGAAAACACTAAACCAAATATTTTAATAATAGGAAGTTTATTAAAAGAAGAAACAAGAAGAGAACTAAGAAAATTAAGTCTTAAAGCCCCATTGTTTTTCATAGAAACAAATGATGCACCAAACCATCTTTCACTTGCTCGCGAAGCAAAGATGATGGATAGAGTTTTGCGAATTTTAACACCCGGCATTTTCAATTCAAAGCTAAAAAATTTATCAATTACATTTATTGCGGGTTATTATGAATTTATTTCTATAATAGAAACAATTCATTTTCAATTGAAAGGAACTCCTTCGGCATCAGAAATAGAATTACTTTCTTTTATCTTAAACAACAAAACTTTTTTTGAAGAGAACAATACAAATAAATCAAACGATGTAATTGAATTATATTCTGAAGCACAATTTCATTTTGAAAAACAATTTGATAATGTTCAAAAACATTTTTATCCTTTTGAAAAAATAATCAACAAGCAATTAGTTCTGTTAAACAATAAAACAAAGTATTTAGAAGATAAATTTCCAATAGATTTTTATTCAGGCAAAGAAACAATTTCACTGATTGATGAACTTATTCAAAACATTGATAATTCAACATGGCAGAAAAATTTAGAAAAAAGTTTTTTGTATTCTTTTCTTGAAAAACATCCTGAGTATAAATTTGAAAATTGTTTTGTTGCCAGCGGATCGTCAAGAACAGCATTGGCTTTATTAGGGTTTCATTGTGGATTAGATGAAGTTGTTTTTCCTGATTTAAGCTGGACATATGAACATTGTTTTCCAAAAGTTGAAGTTGTTCCATTAAATAAAAACTTTGGTTTAGATAAAGAAAAAATAATTGACACGGTAAAAAGAAAAATAAATGACAATTTAAACTGGAAAAAATATGGTGCTGTTGTTTTTAATAATCCTCATAATGCTACAGGAAATAAATTTGATGAGGAAGATTTAAAATTTCTTTTGAAGTGGTTACTCTCAAATAAAATATTTGTTATAGATGATTTATCATATCAAAATGTTACTCCAACAGAAAATTTAGAAGAAATAAAAACATTAAGACAGCTGACAAATGAATTAATTAAAAAGGGGTATTTAACAGAAGAAGAAGGAAATTATTTAATCACTGTTCATTCGGTTTCAAAAACCGATTCACTAGCTGGCGCAAGATTATCTGTTATAGAAATAAGAAATCAGGAAATAGCAGAAAAATTTAGGAATGTTATTTCCTCAATTAAACCAAATATCGGAGCAATTTTTTTAACATACTTGTTTTATAGAAACAAAAAAGAGGTTGTTGATTCATATTGGTTAATGAGAAATAAAATATTTAAAGCAAGAAGCGACGCATTATTAAAAGCAATTGAAAATTTACCTAAAACCAGAAACCAATTTGGTATTAAAATAAAACCACCTGAAGCAAGTATGTATCCGCAAATGATAATTGAAAATTTACCTGATGGATTATCTTTGGATTGGCTTGCTTATGGATTAGCAAGACAAGGTATTGGATTAATTCCACTTTCAACTTTTGCAAGAACCGAAGATGGATTTGAAGCCGGAAGAAAAACATTCAGATTAACTTTAGGTGGAACAGATAACGACGAAATATTATTGGCAAAAACCAGAAGAGTTGTTATTGATTTAAATAAACATATTGCTAATGAATCAAGCCAATACAAGAAAAAAGAATTTAATGAACAAAAAATTTTTACATCAAAAAAGAAAAAAGAAATACATGTTTCTTTGCCAGTTGATTTTTTGTTTGAAAAATTAAATGACAACATAAATGATGTTTATAAAAAAATATCTTCTCAAAGCAAAATAGAACTAACCGAAAAAAAATATTTTAATGAATTTATTAATTATTTCTATCCGGAAAGAATTTCAATATTTAAAAATAAATTTCAAGAAAAAATTTATTTGATTAATGAACTTTATAATCTTTTTACACAAGATAAAAATCAAAAACTAGAAGAAATTCTTGAGTATGAATTTTCGAAAGATGATTTAGAATGCAGAAAAAAGAAATTTAAAAACAGACTTTATGACAGAACCGTTCATCCAACACAAATGTATTCAATTAAAACTGAATTATTATTTGAAAAAATATTTCACAATATAGTTAGTAAAAATCAACTCAAAATAGATTTAATAAAAGATTTACAAAAAGAATTAGTAAAAGAATACTTAGGTTTGAATGTAACAATTGTTTCAGCAGAAGAGTCTGAAGAATTAATTCTTGATTTAAAATCATTAATCAATGCAGAAAACTATTTTTTAATTAATACAAATGAAGAGTACAAATCATTTCTTTCTTTTTGGGGCGATTGGGATGGAAGCAACCGTCCAAGTGGTCAGGGACATAGACTTGTTGCTGCAGGACTTATTGAAAATGTAAATCAACAGGCAAAGATTTTAAGAACACTTTTAAAACTTAACAACTCTATAAAAGTTGATCCAAAATTAATTTATGAAATTGAAAATCTATCAAGAACAAATGAAAAATTTATTTCTCTTTTTAATGACATAAATTCACTTACACATCAGTTGGAAAAAAGATATCGTGGAATTCTTCCATATAATATTGAAGCAGGAACTTTAAGAAAAATTGGAATGAAGCTTCATATTGCAAAAGACCCGCTTACAAGTTTGTGGTATCATAATGATAGACTTGAAAGAAAAATGCTTGAGCTTAGAAACAAAAGAAGAGAAACACTTGAATATTATTTCTCTTTAAATAAGAAACTTCGTAAAACACTTTTTGCATTAATTCCAACAATCAAAGAAAACATTTCAAATCAACAAGTGATGATTGAAGCCGGAATGTTTCGCGATTTATTGAAAAGATTTATTATCACTCCAAGAATACATCAGAAATTAATTTTAGCACAAGATCAATTTGCAATAGATACAACTGTTCACAATGCAAACGAAATAAATGAAATATCCGGCAAGTTTGGAAATCCCGCAATGGTGCTTACACTTCAGGTTAGCATGAGTACAAAAGCCGAAGCATTAATTTCTTTGGATAGAAAACTAAGAGCAAAACGTGAACAAATATTAAGAGAAAATAATGAAACTAATATTCCTCAAATTTCTTCTGTCCCATTATTTGAAGATGTTGATTCGGTAAATAACATAGAAAATTTTTTGAACAAAGTTTGGGAATACTCACTTCAAAGCAGAAGATTAAATCAGGAAACAGAAGAAAGATTTAATGAAATAATAACTGAAATTTTTATTGCGGGTTCAGATTTAAGTCAGCAAGTTAGTCAGGCTATGGCTATGCAACTTTTTAGAAAATCGAAATTAACTATTTACAATTGGCTTGCCCTTCATAATCTTATTGGAAAAATTAGAATCAAAATGGGAAGCGGCGAACCAATGCAGCGGCAGGGTGGTTATTATTCAACATTTGCCGGTGAAAAAATTTTTAGTCAAAATGAAAATTCAAATATTAGATTTTCAAAATTACTTCAACAATCAACTAAAAGAAGTACTGTTTATGCAACTACTCCTCTGCTTGGTGTTTTTGCAGGTGGAGATTTAAGAACTTTTCAAAGTACTATCTCAGAAAAACTAAGACACATTCCAATAAAAAATTATGCACAACTGATTTATCATTTAAAGGAATCTCAGAAATATTATGAATCCGAAATATTAAAAGCAGGCGAACCAATTAGCGAAACAAGATTACAATTCAGAACGCGCGGATACAAAAACCTTGAACAATTAACAATTGGAAATAGTGATAAAATTTTTGAAGAATTTTTATTAACACATCAAAAAAATTTCAGACAAATTTTATATGGAAATGATGTTGATGTTGTTGGTATTCATATTATTTCTTATTTCATAGGAAGAACATCACCTGTATTAAGAGATAGACCAACAGTAAGACCACAGCAAAACGATACCGGAAAAATCGGCTATCAAATATTGGAAAGAATAGCCGGCACTATACCATTTTCAAAATATGGAAGTCTTTTAAGAGCAATAGCACATAACCAATCTCAAACAGTTGTGCTTGGAATTAATCAATTAACAACCGGATTATTTCGCACGCTTGATGAAATAACTAAAAAGCAATTTTCAGAAGGAAATATTTCTTCTTTGATTATTGATAGAGTTTTGCCAAAACTTCCTGTTTATGAAATTTTAAATACTCTTAGAATTTATCAAGATTTTGATTTGATTTATTTAAATAGAATTGAAAAAGCTTTTCCGGCAGGAAATTCTGCATTATTAGCTTTAAGAGAAGATATTGATTCAATAAAAAAATATTTGCCACTTTTTCAGAAAGAATTAATAAGAAGACATGGCGTTGATGTAAATGATTTCTTCGAAAAAGATGAATTTATAATTGACTTATTACCAACAGTTCGTCCAGATGTTGCTATTCTTTTGCAACCAGAATTTTTTAATACAAATCCGGAAAAACTTTTTGATAAAATTAATTATACAATAGAAAAAAATTGGCAAAAGGAAATGATTAAATTATTATCAGTTCCTAATGCAATTAAAATGTGGAGAGAAGAAATTTGGAAACTACTTGAATCACCAGTTTTTCAGCGTGTATCAAGTTTTGTTGATTTAGCAATTGCGTTAAACTCTCTTTCACAAAATGGTTTCGAAAAACAAAATTTATTTTCAAACAAAAAATTAAGTTCAATAAAAGCTCCTAAATTAAATAACTACTCAGATGAAAACATGCAACAGTTTTTATCTGCCGCTGTTGATTATCTATCCTCTCTAACTCAAGAAATGGTTGAAGTACCAATAAATATTGTAAGAGCGCTTAAAGAAGCAAAAAGAATAATTAAAATTGAAGAACAAGCTTTAAATAAAAAAGAACAAGACCTATTAAGATTTTATTTACTTCAGATTGCAAGATTAACCGGAGAAAACGGTTAAAATTTCTTTCACCTTTCTTAATTTATTTTTTTATTTTGACATTAAAATAAAAGGTTAAAAATGGACTTATTGAATAACTTTACATTAAATGCACTTCAAATTATTCAATTAATGCTTGCGCCAGCAGTAATGATAAATGCTTGCGGTCTTCTTCTTTTAGGAATAAATAACAGATATTCACTTGTTGTAAATCGTATTCGTCTTTTAAATGAAGAAAAAAGAAAAATGATGATTAAAATTGGTGAAAAATCTCCTTCTCTTGAAGATAATATCCGTTTAGAAAGTTTATCTGTTCAAATTAATGCACTAACGTTTAGAGCAAAACTTGTTCGAAATAGTGTTTTAAGTTATGCAACTGCAATTGCGTTATTTATTTCAACATCTTTAGTCTTGGGCATTTCATCTGTGCTTTCATTGAATAAATTAAATTTTATAATTATCACAACATTTCTACTTGGAATGGTATCAGTAATAGTTGGAGTTATTTTCGCTGGATACGAAGCATTAAAAGGTTATGAAATTATTTCATACGAAGTAAAAGTTCATGAATAATAATCAGATTAATTTTTTAGAACCGGACACAATGCTGCTTCTTTATGCACGTGGCGCTTTTCCAATGGCGGATGAAAAAGGTGTAATTAATTGGTATATGCCGGAAATAAGAACAATTATACCTCTCAACAATTTTAACTTTCCACGTTCATTAAAAAAAATTTATTACAGCAACTACTTTGAATATAAATTTGATACTCAAATAATTGAAGTGATTAAAAATTGTGCCGACAGAAAAGAAACATGGATTTCAAACGAGTTAATTGAAGCATATAAAGGATTAATAAAAAAAGGAAATTTGCACTCCGTAGAAGTATATAAAGATGATGAATTAGTAGGTGGATTATATGGTGTAACTTATCGTGGAGCTTTTTTTGGCGAGTCGATGTTCTCTAAAATAAGTCAGGCTTCTAAATGTGCCTTGATAAAATTAATTGAACATTTAAATGAAAAAAAATTCAAACTTCTTGATGTTCAATATCAAACAGAACATTTAAGTATGTTTGGTGCAGTTGAAATTTCTTTTGAAGAATATGAAAGTTTGTTAATGGAATCTTATAAAACTGACACTAAATTTTAATTTTAAAAAATGTTGCCTCAAAATAAATTGATTAATTAAAACAGGAACTAAAATGAAAAAGCTTATAATAATATTAGCAGTTTTAACAGCAACAAGTTTTGCACAGACAGGTGGAATAAGTTTTATGTTAGGCTATCCACAAGGGGAATTCAGAAAAAATGTTGACAACATAGGTTTCGGTGTTCAGCTTCAGGGGACATTATGGGCTCCAACACATTCGCGCCCTTTTACAATAGGATTCGATTTAGGATATATTGTTTATGGTCAGGTAAATGAAAGAAGACCATGGATTGGATTTCCCGGTGTTTATCTTAATCTTCAAAGAACAAATAGTATGGCTAACTTACATTTCCTGATGCAAGTCAGCCCTTTCTTTGGTACGGTTCGTCCATATATCGAAGGTTTATTTGGTGGTGCTTACATTTTTACTGAATCTGAAGTTAAAAATGAAAACTTAAATCAGAAAATCGCTTCTTCAACAAATTTTGATGATTTTGCATGGAACTATGGTTATGGTGCAGGAATTTTATTTAAAGTAAGTGATGGCTTTGAAAATGTTGGAAAAATATATCTCGACTTTAAAGCAAGATATCTTTATGGTACTGAAGCAGAATATTTAACAGAAGAAAGTGTTATAACAAATTCTCTTGGCGATGTAATTTTTCAACCTAAAAAATCAAAAACAGATTTTTTTACTTTTCATATTGGAGTGATAGCGTACTTTAATGCTTTATAAGTTTTATTATAAATAAATTATTTCCACGCTTTCCAAATTTCTGGTTTGTAACCAATAGTTACTTCGCTACCATTTCTAACTATTGGTGTTTTTAACAATAAAGGATCGTTCAATAATTCTTCTTCTAAATTAAATACCATGAATTGAAGATTTCTTTTTTTGTATTGCTTTCCATCTTTGTCTATTAAATCCTCAAGTGGAATTTTGCGGGTTATATTTTCAAGTTCCCCTTTTGATATGCCTTTTTCATTTAAATCTCTGAAGTGAAAAGGAATTCTTCTTTCCTTAAAATATCTTTCAGCTTTTCTTGTTTCAGAACAACTTTTAGTTCCTATAATTTGAATATTCATGTTTAATTCTTTGTTTGACTATTACAAAAGTTATATTTTTAGAAAGCATAATCAAATAAAATTTTGAAGGAAATTATGAAATATTTAAAAAAATTTTTACCCATAATCTATTTAGGAATAATTATGAGCTGTTCAACAGAAAATAAAAATGAGATTCCACAGGACTTTAAATTTTATACAGAATCCTTTGCCGATCTTCGCATTCAGCGTTATTACGTTCCCGGTTTTGATGAATTAACTCTTCAACAAAAAGAACTTGTTTATTATTTATATGAAGCAGCACTTTCTGGCCGCGATATAATTTATGATCAAAATTATAAACATAATTTATACGTTCGTCGCTCTCTTGAAGCGATTGTTAATTCTTATAGTGGAGATAGAACCACTCAGGATTTCCAAAATTTTATGATTTACGTTAAACGAGTTTGGTTTTCTAATGGAATTCATCATCATTATTCAAACAAAAAAATTATCCCCGATTTTTCAAAAGAATATTTAAAGCAATTAATAGTTAATTCTGATGAATATCAATTTCCAATTCAGACAGGAGAAACATTAGACCAATTAATTGACAAACTAAGCAAAATAATTTTTGATCCTAATTATGATGCAATAAAAGTAAACCAATCAGATGGAGTAGATTTAATAAAAACATCAGCAATTAACTTTTATGAAAATGTTACTCAAAAAGAAGTTGAAGATTATTATAAAAAAATAGTTGATCCAAACGATCCACATCCAATTTCTTATGGATTAAACTCAAAAATGTTAAAGAAAGATGGACAAATAATAGAAAGACAATGGACTATAAATAGAATGTATGCACCGGCAATTCAAAAAATAGTTTACTGGTTAGAAAAAGCTGTAACAGTTTCAGAAAACGAACAACAAAAGAAAGCTTTGCAGTTGTTAGTTGAATATTATAAAACAGGTGATTTAAAAAAATGGGACGAATACAATATAGAATGGGTAAAAGACACATCTTCAGTTGTTGATGTAATTAATGGTTTTATAGAAACCTACAATGATCCATTAAGTTATCGTGCAACATTTGAATCTGTAGTATCAATTAAAGATAAAGAAGCAACAAAAAGAATAGAAGCAATTAGCAATAACGCACAATGGTTTGAAGATAATTCACCTTTAATGCAGGAACACAAAAAGAAAAATGTAAAAGGAGTATCTGCCAAAGTAATAACAGCTGTTGTTGAATCAGGAGATTGTTCACCATCAACACCAATCGGAATAAATTTACCAAATTCAAATTGGATCAGAAAAGAACACGGTTCAAAATCCGTTAATATTGGAAATATTGTTTACTCATATAATAAGTTTGCAGAAACAAGTGGTGTGTTACAAGAGTTTGCATATTCTGATGAAGAAATTGAAAGAGATAAAAAATATGGAACGCTGGCGGATGATCTTCATACAGATATGCACGAAGTAATTGGTCATGCATCGGGGCAAATTAACAAAGGTGTTGCCGAACCACATCAAACATTAAAAAATTATTATTCAACTTTAGAAGAAGCAAGAGCAGATTTAGTTGCTCTTTATTATTTGATGGACAAAAAATTAATTGATATTGGAGTAATGCCATCACTCGAAGTTGGTAAAGCAGCTTATTGTGACTACATAAGAAATGGTTTGATGGTTCAGCTTGCACGTGTAAAATTAGGAGAAAATATTGAAGAAGCTCATATGCGAAATCGTCAATTAGTTTCTAAATGGGTTTTTGAAAAAGGAAAAAATGAAAATGTAATTGAAAAGAAAATTAAAGATGGTAAAACATATTTTGTTGTGAATGATTTTGATAAGTTAAGAAAATTATTTGGTGAATTATTAAGAGAAATTCAAAGGATTAAATCGGAAGGGGATTACAATGCTGGTAAAAATTTAGTTGAAACTTATGGTGTAAAAGTAGATAAAGATTTACATAAAGAAGTTTTAGAAAGATATTCTAAATTAAAAATTGCTCCTTATGCTGGATTTATTCAACCGAAATTAATTCCTGTAAAACAAGGAGAAAAAATAATTGATGTAAAAATTGAATACCCGGAAGATTTTACAAAGCAGATGCTCGAGTATGCCAAAAACTATTCGTTGTTAAACACATATAATTAATTAAAAAATCGGAACACGGATTTTATTTAACAAAAATCCGTGTTCCAATAAATTTAATTCAAACCACACATTCCATTAGCACAACCACCAAATGAATCAACTCCACAAGAGCCGGTTGAACAAGAGGGAATTTCATTGAATCCCGAATTCGAATTTGTTGATGTGCTAAAAGTTGATAAAAGTTTTTTAAAGTTTTTTGAATTACAACTTGGGCAACTTACTTCTTCTAAGTTAGAAGTTGATTTATGAAGAACATCAAATTTTTTATTACAATCATTACAAAGGTATTCATAAATAGGCATAATTAATTCCTTTAATTATTCAATGATTTTTGTTTCGAGGTTGGAAATATTTTCCAATTCAGCATAAATTTTATCGCCGGGAACAACTTTACTTACACCTTCTGGTGTGCCGGTGAAAATTAAATCTCCTTTTTCAAGTTTCATTCTTGTTGAAATAAATTTTATAATTTCAATTTGGGAAAAAATCATTTTATCAATTGATGAACTTTGTTTTATTTCATCGTTTACTTTCAACAATATTTTTTCATTACCTTTTAACAGATAATCTTTCTTTAAAACAATTTCTGACAGAACTGTTGCCGTGTCAAAGCATTTAGCAAGAGTCCATGGATCCCCCTTTTTCTTAAATTCAAATTGTAAATCACGCAAAGTCATATCAAGTCCAACGGTGTAACCATGAATTGCATTCTCGGCTTCTTCATCGGTTGCGTTTTTAACTTCTTCACCAATATATAATACTAATTCTACTTCATGTTGAAGATTATCGGAATATGTTGGATGAATAACATTTTCTCCCGAATAAATTACCGTAGATGCAGGTTTCAAAAATACAATTGGAAATTCATCAGGTTTTTCGTTTCCCATTTCTTTTGCATGTTCTAAATAGTTTCTTCCTATACAAACAATTTTACCAATAGGTACATCTTCATTATGTTTTTTGAATTTTAAAAATTTCATTTAAACCTCATTAAGTTTTTTGTTCTTTCTTTTTAGCAGCGGGAAATAAAATATTATTTAATATTAATCTGTAACCAGGAGAATTTTTAAACAAACTTAAATCAGTTGGAGGATCACCAACAGCGTGTTGATAATCTTCGGGATCATGTCCACCATAAAATGTAAATGTTCCTCTCCCAAAATTTCCATGTAAATATTTTACCTGATCAGTACCGGCTTTTTCACCTAAAATATAAACTGATGGTTTTATAAGTTTTTTTCTAAACATAGTTGTTTGCCCCATAAATCCGGGAATAACATTTACATGATTTTGAGTTAGCATAGTTGGAACAGGATCATACTTTGCAGAAAAATCAAAAAGAGTAAAAAAATCATTTTGTTGCGGACCAACTTCAAGTGGTTGAATATCAATGTCGCTATATTCATAAACCAATGGATTCATTTCTAGTTTGAAATTTTCAAAAGAAAAAGTTTGTGAAAAATCTAATTTGTTTTGTGCATCCGGATCAGGCGGATCTCCGTCATACATTTTATCAACAATATCTATGTTTTGTGCGGCAAGAGCAATATCATATGAATCTGTTGCAGAACACATTGCAAATAAAAACCCACCATTTGCAACGTATTGTTTAATTGTTAATACAACAGCTTTTTCCATTTGGCTTACTTTTTTGAATCCAAGTTTTTTAGCTTCGTTTTCATAAACAGATTGTTGTTCAACATACCATTGTGCTTCGCTAAAAGAAGCATAAAATTTTCCATATTGACCTGTAAAATCTTCGTGATGAAGATGAAGCCAATCATATTTTGATAAATCACCTTTAAGAATTTCTTCAATCCAGATTTTATCATATTTAACTTCGGCGTAATCTAATGCTAAAGTTACAGCATCATCCCAGGGTTTAAAATTAGGCGGAACATAAACAGCAATATTAGGTGCTTTTTCTAAACGAACAACATCCATATTGTTGTCTTCGCTTTGAACAGTAGAATAAATTGAAGTAACTTCTTCATTTGATAAAGTTTGAAACGAAACACCTTTTAATCTGCACTTTAATGCCAACTCATTACTATAATCAATTAGAAATGATCCGCCACGATAATTTAAAAGCCAATCTGCAGTTGCCCCATTTTTAAGAGCATTAAAAGTAATACCATATGCTTTAAGATGATCTGTTTGCTGTAAATCCATAAATATTAAAATCTTTGATTGAGCAAATACAGATGAATATATAATTAAAAGCAGAAAAAATTTTTTCATTGTAAAGTAAAATTGATAGTTATAAAATAAATAAAAAAAATGTTTAGAAGTGTTATAAGTTTTTATCTAAAGTAAATGAAATGGTAGTTCCTTTTCCAACTTCGCTTTGTATTCTTATTTCGCCATTATGTTTTTCAATCATTTCTTTACAAAGCAACAAACCAAGTCCGGTGCCCTTTTCGTTTTTTGTTCCTTTTCTGGTAACAGATCTGTTAAATGTAAACAGATTTTTTTGTAATTCTTCATCCATACCAATACCATTATCTTCAATAAATATTTCAACATTACTTTCATATTCTTTTGAATAAATTTTTATTGTGCCACTTTCATTTGTGTATTTAATAGCATTTGAAATAAGATTTCTTATAATTGAAGAAATCATATTCTTATCAACATTGATATTGATGTTTGGATCAATTTCAAAAATTAAGTTTATATTTTTTTCTTCTGCTAATGTTTTTAGATAATTAATTGTTGGAAATATTTCTAAGTAAAGATTACAGTTTTCGGGAAAGAATGTAACTTTATTTGTTTGAAACTTTGACCATTCCAACAGATTTTCAAGTAAGCGAAAAGTTTGTTTGGCTAAATTTCTAACTCCTGTTATGAAATAAATTTTTTCATTGTTTGAAAGATTATTGAAATCGGATTCTAAAATTTCTGTAGCACCCAATATTCCCTGAAACGGGCTTTTTAAATCGTGCGCTATGATTGAATATATTTTTTCCCGTGCTTGAATTAATTCAGTTAATTGAGAGTTCAGTTTTTCCAATTCATTATTTTGATTTGTTATTGTGGAAACTAATTTTCGTTTAGAGTTATAAGCAATAACTAATGCTAAAATTAATCCAATTAAAAGAATGGAAATAAGAATTAAATAATTACTTCGATTTCTATAAAATTCATTTTCAATGTTTAACAGATTTAATTTTTCTTCTTTTTGTTTTGCTTCATGTTTTTCTTTTAGTTCGGCAATATTTCTTGTGTTTCTTTCATTAAGAAGAGAATCAGAATATTCTTTAGATAGTTTGTAATATTTAAGAGAACTTTTAAAATCATTTATCTTTTCATAAACTTCTGAAAGCCGCGAATAAGAAGAAGCAAGCCCTCGTTTATCTTTTATCTTTAATCTTATTTCGATTGACTTATTAATAAAATCAATAGCTTTTTGATAATCGCCAATGTTTAAATAAGTTATTCCAATTCCAAGATAAGATGAAGCAATTCCTCTTATGCTGTTAAAAGTTTTTTTTATTTCAAGAGATTTATTGTAATACTCTAAAGCTAAATCATATTTTTTTTGATTCCGATAGATAATAGCTAAGTTTTCATATGAACCTGATAAACCGGCATTATCATTATTTTTTTTTCTCAACTCAATTGATTTATTAACATAATTTTTAGCTTTCTCATAATCTCCTTTTTTTATAAATAAAATTGCAAAATGTTCATTTGCAAGGGCTTTGTTGTTATCGTCTTTAATTTTTTCACTAAACTCCAAAGCTTTATACATTTGTTTTTCTGCATTTGCCAAATCATCAGTTATATAAAGAACTATAGCTAAATAATTTTGAGCATATGCAAGAGAAGTATAGTCGTTCTGATGTTCAAGAATATCAACGGCTTTGTAACAATAATCTAATGCCTCTATGTAATTACCTCTGATTGTTGCTAATAATCCTAATCTGTAATAACAGTTACCAATTCCAATGCTGTCTTTTATTTGTTCATAAATAGTTAGAGATTTTTTATAATATACAAGCGAACTATCATATTCACTTTGATAATTAAAATTAAGACCGATTTTAAATAAAAGATCTGCGTTAAGTTTAATGTTATTACTGAATTTTAATGCAAGAAAAGCATATTTGCGGGAACTATCAGGCAATTGTTTATTAAATTCTTCAGCTAATTCTTTATATAATTCAACTTTATCTTTTGAACTATTTGTTTTAGTTAAAGATTGTTTTATTCTTTCAATTTTGTTGTAATCTTGATATGTAAAAGCTAAAAACAAAATAGAAAAGAGTATAAAAATTATTTTACCCTCAAATTTCATTTAATTGGTTCATTTTTATATAATTTTTCTAATCTATTATCGTTAATAAATTCAAAATGTTGAGGCACTATTTATTAAAATAAGAATGTCACCCTTTAAGAAAAAAAGAGTGACACTACTTTTAAATGTAAAAAAAATAATTAAGCAATTTTTCTGTCGCTTTCTATATAAAGAGGCTTTTCGTTTTTCGAAACGACATCTTTAGTTATTAAACATTTGTCAATATTTTCTTTAGTTGGTAGTTCATACATAATATCAAGTAGAATTCCTTCAACAATAGAACGTAAAGCACGGGCACCTGTTTTTCTTTCCATCGCTTTTTTTACTATTTCATCAAGAGCTTTTTCATCAAATTCTAATTCAACGCCCTCAAGAGCAAAAAGTTTTTTATATTGTTTTACTAATGCGTTTTTAGGTTCAGTTAAAATATTTTTCATTGCTTTGGCATTTAATGATGAAAGTGGTGCAATGATTGGAAGTCTTCCAACTAATTCCGGAATTAATCCATATTTAACTAAATCTTCTGGTTGAACTTTTTGTATTAAATTGTCTCTTTCAATTTCATTTGAAGATTTTACATTTGTATCGAATCCAATAGGATTTCTGTTTATTCTGCTTGCAATAATATTTTCAATTCCATCAAAGGCACCGCCACAAATGAACAAAATATTTTTAGTATTAACATTTATTAAACTTTGTTCAGGGTGTTTTCTTCCGCCACGTGGAGGAACGCCGGCAATAGTACCTTCAAGAATTTTTAATAAAGCTTGTTGTACACCTTCGCCGGATACATCGCGGGTAATTGAAACGCTTTCGCTTTTGCGGGCAATTTTATCAATTTCATCTATGTAAACAATTCCTTTTTGTGCTTTTTCCAGGTTATAATCAGCTGCCTGAAGTAAACGTACTAAAACTGTTTCAACGTCATCTCCAACATAACCAGCTTCTGTTAATGTTGTTGCATCTGCAATTGCAAAAGGGACATCTAAAATTCTAGCTAAAGTTTGGGCTAATAATGTTTTGCCAACACCAGTTGGACCAATTAATAAAATATTGCTTTTTTCTATTTCAACATCATCAACTTCAAAAAGGGAATTTGTTGCATTTATTCTTTTATAATGATTATAAACAGCAACAGCAAGAATTTTTTTTGCTAAATCCTGGTCAATTACATAATCGTCCAGATTTGCTTTAATCATATCGGGAGTTAAAGCTGGCGCAATATGATCTTTTTTTGTGTGATGAGTTATGTTGCTTTTTAATATATCAACACTTGTTTTAATACAAATGTCACAAATATAAACATCAGGTCCTGCAACCATTGATGAAACTTCACTTCCATCTCGTCCGCAGAATGAACATTTAACACTTCGAGGTTCTCTGGTTTCTTTCATTTTTTTCCATATTAGTTAGAAATTGCATTTAATTCTTCTCTTACACGGTCAAAATAGAGTGAGTTTGGGAAAAATTCAAGTATTTGAGCATAAGTTTTTTTAGCTTTTTCAAAATTTTTTTCACCATATTTTTGAGTTTGAGCGAGTAAAAACATCGATTTTTCACTAAAAAGAGGGTTTTCGCTGTTTTTTGATAATTTTTCGAGGATTTTTTCAGCTTCTAAAAAATTATTTTTTAATATGTAAATTTCGGCAAGTTTAAAATTTGCGAACTGATTTATTAAAAATAAGTTATCGTTATTACTTAAAGTTTTAAATTCAATAATTGCCTCTTCTTCTTTTTTTTGTTGAAGTAACAATTCTGCGTTTGCATATTTTGAAAGATTTACAGAATCTTTTTTTGAACTATTTATTATAAAAAGATTTTCTAAAGAGTCGTTTGTAAAATCATCTTGTAAATTTTGTGAGCTTTGCTGAAATAATTTTATTGCTTCGGAAAAATTTCCTTTCCAGAAATTTATTTTCCCTAATAAAAAATTAACTTCAGAAATATTTTGGTAATCAATTTTAGGACTTTGAAGAACTTTATTAAGAAGTAATTTGGCTTGTTCAAGTTTATTTTGTTTAATAAAAATTTTAGCTCTATTAATTGCAGATAAAACAGAAAAATTAGAATAGGGGAATTTAAGTTCTATGAAATGATAAAGACTATCGGCTTTTTCTAAGTTTAGTAAACGATGATTGTAAATTTCAGCTATTCTATAAAATGCTTCTGCTGTGTATGAATTATTTTCAAAGTCATCAATAAATTTTTCATAAGAGCGAATCAGATTTATATATTCATCTTCAAATTTTTTTTGATGAAGAATAATAGGTTTCCATTGCTCATCTTTTGAAATACTTTTTTCGTTTAATATTTCTTCTAATGTTTTTGAATAACCGATTCTTGCTGAAGCTTCGTAACCAGAATTTTTGTATTTATCTAAAATAGCTTTAAATGATTTTAAAGCGACTTCAAACTTTTTTCCCTTTAATGATTCAATTGCAAAAAAATAAAAGTTTGAGCCATTACCATTAAAATCATTTTCAATTTTTGTAATTATTTCATAAGCTTTTTCATATTCGCCAACCTGCTGATATATGGTTGATAATAAATCGAACACTTCAATTTTTTTTGTTGATTTTAAAAATTTATTAATAGCAACAATTGTTTGCTCGGCAGCCTGAGGACGGGTAATATAAGTTGAAATTCGGGATTTTACAGTCGGTAAAAATTCCGGGTTTGTTACCAGCAGTTCACAAAATTCATTTGCTGCATTTTCAAAATTCATATTGATTGCATAAATATTTGCAAGGTCAAGAGAAAAAATATATTTATCAACAGATAATTTTTTACCACGATTTAAAAAATCAATTGCCTTTACAAAAGCACGATTTTCAATTGCATAATTTGCCATTACTCTATAAACAACATTTGAATTAGGATTTGTTGCAATTCCCTTTTCCCAAGTTTTAAATGCATTGGTTAAATCATCTTTCATAAAATAGATTGAACCAAGCATTCCATAATTGGAAACATCATAAGGTTGAGTTTTAATTTTTTCTTCAATTAAAAAAATTGCCTCATCATATTTTTTTTGTGAAGTCAATGATTTTGTCAGAGCTTCGAAATAAATACTGTTAAATGGCTGTAATTGGTAAAGTTCCCGATATATTAATTCGGCTTTTTCAAATTGCCCGGCTAACTCGTATGATTGTGCAAGTCTAAATTTATTATCAAGATTTTGTGTTTGTGAAAATGTTGATGTTGACAAAAATGTAATTAAAAATATTATTAAATAATGTTTGCGAAGAGAAAAAAAGAATACAAAAAATATTTTTTGAATATGAAACAGCTTTGATTGACAGTTGGGTAATAAATTGAAAAATATATTTATGTAAAAAAAATTCATAATTGTTCGAGATATTTTTCATCAAAAATGTTTCCGATATTTAAAATTTTATTCGGATCAAAAACCAATTTTAATTTTGCCATTTCTTTAATAACATGTTCGCCATACATCATTAATAAATAATCTCTTTTTGTTTTTCCAATTCCATGTTCAGCCGAAACGGTTCCTTTATATTTAACAGCTTCTTTACAAATTTCAAAATATAATTTCTGGCAAAGGTGAAACTCGTTTTCGTTTTTGGGAATCATATTTAAGTGTGGATGATTATTACCAATATGACCATAAACAACATAATCAATTTTATTTTCTTCAACTAAGTTTTTCATCCATTTATAAAAGACAACAAAATGTTCATCCGGAATAGCAATATCAGTTCCAACTTTTCTTAAATTTCTTTGAGCAACAATTTCGTTAACCTTCCAGGCAATTGCATGGCGGAAATCTTTAAATTTTTCCTGTTCTTTTTTATCAACCGCCAACCAAACTGTTTCTGGGTTTGAATTATGTTTTAAAATTAATTTCATCCAACAGTCAATTATTTCATCTTCATTATTTTCTATTTCTTGTTCGAACCAAATTGCACAAGTATTATTTGGAATGGAAGAATAATCGTTTCTCAAATAGTTTAATGTCCTGTGGTCAAAAAATTCTAAACCACGTGCATCAATTTTTGATGTATTATCAAAAGAGAGTTTTCTTGCTTCCTGAGAAAAATTAAAAGCATCATTTTCGTTTTCAAAAAAAGCAATTGCAGATAATATATTTTCATTATAATCAATTAATTTAAATTTTATTTCGGTAATTATTCCAAGTGTGCCTTCTGAACCTATAAACAAATCTATCAAATCCATATTTTCTTTGCAGTAATAACCAGAAGCATTTTTAGTTTCAGGCATTTCGAATTTTGGTATTTCAAAAGAAATATTTTTTTTGTTTTGAGTTTCTAATGAAGCAAAATATCCTACGGCTTTTTGTTTACCACGCTCAATATATATTGTTTCTCCATTGGTCAAAATAACTTTTAATGCAAGAACATAATTTCTTGTTGGTCCATATTTAAAAGTTCTTGCTCCGGATGAATTTGTTGCAACGGTTGATCCAACAAAGCAATTTCTTTCAGTTGGATCGGGTGGATAAAAAAGATTTTTTTCTTCAACGTATGATTGTAAATCACTTAGAATTACAGCAGGCTGAACAATTACAAATTTTTCTTCTTTGTTGAGTTCAAGAATCTTATTTAATTTTTCAGTTGAAATTACAATTCCACTTTCAGGAACTCTTGCCCCGGTTAATCCAGTTCCATTTCCGGAAATAGTTACTTTTATTTTTTCTTCATTGAATTTTTTTAATAATTCAATTAATTCAGTTTCATTTTTAGGAATGTAAACCGAATCAGCATCACCTTTATAATTTGATGCATCAGTTAAATAATTTTGAAATTCATCTTTTTTTGTTTTGATAATCATTCTTCAATCTTAACATTGTGACGAATCATAATTTCTTTCCATGTATCATAATCAAGTTGTTCGGATTCTTCAATCAACATTATTGGTATATCATTTTCAATTTTATAACGGCGACGAGTTTTGCTGTCAACAGAAACAAGAAAATCACCATCTAAAACCAAATCTGCTTTTGATTCGGGACAGCAAAGAATTTCAAGTAATTCCTTCGAAATCATTTTTACCTCTTTATTGTTCAGTTTTTCAATTGCTAATCTAAATATAAATGAGATTTTATTTTAAATAAAACTCGGAACATTTGTTACAAACAAGTTGTGCAAAAAACCTAATTCAACAGGAGAAATAGAATGGAGACACAAAAAATTAAAACTAAGCTTTTTGTTCTTTTGATTTTATTTTTAACGAGTATTTCATTATTCGCTCAAGAAAATAATTCATTCAAAGAAAAAGTAAAAAGTTTAAAGGGAAAAGTTGAAAAAGTTACTGTAAAGGTTGATGGAAAAGATGTTGTGTTTGAAGGTAATGAAGCTGAAAGAATAATTAAAACGGCAAAACCATTTTTGTGGATTGAAAATTTTGATGAAAATTTTCAAATACCAAAAAGAAAGATGATGATATTTAAGGATAACGAAGATGAAACTGAACAAATTGATGTTGATTCAAAAGAAAAAAAGAAAATAAAAGTTGAAGTAAAAGATGATATAAAAAAAGTAACTGTTACTACTATAAAAGATGGAAAAGAAGAAACAAAAATTTATGAAGGAAAAGATGCAGAAAAGTTTTTAGAAGAAAACGAAAAAGATGCTAAAGTAAATGTCATAATTAAAAAAGAAAAAGAAGATGATGACTATATGTTTTTTAATAAAAGAATGAATCATGGAAGAAGTAAATGCTGTTGTAATTGTTGTGGAGACGATGTAATGATTCACAAAGCACCAAGAAAAATGTATTACAAAAATTTTGATTTTGAAGAAGAAGATGATAAAGTTGTAGAAAAAAAGATTGAGAAAAAAGAATCAAAAAATGAAAAGAAGAAATAAATAACTTAAATAATGGGCGTTTTGATAACGCCCATTATTTTTATTCTAATATTTTATCAGGATTATCTGTTAAAAATTCTTTCCAGGATTTACTTCTTTTATTTGGCGAAGTAATTTTAAAAGCATGACAAACAGCAACTGCAAGCGCATCGGTTTCGTCAAACTTAATTTTTTTTGAATTATTTAAACAGAGAAGTTTTTTAACCATATACTGAACTTGATTTTTCGAAGCAGCACCATTTCCAACAACCGCTTTTTTAATTTCTCTTGGTGAATATTCTTTTATGGGTAAATTATTATGAATAGCAACCAACATCGAAACACCGCGAGCATAACCAATCTTCAAAGTTGATTGAACATTTTTTCCATAAAATGCTGTTTCTAAAGCGAACTCTTGCGGTTTGTATTTTTTTATAATTGAATTTATTTCAGAGTAAATTACTTCTAATCTCTTTGATTGTTCTTTAAAGGCTTCAATTTTTATTACACCGGATACAACGTGTATAATTTCATTATTATCAAAATCAATTATTCCATAACCTGTAAATAATGTCCCCGGATCAATTCCTATTATTCTCATCTTTAATCTTTATAATATGCATTTGTATAAACATTTTGAACATCATCGCAATCTTCAATTGCATCCATTAGTTTTTCGAATTTTTCAACATCTTCTTTTTTTAATTCATGATTTGTTTTTGCAATCCACTGAAGAGAAGCATTTTCGATTTGTAATTTTTTATCAACTAATGCACGACGAACATGCTCAAAATCTTCAACAGAAGTTTTTACCTGAAATATTTCTTCATCTGTAATTAAATCATCAGCACCAACATCTAAAATTATTTCCATCATTTCATCTTCACTTTTTCCATCTCGTTTAATTGTGATTACTCCTTTATGTTCAAACATCCAAGAAACAGATTTGCTTTCGCCGAGAGTACCACCATATTTTGTAAATAAATGTCTGATTTCCTGAAGAGTTCTGTTTTTATTGTCAGTTGCTGCTTCAACAATAATTGCTGCACCACCGGGACCGTAACCTTCATAAACTACTTCATAAAGCTGCTGCCCCTCTAATTCTCCGGAAGCTTTTTTAATTGCACGTTCAATATTTTCTGCGGGCATGTTTGCAGATTTAGCATTATCAATAGCCAATCTTAATCTTGCGTTTCCCTCAGGATCGGCTCCTCCTTGTTTTACAGCAATCATTATTTCTTTAATTATACGTGAAAATATTTTCCCTTTCTTTGCATCAAGAACTGCTTTTTTTCTTTTGATGGTTGACCACTTATTATGACCCGACATATTAAGCCTCTATGTAATTTCCATTTTTGTCTTTTATACGTAAGTCTCTGATTCTAATTTGTGGATATTGTTTTCCATCTTTTGTTATTGATTCAATTGTATAAACTATATCAACCAGATTGTTGTCTTTGTCAATTTTAGATACAAAATAACCAAGATTAAAACCAATTGCATCTAAAATTTTTTCATGACCATTTTGTTTGAAGCTTGTAACTAAATGATTTGATCCAACTAATCTTGGGGTTTGAACCAAAGAAACATTTTCACTTAAAAATGTTGGACGCATGTTACCGGGACCGAAAGGAGCAAATTGATCTAATATTCTAATAAACTTCGGTGAAATTTCTGACAGATTAATTTTTGCATCTATTGCAATTTCTTGGAGTATATGTTCTTCTTTTAAACAAGATTTTAAAACGTCATTAAATTTTTTCTTAAAGTCATGTAATTTATCCACTTCAATTGCTAAACCAGCAGCAGCTTCATGTCCACCAAATTGAACTAAAAATTCTTCACAATTTTGGAGAGCCTCATAAATATTAAAACCGGGAATACTTCTAGCTGAACCTTTTGCAACACCATCAATTGTTGTCAACATAATAGTTGGGCGATGGTATTTTTCTACCATACGCGAAGCAACTATTCCAATTACACCAGGGTGCCAATCTTCATAATGAAGAATAATAGCAAGATCATTATCTAAATCAATGGTTTCTTCAAGTAAGCTTGTAGCATGAGAAAATGTCATCTCATCAATTTTTCTTCTTTCTGAATTTTCTTCTTCAAGAATTCTTGCAAGTTCAACTGCTTTGTTTGGATCATCTGTTGTAAATAATTCAACCGCACGATTTGCATCACCCAATCTACCAACAGCATTAACACGAGGAGCAATTGTAAAAACAACCTGACCAGCTGTTAAATTTCCGGGTTCCATTCTTGCTGATCGAATTAATGCTGCAATTCCGGGGCGAGGATTTGTATTAATTAATTGTAATCCTTCTTTAACTAAAATTCTATTTTCATCAGTTAAAGGAACAATATCGGCAGCCCCCGCTAATGCAACTAAATCTAAATATTTCAAAGGTAGAGAATCTTTACCAATTCTTGAGGCAACTGCAGAAGCAAGTTTAAATGCAACACCTGCACCCGACAAATGTTTGAAAGGATAATTACAACCAGGTTTAATAGGATCTAAAATTGCATAAGCATTTGGTAAAATATCTTTTGGTTTATGATGATCGCAAACAATGGTATCAATTCCTAAAGTATTCGCATGATCAATTTCTTCAACTGCAGTTATGCCACAATCGACAGAAATAATTAAATCAATATTTTTTTCTTTTAGTAAATCAATACTTTGAATTGAAATACCATAACCTTCGGTTAATCTATTAGGAATATAAGTTTCGACATTAGCACCAAGTTCTTTCAAGAATAGATACATTAAAGAAGCGGAACAGGTGCCATCAACATCATAATCTCCATATACACAAATTTTTTGATTATCCGTTAATGCTTTTATAACACGGTCGGTTGCATCGTGCATTCCATCCATTAAAAATGGATCGTGCAAGGAAGAAATTGAAGGGCGGAAGAAATTTTTTGCTTCAAAGAAATTTGTTACACCTCTTTTGATAAGAAGAGAAGCTAATATATTAGAGATGTTTAAACTATCAGCCAGAGCCAGAACTAATTTTTCATCTGGTAAATCTTTGAGCTTCCATTTTTTAGTTTGCATATATCCCTTGGAAGCAGAAGAGAAATTAAGATTCTTGTCTATAAGCCGAATTCTGTTCTCCGATAAAATCGGAGTGGCAATTATTTATCTAGGTCTGAAATTACTTTCAGACTCAAGCGGTCTACCCGAAAGCAATTTCCCGAAGGAAATCAAAGCGAGCAACTTTGTCCTAAAAGATGCTCTCTACTTGACCTTGCACCAAGTGGGGTTTACCCTGCCATCGATATTACTATCGATGCGGTGAGCTCTTACCTCGCCTTTTCACCCTTACTCCACTATTGTGGAGCGGTATATTTTCTGTGGCACTTTCCGTATTCCAACACCATTGGAACCCCGGGCGTTACCCGGCACCTTGCTCTTTGGTGTTCGGACTTTCCTACTCGCAGTTTGCGAATCAATTGCCCAACAAGAATCATCAATTATCTTCTACTTACTTATTTATTATACATTTTTTTAACTGAGGCAAATATAAGAAATTTTTATTTTGAGTTGCAGTTTATTTATCCTTTTCGGCTTTACTATATTTGCCCTCAAAAATTTTGGAATTGTGATGTCTAAATTTTCTGTTATTGTTTTTGATTTGGGGAATGTTCTTATTCCTTTTGATTATAATCAGGTAATTCAAAAATTTAATAATGTTAAAGAAGGTCTTGGCGATAAATTTAAAGACCTTTATGCTAAAAACTATTTCATTCATCAAAAATTTGAAAAAGGTGAATTAACTTTTGATGAGTTTGTTGATATTATGCTTAATTGGTTAGAGGGTTTGGTTACTAAAGATTTATTCGTTCAAACGTTTGCTAATATTTTTACGATAAATCAAAATGTTGTTGATTTAATTCCTGTTCTTAAAGAAAAATATTTTGTTGCTTTACTTTCTAACACAAACATTCTTCATAAAGAATATGGCTATGGACATTTCGGGTTCTTAAAATTATTTGATAAAACTTTCTATTCACACGAAATTGGTGCAATTAAACCCGAAGAAAAAATTTACAGAACTGTTGAATTATTCACTCAAAAACCTTCAGCAGAACATTTTTTTATTGATGATGTTTTAGAATATGTTGAGGGGGCAAAAAAATGTGGTTGGAATGGTGTTCAATTTATAGATTATGAAAAGTTAATTGATGATTTAAAATCCTATGAAATTTTATAAATCATTTATTGTTTTTATATAATACCCAAGAAATATAAATGTTCTGATAAAGCACATAAAAAACGGGTCCAAGAGCTACTAAAGGTGAAAGGTATGTTAAAGCTATCCAGATTGTAAAAGCATTGTTTTTCTGACCCAACGATTGGCTTGCTTCTGCCGAAAAATTTTTACCTCCAATTAACCAACCTAAAGTAAAATAAAATATACACAGCAATGCTGATGAAATGGCAATTAATAATGCTATATGAAGATTATTATCATTTTCGCTTCTTATAAACGTTGAGGCATCTGATACAGCAATGTAAATATTTACAATTAATATATAATAAGATGAATCCTTCCACGCAACTAATTTTTTCCATATAGCTGGCAAAAGGTATTTAAATAACTGTGATACAATTAATGGAACTGAGATAGTAATTAAAACAGGAAATAAAACTTCATTTATTTTAATTATGTTTTCTGAATTTGTAATTGTTGGCAATAAAAAAGGAATTAATAAAGAGATGGCAATGTTATTAAGCAGTAAAGAAAACATTACGAACTCAATATTTTTTTTTCTTAAACTGATAATAACAGGAGCGGCAATTGCTGTTGGTGCTATTGAAGTAATAAATACTGCCTGAGCAATTTCATGATTAAATATATTTAATAAAAAATAAAATAGTAATGAAGAGAAAACTATAATTCCTAATATTAAAAAATGTTTTATGTGAATTATTTTTTTATTTACATTGATGTCAAGAAACGAAAAGAAAAGTAAAAGCATTAAAAAATATCTAATCAGAAAAACATAATTATGTCCATATGGAAAAAATATTCCGGCTGAAATAGAAATTAAGAGAAGAAAATTTTTCATAAATAAATTAATCTATTATTACAAAAATAGTGTTTAATAATATTCATAAAAAAAATAGTTAGCTCAAAAAATAATTAACAATTTTAGAATAAATGTTTATGGACTTAAAGATGAATAAAAAATTAATACGTAATATTTCAATTGGGTTAGTTGTATTGATAATTTTACTTCTGATTATCATTCCTAAATTAAAATCAAAAGAAGAAAAATCAGGCGGAATAAGAAGTGCTGTAATTGCAGCACAGGTTAAAATTATAAAACCCAAAAATTTTGAAAACAATTTATCGGTTTCTGGTTCAATAATATCGAATGAAGAAGTTGAGCTACATACAGAAACTTCTGGTAAAGTAATTGGAATATTTTTTAAAGAAGGTTCATATGTTAAAAAAGGTGATATTCTTGTAAAGATTAATGATGCTGATTTACAAGCACAGTTAAAGAAAGCAGAAGTAAAATTAAAAGATGCTGAAGAAAAAGAATTTCGTCAAAAAAGATTATTTGAAAAAAATGGAATTAGTAAAGAAACTTATGAAGAAGCTATAAACAATTTAAATAGTGCTATTGCCGATGTTGAAAATATAAAAGCATTAATTGCAAAAACAGAAATTAAAGCACCTTTTGATGGTAAAATAGGATTACGTTATGTCACTGAAGGTGCTTACGTAAATCCAACAACTCAAATAGCAAAACTTCAAAATGTAAATCCTGTTAAAATTGATTTTGCAATACCGCAAAGATTTGCAAATGAAATTTCAGTTGGCAATACTATTCAAATTCAAACACCCAATGGAAAAAAATTTAATGCAAAAATTTATGCTATTGAATCCAAAATAAATCCAGATACACGTTCACTACAAGCAAGAGCAATTTGTAATAATGATAAAGGGGAGCTAATACCCGGTTCCTTTGTAACAATTTTGGTTAATTTAAATGAAATAAAAAATGCATTAACAATTCCAACACAAGCTTTAACACTTGATATAACAGGCGAAAGAGTTTTTGTTTATAAAAATGGTTTTGCAATTCCTAAAAAAGTTGAAAGCGGGATAAGAACAGAAACAGAAGTTCAAATTACCGATGGATTGAAAATAGGCGATACTGTTTTAGTTTCAGGAATAATGCAACTGAGACCCAGAGCAAAAATAAAAATCACCTCTATTGTTGATTAAATAAATTTCTTTTTCAGAAATATTAATGAGTTTTTTATGAGTCTTTCATCTTTGAGTATAAAACGACCCGTTCTTTCTATTATAATGTCTTTGTTTATTGTTTTACTTGGAATAATTGGTTACACATATTTAGGTGTTCGTGAATATCCGAGTATCGACCCACCAATTATAACGGTTGGGGTTTCTTATGTCGGAGCAAATGCAGATATAATTGAATCTCAAATTACAGAACCACTCGAAGAAAGTATTAATGGTATTGCCGGAATTAGATCAATAACCTCAGTTTCGAGAGATGGAAGATGTAATATAACTGTAGAATTTAATGTAGATGTAGATTTAGAAGCTGCAGCTAATGATGTTCGTGAAAGAGTTTCAAGAGCAGTTTCACAATTACCACCAGATGCCGATCCACCAGTTGTAACTAAAACTGATGCCGATGCTAATCCAATTATGTATATAACTTTAAAAAGTAATTCAAAAAACTTACTTGAAATTTCTGATATCGCCTCAAACATTTTTAAGGAAAGATTACAAACAATTCCCGGCGTAAGTCAGGTTTCAATTTTTGGTGAAAAAAGATATTCAATGAGAATTTGGTTAGACCCATATAAAATGGCATCGTTAAAAGTTTCACCTCAGGAAGTAAGAAGTGCTTTAAGCAGCGAAAATATTGAATTACCCTCCGGAAGAATTGAAGGTGTAAATACAGAATTAACAATTAGAACAAAAGGAAGATTATTAACTCCGCAAGAATTTAATAATTTAATTATAAGAGAAAACAATAAAGATTTTGTTCGATTATCTGATATAGGTTATGCTGAGCTTGGTCCCGAAAATGAATATTCAATTTTAAAAATTGATGGGATTCCAATGATAAGTGTTGTTCTCTTGCCACAACCCGGTTCTAATCACATTGAAATTGCAGATGAATGTTATAGAAGGTTAGAAAAAATTAAAAAAGATATTCCAGAAGATGTTATCACAGAAGTTAGACTTGATCAAACAAAATATATTCGTCAATCAATAAAAGAAGTTCAGGAAACAATTTTAATTGCATTTGGACTTGTAATATTAATTATATTTTTGTTTTTAAGAGATTGGCGTACAACAGTAATTCCAATTATTGCAATACCAATTTCACTTATCGGGGCATTCTTCATAATGTACTTTGCAAATTTTACAATTAATGTTCTGACATTGCTTGGAATAGTTTTGGCAATCGGAATGGTGGTTGACGATGCAATTGTAGTTCTTGAAAATATTTATCGTAAAATAGAAGATGGTATGAATCCGATGGAAGCCGGAGTTAAAGGATCATCAGAAATTTTCTTTGCGATAATTTCTACAACAGTTTCTCTTGCTGTTGTGTTTTTACCAATTATGTTTTTACAAGGTGTAACCGGAAGATTATTCAGAGAGTTTGCAGTTGTAATTGCTGGTTCAGTAATTATATCTGCATTTGTTGCATTAACTTTAACTCCTATGTTGAGTTCAAGAATAATTAAGAAAACAGCTCATCACAGCAAGTTCTATCAATTGACAGAACCATTTTTTGTAAAATTAATTGATGGTTATAATTCTCTATTAATTAAATTTTTGAAAAGAAGATGGCTTGCATTTGTTGTAATTATTATCTCTGCAATTACAATCTTTTTGACAATGAACTTATTACAATCTGAACTTGCACCAATAGAAGATAGAGGGGAATTGAGAATTACTTCAACAACACCAGAAGGATCATCATTTAATTTTACATATAATTTTTTTGAAAAATTAAATCAACTTGTGCAAGAAAAAGCACCTGAAAGTGAATCAATATTAATGGCTGTTGGCGTTGGAGGCGGGGCATCTGCAAGTAATACAGGATTTATGAGAGTTTCATTAGTTGAAGCTGATAAAAGAAAAAGAACTCAACAGGATATTTATGAAGATTTGTCAAGACAGGTAAATAGATTAAGTGATGGCAGAACATTTGTCGTTCAACCTCAAACAATCGGTTCACAAAGAGGAGGCGGGTTACCGGTTCAATATGTTGTTCAAGCACCAACATTGGAAAAGCTAAGAGAAATTATTCCTAAATTTTTAGATGAAGCCAGAAATGACAATACATTCGCTCAGGTTGATGTTAATTTAAAATTCACAAAACCAGAATTAGTTTTGGAAATAAACAGAGCCAAAGCCCGCGAGCTTGGAGTTTCAGTTATTGATATTGCTCAGACACTTCAATTTGCTTTTAGCGGTCAGAGGTATGGATTTTTTATTATGAATGGAAAGCAATATCAGATTATTGGACAAGTTGCGAAAGAATACCGTAACAATCCGGTTGATTTACAAACTCTTTATGTTAAATCTCGCAAAGGAGAATTAATACAACTTGATAATTTTGTTACAATAAAAACACAAAGCACGCCACCGCAACTTTATAGATTTAACAGATATGTATCAGCTACTTTTTCTGCAAGTTTGGCGCCGGGAAAAACAATTGGAGATGGTATTAAAGCAATGGATAACATTGCAGAAAAAGTTTTAGATAATTCATTTTCAACTGCATTAACTGGAGCATCAAAAGATTTTGTTGAAAGCTCATCAAGTTTACTTTTTACATTTATGCTTGCTTTGGTATTCTTGTATTTAATCTTAGCAGCACAATTCGAAAGTTTTAGAGATCCATTTATTATAATGTTTACTGTTCCTCTTGCAGTTGCTGGTGCATTTTTCTCTTTATATATAACAGATAAAACAATGAATATTTTCAGTAATATTGGTTTAGTAATGTTGATAGGGTTAGTTACAAAAAACGGAATTTTGATTGTTGAATTTGCAAATCAAAAAAAAGCTCAGGGATTAAGTGTAATTGATGCCGCTAGAGAAGCTGCTGTGTTAAGATTCAGACCAATCATTATGACAAGTTTATCAACTATACTAGGTACTTTGCCTATTGCATTAGCAATTGGTGCGGGAGCTGAAAGCAGAGTTTCTATGGGAATAGCTGTAATTGGCGGGTTAACTTTTTCTACTGTGTTAACTCTTTTTGTTATTCCGGCTATTTATACATATTTCTCTGAAAAGGAAAAGACTGTTTCAAATGTTGTAGTTGAATCAACTAAAATTGAAAATTAGAAGGTGATAAATTGAAAGTGGATAAAAAAATTTTTCTTTTATGTTTTTTGTTTTCTTTAACAGCGAATGCGCAAATTAAATTGACTTTAAATGATGCAATAAAAATTGCATTAGAAAAAAATTATGATATTCGTTTAGCAAAAGAAGATGTTTTATTGAGCGAGAATAATTATTCAGTTGGAAATGCAGGATTTTTACCTAAAGTTGATTTATCGGCTTCAAAAACAAGAACAGTAAATAATACTAAACAGGAATATTCAACCGGGCAGAGTGTTGATAAAAAAAATGCAGGCTCAAATTCAACTAATGCGGGAATTGCATTAAGCTGGACAATTTTTGATGGTTTAAAAATGTTTACAACTTTATCAAAGCTAAAGGAATATAAAGAACTTGGTGAAATAAACTTACGCAAGCAGATTGAAAATTCAGTTTATGATGTTATTAAAAATTACTATGAAATAGTTAGACAAAAACAAAACTATAAAACAGCATTAGAAAACATTTCAGTTTCGGAAGAAAGATTAAAAATTGCGAATGAAAAATTTGCTGTGGGTTCTGCATCAAAATTTGATGTATTACGTGCTCAGGTTGATTTAAATGCCGATAAATCTAATTTGTTAAATCAAGAAATCTTGTTAAGTAACCTTAAAACAACTTTAAATAATTTATTAGCATTTGATCCTAATTATGATTTTGATGTTGAAGATTCAATCTATGTTGATGATGGATTATCATTTCAAAAAATTAAAGAGATTGCTTTTGAAAGAAATACCTCTTTGATTCAGGCAGAAAAATTCAAAACAATTTCTTCTTATGATGTAAATTCAACTTATTCAGAATTTTTACCAAGAATAACTTTAAATACAGGATATAATTATTTGCAATCAATTGCTGATGCCGGATTAGTTAAATCAAATAAAAGTTATGGTTATAATTACGGTATTAGCTTAAGTTGGAATTTATTTAACGGATTCAATTCTCAACTTGCTTATGAGAATGCCAAAATAAATTTTGATAAAAATATAATTTATCTCGAAGCAATTAAAAACGATATTGAAACAGCATTAATCACTTCTTATAAAAATTACAAAAAGAATTTAGAATTACTTGCTTTGGAAAAATCTAACGTTGAAGTTGCAAAAGAAAATCTTGATTTAGCTTTTGAAGAATTAAAATTAGGTTCAATATCTCCAATTGAATTTAGAGAAGTCCAAAAAAATTATTTTAATTCTCAAAGCAGATTAATAAATGCTTTCTATATTGCTAAAGTGGGAGAAATAGATTTGTTAAAACAAAGTGGAATTATAGTTAAAAATTAATAATCGGCATTTGTATTGTTATAAATAGCTTTTTTAATTTTTTCATCTGTCGGATTATCAATATCACTTAATTTTTTTAATTCTTCCGCTGTTTCAAAAATTACTTTGTCAAACAACTCAATTGTTTTTTTATCAACAGCGTTACTTTCATTTGCAATTTCTTTAAAGAGGTTCATCCTGTTTAAAAAATTATTTAATATATGATGAACACCCTTCATTGTTGTTTTAAATAAAAGATATTTTTTTTCTTCTTCTTTAATTAAGTCATTTTGAGCTTTACGAATTAAATAGAATAAAAGTATTGAAGTAACAAAAACAAAAAACCAACCTTTATAAGTTTGTAGAAGAGTTAATTTATCGGTTGATAAACTTAAAGAATCGACCAACTTATCAGAAAAGAAAATCCACGCGAATGAAATAGTAAAATATATTATTGTTATTTTGTAATGTGGTTTCACATTATTAAATATTAAAAAATTTACTCTTGTTAAAAAATAAATTTATCTGGAGATAATTTCCATTAAACATTCTTTACAGTTAAAAACCAATTCATATTTTTTGTTTTCATGAACCAAATACAACGGTTCATTTACTTTTTTATCAGTATCAAATGGACAAAGATTAAGTTCATCTTTGATACAATATTTGCATGTCATAACTGTTTTACCATAATGAATCTTTTGTAATTCGAAACCGGGTTCTATTTCTTTTACACCAAGCTCTTCATAAAACTTTTTTGAAAGTGAATTAACAACATTTGCTTTGTAATCTAGTTCATGGTCAATAGAAATCTTTGTCTTTCTTTTTTCAAAAATTTCTCTTTTGTGATTTAGTGTTCTCTCTTTTTCAAGTTCTTCTAATAAAATTCTTCTCCACTCGTTTATTTGTTTTGTTGTAAAGAAATAAGTTTGCGATAAGTGAATAATGATATTGTTAACATTAAAAATTGTTGAGCCACTTTTTGACAAATTATTTTTTAAGGTTTCAATTGCCTGCAAAGCATTTTTAGCAATTAGTTTTTCTGTTTCAAATGTTTTTGATACTTTAATTTCATCTTCATCTTTTGATTCTATTCTTATTCCATTTTCTGTTTCAAATATTTCAAATTCAACATCAATTTTTCTTTTGCAATCTTTTTCCAATTCTTTATTAAAAGCATAATCAAAATTGCGATATATTTTTGTTCCGGGTTTTAAACCATAAAGTTCTTTAGATAAAATTTTATTTCCATCTACTTTATTGACATTAAAACCAACTAAATTTTCTTTTGAATCCAAAAAGCAAATGCCATCGCCATTGTAAATTTTTTCATTAGTACCAATTCTAAAACCCGATTTATCAATTTCAATTACTTTACCTAAATATTTTCCTTTTGATTTTGGCGTTTCATGAGAAGAAACTTTTTCGCTTCTGTCATTAATAAAATAATTTGTATATCCACGATTAAAAGTTTTTTCGGGATCCGGTTGAAATGGAATTATTGAATAACCAGAAGATGATTTTTCATATTGAGGTTTATTTTTAATTATATCATCAATTAGCTGACGGTAAAATGCTGTAATATTTTTAACATAAGAAATATCTTTCAGCCTGCCTTCAATTTTAAACGAAGTGATTCCGGCATCAATTAAATCATTTATATAATGGGAAAGATTTAAATCCTTCAGAGATAATAGATGTTTATCTTTTATAAGAATATTGTTGTTTGCATCAATTAAAGTATAGGGCAATCGACAATTTTGGGCGCATTCACCACGATTAGCACTTCTTCCGCTAAAATCATAACTCATGTAACACTGACCACTCAAACTAACACATAATGCCCCATGAATAAAAAATTCCAATTCTGCTTTTACTTCATTTTTAATTTTTTTTATTTCATCAATTGTTAATTCACGCGCAAGAATAATTCTTTTAATACCGAGTTCATCTAAAAGTTTTATTCGTTCAATTTCATAATTATGAGTTTGTGTTGATGCATAAAGTTGAATTAGTGGAATATTCATTTTTAATAGTGCCATATCCTGAAAAATTACAGCATCAACACCAATTTCGTAAAGTTGATTTATTAATTTCTGAACGGTTTCAATTTCTTCATCAAAAATTATTGTATTAACAGTAACATAAACCTTAGCCCAAAATTTATGAGCATAATTTACAAGTTGATGAATATCCTCGATTGGATTACCTGCAGCTTCTCTTGCGCCAAAACTTGGTGCACCGATATAAACTGCATCGGCTCCACAATCAATTGCTGCAATACCAGTTTGTAAATCTTTTGCGGGGGAAAGTAATTCTAATTTTATTTTTGTCATTAATTGTTTTTATAAATCTTATGATACTATTTCTACATTGGAAAGAAACATTACTCCAGAGTATTTTTTGAGAAATGGTTTAACAGTTTCTATTAATTTATTTATAACTTCTTCTTCATCTACAACAATAACCATATTGTAATCACCAACATCAACCAAAGAAGTTGAAACACTTTTTCCATGTTTTCCCATTCCTGTAACACCATTTAAAATAGTAAAACCATGAACACCAACTTTTTCTATCATTTTGATTAAACTATTTAATTCAACGGTTTCAATTATCATTTCAAGTTTTTTCATAATTAACCTAAAAATTTTTGTAACAAATTTGCGTATGAAAAATATAATGGAATACCCAAAATTATATTAAATGGAAATGTGATAGCCAGCGACATTGTAATATAAAAAGTCGGATTTGCTTCAGGTAATGCTAATCTTACTGCTGCAGGAGCTGCAATATAAGATGAACTTGCAGTCAAAACTCCAAATAAAGTTGAAGTACCTATATCTAAACCAAAAAAGGTCGAAATTGAAACACCGAAAATACCATTTACAATAGGAAACAAAACAGCTAACGAACCAAGTTTAGCTCCAACTTTTTTAAATTCTTCAATTCTTTTACCTGCAATCATTCCCATCTCTAAAAGAAATAAAGTTAATACACCTTGAAACGGAGTTACAAAAAATGGTGAAATTAAATTAAATCCCTTCGCTCCATTTATAAATCCAATTATTAAACTTCCGAAAAGTAAAACTATACTTCCATTAAAAAGGGCTTCTTTAATTATTTCTTTAAAGGCGGAAGGATCAAAGTTGATTGTTTTTTTATCAAACAAACGAACTAAAATTAATGCAATTAAAATTGCAGGGGATTCCATTAAAGCAAGCATTCCTACTATGTAACCTTTGTATTCAACACCAATTTTTTCTAAAAATGAAATTGCTGTTATAAATGTAACAACACTAACAGAACCATAATGAGCAGCTATTGCTCCTGCATTAACAGAATCTTTTTTTAATAATTTATATACAATAAAGAAAACAATTAACGTTGATAAAAATCCAAGTAAAAATGAAATTAAAACAGATTTGAATAAATCACTACTAATTCCATTATGATAAATTTCATACCCGCCTTTGTATCCAATAGAAATCATTAAATAGATTGATAATATTTTTACAATTGAATCAGGGATTTTTATATCTGATCTAATAACGGATGCAATAAATCCAAGAAGAAAAAAAAGAATAGCTGGTGTATTTAAATTTGAAAAACCATTTAAAATAATTTCATTCAAATAACATTTCCTTTATTTAATTATAAGTTAAATTCTTTTTCCAGGTTGAATATAATTTTAAAACTTCATCTGGCCAATAACCATACCAGGCATAACCGCGTCTTCTTTCCGGCAATACTTCGCTCATTGAATAAACTTTTATTCCGTCACGATTACAAAAAAATGGTTTATTAGTTTCTATCTCATAAAACCTTGCCCAGATTGGTTGAGCGGTTTCATCTTTAATTACTTTTCTATCGGGTCTTCTTGCATTGTAATCGGATTTTGAAGAATCTTCTTTGTCAATTACAACACGAATTCCATAAATTTTTGATTTCTCAAACCAATCAATTGCAGAATTTATTGCCTCAATAATTTCTTTATTTGGTTTTTTAATTCTCATTAAAAATTTAACAACCGCTGCACTTTCTAAAGATGAAATTCCGGGAAGTTCAAATGTTCTGGCTCCAACAGCTATAAAAGTTTCATGATCATGTTGTTGACACCATGCAGTTTTCTTTCCATTTACAACAATCTGGCATTTTAAAGTAACATCAATTGCTTTTTGTAAAGCAGTTGAAGCTTTTTCTCTTCTTTCTTTATCCAGCCAGAAGAAATGTTTTTTATTTTCTTTTATATCTAAAAGTAAATTCATTATACCAGTCATTACTTCGTCATTGAATGTAATTGCTTCAACATCCCAGCCTCGCCATCCTCCTGATTTACGTTGTTGAGATAAAATAAAATCTAAACCTTTTTCAGCACTTTTTTTGAATTGCTCTTCTTTTGTAAGTAAATATGCCTGAGCAAGATATTCAACCTGAGAATATGTGTTTCGGTTGTCCAGCGTACTTTTCTTGTAATGATCTGTTAACAATTTTTTTACTGAATCTGGTTCAATTTTAGCAAGCCAATCAATATTTTTTGGCCAACCACCATCTTTGTTTTGATATTTAACTAAATTCCATGCAATTTCTTTAACTTGCGATGGCTTGTATCGGGTATAATTAAATTTTAATGCAAGCGTATCGTTAAAGTGTCTTATTGCATCTTCAAAAATTGTTACATCTGGATATTTTTTATTTTGTGTAAAAACGAAAGAAGTAAAAGCTAATATTAGAATAATTATTTTTTTCATTTTTTATCTCATGTTAAATAATAAACATCCAAACGAATTTTGCTAAAACTGCAAAATCTTTTGATTGAATTTTATTTTCTGTAGAAATTACTTGATTAAGAACTATATAGAAATCGCTGCCAATTTTTGGTTTCCAATTAAATCTATAATTTATATTTATTTCGTTTAGTTCATTGTTCCATTGAGTAAAAATAGAGGAGAGCAATTTTGTTGAAATATTATAAGTTATTCTTCCGCCAAATTCATCAGTTGAAAAATTACTTGATTTAAATGAAATAATATTTTTTTGGTAGTCGGCAGAAATTGTAAAATGTTTATTTATTGTATAATTAACTCTTGTTTGAATTGAAGATCTTTTGCCACCGTAAAAACCATCATGAACGAATTCAAATCTTCCAAAAATATCTCTGGAAGCAGAAGTTCCAATTTCCACACCGTAACCGGTTTCCCAATATTTTCCGGCTTTAACTTTTGTTGTATCGAAAATTTCAAAATCTTCTTTTGGATAATCGAATGTTCTTCCCATACCAAAACTAATTTGATCTCCGGAATCAAAAACAATTCCAATTGGTGAAAACATAAAAGATGCGGTTTCTAAATTTCCGCTTCCATCTAAAAAGAAATTTGATTCAACAGGCTGAAACCGAAGTTTCTTGATTCCATATTTATTTATTCTCGGTTCAATTTCAAGATTATAAATAAATTGTTGACCACCTTTTCTTGAAACAAAACCAAGCTGAGGATCAAAACCGGATTGAATGAACCGATAACCTAAAAAAGTATCTATAAAATCATTTGGAAAATCAACAAAAAAATTACCCGCCCAGGAATTTACAGGAGAATCATTGTTATTACTTTTAGCTAAAGCTCCAAATAAAACAAGATTTTTATCACCTAAAAAATCATTAAATGAAAAATTAAAATCTGTACCGATTGAATTAGATAAATTTTTGGAATAGGCTTTATTTGTAGTCATAAAACCAATGTAAGACGAATTCAGTAAATCATATTTTAACCTTACAGCAGAATAATTTGTTGTTGGTTCTAAATCTTTTTCTGCTGTTTGCATATCAATTAAACCAATTTCAAAATCATCAATCCTTCCAATTAGTTTTGCCCCGGCAATAATTGGAATTTGAACACCTCGTTTTAATCCAATTCTTCTTGAATAAAAAATTGTATTATTGCCACCAAGATTAAAGTCAAAGAATTTTTTACCTTCAAGAAAGAACTCTCTTTTTTCCGGAAAGAAAAGGGGAAAGCGTGAAAGATTTATTCTTGCTCTATCACTTTCAACTTGTGCAAAATCTGTATTTATAGTTGCATCAAGCGTTAATGTTTCTGTAATTCCATATTTTAGATCTAAACCGGGTTCAAGAATTTTATCATTTACATTTTTTGAAAATTGAGCACCAGCCGTGATAAAAGGTTTTATATAAATTGGATTTCCTCTTTTGATTTTTTCTATTCCTATTAAATCACCGGCATAAGATATTTTCATAATTCCTAAATTCTGACCAACAGAAGTCCATAAGACATCTTCATTTTTTCTTTTTATCGTTCGTTGAATATTAAATCCCCAAACCTGTTTTTCGTTATCATAAAACTTGAAAGTTGAAAAAGGAAAAACAAATTCGGCACTCCAACCATTTTCCAAAATTTTACATTCAACATCCCAAACGCCATTCCAATCTTCATTAAAATCTTTCATTTCAAAACCGGTTAATAGTGCATCATCTTTTGCACCAAGTGGATTTGTTGCAAACCAATATGCCGATCTGTTATCGTTAAAAGTATCAAATAAAATTTTGATGTTATCATCAGCACTTATAAAACCATCCCATTTCATTTCACGTGCTATAATTTTATTCGGTTCATCATCATAACACATTACTGATAAGTAGAGGTTATTTTCATCATATAAAATTTTCACTTCTGTTTTGTATGATGGATTGCTTCCGGCAATTGGTTCTTGCTGAAGAAAATCAGAAAAAGGTATTGCTTTGTTCCAAACTTCATCATTCAAATTACCATCAATTTGTGGAGCCATATTTGTTCTAACGGCAGTAACAGTTTTAATTTGCGAATAAATTGTTATAAAATTTAGTAAGAGCAATAAGAAAATTTTAGTTTTCACTTGATAATCCCAATAGTTAACGATTAAGTTTTAATTACGGATGTGAAAATTAATGAAGTGAGTTAAATGTTTAAAATAATAATGCAGATTTTTATGAAATAAATTTTTCTTACACAAAAATCTGCATTAATAATTTATTTCTTTTTGAATTCTAATCTTTCACCCGTAGGACAACAAATATAAATAGTTTCACCACTTTCGAATTTATTCATCAACAATTCAGTTGAAAGAGGATTGATTAAATATCTTTGAATTGTTCTTTTCATAGGGCGAGCGCCATAAGTAACATCATATCCATGTCGTAATAGAAATTCCTTTGCTTCTTCATCAATTGCAAGAGTTATATTTTTTTCTGCAAGCTGTTTTCCGATTTTTTGTAGTTGTATATCAATAATTTGTTTAATTTCATTTTTTAACAATGGTTTAAATAAAACAATTTCATCTATTCTGTTTAAGAATTCAGGACGAATAGTTCTTCTTAATAATTCTGTTAAACTAATTCTTAATTCACCCATTATGTTTTCAAAATTATCTTCGTTTATTTCCATTAATTTATCTTGAATTAAATGTGAACCAAGATTTGAAGTCATTATTATAATTGTATTTTTGAAATCAACAGTCCTTCCTTGGTTATCGGTTAATCTTCCATCGTCGAGAACCTGAAGCAAAATATTAAAAACATCGGGATGCGCTTTTTCAATTTCATCGAGTAAAACAACCGAGTATGGTCTTCTTCTTACTGCTTCTGTTAATTGACCACCTTCATCATAACCAACATATCCCGGAGGAGCTCCTATTAATCTTGAAACAGAAAATTTTTCCATATATTCACTCATATCAATTCTTATCATTGCATGTTCATCGTTGAAAAGGTAATCGGCTAAAGCTCTTGCTAATTCTGTTTTTCCAACACCAGTAGTGCCAATAAAAATAAAAGAACCAATCGGGCGATTTACATCTTGTAAACCGGCACGAGACCTTCTGATTGCATTAGCAACAGCCGCAACAGCATCATTTTGTCCAACAACTCTTTTATGTAATTCTTCTTCAAGATGTAATAATTTATGTCTTTCACTTTCAAGCATTCTGCTTACTGGAATACCAGTCCATTTTGCAACCACTTCAGCAACATCTTCTGCATCAACTTCCTCTTTTAACATTTTATTGTTTTTTTGAATTGATGCTAATTCATCAGTTTCTTTTTTTAATTTTCTTTCAAGTTCATTTATTAATCCATATCTAATTTCTGCTACTTTTCCAAAATCACCCTCCCGTTCAAATCGGTCTGCTTCAGATTTAGCTTTTTCAATTTCACTTTTCATTGATCGTATTTTTTGAATTTTTTCCTTTTCTAATTGCCAATGGCTTCTTAAACGTGTTCTTTCATCAAGAAGTTGATTTAATTCATCTTGAAGTTCAGATAATCTTGTTGCAGATTCAGAATCGTTTTCTCTTTTTAAAGCTTCTCGTTCAATTTCAAGTTGTTTAACTTTTCTTTCAATTGCATCAAGTTCTTCCGGCATGGAATCAATTTCAATTCTTAATTTAGAAGCTGCTTCATCAATAAGGTCAATAGCTTTATCAGGTAAAAATCTATCTGTTATATATCGATTTGATAATTGAACTGCAGCAACTATTGCTCCATCTGTAATTCTAACACCATGATGAACTTCATATCTTTCTTTTAATCCACGTAAAATTGAAATTGAATCTTCTTCGGTTGGTTCTGATACTAAAACTGGTTGAAATCTTCTTTCGAGTGCCGCATCTTTTTCGATATATTTTCTATACTCATCAAGTGTTGTAGCCCCGATTGCATGTAATTCGCCACGGGCTAAAGCGGGTTTCAGAATGTTAGCCGCATCCATTGCACCATCTGTTTTGCCAGCACCAACTAATAAATGAAGCTCATCAATAAATAAAATAATTTCTCCGTCCGATTCCTGAACTTCTTTAACAACTGCTTTTAATCTTTCTTCAAATTGTCCACGGTATTGAGTTCCGGCAACTAAAGCTCCCATATCAAGAGCAACTATTCTTTTAGTCTTTAAGGTTTCAGGAACATCACCAGCAACTATTCTGTGCGCAATTCCCTCTGCAATTGCTGTTTTACCAACTCCCGGTTCTCCAATTAATACCGGATTGTTTTTTGTTCTGCGTGATAAAACCTGAAGAACTCTTCTTATTTCCTCATCTCTTCCTATTACCGGATCAAGTTTATTTGAACGGGCAAGTTCATTTAAATCGCGTCCATATTTTTGTAAAGCCTGGTAGGTTTCTTCCGGATTTTGAGATGTTACACGTTGGTTGCCACGTATATCTTTTAATGCAGCTAAAATTACATTTTTATTTATTCCATAATCATTTAATAATTTTCCCGCAGATGATTTATCATCACTTAATGCAAGTAGAATGTGTTCGTTGGAAATATATTCATCTTTAAGTGCTTTTGCTTCATCTGCAGATATATCTAAAAGTCTGGCACTGTTTTGTGAAAGGGATTGATTTCCAATTCCACTACCAATTACCTTTGGTAGTTTTTCGAGTAACTCACCAACTTTAATTTTCAGTTGATTAAGATTTGCACCACTTTTTTGAATAATAGAAACAGCAACATTTGATGAATCCTGCAACATTGCCGCTAATAAATGTTCTGGTTCAATTATTTGATTATTATAATTTTGTGCAATTTCAATAGCATTTTGAATCGTCTCTTGTGCTTTAACAGTAAGTTTGTTGAAATTAAAAGACATTTTCACCTCGTTTCAAAATTCATATAGTTATTTTACAAATTAGTTTTATTATACTCAATTTTACAATTAATGATAATTAATAGTTTCGGTAAAACTAAAAATATTACTAACCAATATATTACTAGTTAGTAATATAATAACAAGAAATAATTAAACGAATTGAGTATCCATTCATTTTAATTTATTTTTAAAATACTAATTTGAGAATTATATGTTTACCCAAGATGAAGATACAATAGTTGCGCTAGCAACAGCACCGGGTGTTGGTGCAATTTCGGTTATACGTGTTAGCGGAGAAAAATCAATTGAGCTTGTTGACAAAATATTTTTAGGTAAAATAAAATTAATTCAGGCACATACACATACAATTCATTATGGTAGAATATCAGATTCAAATAACGATTTAATTGATGATGTTTTAGTTTCTGTTTTCAAAGCTCCACATTCATACACCGGAGAAAATTCAATTGAAATTAGTTCTCATGGCAGCACCCTTATTGTAAAAAAAATCATCGAAAGATTAGTTGAAGTTGGTGCAAGATTAGCTGAACCAGGTGAATTTACCAAAAGAGCTTTTTTAAATGGAAGAATAGATTTAGCTCAGGCAGAAGCAGTTGCAGATATCATTAATTCAAGAACAGAAGCTTCTCTTCGGGGCGCACGTAATCAACTTGATGGATTACTTTCACAAAAAGTGAACTTTTTAAGAAATTCATTAATTAATTCTTCATCACTCATAGAATTAGAATTAGATTTTGCCGAAGAAGATTTGGAATTCGTTTCTCTTAATCAAGTTTTAATTCAAATAGATGAAATTGAAAAAGAAATTGATGATTTAATTTCAACTTATAAATTTGGCAGAATAATAAAAGATGGAATTAATGTAGCATTAGTTGGAAAACCAAATGTTGGAAAATCATCACTCTTAAATTATTTATTAAAGGAAAAAAGAGCTATAGTCAGCGAAATACCTGGAACAACCAGAGACATAATTCGAGAAGAAGTAAACATAGATGGAATACTTTTTACACTTTATGATACTGCAGGAATTAGGGAAACAGATGATGTTATTGAACAGGAAGGTGTGAATCGCAGTGTGGAAACGATAAAAAATTCCGATGTGGTAATTTTCTTAAATGATATTCAAACAGGCTTTTCACAAAAATTATTTGACAAACTGAAATCATTTACCGACGAAGAAAGAATAATTAAAGTAATTAATAAAATTGATCTTAATCCAAATTTCAGTTTTGATTGTGATGTAAAAATATCTGCTAAAACAGGTGAAGGCATAGATGAACTTTTTGCAGTTTTAAAAGAAAAAGCCTTGGGCTCTGAAAGTTATTCGGAAAAATCAGCAATAGTATCTAATATACGCCATTTAGATGCTTTAAAAAGAGCTAAAGAATATTTAGAAAATGCAAAATTATCAATTGAACAAAAATTGTCAGGTGAATTTATAGCTGTAGATTTAAGAAATGCAGAAAGCTCTTTGGGTGAAATTATTGGAAGAGTAACTTCGGATGATATATTAAATAATATTTTTATGAAATTTTGTATTGGAAAATAATGTTTCACATGAAACAATTCTTAAAATTTGAAAGTTAGTTTCACGTGAAACGAAAGGAAATAAATGAAAGAATATGATGTAATTGTAGTTGGCGGGGGACATGCTGGAATTGAAGCTTCGGTTTCAGCTGCATTAATGGGATGTTCAGTTGCTTTGGTTACAATGGATAAGCACGCAATTGGAAGAATGTCTTGTAATCCCGCAATTGGTGGAAGCGCTAAAGGGCACTTAGTTCATGAAGTTGATGCTCTTGGCGGTATGATGGGTTTAATTGCCGATAGAACCGGAATTCAATTCAGAACATTAAATAAATCTAAAGGACCTGCTGTTTGGGCAGGAAGATGTCAATCAGATAGAAAATTATATTCTTTAGAAGCAGAAAATGTCATTGCTAATACTAAAAATTTAGAAATAGTTGAAGATTCTATTGTCGAAGCATTTGAAGAAAATAAAAAAATTGTTGGTGTTAAAACTGCAAAGGGAAACGAAATAAAATGTAAAGCTTTAGTTGTATGCTCTGGTACTTTCTTAAATGGATTGATGTATACCGGATTTAATGCTACTAAAGGAGGACGATTTGGTGAGCCGCCGGCTGTTGGTTTAACCGAATCTTTAGTTAAAATGGGTTTTGTATCTGGAAGATTAAAAACAGGTACACCGCCAAGATTACTTAAAAGTTCTATTAATTGGGACATATTAGAAGAGCAACCGGGCGATGAAAATCCTGAACCGTTTTCAATGAGAACACCAAAGGAAAAATTTCCATACTTGCCACAAGTAAGTTGTCATATTACTTATACAAGTCCGGAAGTTCATAAAATTTTAGAAAAAGGTTTTGACCGTTCTCCACTTTTTACCGGATTGATTTCAGGCGTCGGTCCAAGATATTGTCCATCAATTGAAGATAAAGTTGTTAGGTTTTCCGATAAAGAAAGACATCAATTATTTTTAGAGCCGGAAGGATTGGATAGCGATTTAATTTATCTTAATGGTTTTTCTTCATCTTTACCTGCTGAAATTCAATTTGAAGCATTGAGAAAAATTAAAGGTTTAGAAAATGTAGAAATGGTTAGACCAGCTTATGCAATTGAATATGATTATTTTCCACCATATCAAGTTGATTTGACTTTAGAAACAAAATTAATTGAAGGACTTTATTTTGCAGGACAAATTAATGGTACTTCCGGATATGAAGAAGCAGCTGGTCAAGGAATTGTTGCCGGAATTAATGCCGCTCTTAAAATTCAAAAAAGGAAAGAATTTGTTTTAAGCAGGAATGAATCTTACATAGGAGTTTTAATTGATGACCTTGTAGGAAAATCTACTGATGAACCTTACAGAATGTTTACTTCGAGAGCAGAGCATCGTTTGCTTTTAAGACAAGATAATGCAGATAGAAGATTATTAAAATATGGTTATGAGTTTGGTTTAATTCCGGAGGAAATGTATAAGGATTTACAAAACAGGGAAGTTTTAATTGCAAAATCTGTTGAACTTTTTAGTCAAAAAAGAATTTCGCCGTTGAATATAAATCAGCTTTTGGAAAGCAAGGGAATTAATAAAATTGAAAATGGGGAAATAGTTGGTAAACTTGTAAAACGACCCGAATTAAATTTAAAGGAAGTTTTGGAAAACTCAGGATTTAATGATGATGAAATTGTTTTAGAATTACTAAAAAACCCAAAGGCACTTGAGCAGGTTGAAATTGAATTGAAGTACGAAGGTTATATTCAAAGGCAACATGAATTAGTTGAAAAGATGGAAAAATTAGAGAAGATTCAAATTCCTTTAAATTTTAATTATACTAACTTGAAAACAATTTCAGCTGAAGGAAGAGAAAAATTATCGAAAGTAAAACCAAGAACAATTGGTCAGGCTTCAAGAATTTCAGGAGTTACTCCTTCAGATATTTCTATTTTGTTAGTATATTTTAAAAGTTAATTTTTAGGAATTTAAATATTGGATCAACAAGAACAATATTTACGTGAACTTAAAGTTCTTTTTTGGGAAAATGGAATTAATCCGGATGAATATCAACTTGAAAGATTAGCTTTATTTGCTAGTTTGGTTGTTCAGAAAAACAGCAAATTAAATTTGATTTCACGTAAAGATGTTGAAAAGATTGTTGAGAATCATATTTTTATTTCTGCATTCATTTCTGAATTTCTACCTGCAAAAGTATCACGGTTTTTAGATATTGGAACTGGTGGTGGTTTCCCTGGTATTCCACTTGCGATTACAAGACCAATTTTAAGAGGAGTGTTGGTTGATTCCACTTCAAAAAAAATTGATGCTGTAAAAGATTTTGTAAATAAGCTAAAATTAAATAATGTAGTTGTTGAAAATTCTCGTGTTGAAAGTGATGAATTTATTTCAAAGTATACTAATAGTTTTGATTTAGTTGTAAGCCGCGCAACTGTTCCATTAATTATTCTTTTCAGATATTCACTTCCACTTATTAAAGAGAAAGCATACATTGCTGCAATTAAGGGAGGCGATTTAACCGATGAATTCAAAACCGCCGAACTTAAGTACAAAGCTCAAATTAAGAAGTCAACTATTTTTGAACTATCATACAAGCCCTTTAATGTTAGAAATGAAAAAGGTAAAAAGCTTGTATTGATTGAAATTAATAAGTAGCAATTTCTTTCTACAAATTTTATGATTGAAAAATTTTTGAGATATTCATCTACAAGAGATGTAATTTTTGTTTTGGGAGCCGGGGCATCTAACCCTGATGGTGTTCCTTTACAAAAAGAACTTTTACCAATGATTATTTCTGAGGAAATTGATGAAATTTATAATTCTGAAATTGGAAAAATTGTTAATGAGTTTTTGACTGATAATTTTGAGTTTGATAAAAGTGAAAATCAATTTCCTCAACTTGAAGCTGTTTTTGGTTTTTTAGATTATTTTATTGCACAGAATGAGAGCTTAAATTCTAAATATACTTATGAAAAAATTCGTGACATAAAAGAATATTTAATCAAACTAATTCATTATGTTGTTAATTTAAGAACAGATAAATCAAGTCCTTACTATCATAAATTTTGGAATTTAATTACTCAACACTCAAGTAATGTTTCTATCATTACTTTAAATTATGATACTCTTCTTGAACAAGCTTTCGATTTTATTTTTAAAAAGAAAAATGGATTTATTGATTATTGTATTCCATTAATGAATTATGAAAAATTACCTCAACTAAAAGATTATAATTTTTGGGTTAACACAAGAGAACCAATTTTGGTAGATGAAGATGCAAATCCCAATTCATATAAAATTTTAAAATTGCATGGAAGTTTGAACTGGAAATATTGTAATTGTTGTAATCAAATTTTATTAACTCCGTGGGATAGAAAAATAGATTTAAATAAAGGAAAATTTTTAGGTTATACTTATCCCGATAACAAAGAATATGAATTTCGATGCCCTATTGATGGAACTGAATTTCAAACTTTGATTATGCCCCCTTCATTTTCAAAGTCGTTGAATAATTCGATCATTATGCAATTATTTAGCGAAGCAGCACGGGAAATCAGAACAACTAAGAAAATAGTTTTTATTGGGTATTCACTTTCTGATGCCGATGTTCACATAAAAGCTTTATTTAAAAAAGCAATTTTAAATGATGTCGAATTACTTGTAATAAATCATCGGGCTAAAGAAACTATGGAATTGAATTATAGATCAATTTCTAAAAATGTTAAGTTTATTTATTCCTCTTTTGAAAATTTATTATCTGATAATAAAACTATTGAAATGATTTTTAGTTGATAAGTTGATGAAAAATAAATAAACTTAATTATTATTTGTTTACAATTTCTAATGCGGTTTTCAGAATAAGATTTGCAATTGAATTCATTAATTGTTGATTTAGAGTTTCCGGTTTATCGCTTAACATATGTAGGTGTTTATAACTGTTTTTAGAAACAAAATACAAAGTTGGAATTCCTAATTGATAAAAAGGTTCTGCATCAGCTCCACCACCGCTCCATGTTTCATTTATCATTAATTTATCTGAAAGCTCATCAACAGATTTTGCAATTTGCCAAAACTGAGGAGCACTTTTTCCTCCTCCAACCTGAATGCTGTCTCCAAATCCGACACAGTCAATATTAATCATTGCTTTTATTTTTTCTTTTGGAAAAGGAAGATGTTGAGCAAAAAAGGTTGAGCCATTTAATCCTTGTTCTTCACTTGCAAAAAAAACAAAAATTATTGAGCGTTTATTTTTTGATTTAGAAAGTTCTTTTGCAACTTCAAGCAAAACAGCTGAACCAGAAGCATTATCATTAGCTCCGGTAAAATAAATTTTGCCTGCCTGGCTACCTACATGATCTAAATGAGCACCGATGATTAAATATTCATTCTTTAAATTAATATCATCACCTTCCAAAATTGCAGCAATGTTTTCAACTTCTTTTTCCTTTTCATAATTTGTATTTACTTCAATATCTATCTGATGTTTTAATTGAACAGAAAAAGGTTTTTGTGTTGAATCAATTTTAGTTTGTAAATCTTTTAATGTAAATCCACTATCTTCAAACAATTCATCTGCTAAAGGTAAATCAATATGAATCTCAGGGAAATTTATCATTTGTTCACCATTTCCATTAATTACACTTCCGATTGGTTTTTGTGGTTCTTTATCATTTGGAAATGAAACAAATAAAATTCCTTTTGCTCCATGTTTTGCTGCAACAATTGCTTTTTCTCTTGGATTTCCATCGGTAAAATTTTTGCCTTTAATTGTCCAACGAGGATTATATTTGAAAACCATAACAGTTTTATCTTTTACATCAATATTTTCATAATCATCATAATTCAGATTTGGTTGAGATAATCCATAACCACAAAAAACAACCTGAGATGTAAACTTTCCACTTCCTGTAAAGCCACGATAGACATAATCTTTTCCAAGTTCATAAAATTTTTTATTTCCATTCTTAATTATTGCAAAGTGTTCAGGGGATAAAATTTCATTGTATTCAACTTTTTGTTTTTGAAAATAATTTTTATTAATTGGTTTTAATTTAAGTTTAGAAAATTCATTTGAAATGAATTCGGCAGCTAATTTATAACCAACACTTCCGGGCAATCTTCCTTGAAGTTTTTCGCTTGCTAAATATTCAACGGTTTTATAAATATTTTCTTTTTTGATTTGAGAGAAAAGAAAATTATTTATTAGTATGAAAATGGTTAAGGAGTATTTTAGAAATTTCATAATTAAATTTTTTGAAATAGATTAAGTAGTTGAATTAATAATTACAATTTGTACTTAATTGAAATTATTTATTTAAAATATCTTTAACTAAATTTCTTAAGTCAGAAATAGTAAACGGTTTTGATAAATAATAATCCATACCTTTACTTAAAAATTCATTTTTATCTTCTTCGCGTGCATAAGCAGTAAAAGCAACAATCGGAACATTTTTATAGTTATCAATTTTTCTGATTAATTCAGTTAACTGAATTCCATCTAATTGATCTCGACCAAGATTAATATCCATTAAAATCAAATCATATGGTTGTTTATTAGCATCAATTTTCTTTAATGCATTTTCAGAATTTGTTACAGAATCAATTTCATATAAACTTGATAAACTTCTGTTTACAATATCAATTGCCATTTGATCATCTTCAACAAATAGTATTTTTTTCTTTGCGCTGATAATAGGTTCAGCTATTACTTCATTTTGATATGAAACTGTTTCAATAATTTTCAAAGGAGCGTTGCCATTTTGATTTTCAATTTCAAGAGGTAATTCTAAAACAAATATAGAACCTACATTTAGCTCAGAACTTTTGAGATATAAATTTGCTTTAATAAGATTTGCAAATCTTCTTGCAATTGATAAACCCAATCCGGTTCCTTCAAACTTTCTTGAAGTTCCTTCGCTTGCTTGCCTGAAATCTTCCCAGATAATATCGTGCTTATCTTTAGATATTCCAATTCCTGTATCACGAATTTCAATAACTAAGTGTTTTTTATTATTGATGATTTTTTTATCAGCAAAAATTTCAACCGTTCCTTTTTCTGTGTATTTAATTGCATTATTAACAAGGTTAATTAAAATTTCTGATACTAATTTTTCATCACTGTTTATATAAAACTCTGGCACATTCAAATTTCTTTTGAAATCAATTTTTTTGAGTTTAGCAGATTTTTCGAATTGAAGATAAACATCATCCAAAGTTTGAATTGCATCGAAGTTTGTAATGTTTAATTCCTGTTTGTCAAATTCCAATTTAGTCATATCAAGAATTTGATTTAAAGTATTTGTTAATCTTTTAGAAGCCTGAACAATTCTGCCAGCCATATCTTTATGATCCTGATTATCTAATTCATCAAAAAGCATTTCAGCAAAACCCATTATTCCCACAAAAGGAGTTCTTAATTCGTGACTTATAGTAGCAAAGAAGTGTGATTTAACACGATTCATTTCTTCGGCTTTTTCTTTTGCAGCAATTAATTCTTCAATCATTTTCTTTTTGTCATCAATATCTCTAAAAATACTTAGCAACATTAATGGTTTGTTTTTAATGTTAATGTATGAATTAGAAGCATCAATCCAAATTCTTTTATGATTATAAAGTTCAATTTGTGCTTCAAGTTTTTTGGGAATTTTTCCTGCAGAATAATTTTGTTTAAACTTTGTAATAATGTTATCTTTATTTGCATAACAAACGTCAAATGTTTTGCCAATTAATTCTTCTTTTGATAATTCAAACAAATTACAAAATGCTTCGTTGACATCTATTATTACACCTTTTTCATCAATTAATCTCATTGCATCTATAGAATTTTCCCAAATAGAACGGAATTGTTCTTCAGATTGAATAACTTTATCAAATAATTTTTTCTTTTCTGTTATATCTTCTTTAATAGCAACATAATTTGTAATAACACCATCAGAATTTTTTAATGGAGAAATCAAAACGCTTTCATAATAAATTTCACCATTTTTCTTTTTATTAATGAATTCTCCTTCCCAATCTTTACCATTTGTAATAGTATCCCAAAGTTCTTTATAAACAGATGAATCTGTTTTACCTGATTTTAAAATTCTGGGATTTTTGCCAATAGCTTCATCTAAACAATAACCACTTACTTCGCAGAATTTTTGATTTACATATTCTATGTTACCATGAATATCTGTAATAATAATACTTGATGGGCTTTGTTCAATGGCAAGTGAAAGTTTATGAATATATTCTTCTGCTCTTTTTTGTTCAATGTAAATGCTTAATTGTTTTGAAATTATTTCCAATAATTCTAAACTGTGTTTATCATAAGCATTTTTGTTATAATAATCCTGAACAGCAATTACACCAATTACTTTTTGATTAATTATTAATGGAACACCGAGCCAGGTTTCGGGTAGAGTTCCGATTAATTCAGCTTCTCCTTTATTAACTAAAGAAACAATATCTTCTTTAGAAAATAAAAATGATTTTTTCTTTTTAATAACATAACCGGTTAATGAATTTTTAGCAGACCAAACAGGTATCTCATCTTTTTCATCTTTATCTATATTAGAACTAAGCATATCATTTTTTTCATCATAGAATGCAATAAAGAAATTCTTCGTATCAATCAATGTATTAAGTTCTTTTCTTACTATTTCAAACAATTCATTTAAAGTTTTAGAAGTAACAACAGCATTAGCAATGTTATATTGAATTGTTTGAATTAACTCAGCTCTTTTTTTATCTGTTATATCTGTAGCGATACCCTGAATACCAATAACCTTTCCATCTTTAATAATCGGATTCTCATAAATTTCGAGAAGAACTTTGTTGCCGTTTTTATGATATAATTCTAAATAAGTAGGTTCGTTTGTGATTTCACCATTTAAATGTTTAAGTGTATATTCTTTGGCAAGTTTATTTATTGAATTATTAGTAGCAAACCAATCTAGCTTTTTGCACCACTCTTCCGGTTTATAACCAGTAATTTGTTCAACAGTTGGGGAAACATAATTTACATATTTATCAATTCCCTGGGTGTAGAAAAAGAAATTTGGAGTTCCTTCAACCAATAATCTTAGTTTTTCTTCATTCTTTTTAATTTCTTCGGTTAGTAAAACTCTTTCTGTAATATCTCTATTTACGGTTAAAATAGCGATTGGTTCATTATTTTCATTCCTTATAAAAGAAACTGTAGCTTCAACCCAAATTATTTTCCCATCTTTTTTTATTTGTTCGGAAACAACAGTACGGCTTCTATTTAAATCAACATTACTTTCTTTTTCTTTTTCTAATTCTTCGTGTAATTGATTAAAAATATATTCATAATATCCGGGTTTTAGAATTTTTTGCACACCCAAAGATTTTAGTTCTTCAATTTCATACCCCAAGAAATTTTTAGTTGAAGGACTTAAGTAAATGTAATTCAGTTTCAGATCAAAAACAGCAATTGAATCGGCGGTGTTTTCAGCAATTAATCTGTATTTTTCTTCACTTTCTTTAAGTTTTTGTTCTGCAATTTTTCTTTCATAATTGTATTTACAAATTGCAATCTGATCAGCAAGTTGACAAATAAAATTAATTTCTTCACTGTTCCATGTATGTTTATAATTAACATGCTCAAAACAAATTGCACCAATGTTTTTACCATCATAATTAATACCACCATCTAACATAGCAGTAATGTTATTAGGTATTAAATAGTTTTGAACATAACCTTTGGTTCTAATATCTGTTAAAGGATCATTTGCAGCAACATATTTGTTTTTTTCCAGGTAGTAAAATTCATTTTCATATTCATTTTTTTTGAGAACAAAACCGGATGAATGATTTTTTTTAGACAACTCATATAAATCTAAGCACTTTAGTAATTCGTTTTCAGAATCAGAAGAATCAAAAAACCAAACAGAAACTCTTTCTATTGAAAATGTTTCAGCAACTTTTTCTGTAATAAATTTAGAAAGTTTTTCGATGTCACCATTTCTTAAAAATTCTGAAGTAGCGGTTTGAACCAAAACATTTTGTTGTAATTCTTTTTGTTTTTGTATTTGAACTTTTTCTATTTCGGCGAGTTTTTGTTGTGTAATATCGGAATGAGCTCCAAATAATCTAACTACTTTTCCATTAGAATCTAATATTTTTGATGCCTTACTGAAAATATATTTATACGAACCATCTTTATGGCGAAATCTAAATTCAACTTCAAATGGTCCAATAGGGTTTTCAAGATAATTAAAAACATAATTTATACATCTATCTTTATCATCTGGATGTAAATGCTCAATCCAGACATCGAAATTATTTTCCAATTCATTATCTTCATAACCAATTTGCTTTTTCCAAAGAGGTGAAAAATATACTGAATTGGACTTTACATCCCAATCCCACAATCCCTGGTCAACAGCTTCAATAACAAGAGAATATCTCTCTTCACTTTTACGTAATTTTTCTGTTGCTAATTTTTGATCTTCAAGAAGACTTAATAAAGCTTTTCTAGCTCTTTCCTGTTCATTATGTTGAGTTTCTGTTACCATTATACCTCAAATACTACTGAACAAATCTATAATATCAATTAATTAACATTATATTTTTTATCTCTACCAAGGATAGATAATAAATCATTAACTTCTTTTTTAAGTTCTATTACTCTATCTTCACGGTCGAGCATTAAATTTTGCCAGCGGCGTAGTTCATCAAGTTGTTCAAGAATTTTTTCTTCTTTTTCTTTTAATTCAGTTATATCAACAGCGGTTGCTATATCTGCTCTTTTTCCATTAACATAAATGGCTACTGCAGAGATCAATCCTTTTCTAATTTCGCCTGATTTTTTTCTAAATAAAAATTCATAATTTTTAATAGAACCGGTTTCTTCAAAAATTTTATTAATTTTATCTGATTCTTCGTGTTCAACCCACAATTTTAATTGTGTTCCGGTTTTTCCTATTACTTCATTTCTTTCATATCCTGTTAGTTCGCAAAAAGCCTGGTTTACATCTATGAAAATATTTTCATCATCCTGTATTGAAAGCGCAACCGGAGATTCGTTAAAGGCAATGCTAAATTTTTGTTCACTTTCTTGTAATGCTAAACTTGATAATTTTATTTCATTTATGTTTTGAAGTGAACCGAATATTTTTGTTACACGTTTTTCATTTTTATCCCAATAGGGTTGTGCAAAAATTCTAACCCAGACAATTTGATTGTTTTTTGTTATAGTTTTTACTTCAGTTATTACTTTTTCATTATTTAAAATTTTACGCATGTCTTCCTGATCCTGTAATATTGAATCCGGGTGGAGATGCCCAGCCCAACCACCGGTTGCTTTGTATTCATCTAAAGTATAACCCGTAATTTCTTTGAAGTTACCAGCAACCCAATCCAGCTCAATATTTCCATCTTTATGTACTATTGTTGAAAAAACATAATCAGAAACAAGATCAGAAATTATTCTATATCTTTCTTCACTTTTTTCTAATTCGAATTGTAATTTTTTCGTTTCAGTAATATCTGTGCTTAATGCTGTAATACCGGTTATTTCATTTTTTGTAATAATCGGATTAAGATAAACATAAAAATAGTGTCTTTTACCTAAAATAATTTCGTCAAATTCAAAAGATACTTTATTACCAGCCAGAGCCTGATCATATTTGGATTTCCAAATTTCTTTAAGCTCAGGTGATAGTATGCCAACTAAATCTGTACCTATTTTTAAATCAAAGTTATAAGCTGCTTTATATGCATTTTTAAAATAATCGTTACATACAATAAGTTTATAATTTTTATCAAGAGACCAAATTGCTTCGGTTCTGTTGTTTATTAAAGCATTTAAATTTGCTTCCGACTCTTCAATTTTTTTTCTGACAGCCCTTTCTTCGGTTTGATCTCTAAAAACCAGAACAACGCCAATTGTTTTTCCTTCATAATCTTTAATTGGTGCCCCGCTATCTGCAATTGGTATTTCTTTTCCATTTTTTGAAATTAAGAGAGTATGATTTGCTAAACCAACAATAGAACCTTCTTTTAAAACTTTATTTACAGGATTTTCAACAATATCTCTTGTTGTTTCATTAATTATATTAAAAATTTGAGAAAGGGGTTTGTTTAATGCTTCATCCAAACTCCAACCTGTTAAATTTTCGGCTATGGGATTCATAAATTTTATTTTTCCATCAAAACCGGTGGTTATAACTGCGTCACCAATACTTCTTAGTGTGGTTTCAAATTCTTGTTCTGCACGGTATAAACTTTTGTATAGGTTTCTTTGGCGATAACTATATATAAATGAAATTGAAGTGAAAATAGTTAATATCAGAATTGAAGTTAAAATTATTAGGAATGTTGTTTTAAAGAAAAGATCTTTATAGAGTTCTTCTCTATCTATTTTAGTAACCATATACCAGGTTGTATGAGGTATTTGATTTACATAAGCAACCACATCTACATTTCTGTAGTCAACAGTTTCTACTAATCCTGTGTACCCTTTAGTGGCTTTTACTATTGCAGCTCTTTTATCATTATATGAAAATTTTTTATTTAAAACAGCATTAGATTTAAATTTTAGTGGACTTATTACAGTTATTGAGTCGCTATCTTTTCTTATGAGATAAGATTCGAAGGTTTTATATCTTACCGGAGAACTTTGAATTAGAGGATATAACTCGGACATTGGATCTGTGCTAAAAATTATTACAGCTAAAACTTTAGAATTTTTAATTATTGGCGCTACTAAATCAATTTGAATTTTATCATGTATTGTACAATTATAAACATCGGTTGAATAGATTTTTTTTGTTTTCACTGCCTTTTTAATGAATTCAATTAAAAAAGGGTTTAGTTTTTCATAATTATTAATTGATTCAATTATATTTCCACTTGTATCGGTAAGGATAATATTGTCATAATTATGTTGATTTTTTAATGAAACTAAATATTTTGAGAGTTTCTGTTTGTTGCCGGATAATAAGTCTATTAGTACTTCATCTTTTGAAAGTAAATAAGCTTCTGTAAACCCTTCTTTTATATTCTTATAAATTATTTTTGTTTTTAAGAGAGAAAGAGTTTTTAATTCATTTTCTTTTTCGGTTACAAGTTTTTTTACTTCTAAATTGTAATAAATAAAAACCGCGACTGATACAATTATACTTAGTATGAAAACAAGTAGAATGAGCTGATTTTTATAATTTTGAAGAAATGTTGCGAGTTTTTTCATCTCGAACTCAAAATTTTATTTATTTATAAGTTAATATCGTAATTTATGTGCAAATAGTTAAGAATAATTTTAATTAAAATGTGTTTAATTTTTATCTTTGCACCCCAAAATAAGTTATAAGAATGAGAAAAAAGCATAAAAAAATAGCCGAAGTAAGAACTTTTAAAAACGTTTTTGATTATAAGAATGAAAATGTTGAAGAAGATTTAAAGAAATATTTTAATAATGAAAATACTTTTATTGCTGAACTTGGATGTGGTCAGGCAGATTATTCTATTAATCTTGCTTTAAATTTTCCATCTAAAAATTTTATAGGGATTGACAGAAAAGCAAACAGAATTTGGAATGCTTCAAAAAATGGAACTAATAACAATTTAAATAATGTTGCCTTTTTAATTTCTTATGTTGAAAAATTAGAAGAGATTTTTAAGACAATTAAATTCGAAGAAATTTGGATTACGTTTCCCGATCCTTATCCAAGAAACGGAAGTATTAAAAAAAGATTAACCCATCCAAGGTTTTTATCAATCTATAAAAATATTTTATTAAAAGATGGAAAAATAAATTTAAAGACAGATGATGATACTTTATATAATTATACACTGAAAATAATAAAAGAAGAAAATTTAAAATTACATTTTGAAACAAATGATTTATACTCAATAACTGACCTTCCTTTTGAATACACAATTAAAACCAAGTATGAAAGAATGCATCTGGAAGAAGAGAAAAAAATAAAGTTGATTAGCTTTTCATTTTAATTAGTTTTGAAAAGAAAAGGAGAACCATTGATTAGTTTTCCATCTGTTGAATAGATGTTCAAATAAAAAGAATTATATCCTGCCAAATAATTTTTAATTGTAGATAAATCAAACCGCATTTTCCGGGTTATATAAGCCTCACACATATCGTTATTGGCGTTGTGAGAAAATTGTAAAGTAAGTTGTGGTGGATTCGATTTTGCAATTGAAGTATAGGCAAAAATATCTATAAAATGTTCCTGACATCCGCCGCTATAACTTAAAGAAACATCAAGCAAGTTTTTTTCTATTGAAACAGAATTAATTTTCAGATAATCTTTTGAAATAATCCAATCCAGGGTTGAATCGATTAAATGTATTTTTCTAAAATCTTTATTTGTATTGTAATATATTTTTAATTGAATTGAATATTCGGATTGTTTTATTTGAACGTTAGATTTTGGTAAAGGTAAAACTTTTGTTAATTCAATTTCATATTGATTAAATACAATTGTTTTTGGATATAAAAAAGAATTCAGAATAAAAATTTTTTCAAAATTATGTTTACTAATTTTTAAAACAACTTCTGCATTTCCCGCCCAAACACAATTTACATCAATTGGGCAGCGGGAATCATTTTTAATTCCTTCAAAAGAAATTGAAAATTCATCATTAATCAAAGTGCTTTCGTTGTATTTTAATGAAACAGTGGTAGAATCATCTTTTTTTAAGGATACGGATTTTTCAAATTTTAAATCGCTTTCGGTAATACAGCTCGATGAAAAAAGTAAAAGAAGAAACAAGAATAAAATTTGAGTTATTTGTTTCATAGAAATTATTTAATATTATTATCCCGCTGGTAAACCAAGCCAAGCAAGTGGTAGTTCATTAAATTTATAATGACAATTTACACTTTCTATATATTCAAGAACGTCTTTATATATTGGTTTTTTGAACCAATTATTTAGCACATAAACATATTCAACTTTTAAATTAAGGGGTTTTACAAGTTTTTGGAATATTTTTCTTTTGAAATCACAAGTTTGAAGTTTTTCATCTGTTGAACCGCTAATTTGCTGATACTTTATTTCAATTATAAATATTGTTTCTCTTACAATTACAAGGATAGAATCATCTGGAAGATATTTTTTGGAAATAATTTCTTTCCAATTAATATTATTTTCTTTTAAGAATTTATAAAACTCATTTTTTCTAAAACATCTTCCCACTAAAGTTTTGTTATATAAAATATCTACCCCAGCTTTTTTAGGTGATTTAATGATTTCATAACCAGGGATTCTGGAAAGCATTTTGTAAATATCAATATTTTTTTCAAAGGTTAATCCAGTTTGGGTTTTAACTCCCCCACGTCCACCCTTTTTCATAAATTTACCTCGAATAAATTTATATGATTTTTTTTGCTTTCTATTGCATCTTCAATTCTTTTTATAGAAAGATTAATATATTCTTTATCTAATTCAGAGCCAACAAAAAATCTGTTATTTTTAATTGCAGCTATTGCAGTTGTAGAGCTTCCGGAAAATGGATCAAAAATAATATCTTTTTCATCTGTACATGCTAAAATAATTCTTTCCAGAAGTTGATAAGGTTTTTGTGTAGGATGTTTACCATACTTTTTTTCTTCATTATTAGGAGCAGAAATAGTCCATACAGTTTTCATTTGTTTGCCACGATTTAAATTACGCATTAACTCATAATTAAATTTGTGTTTTGAGTTTTTAGTTTTAGCTGCCCAAATTATTGTTTCGGTTGAATGAGTAAAATATCTACAAGATAAATTGGGTGGAGGGTTAGGTTTTTCCCAAGATATATCATTGAGAATTTTCATTTCTAATTGTTGAATTGCAAATCCTACTGAATAAATAACATGATTAGTTCCGGTTACCCAAAGAGTTCCATCTTTTTTTAATAATTTTTGGCACTTTGACAACCAAGCTAAATTAAATTCATGGTTTTCATTAACACCTTTAGATTTATCCCACTCTCCTTTATTTACTTTTGTCATTTTTCCAGCATGACATGTAATACCACCATTTGATAAAAAATATGGTGGATCAGCAAATATCATATCAAATATTCCCTCAGGAAAAAGCTCTATTAACAAATCCATTAGTTTAAGGCTATCGTTATTATATAAAATAACCCCCAAGTCATTATTGTAATAAGCACAACTTTCATCTGGGAAAAAAATTTCATTTATTTTTGGGAGACTCATTATTCTTTCTTTTTTTAACTTAACCAAATATAATTAATATTATCTTTTTTATTCACCTTTTAAATAATCATATGCCCTTTCCAGATTCATTTTTTTTGCACCCTGCCAACGCTCTTTTAAGTTTTCAAATCCCGGTATTGCTGGTGAATTAATTATTTCCTCTTTTGTTTTTCCTTTTTCCATTTCAGTTGATACAAATTCCAGCAAAGCAGCAATATAGTTTTGCATTTCTTTAACATCATTGATTTTTCCGGTTAATAGTTCATCGCTTGCAGCATGACCAAATATAAAAATTGTGTCTTTGGAAAAATGTTTGATTAGTTTTCCTAAAACATCAAACCAACCTTTTAAATCTCCACCGCCTTTAGGATCAATAACAGGATAAGTCTTGTTGAAAACTAAATCTCCAAGATGAGCAATGTTTGCATTTTCAAAATGAATTACAGAATCGCCACCAGTATGAGCTAATCCAAAATATTTTGCTGTTACTCTTTCTTTTCCTAAATCTTCGCTCCATGTATTTGTGAATGTTGCAGTTGGATAAGTTTGTGGTCTTTCAGGATTGTTTCCATAATTTTTTTCTTGCAACATTTTAGAATTTTCATGAGCAACTATTTTATTTGCAAAATCTTTAAGATATGTGTTTCCGCTTGTGTGATCGCCATGATGATGTGTATTGAAAAGTAAATCAATTTTTCGATTTGTTTTTTGTTTTAATCCATCAATTAAATTTTTTGCTGTTTCGGGATTTTGAGAATCTATAACTATTAAAGCATCATTTGTTGCGTAATAACCGATTGTTCCTCCACGTTCTATAAAGATTCCAATATTTTTTGTTAAATCAACAAATCTAAATTTTTGATCCTGTAAAGGTGAAAGAAATTTAAATCCGGGTAAAAAAATTCCACCGGTTAATATCGCTGAAGATTTTAAAAAATCTTTTCTTGTTAATTTCATTTTGATATCCTTTATTTTTGTTATTATAAATTAATCTGATTTACATTAAAACAAAATTCAAAAAGGAATAATTCTATAATGAAAAAGAAATTTATTTTAATCTTTGTTTCAATTTTTTCAACTTTATTATTTGGACAAGAAAAAGTGAAAATAAAATTTGAAATAACTACTCCAAAACTTGATGATTCAACAAAAATTTTTGTTGCCGGGAATATTGAACCACTTGGATTTTGGAGACCCGATAAAATTCAAATGAAAAAAATTTCTTCTGATAAATGGGTTTATGAATTCATTGCTAATAAAAATGAACAAATTGAATTTAAGTTTACTAAAGGAAGTTGGCAAACAGAAGCTTTGGGTAACGATTTAACAATTCCAAGAAACAATATTCTTATTCCAACCAAAGACACAATTTTTACAAAAACAATTCTGAATTGGAGAGATAAATTTGATTTCAAAGTTGATGGACAAGTTACGGGTAAAGTTGATTATTATAAAAATTTTGTAATTGATGGATTACGTTCAAGAAATTTTTTTGTTTGGCTTCCACCAAATTATGAAAATGAAAAATCAAAACGTTATCCTGTTTTTTATATGCACGATGGTCAGAATTTAATTGATCCAAGAACTTCAAATACATTTATAGACTGGCGGGTTGATGAAGTTGCAGATAGTTTAATCCGTACTAATGAAATTGAACCATTTATTTTAGTTGGAATTAATAACACAGATGACAGAGCAAACGAATACAACAATACAGAGCTTGGTAAATTATACATGAAACTAATTGTAGAGAAAATAAAACCATTTGTTGATAAAAATTACAGGACATTAACCGATGCAAAAAACACTGCTGTTGGTGGCTCTTCAATGGGTGGTTTAATTTCAATGATTTGTGCATGGGAATATCCAAATGTTTTTTATAAAGCTGCTTGTTTTTCACCGGCTTTTAAAATTAATTCGATTGATTATGTTAGAGTTGTTAAAAATTATAATGAACCCAAAAAAGATTTATTAATTTATATTGACAATGGTGGTAAAGGATTGGAAGCATTTTTACAACCCGGAGTTGATTCAATGATTGAAGCACTTAATCAAAAAGGTTATGAAGAAAATAAAGATTATTTTGTTTTTATAGATGAACAGGCAGAACATAACGAAGCTGCCTGGGCAAAAAGAATTTGGCGCCCCCTCAAATTTTTTTTTGGTAAAAAATGAAAGTACTTGTCGGTTCTAAAAACCCTGTAAAAACTGAAGCAGTAAAAGAAGCATTTTCAATTTACTTTGATAAAATAGAAATAATTGGCGTTGATGTTGAATCACAGGTTTCGCATCAGCCGATTGGAGATGAAACTTTTATAGGTGCAAAAAACAGAGCGTTAAAACTTTTCGAAATTAATTATCAACAAAAACTTAACTCAAAATATTTTATTGGCATTGAAGGTGGAATTATAAATCAATTTAACAAATGGTTTGCGTTTGGTTGCATGTGCATTATTGATGAAAATAAAAATTGTGGTTTTGGTTTATCTCCACATTTTGAATTACCAAAAATTGTTGTTGATAAATTGTTAGAAGGAAAAGAACTTGGTGAAGTTATGGATGAAATTCAGAATGAAGAAAACACAAAACAAAAACATGGCGCTGTTGGATATTTTACAAATGGAAAAATGAACAGAAAAGAACTTTATATTGAAGGATTAAAAGTAGCACTTGTTCCTTTTTTGCATAGCAAAATGTTTTTCGAAAATTATTAACTGCTCTAAATTTTTAATCAAATCATTTTTGATAAAAAAAGTTTACCATGAAAGGAGAATCAGATGGAATATAACGAAAATCCAAAATCATATTATCCACCAATGCATACAGCAGAACATATTTTAAATGGTACAATGGATAAAATTTTTGGTTGCGGAAGAGCATTCAGCGCTCATATTGAAAAGAAAAAATCGAAATGCGACTATCATTTTACAAGAAACATAACTGAAGATGAAATCAAAACAATCGAAGAAAAAGTTAATGAAATAATAAAAAAAGATTTACCAGTTAAAGAAAAATTTATTTCAAGAGAAGAAGCAAAATTAAAATTTAACCTTTCCCGTTTACCGGAAGAAGCTGGCGATAACTTACGTGTAATTGAAATTGGAGATTATGATCAATGCTTGTGTAGTGGTCCACACATTTCATCAACAAAACAAATTGGTGAATTCAAAATTGTTTCTACAAGCTTTGAAAATAACGTATTACGAATCCGATTTAAGATAAACGAAACTAAAAATTGAATTTGGTCAACAAACCCAAAAAAGATTAATTTTGCACAACAAAATTCCGAGGGTTATTGATGCCAGAAGAATTATACATTAACATTAAATTCAAAAACCGTAAAACCGGCGAAGTGAAAGAGGGTTATATTAAAATTCCGGATGTTACTAAATATGCAAATGGATTAAAAAGATTTTTTGATATTCACCAATATCGTATTTGTGAAAAAAGATTAGTTAGTAAAGAGGAATTTGATAACAAGGGAAAAATTTGATAGTTAAATAATAATCAATATTAAAAATTATTATCTGTAGTTTTATTTATAATATTCCTCGTTTTAAAATGAAATTTAATCTACAAACAATTCTTTTTAAAAATTTTTTATGAACATGTAACCAAATCAAAAACTAATCATCTAACGGTTGCGCTTAAAAACAAAAAATGCAAATTTTCAAATAGGTAAAACATAAAATCGAATCGCTATATAAAAAAATCAGAAAATAGTTCTAAGAAAGAAAAAATTTAATCATAGTTTAACAAATTATTTATGAATACAGAAGATATAATTTCAACAGAAGAATTTGATAATTTTATAAAAACCAACGAAGCAGCTGTTGTTTATTTTAGCACACAAGAATGCAATGTTTGTAAAATATTAAAACCAAAATTAATTGAACTACTGGAAAACAAATTTCCACTTTTTTCTTTTGCTTATATTGATTGCAATAATGCAAAAGAACTTGCTGCACAAAATTCTGTTTTTTCGGTGCCGACAATTATATTTTATATGCAAGGAAAAGAATTATTCAGAAAATCAAGAAACATCAATTTAACCGAATTAGAAAATGAACTTGAAAGACCATATTCTTTTATAGTATAGTTTAACTAAAGATTGGAAAATTCGATAATAATGTTGAAATTAGAACTTAGAAAAGATTAATACTGAATAAATTGAACGAACAAAACCAAATATCGCAACTACCAAAAATACTTTTAATTGAAGATGATGAAATTTCTGTTGATGTAATGAAATTATTTTTAAAAAATTTTGCAACGGTTGAAATTTCACTTAATTCAGAAGATGCAATAAACAAAGTTAAAACAAATGAGTATAATTTAATTTTGATGGATATTAATTTAGGCAAAGGATTAACAGGAATAGATTTAATAAGAATTATTAGAGAAATACCATATTATAAAAACATTCCAATTTTAGCAGTAACCGCATTTGCAATGAAGGGGGATAAAGAAGAATTTCTATCAGCCGGATTTGATTTTTATCTTGCCAAACCATTCACAAGAGAAGAACTTAGAGCAACCGTTAAAAGATTTATGAAATAAGTTATTTGTTTCAAAAAATTTCTTGACAAAAATATTTCAAAAAATTAAGTTGCAAATAACTACAGAGGGACTTGAGTTCAAAGATGGACTTAAGAACAGAAAAACCAAAACTACTTGATCTTGTAAGGACAGAACTACTAGTTAATCACTACAGCAAAAAGACAGAAGAATATTTCACTTGTTTTAAAATATTTTTCCGTTATAATATTAATATGAAAGAAATAGAAAAAAAACAAAACGCTAGGAATCGTATCGGACTCTGGAGAAAATAATTACGGAGGATGATATTTGTTGGCGGGTTAAATAATAGTTAGGTGTATTTGGAGAATATTTATGTATTCAAATGAAGAAAAAGAAAATAAAATAAGCGAAAGAACATCTAGCGGATCAATGAATTTGATAGGGGCAATTTTATTTGGAATGTTCTTTGTTTTTCTGATAGCTGGACAATTCGGCATTGCAATTATGTCCATGATTGTAAGTTTAGTTCTTTTAATCAGAGGTTCAATAATTTCAAATAAAACTCAAAGTAAAGATTGGACTAATCTTGTGATTGATAAAGAAGACGATAACAACAAATGCCCGAAGTGCAATTATTGGAATCAAGGTGCTGTGAAGTATTGTTCTAATTGTGGGACTAAATTATTAATGATTTGTAATAATTGTTCAGTTGAAAATCCAAGAGATGCAAAATATTGTAATAGCTGTGGGAATAAGCTTTATTAAATTTATTTAAAATACACCTAACTCGCACTTCAGCCCGACCGCTTCTCCGCCAGAGGCGGATAAATTCGATACGGTCGTTTGAAGTAAATATAAAGTTGGTATAACAAAACTTGGTTACTTTTTGTAAGTTAGTTGCAATAAATATAAATTTATAAAATTATTGACGCTAGTTTTTCAAAGCTGCATTTCTGTTATGGGCGGCGCTTTAGTTGCAACGCTGTTATAAAACAAATATGAGTTAAAAATGGAAAAGAAAGATATTTTCAAGTTCATTAGTTTAATTCTTCTCATATTGTTAATTGGTTCTGCATTAAAGTGGTATAATACAGAAAAACAACTTGACTCTATAAATGGAAATTTTGACAAGTTAAAACAAGAAAGTGAACAAAAGTTGGTAGATGCAGAAATTATCGCTAAGAAGAAAATTGAAGATGCAGCCAGAGAAGCGGAAGTTAAAATAAAACAAGCAGATTCATTAAAAAATATTTATAGCAACCTTATTGCAAGGGAAGAAAAAAAGCTTCAGAATTACTATAACAATTTATACAGATTTAGTGGAGGGGATAATTACTTTAATGATTTTGCTATAAAGAAATTTAGAATAGACGGAAATAAAATATTTGTAACAATTCAAAATAATGGCAGTCAAAGCATTAAACCAAACTTTAAAATTTATTTTCTAAATGAAAACGGTTTTATTACCTCAGAATATTCTGATATTTATGTTTTTTCAAGTATAGCTCCTGGAGAAACACGAATAAGCGATGGTGAAGTAAATTTCCGTTATGGGACACCCGTTTATTATTGTTTGTGGAGAGAATATTAATAATTCCGAAAATGGTTTATGAAAAATTTTAGAGGTGTATTATCAATTCACTATTAAACGGTTATGTCTACGAAAGATCATATGATAACTGGGAAATCTTTTGGGAAAGTAATGATAATTACCGACATTGGTGTTTACAGAAGCATCCCCAAAATAAAAAATTGGTTTTAGTTGTATTATTCAATCCCGGTTCCTTATCATTTGATGGTGCAAACCTTTCTAAAGATACTACACTTAGAATATTACGTTATGCTTTTATAAATTCAGGTTTAAATCCATTGGTTATTAATCTTTTTGATTATGCTACTCCAAAACGACATTTGCTTTTTGCAAACTGGGATTTACGTGATTATAAATTGTTAGTATATGAAAAGCTACTGTCATTCGATATTTACGGAATTTTATATGCGTTTGGAAATATAGATGAAGACAAAAAATACATGGGTTTAATCGAAAGCAGAATTCAAAAAATAAAATCAATTTATTCAAATGTTCCCGAAATAAATCTTTCTATAAAATCTAAACATCCGATTCGTTGGCAAATCGAAAAGAAAATAAAAGTAATTAATAAGGAGTTAATTTCATTTTATAAAAATGGTTTATAACCAACGTATCAAGCGGAACGCTCCCGCAAAAATACTGCAGGATAAATTCCGTCGGACGAGGTATTTGTAGTTTACAATTGTAGGGATAATTAAATAAAGGAAGTAAAGAAAAACATAAACAATAAGTCGTTGTATTTGTAGCGGAAACCTTTTGGTGTCCGCTTAAAAACAACGCCGTTAGGCAATTAATATTTTACAAGGAGGATAAAATGACATCAAAAATAATAGTTAGGATTTCTTTATTGACAATTTTATTTGTTATACAATTCTCATCGCAGTTGTATTGTCAAAATAAATTAAAAGGTATCTGGAGCGGAACCTTAACAATATCAGAATTTTCTAATAACAAATGGAGATCAAATAACGCCAGTGGATTTATAGAAATTGATTTCGAGAAACTCACAGCAAATTATAATGTAATTGGATTTGGTAGAAAGGAATTCTCTTTAAAAGTCATAGAGAATAAAAATCTATCAGAAAATAAAATAATCATTCATTTACCTGAATTTGGATTAGATGAAACAATCCTTACTATTAAACGTGGAGACAATGATAATATTTATGCAAGTGGTACAACTAAATCAGCTCCACCATTTGTATCTGCTGAATTAACGATAAAGAAGGTTAAATAATCTTATCAATTAAAAAGCAGATAATGAGTGATGAGTAATAGTATGGTATAAAATGTAATTTAATTGTTCAGATGATTACATTTTATTTTGTTGAAAATCCCGAACCAGTTTTATAAAATAATTTTGTGATTATATTTACAAAGTTATAATTATTTTACAGTTGTTAAAAATCCCCCCTTATTAATTATTCAGGAGGTTGATAAAAAAATATGTGCGAGTTATTGGGGCTCAATTTTAATAAACCAGTAAAGTGTTCTATATCTTTCAGAGGATTTCGTCATAGGGGTAAACATAACCCGCATGGATGGGGAATTGCCCGATTTGATGGTCCGGCTTGTCAAGTATTTAAAGAACCAATAAATGCTTCAAACAGCAAGTTAGCCACTTTCCTTAAAGATTATGATAAATTTGTTAGTAAGATTTTTATTGGTCATGTAAGATATGCAAGTAAAGGTGAGCCTGCTCTTAAGAACACTCACCCATTTATAAAGACTTTTCGCTCCCGAGAGTTAGCCCTTGCCCACAACGGTACTTTAGATCCCGTTATAAAAAAAACTAAATTAAAATTTCACCCTGTAGGCGAAACGGATTCCGAATATTTACTTTGCGCTTTACTTACAATAATGTCTGATAGTAAAATCAGCTTTACAGATTTTAAAAAAATTGAAGTAATTCTTCGTGACTTCAACGAATGTGGCAATATGAATATTCTTTTTTCTGAGGGAGAAAATCTTTTCGTTTATCGCGACGTAAATGGTTATAACGGTCTTTGTATGACTGAGCGGTGTGCACCATATTCTAAAATATCACTTAGAGATGAAGATTGGGAAGTTGATTTGGCTGAAAATAAGAGCATAGATCAAAGAGGTTTTATTATAGCGACTCGCCCATTGACAAACGAAAAGTGGAATGAGCTGACTCCGGGTTGTCTATATGTATTTAAAGATGGGCAACTTTTATATGGTGAATAAAATTTCCAGTTGAACACTATTGAGTAACAATCAATTTCCAGTTAGTTATTTAGTGCCGTATTAAGATGAAAACTACACTATCAACGATAATTTTACTTTCATTGTTTTCATGTTTTGCTTGTACAAGTGTAGAACCAGAAGAGAATTTTATTTCCAATCAAATTTTTCCGCTTGCTGTTGGAAACAAGTGGGAATACAAATATGATGTTTTTCAAAATGATACTCTTATTCATTCAAGTATTTCAAGCATTGAAGTTATTGATAAAATAAAAATAAGATTTGAAGGTAAAGAGATTGAAGTATTTAAAGTGAAACAAACTAAAGAAGCATTTTTAACGAAGGAATTAATTATAACTTATTCATTATATAATTATGAAGATACAATTTTATATCGTTACGGTTTTGCTAATTCTTTTGATAGTTCATATTATTTCCGAAAAGATGTGTATTTAAAATATCCAATTAAAATAGGAGATAAATGGTTTGAAGACCAGGGTGATTATAAAAATGTTTTTAGCTGTTTGTCTGATAATGATGAAGTTATAATTGAAAATAAAAAATATTCCTGCATTAAAATTAGAACCGGCAATGGCATTACCTGGTATAGTGATAAATATTTTTCATTGGGTTTCGGTTTGATTCAGGAAATTGCTGAAGTTAAAACAACTTCAAAACGATTTGAAAAAACAACTCTTATAAATTTGAAAATTGTAAAACCAACATAAGTAAGTCTTAATATCAAATCAGATTATTTAATTAGTTGATATTATCTTCATTGGGAATTACATTTAAAAGTAGTTTCTACATAAATTACATTTCAGTTTTCAAATATTTATAATTAAAAATGTTTTTATGAATTCAATTTTTAAAATTCTTGAATACTTATTTAAAGTAGCTTTAATTACTTTTAACCAAATTGTAAGCTTGCTTGGTTTGTTTTTTCTTTTTGGGTTGTTATTATTTTTTATTTCGAAATTAACAAGAAAAGTTTTTGTTAATTCTGGTTATTATAAACTTGATATTTATTTGACAGGTTGGATTGGAGTTCCTGTTCATGAAATTGGTCACGCAATTTTTTGTTTAATATTCCGACATAAAATAAACGAAATGAAATTATTTCAAATAAACTCTTTTGATGGAACTCTTGGATATGTTAATCACAGTTACAACAAAAATAGTTATTATCAAATTATTGGTAATTTTTTTATCGGTGCAGGACCAATAATATTTGGTTCTTTTGTTTTATATGTGTTGATGTACTTTTTAGTGCCTAATCAAAATCAAATTTCAAATCTTCTTTCTGCAAACTCAATTCAAAACCTTAGTATCAAAAATATTTTTGCCAATGTTGAAAATTTATTTTCTATAGGAAATATGCTGGTTAAATTTTTATTTACTTCTTCAAATTTTACATCAGTATATTTTTTTATTTTCTTATACATTTCCCTTTGTATAAGTTCTCATATGCAATTAAGTCCCCCGGATATTAAAGGAATGCTCTTTGGTTTGTTTTTCATTGTTATGATTTTGTTCATTTTAAATTTGGTTACAATTTATTTGGGTGTAAATTTTTCAAATCAATTATATAAAATTAATAGTTATACGATATTATTTAATGGTATGTTTGTTTATTCCCTTTTTATCTCTTTAATTAATTTTGTTTTTACTTATCTGATTATGACAATCATTTATTTTGTCAAACACAAAAGATTACTTTCTCTGTTTTGAATTATTTTTTTTGGTTAATAACAGATATTAAAATATGAATCTTTTTAACAGCATATATTGTTTATGTTTTTTAAATAATAATTCGTCAGGAGTTTTAATGAAGTTCCTCTATTTCATTCTTTTGATAGTAACATTTCAAATTAATGCTCAACAATTTTTAATTAAAGGGAAAGTAACAGATAAAAATAATGACCAAGCACTTGCTTATTCTAATATTCGTGTTGCCGGAACAAATTATGGAACTGCATCAACATTTGATGGATTATTTCAATTAAGATTAGAAAAAGGAAATTATAAATTAATAGTTTCGAACATTGGATATATTTCAGATACGATAAATGTAAAACTCACTACTGATAAATTTTTAGAAATCAAATTAGAACCAGTTCCAATTAATCTTTCTGAAATAACTGTTTTACCCGGAGAAAACCCAGCACTTGAAATAATAAGAAGAGTAATTGAAGCGAAACATGAAAGAAATCAAAAAATTGATTCTTACATTTTTAGTGCTTATACAAAAGGAATAATAAAAACAGTAAGAGATTTTAATTCAAGCGGAACTCAAGTTAGTGTTGCTGTTGGCGATTCAAGTGGCGATTCATCAAAACTTAAAATTACTGGATTAATTGAAAATGAAAGCCGTGGTTATTATAAAAAACCAAATTTTTATAAAGATGAAATAATAGCAAGAAAACAAAGCGCAAATACACCATCTACAATTAATATATTTACCGGCGGAAGATTAATTCAAAATTTCTACACAGATGACATTCGGTTTTTTAATCGTCCTTTGTTAAGTCCAATAGCCGATGAAGCAATTGAGTATTATGATTATTTTATTGAAGATACACTTGCAATGGATAAACAAAATGTATTCAAAATAAAATTTGAACCATTGAAAAGAATTAATCCCGGTTTTGTTGGAACACTTTACATTTCTGATAAAACATACAATTTGGTTAAACTCGAAGCAGGGCTAAATGATCCGGCAAATCCCGGAAGAATTTTTAACAAGATAAATATTATTCAACAGTTCACACCATTTGAAAACAACATTGTGATGCCAATTGATTATAGAATTAATGTGGAAGGTAATCCAATGGGATTATTCAAATTTGCTTTTGAATTAAATTCAATTTTCTTTGATTATAAAATTAACAGTAACATCGATGAAAAATTTTTTGACATGACAGTTATAAAAGTAAAAGCTGATGCAGATAAAAGAGATTCAACTTATTGGAGAAATATTCAAACAATACCAAATACAGAAGAGGAACTTGCAGCATACAAAAGAATAGATAGTTTAGAAGCAATTGAAAAAACTTTTTGGGATAACTTTTCTATACTTTCAACTACAATATCAATAAATAAAAATTTTTCTGTTTATGGTCCGTTATCAATTTATTCTTTCAATAATGTCGAAGGTCATGCTTTAAATTTTGGAGGTAATGCAATTCAGCTTTTTGATAAAAGATTTAACGCTGATTTGGATTTATCATTTGGATTTAGTGATAAAAAATTTAAACAAAGTATTACTGCTAATTATTTGTTAGGAGATTATAGAACAACAAATATTTCTTTTTCCCTTTTTAATAAACTAACCGATTTATTTACTGAATCAATAAGATATAATAAACTGACTTCAACACTAACCTCTGTTTTAGGTAAATATGATTTTAGAAATTATTATTACACCAAAGGATTTAGTTTATCAGTTCAAAGCCAGGTAATTCCAATTTTGAATTTGGGAATAGGATATTTTAACCGAACAGATAATTCTGCAAGTAACAATAGTGATTTCTCAATTCTAAACAGAAATAAATCTTATTCAGTAAATCAACCGATCTATAATACAAGAATAAATGCAATTACAACATCTTTTCAATTCGATTTTAGAAAATTTATTGAAGATGGATATTTCAGAAGAAGAATTGGAAGTGGAAATGGATTCATAACATTCGGAGGTTCAGCAATTTTTAGTAACAAAGAAATATTAAAAAGCGATTTAAATTTTGAAACATATAGACTAAATATTAACGGATCATTTCCATTAATTGAATCAGCAAGCACAAGGTTTTCAATAATTGGTATTAAATCTACAAACGCAATTCCATACCAAATGCTTTTTGCTCTACCCGGAAATATTGAAAGCGGTAGCCAATCATTTACTTTCAGAACGTTAAGAACAAGAGAAGTTTTTGGTGACAAAGTAATAATGTTATCAGTTGAAAATAATTTAAATGATGAACTTTTCCGACTATTGGGATTATCCTTTTTAATTGATTGGCAAATGAATTTTAGTATTCATTTTAACACTTCATATATTGAAGCTTCACAACAAAGTAAAAATATTTTACCCACAAATGTATTAACAAATAAAATTTCAGAATTCAAAAAACCATTTGCAGAAATTGGATTTGGATTGGGACAACAACTATTTCCGTTCAGAATTGAATTTACATGGAAATTGAATTACAAAGGGCTTAATAATTTTGTGATTGGAATTAACACGCCGGTTTTATAACAAAAAAATTAACTCATTAAAAAAATTCTTTAAAAAAAAGAAGGCGAAGGAACATCTTAAACTTTTTACCCTTCGCCAATCTTAAGGACGGAGTCCGTTGTGTGTGTGTGCATTTATTGTTTCAATGATTGTGCCATTTTATTAACCAATTATTTTATTAAGTTAATTGATTAAAAACAAAGAATTTAATTGATTCTATTTAAAAACAAATTCAAAATGGTGCGAAAAATTTTCGCCCGAAACGAAGGATATTCACTCAAAATCTTAAAAGAAAATTTAGTTTATAATTTTTATTACTATCGTATATCAAATTAATTTCAGGTAAGTTTTGTTGAACTTTGTATTTTTCATTTAATAACAAATCTAGCTGAGAGTAAAGCCAAATAAATGCAAAAGTACTTAATAGTACATTTCTCTTTTTGTATGAATCGTTATAACGTGAATATTTTAGAGGAATTAAAGTTTTTTCAATTTCGGAGAGGTAATCATTTTCTTTTTTGTTAGTATCATATATATAATAAAAAGCTGCAACTAAATTTGAAATTGAAAGTCCTATTAAAGCGTAACCTTTATTTTGATTGTTGAGAGAAACTTGTCCCCATCCCGGCAGAAAAATATTTTTTAAAACGGAATATTTCAGTTCATTTTCTCTTTCTTGGGCTAACTGTTTTAATTTTTCCAGGTTTTCTGGCGAGTAAATTTTTTCTTCCTCTTTCTTTAGATATTCTTTTTTAACTTCATCAAAAAAGTTGATTATTTTGGGAGAAAGCTTTGATGTATCAAGAATGTAGTTTTTATTTAGCTTTAATAAATTTTCAAAATTTGTTTTGGATAAATTTTCATTTCCAATAGCAAAGAAAGAGACAGCCCGCATAAAATATAAATCAATTTTTAATGAATCCGGAAACTGCTCATCGTTTAATAAAACATTAGAAGTTTGAATAACTTTTTCATATTCGTAATCTTCATAAAGTTTTTTAACTTCTAACAAACTATTTGTTTGAGCAAATAAAATTGTTGTAAGAAAAAATGAAAAGAAAAATTTTTTTATCATTTAATTAATGTCATTTTCTTTGTTTGAAAATAATTTCCAAATTTACCAGAAATAGAAATTTTATAAATATAAATTCCGCTTGGTAAATCTTTTGCGTTAAAAATTGTGTGATAAACACCCGGATTTTTTTCCTCATTTACAAGCGTGGTAATTTCGTTTCCTAATATATCATATACTTTTAAAACTACTCTGCTTTCAAATGAAACATGATAATCAATTATTGTTTCGGGATTGAATGGATTCGGGTAATTTTGACTAAGATAAAAAGAAGAAGGAAGTTTTTCATTGTTAATATTTACAGTTTCTCCTATTAGGATTTCTACATAAGGAACGACTTTTCCTTTAATATCCTTACCACCAAAAACAGCAATTGCACCACGATAATTTACAACCATCAAATTTGTACGCGCATAATTTAGTTTAGCAGATTCTTCAATTTTCAAAGTTCCATCATTTTTCAGCATTATTACTTCAACAGATGAAAGAGCAGCACTGTTTTCATTTCTCCCACCAATAATGTATCCTTTTTTATAAGTAGGATTATAAATTCCCGCAGCATCACCACGTGGTGTTAATAATCGTTCTTGTAAATCTGTAAGCTTTTGGGTTGTTATATTAAACTTCTGAATTCTTTCAGTTACACCATTTGTAAAGCCACCGAAAATGTAAATATTATCCCCGACTATAAATGTACTTCTGTTTCTTGGTTTATCTTCGGAAGTGAAGTCATATTTAATTTTGGTTTCTTTTGTTTTAAGATTATAGGCAGTAATATATGGTAGTTGTGTTGAAGAAATTCCGGATGGAGTTCCACCAATTATATAAAGATCATCGTTAATAATGTGACCTGTTGAATAAGCTCTTCCAAAATTGGCATTATCATCAACAACTTTGGTTTGTGTGAATGGTTGAAAATTCCAACTTTCCATTGTGTTTTTTTGTTTTGAAGAATCAACAGTTCCACCAAAAAATAAAACATTGTTTTGCCATAAGTCCGCAACAAATTGCTGTCTCGGTTGATTCATTTTGCCAACAATACGCCATTGATCTTTTTCAACATCATATTCCTGAATCCAGTCAACAGCTTGTTGAAGTGAATCTGAATAACCACCAAATATGTAAACTTTAGTGCTTTGCGGAGAGGGGTCATAAACAACTTGCCCGCCGCTTACCGGATAGGGCATTTTATTTAGCTTAACTATCCAGCTAGGTTGTGCAAGCAAAATACCACTCGCAAATAAAACAACAATTAATATTTTATTTTTCATAATAAACTCATAAAGATTGGTTCAAGTATTGTACCAATCATTTTTTAAACTTATAAATAAAATTAATCGTATCCCCTTTTTCAATTTTTAACAATGTATCAACATCTTTATAATTTGGGTTTTTTAGTGATACTCTTACAAATCCGGGATTTACTTTAATCATTTTCAGTGGCGGAGGAGTTTCCCCTTTCAAAACTTCATTTATAAATATTTTTCCAAATGGACGAATATCAAAATTTATGAATCCAATTTGTTGATCTAAGTTGAATCGTATTTTTGTTGCCTGACCAGCAATAATATTTATCTTTTGAGAATGAGGCGGATAATCAGGATTTTCATATTTAATAATGTATTCCCCTTCTTGTAATGAAATTGGTTTGATTGGATCTACATCAAAATCTTCTCCATTAATATAAATTCTTGTACCAAGAGTCCCGCGAATATCTAACCAACCATAACCTAATTTTTTTGTTGTTGCCAATTCATTTGAACTATCATTTTGTTTTTTTTCGGTTGTTATTTCATTCTTGTTTTCAATTAATGGCTTATCAAGATTTTCTAAGTTAATATTTTCTGGTTGTGGGTTTTTAGAAGCAATTTCATTTTTTGCCGGTTCGTTTTTGGAATTATCTTGATTGGTTATTGGAAAATTTTCGGTTGATGTTGATTTTAATTTATCAATGGTTGTTAATGCATAATAAAAAAGTATTATTATTATCACAGTAAAAAGGGAAGCAAAAGTTCTCCATCTCTTTAAACTTTCTTTTTTATTTTCCTTAGTAATTACCAAGGAAGGTTGATCTAATGAAACACCTAAATCTTTAAGAACATCAATTGCAGAATTGTATCTATCTTTTAAATTTTTTCTTAATAAATTAAAAAGTACATCTTTTATTTCCTGAGGTAGATCATCTGCATCGTTTAAAATTATAGATTCATCATAGGACATGATTTCGTTTAAGGTAAGACTTACGTTTTCTTTTAGGAAAGGATTTTTACCAGTGAATAATTCAACTAAAACAACACCGGCAGAAAACAAATCCGATTGAGGATTTAATTTTGCACCACGAACCTGTTCCGGGCTCATATAACTTGGTGTTCCAACAATTGAATAAGGATTGGTCACAAAATTATCTTCGGAAGAAAGCGCCAAACCAAAATCACCAATTTTTAGGTTGAGAGAATTATCAACAAAAATGTTTTCAGGTTTAATATCTCTATGAATTATTTGATTTGAGTGAGCGTAGTGTAAACCTTTCAAAAGTTGAATCATTAAATGTTTTTTCTGGTCAAAAGTCAATTCGGTTTGTTTTAACAAATTTCTTAAAGATAATCCTTCAATATATTCGAATGAGATGTAGAAATATTCCTGAAAAGTACCGAAGTCTAAAACTTTGATAATATATGAGCTATCGAGCTGAGCTAAAATTTTTGCTTCTCTTTTAAATCTTTCAACTAAAGCGTTATCAGAAATTTTTTGAGTGTTTAAAACTTTGAGAATAATTTTTTTGCTTAAATAAATATGATTAGCAAGGAAAACAGCGGCGTGTTCATCTTTTTTAAGTACTTCAATAATCTGAAATTTTTCAAATAATATTTCTTGACTTAAACCGGAAATCATTGAATGCCTAGTTCTTTAAGTTTTAGTTGAATCCATCTTACAGAAACATCAAGAGATTTTGCTGTTAAAGTTCTATTACCGTTAAACTGTTCCAATCTTTTTTTAAGTAAAAGAATTTCAAATTCTTCGAGTGTGCCGTTGAAATTTTCTAAACTTTGTTCATCTTCAAGTATAATTTGTTCAGCATATATTTTATTGGTATCGCAAAGAATAATAGCTCTTTGAATTACATTAATTAATTGTCGGATGTTTCCGGGCCAATAATAACTTTCTAATTTTTTAATTGCAGAAGTATCAATTGAAATATCTTTTCCAGAAATTTTTTTAACAAAGTGACTTGCAAGCAATGGAATATCATCTCTTCTTTCACGAAGAGGTGGCATTTTAATTGGGAAAACATTTAAACGATAAAATAAATCTTCGCGGAAAGTACCTTCTTTAACTAATTGTTGAAGATCTTTATTTGTTGCGGCTAATATTCTTACATCAACTTTTTTAACTTTTACATCGCCAAGCCGTATGATTTCTTTATTCTCTAAAACACGTAATAGTTTTGCCTGAAGCGCTTGTGAAATATCAGCAATTTCATCAAGAAAAAAAGTGCCTTGATCTGCAGCTTCCAGTAATCCTTGCTTATCAGTATTTGCGCCGGTGAATGCTCCTTTTTTATATCCGAACAATTCACTTTCAAGAAGGTTATCCGGAATTGAACCACAAAATTGTGCAAGGTATGGTTTGTTTTTTCTTTTACTTAACTGATGAATTGCTCTTGCAGCAATTTCTTTACCTGTTCCACTTTCTCCTGTAATTAACACTGTTGCATCGGTTTGAGCAACTTTATAAATAAGTTGAGATAAATTTCTCATTACAGGGCTGTTGCCAATCATTTCCGGAATTTGTTCAGTAGATTGAAGTTTATTGAAAAGAATTTTGTTTTCTTTTTCAAGCTCTTGAAGTTTTATAATTCTATCTAATGCAAGTGAAATTAAGTTAGAAAAGAAATTCAGGAATAGAAGATTTTCATCTGTAAATTCACGTCGGTCAAGTTGGCTATCTGCAATAATAATTCCCCAAACTTTATCATCACGAATAATAGGAACACCAATTACAGATTTTATTCTGTGAATTTGGACACTTTGAAATTGTGATAAATTTGGGTCACTCATTACATCGTGATAAAGAAGTGGTTTTTTTTCTTTTAAAACTTTTTGAAGAATGCCGGATGAAAATTCATTTAAATCGGTAATGCTTTCGTTAGAGATTTTTCTTGCACTAATTATTGAAAAAGAATCTGTTTTATCATCATACTTTACGAACAAACCACGCTCAGCATTTATTACATTAATTACAATATCCATCGCATCTTCAATTAAAGTTTCTTCCCCACTTGCTGTATTTAACATTTGAGTGAATTCATATAACGATTCGAATTCATTTTTGGATAAATTTTTTATGTGATTAATATTTTCAACAAAAAAGTTTTTCATAAAATTATTTCACTGTAAATGTTGCTGGTTTGGTTCTGCAACGATCACCAAAATCATCTATAACCCAAATAACCCAGAAGTAATCTCCAATAGGTAAATTTATATTTGGAGTTATTTCGATTTCATCTTTAGAAACATTTTCTTTTTGCCAAATTAATATTGGAGAAACTTCATCTGTGTAGATCTGAATTAAATATTTGAAATTAAAACCGGGTAAATATCTTTTCCATTTTAAAGTTGGTTTTGATGTTGTTGTTGATCTATCAATTGGACTTTCAATTACAACTTCCTGACGGATAATTCTTTTAATAGTAGAAGAACCGACATTAAATAATTTTGATGATTGGTCACGAACAATAATATTAAAATTTTCACCTATTGCTTCATCCATTGAAGCAATGTTTAAATCTGATAGTTCGAATAATCTCTCATAAAATCTTGTTGCGTTATTATAGATGAGTTGAGAATTAATTTTTAAATTATTGTTATTAACATAAACCAGTTGAATATCATTTATTTCCGCATCGGAAATTTTTGCATTTATTTGTAAACGATAGCGCTGAATATCCGGATAACGATTTTCAACAATTGTATAGATTGAAAGAGAATCCAATTGTGGATTTGCGTTTAAAAAACTTTCTACGCGAACTGAGTTTTTTCCACCCCAATTAACAAAAGCAGAATCGGGTGAATAACCTGATTTATCAAAGTAAATAAAACCGTTTTGAGTTGGAATATTATTTATGCTAAAATTTCCCGAAGCATCTGTTTCTGTTATTATGTTGTTGTTTTTCCAATAAATTTTTGTTTTTGAAATTGGTTTACGTGGAAAAGCAATTGTATAAACTGAACCACTAATTGAGCCAATTGTGTAATCTAAAAATACAGTTGAAATTCTTTTACTTCTTTCATTAGTCCAATTAACAAAAAGAGAATCTTTCTTAAAACCATCTTTTTCAAAATAAATCATTCCACTTTTTATCGGAACGTTGTCAATCTTAAAATATCCGTTTGAATTTGTTGTAGCAAAAACATTTTGATTTTTCCAAAAAACTTTTACGTTATTAATTGGTTGATTTGGTAAATCAGAAGTTTGAACAAAACCATCAATACTTCCGACATTATATTTTAATGAAACATTTTCAATTCGCTTGGTTTTTTGAGTTGTCCATTCAACTAAAAGAGAATCCGATTTAAAACCATCCTTTTCAAAATAAATCATTCCACTTCTAATAGGAACATTTTCAATTTTGAAATAACCATTTGAATTTGTTTCAGCAATGACATTCGCATTTTTCCAATAAACTTTAACTTTAGAAATTGGTTGTTGTGGTTGGTCGTTGGTTAAAACAAATCCATCTAAATCCCCAAAAGTAAAAGAAAGTAATACAGTTTCTATTCTTTTGGTATTTTGGTTATTCCATTTTACAACAGATGAATCTTTTGAATATCCATCTTTTTCAAAAATCAATTTACCATCAATTCGCTGAACATCCTGAATCCGAAAGTATCCGGTTGAATCTGTATAAGTTAAAATGTTTTGATTTTTCCAAACTACTTTAACATTAGAAATTGCAACCCGTGGTTGTTCATAAGTTAAAACATAACCATCAACTTGAGCAAATTTGTTATTGGGATTTTGTGGATCCGCAGGATTTGAATGAGGAGCATCGCAAGAAAACAGAAATGCTAAAGTTAATATTATTAACACACCACGAAAAAATTTCATATAAAATTCTGTCCTTAAGAGAAATGCTAATTTTTTCTATCGAAAATATAGAAAAAAGAGATTAATTTTTAATTTAAAAAAAAATTAAGAAAACAAGAATTTTTTATAAAAATAAATTTCCCGTGGCATAAAGCACTGCATTTCCCGAGATTTTAACACGGGTTTCAAGGTTTTCGCAAAATAACTCGCCACCACGTTTTGAAACCTGTAATGCACGAAAAATTTTCTTACTAAGTTTTTCTGTCCAATATGGAATCAAAACAGTATGTGAAGAACCTGTAACCGGATCTTCATCAATTCCTTCGTTTGGGGCAAACATTCTGCTTACAAAATCTGCTTCATTTCCTTTTGAGGAAATAATAACTCCATGCGGATCAATTTTTTTTACCAATTCAAAATTTGGTTTGCAATTGCGAATAAAATTTTCATCTTCATAAATTACAAGTGTATAGTTTCCACCGCGTAATACTTCAATTGGTTTTTGCTGAAATGCTTTTTCAATTGTTTCATCAAATTCAATTTTTTGTGGCGGATTAATTGGAAAGTTTAATGAAATCAAATAGTTTTCCCGGTTAACAATTAAATCGCCACTTTTTGAAGTGAAAACAATTTCATTAATTTCTTTTTCAATGAAATTAAAAATTACATAAGATGAAGCTAATGTTGCATGACCACATAAATTAACTTCGTTTACCGGAGTAAACCAACGGATATGATATTTTGAGTTTTCTTTAACAAAAAAAGCAGTTTCAGATAAATTGTTTTCCATTCCAATTTTTTGCATTAGTTCATCTTCAATCCAGTTTTCAAGTGGAACAACTGCGGCGGGATTTCCACCAAAAACTTTTGATGTAAAAGCATCAACCTGATAAAATTTTAAAGTCATTTTTTCTCTTACCTATTATTATAAAATTATTTTACTCTTGATCTTGAAATTTATGATAACTAAAGATCAAGAGTAAAAATTTAATTATTTGTTAATCTTTATTTACGTCCAAATCTTTGTTTAAAAAATATTTAAACCAGAATTTTACTCTTTCCCGGTTTGCATGTTGAGCTTGCGGCATTCCTATTCCATGTCGTTGATTTGGATATAGCATCATTTCAAAATCTTTATTCAATTTTTGTAATTCATAAATTAATTGAATTGAATTTTGCATATGAACATTATCGTCAATTGTACCATGAGTAATTAACATTTTACCTTTGTATTTATCAACATAAGTTAAAACCGAACCAGCTTTATACCCTTCGGGATTTTCTTTTGGTGTATCCATATATCTTTCTGTATAAACATTATCATATAAATGCCAATCCATAACACCAAATTCTGCAATGCCGTGAGTGAAATAATCTGAGCCTTTTGTTAGAGCAAGTGCTGTTACATAACCACCATAACTTCCACCTGTAATTCCAATTTTTGTTGAATCAACAAAAGATTTTTTCTTAAGCCATTTTACAGCTTCTATGTAATCATTCATTTCCCATTTACCAAGATTGCGATGCATTAAGTCAACACCTTTTTTACCAAAATGACCTGAACCCCGATGATCAACTGCAAGAGTAATAATTCCATTTTGTGCCAAGTAATGTCCACTTAAACCAAATGGATAAGAGTTTCTAACTGTACCGGAATTTGGTCCTCCATAAATTGAAACTATAACCGGATATTTTTTATTAGGATCAAAATCACTCGGCAAATACCATGTTGCTGGTAAGTTTAATCCATCTGAAGTTGGAATATAAAACAATTCATATTTAGCAAGTTGATATTCATCTAACTGAGAAATTTTTGTGTCAGAAATATTTCTTAAAAGTTTTCCATCGGTTTTATATAAATCACTTTTAGTAGGTGTAGTAATATTGCTGTAAGTATCAATAAAATATTTTCCTTTGGGTGAAACAGAACATGTATGAGTTCCTTCGATAGAAGTTAATTGTTTAAGACCTTTTCCATCTAAACCAACAACAAATAAATGTCTTTCAGTGCTTTTATCCTTCCAGGCAGTGAAATAAACTTTTTTATTTTGTTCATCCACATAATTTATTGATGTAACTTCCCAATCTCCCTGCGTTAATCTTTTAATAAGTTTTCCATTCATGTCATAATAATAAAGATGAGCAAAACCATCAACATTAGATCTTAAAAGAAAACCAGATTTATTTTCAAAGAAATATAAATCTTCAAACCACTCTACCCATGTTTTTTGTGTTTCAGAATAAAGTTGAGATTTTTTTCCTGTTACTAAATCAATATTATAAATGATTATATTATCCTGAGTTCTGTTCATCCATTGAACAGTAAGTTTATTATCTTTTGTCCAGGTAGGCCAGGCAATGTAATGATCGGCTTTTTCATCAAAATCTGCCCAGACAATTTTTCCGGTTTTAATATCAGCTATACCAAATTTTACGAAAGGATTTGGATCGCCAGCTTTTGGATAACGTTGATGTTCAAGTGTTCCATGCTGACCATCTGCAATATAAATCGGAAAATCCGGAACGGGAGAATCATCGAATCTCAAAAAACAAATCATTTGACTATTGGGAGACCACCAAAAAGCAGAATATGCTGTTGATCGTCCGAGAATTTCTTCCATATAAACCCAACTTGCCCAGCCATTATAAATTAAATCTGTTCCATCATTAGTAATTTGAATTTCTTTTTCATCATCAACATTAAAAACAAAAAGATTGTTGTTTTTTACATAGGCAACTTTTTTACCATCTGGAGAAAGTTGCGGTACTTTTTCTTCAGCATCATCTTTAGTTAATTGTAAAAATTTGTTTTCGTTTTTATCAAAATAGAATAGATCATTTTTTTGTTTGAATAAAAAATAATTATTGTCTTTAGATTTTTGAATTGCTCTATCAGCTGAAAAACCATCAGGCAGTTGAATTGTAGATGGATCGAAATAAAGTTCTGATTGCCCCGTTTCAGCATTTGTTTTATAAATTAATCCACGAACATTTGGTCTTGAAGGATCAGTTTTAGATTCGAGATAATAGTTTTCATCTAACCAACCTTGCGAGCGATTAAACATTGACATCATTGCCCGCATGTTAAGTCCACTTTCATATACTTGTTTATAAGTTAATTTTTTCTTTTGAGCGGAAATATCATTTGCAAACAATAAAACAAATGATAAAATAATTAATGAAACTAATTTTAGATTTTTCATTTGACACTCCAATTTATAATTTAAATTTTTAGGTCATCTCTCGACAAGCTCGAGATGACAGTTGTTGTCACATTAAAGAAAACTAACTTCAATTACTCAACCTTTTTCTTTTTAGACAGCGTTTTAAGTAATTCAAAATCTCCTTTAATCAATGCTTCTTTTTTTGCTCTACTCCAATTTTTTATTTGTTTTTCACTTCTTATTGCTTCATTGATATCGTTGAACGCTCTTGAGTATACAAGTTTAACAGGTAATCTTGATGATGTATATCCTTTATAGATTCCTCTATTATGTTCTACGATTCTTTTTTCAAGATTATTCGTTATTCCAGTATAATAACTTTCATCACTACATTTTAATATGTATAAAAAATAATTTTTCATACAATATTTTTTTCTTTGTCATCTCTCGACAAGCTCGAGATGACATTTGTTGTCATGGTGAGCATGCCGAACCATGACGATATAAAAACAAATTTATCTTGTAATTCCTCGATTTCATTCAGAATTACTTATCGTGCATATCGAGTTTTTCAAATGCAAGATTACAAAAAAATGTTTCGGTCATCTCTCGACAGGCTCGAGATGACAATTATTGTTGTCATGGTGAGCATGCCGAACCATGACTATATAAAAAACAAATTTATTTTTTAATTTGTCCATTAAACTCGAGGTTACGGAAGTTTCACCAGGCATAAGCTTCTGGTGCCTGACCACCAGGTCCTGGCCAAATTTCATCAAGTTTATTTAAAACGTCGTCGCTTAATTTTATTTCTAGAGCTTTTACATTTTCTTCAAGTTGTTCAACTGTTCGGGGACCAATAATTGGTGAAGTAACAACGGGATTATTTAGAACCCAAGCTAAAGCAACATCTGCTGGTTTTATATTTATTTCTTTGCAAAGATTTTCATATTCAACAATTTGTGGTTTTAATTTTTCGATTGATTTACGTAGCGGTTCTCTTACTCTTCTTCCCTCATTAATATTTTCAAGAACTCCACATAGAATTCCTCCACCAAGTGGACTCCATGGAATCAAACCGATTCCTAATGATTTACAAGCAGGAATTACTTCTAATTCAATTGCACGGTTTCTTAAACTATAAATACTTTGTTCAGAAACAATTCCAAGAGAATGTCTTTCCTTTGCTTTGTAAAATGCTTCGGTTAAATGCCACGCAGCAAAGTTACTACTACCAACATAAATTATTTTACCTTCTGTTATTAATTGATCCATTGCCTGAAAAATTTCATCCCAGGGAGTATTTCTATCAATATGATGCATTTGATAAAGATCTATATGATCTGTTTGTAATCTTTTTAAGCTATCTTCACAAGCTTTTTTAATATGATAAGCAGAAAGTTTTGAATCGTTAACTCCATCCCCCATTTTGCCATAAACTTTTGTAGCAAGTACAATTTTATCTCTTCTTGATTTATCTTCGCTCAACCATCTTCCAATTATTTTTTCTGTTTCTCCAACTTTTGTTGGATCGAGCATAGCGCCATAAACATTTGCAGTATCAAAAAAATTGATACCTAGTTCAATGGCTCTATTCATAATCCTGAAACTATCTTCTTCGGTTGTGTAAGGACCAAAGTTCATTGTTCCAAGACATAGTTTACTTACCTTTAAACCGGTTCTTCCTAAAAATGTATATTCCATATTGACCTCAATTTTTTATTTCTAATAAGGTTTAAAATAATTTATTTTTTGGCGGATAAAATTTTTTATTCAAAAGTAATTTAGATATTTTCTTTTAATAATTCTTTAAATATTAGGAGTAAAAATGGATGAATTAAATGAAATAAAAATTGAGGAGCAACCTAATCAATATAAACCTCCAACGCAGTTTCAATTAATGTTCGATAAAATGACTAACGACATGAAATTTGTTGGAATGTTTACAATTGTTTATGGTGTTATAACATGTTTAACAATAGTAGGAGCATTAATTGGTATTCCAACAATTATAATTGGAATGAGAATCAGAGAATCCGCAGAACAATTTTATATGTATAGATTAACCAATAATCCGGCTTCCTTAAAATTAGGTTTCGAAATTCAGGGGAAGTATTTTAGAATTATAAAAATATTAATCATTATTGGTTTAATATTTATGATAATTTATTTCGCTTTTATTATCTATTTGTTTACAACTTTTTCATCTTTTTTTATGACGCCAAATTTTGAAGCATCTTGAAAGGAACAGAATGAAAAAAAATTATGATAGAAATTATTATCTGAAATTTGCACTTGCTCTTTCTATAATAACAATTTTTTACAACATACTTGAAGGAGTTATTTCAATATTTTTTGGTCTTGAAGATGAAATTCTTTCATTGTTTGGTTTTGGGGTTGATTCATTCGTTGAAGTAATTTCTGGAATTGGTATTTATCATATGATTTTGAAAATAAGAAAAAATGGAAATGAAACAAGAGATGAATTTGAAAGGAAAGCATTAAGAATTACTGGTACTTCTTTTTACATTTTGACTGTTGGCTTGATTGTAACTTCTATTTATAATATCTGGATTAATCATAAACCCGAAACAACTTTTTGGGGAATTGTTATTTCTGTTATATCAATAGTTACAATGACATTATTAATTTATTATAAAAAGAAAGTTGGAAATGCTTTAAAATCCGAAGCAATTATAGCTGATGCAAACTGTACAAAAACTTGTCTTTATTTATCATATATTCTTTTGATTGCAAGCGTTGGTTATGCTTTAACCGGGTTGGGTTATATTGATTCAATCGGTTCACTTGGAATTGCATATTTTTCTTTCAAAGAAGGAAAAGAATCATTTGATAAAGCAAAAAGTGATAAGCTTTGTTCGTGCGAAACTCATTAATATTTAATTAAAAACATAAAGGTGAAAGATGACAACCGGCGGAATTATTTTTATGATTATTGCAATAGGTGCTATTGCAGCTTTAACTTTTATAAGCTTCTATAAAATTCTAACAAACAAAAAAAAATAGGTACTTATGGAACAAAAAAAATCAACTTGGGAAACAATTCTTTCTTATCCAAAAAATTTTTGGACTGTTATTATAATGGAATTTTTTGAACGTGGTTCTTATTATGGTGTACGTTCTATACTTTCTGTTTATTTGGTTTTGAGTGTATCTGAAGGTGGATTAGGTTTTTCAAAAGAAAGTGTTGGTGTAATTACAAGCACATTTCAACCGTTGCTTTATTTATTGCCAATTGTTGCTGGTGCTATTGCCGATAGGTTTGGTTATCGATATACTTTAATGTTTGCTTTTGCTGTTATGAGTGCGGGGTATCTTCTTACCAGTTTTATGACTTCATATGCAATGGTTTTTGCAAGTTTAATTTTAATGGTAATTGGTGCAGGAACTTTTAAACCAATTATTTCTGGTACTATTGCTCGTGTAACCGATAAATCGAATTCAACTTTGGCATTCGGAATTTTTTATTGGACTATAAATTTAGGTGCATTTTTATTTCCATTAATACTTGTTCCTATGTTAAAACAATATTCTTATTCTTATGTTTTTATTATGGCTGCAATTGGAACGGGTTGGCTATTATTATTAAATATTTTTACTTATAAAGAACCTAAAAAACCTGAAAGCACGAAATCACTTCCTGTTGTTTTGAAAGAAGCTGTGTTAGTGTTAAAAGATTTCAGATTTATTTTAATGATTGTAATTTATTCAGGTTTCTGGATTTTATATTTTCAACAATTTGATTCTGTTCTTTGGTATTTCAAAGATTATGTTGATAAAACACCTATTAACAATGCAGTTAATTCTTTCCTTTCAATTTTTATCAGTAATCCAAACTGGAAATTTGATGTAGAACATGTTACTGTTATAAATGCAGGCACAATTATTTTGTTACAAATTTTTGTTTCCAAAATAGTTCAAAATAAAAAAGCTTTGCCAACTATGATAACAGGTATTGCATTAGGAACATTGGGTGTTGCTATTTTAGCAATTTCAACTCATCCTTTCGTTTTCATTGCAGGCATTTTTATTTTTTCTGTTGGTGAAATGACTGCTCATCCAAAGTTTATTTCGTATGTGGGATTAATTGCTCCTGAAGATAAAAAAGCAGTATACCTTGGTTATTCATTTTTATATGGTGTATTAGGAAGTGGAATTGGCGGAATTCTTGGGGCAAATTTATATGTTCATTTTGTTGATAAACTTCATAATCCAACAATGCTCTGGTTAACTTTTGCTTCAATTGGAGTTTTAACTATTGTTGGTTTGTTGATATTTAATAAATTCTTAGCACCAAAACATGTTGATGCATAAACATATGAAAATATTAAAATTAATTTTCCCGTTATATTTATTTATAGCGGGAAATTTTTTGTTCGCTCAGCAGGAAAATGTAAATCTTGATAATGAAGTTTATTCGTTCCTAAAAGAAATGAAAGTAAAATTTTTAATTGATGGAATTCATGATGATAATCCAAACATGTCGAGATTTGAAGTTCTTAATTTTTTAAAAGAAATTAAAAAAAATGAAAATGAATTGAGTTTAACAGAAAAAAAATTACTCGAAAAATTTTTAATTGAATTTGATGATGATAATTACGATGAAAACAATACAGTAAATTTCTTTGGTGGTGATTATTCAAAATCAGTTCTGGATTTTTTTTCTGATAAAAATAAATATGCCTTTATTTATCGGGATTCAATTTCTAATTTTTATTTAAATGTTTTAGGAAGATTTTTATATGGACAAAGTTTTGAACCAATAAAAAATAATTCGGAATTATATGATATTGGTTTTCGTTTTCGGGGAACATTGATTGATAGATTGGGTTATAGTTTGTCAGTTCAAAAAGGAGGTGTAAGTGGTTCACAAGCTTTAGCTCCAACTTTTGAACCACGGCTTAAATATAATTTTAAATTTATTGAAGCAATTGAAAACATTGGAAACTATGATTTTGCTGAAGGTTATGTTAGATATTTTATTCAACCCAAAAAGAATATGAACTTTTCTTTTCAATTAGGAAGAGAAAAAATAACCTTTGGATATGGATACGATAGCAAACTTGTAATTTCAGGTAATCATACTTATTTAGATTTTTTTAAAATTAATTTCGATTATGGAATTTTTAATTTCACTTCGATGACTGCTTCAACTGTTGGAAATTATAATGATAACAGAGATTTGAATTACACAAAACTTATCGCATTAAATCGGTTCAAAGTTAACATTCCCAAATTAATTGAATTTGGTTTGGGAGAAAATATAATTTATTCAGGAAGAGGAATTGATTTAGCGTATTTCAATCCGATGATTTTTTACAAGTTTGTAGAAATGTCTTTACAAGATAGAGACAATGGTTCTCTTTGGTTGGATTTTCAAACAAACTTTATTAAAAATTTTGAAATTAGTGGTACATTTTTTTTAGATGAAAATATTTTATCTCATCTTCAGGAGATGAATTTATATTCAAATAAAACTGCATATCAAATAGGAGCATTTTGGTATTCACCATTTTCAATCAGTGATTTATCATTAGTTTTTGAATACACAAAAATTCGTCCGTATGTTTATTCTCATTCAAATGGAAAAAATAGCTATACAGCTTTTGGTGAAATATTGGGACACAGAATTGGACCAAATGCTGATGAAATTTTATGGCGTGTTGATTACAATCTGAATTCAAAAACAAGAATTAGTTTAAAGTATCAGTACATTCGTTCGGGTGAAAATATTTATGATAACGGAGGGCGGTTGCTTTTTAATTCCGGTGGCGACGCATTCGTTCCTTTCAGAAATGATATTGATTCAAAGTACATAGATTTTTTAGATGGTGAAAGAATAAATCAAAATATTTTTACTGCAAATTTCAGATATGAACTGTGGCGCAAATTTTATTTGGATTTTACTTTTAAAGCGTTATATCAAAAAAATATTACAAGAAATAAAACTAACGATACAATATTTGCAATGTTCAAATTCTGGTTCGAAGTTTAATTTATTGTGAATCTACTTTAAAAAAATTATTCTGCAAGAGGTAAATAGAAAATAAATTTACTTCCCTCGTTAATTTTGCTTTCAACCCAAATTTTTCCACCATGTTTCTCTACAAACTCTTTGCATAATATTAATCCCAAACCTGTTCCAGCTTCTTGATTTGTACCTAAGGTTGAATGTGTGGAATCTAATTTAAAGAGATTTGATATTGTCGATTCACTCATGCCTACTCCAGTGTCTGTAACAGAAATTTCAGCATATTTACCAATCTCTTTTGAAGCAACAGTTATTTTTCCCCCAATTGGAGTAAACTTTATTGCATTAGTAATAAGATTTCTAATTATAGTGTTTAACATATCTTCATCGGCGAAAACATATAAACTTTCTTCAACTTCAGATTTGATTTCAATTTCTTTATTTGTTGCCGATGGTTGCAATAATTCTAAATTTACATTTACTAAATTTTTTAAATTAATTTTTGCAGGATGAAATTCTATTCTACCGGTTTGAGAACGAGACCATTGCAACAAGTTTTGAAGTAAGTTATGAGAAATTTCAGCTGATTTTTTCATCTCTTCTAAATAAAACATAACTTCGCTTTCGTTCAGTTCTTTATAATCAGTAAGCAATAAATCTGTAAAGCCCAAAATTGTTATAAATGGATTTCTTAAATCGTGAGCAATAATTGAAAAGAATTTATCTTTTGTGCTATTTAATAAACTTAATTCATCTGCAATTTTTTGAATTTCATCGGCTCTTCTTTTCCTTTCAATAGCTTGTGCAATTTGTTCGGAAACGAATGTAAGAATTTGAACTTCTTCTTCTCCAAATGCTTTTTCATTTTCATAATCCTGAACAACAATTACACCGATAGTTTTATTTTCAACTTTTAGTGGAACACCTAGCCAAATTGCCTGAGGAGAACCAATTAATTCAACTTCACCAAGTCTTCTTAATTCTAAATCTTTTTCGGGATTAATTAAAGCCGCTTGCCCTGTTCTTAAAACATATTCTGTTAATCCCTTTCCTAACTTTTTTGTTGGTTGTGGCGGATCAAATTCATCAACCCAATATGGAAATGAAATTGTTTCATCAGCTTCGTTATAAATAGCAATATAGAAATTTTTTGATGACATTAATTTGCCGACAACTTTATGAATTTTTTCATAAAGTTGATAAATATCTTGTGCAGTAAAAGCCGCTTCAGAAATTTCAAATAAAGCTTCTCTTATTTTTTCATTTTTATTTCTTTTGGTAACATCGCGTAAAATTGCCTGAACTAATTTATTTCCACTTATAGATACTTCTTTTAAACTAACATCTGTTTCAATTAATGTCCCATCTTTTCTTTTGTGAATCCACATAAATCTTTGAGGATTTCCATTTAACGCCTCGTTAATTTTTTCATTGGCATAGTCAAGAGATTTTTTTCCATTCGGTTGATATTCAGGAGAAAAATCTGCCGGTGAAAGACCCAACAATTCATTTTTACTATACTGTAACATGTCGCAAACAGCTTGATTGCAATCCAAAACAACATCTAACATTAAAAACATTCCGTCAATAGAATTTTCGAAAAGTGAACGAAACAGTTTTTCGCTATTTTTAATTTGTTCTTCTGCTTCAACTTTATCAGTTATATCTCTTGATAAACCAAATGTGCCTATTATTTTTCCATCTTTATCATAAAGAGGCATTTTTGTAGTAGAAACCCAAGTGGTTCTTCCATCTAACCAATCTTCTTTTTCTTCTTTATTGATAATAGGAATGCCGGTTTGAATTATATTTTGCTCATCTTCAAAAGCTTGTTTTGCGTGTTCTGCACCAAAAAGTTCAAAATCTGTTTTGCCTAATATTTCTTGATCATTATTAAAGTTATGCTTTCTTAACATCGCTTTATTAACTTTAATAAATCTGCTGTTTACATCTTTAAAGTAAATTGAATCCGGTATTCCATCTAGTAACGAATTTAATAAAGCTTGTTCATAAGCTAATTCAGATTTTGCTTGTTTAGTTTCACTAACGTTTTCAACTATGGCAATAAGTTCAGTTGGTTTATTTCTGTATTTTTTTACTACTGCTACCGAAAGAATTGTATGAAGTATCTTTTTGTCTTTTGTAATGTATCTTTTTTCAGTTTTATAACTAGAAATTTTCCCTTCAAGAATTTGTTTAATTTGTTTTTGTGTAGAATTAACATCATCTGGATGAACGAAAAGAAAATTTGAAATTGATTTCAGTTCATTTTCTGAGTAACCACTCATTTTTAAAGCCGCGTCGTTCACTTTTAATATTGTGCCGTCAGGTTTAAATATTACAATTCCTAATCCGGAATTTTTAAAAATAGTATCGAAGTAAATTGATTTTAAATTTTGTATAGATGAAGTTTTTTTCTTTGACTTGATTTTCTTAGTTGTGGCTGAATTTTTTTTTGTGTTATTATTTTTCTTTTTGTCAGCCATTAATATTCCTTGTCCAAAATATTTAGAAGTCCTTTAAGTAATATAAAAAAAAATAAACATTATTTTAAAATTAGAATTAATTTTGCACATAATATTTCTACAAATAATGAGGAAAGGATGAAGTTAATTCAAAAAACATTTTACTATTTACTTTTATTTTTTGTTATAAATAGTAATGCACAAACTTTAAAGAAAAATGATCCGATATTAGCACCTAAAAACACTTTCAATTTTTTTGTTATTGGTGATTGGGGCAGAGCAGGGCATTTTTTACAAAAGGAAACAGCGGTAGCAATGGATAATGCAGCAGCTAAAATTAATCCGATGTTTATTATTTCAACAGGCGATAATTTTTATGAATATGGAGTGGCAAGTGTTGATGATCCGCAATGGTGGTATTCTTTTGAAAATGTTTATAATCAGGGGCATTTATTAACAGAATGGTTTCCTGTTTTTGGAAATCATGATTATAGAGGAAACACAAAAGCTCAAATTGATTATTCTAAAAAAAGCAGAAGATGGAAAATGCCCGATTATTATTACTCATTTGAAAAAACAATTCCATCTACAAATGTTAAAATTCTTTTTGTTTTTTTAGACACAAACCAATTTGAAAAAAGTTATTATAAAAGACCCGAAGCTTATCCTGATTTAAAAGGTAAAAATCCAGAAAAGCAAATTAAGTGGATTGACAGTTTACTCACACATTCAAAAGCTGATTGGAAATTTTTAATTGGACATCATCATGTTTATACTGGCGGAGAAAGAAAAGATCTGGTAAGTGAAACAGGAGAAGTTCTCAAACCAATTTTAGAAAAACATAATGTTCATAGTTATATATGTGGACATGAACATGATCTACAACATTTAAAAGCTGAAGGCAAAACAGAATTCTTTATCTCTGGTGCAGGTTCTGAATTAAGAGAAACAGGTTCAATGAAATACACAAAGTTTGCTAAATCTGTTAATGGGTTTATGTCTTTTTCTGTCGGAGAAAAAGAAACTCTGGTTCAGGTTATTGATTACAAGGGAAATGTTATTTATAAAACATCATTTGAAAAATAAATCTGATTTATTATGAAAAAAATTTTTTACACACTGTTTTTATTTATACTTTGTTCTTGTGGCGAAGTTCTGAAAGAAAAAGGGAGCCCGGACTATATTAACGAAATTAAAACCTGGCATAATAAAAGAATTGAAAACCTTAAAAAAGAAAATGGTTGGCTAAATTTAGTTGGATTAATTTGGTTAAAAGAAGGGGAAAATAAATTTGGCTCAGATAAAAGTAATGAAATAGTTTTTCCGGAAAATGCCCCAAAGTTTATCGGTAAATTTATTTTGAAAGATTCAATTGTTGTTGCCGAAATTAATTCTGATATAGAAGTAACAAGCGATGGAAAAAAAGTAAACAAATTAGTTCTTCAAAATGATTTGAAAGGTAATCCAACAATTTTAGCGCATAATAATTTTAGATGGCATATAATAAAGCGCGGTGAAAAATATGGTGTTCGACTTCGTGATTTAGAAGCACCGCTTGTTAAAAATTTCAAGGGAATAGAAACTTTTCCAATTAATGATGAATGGAAAATTGAAGCTAAGTTTGTTCAATATAATTCACCAAAGGAAATATTAATACCAAATATTTTAGGAATGATTGATACATCAAAAACCGTTGGGAAAATTTTATTCAATAAAAACGGAAAAGAATATTCTTTGGAAGCTTTAGATGGTGGTGGCGATTCATTTTTTATAATTTTTGCTGATGAAACAAATGGAAACGAAACATATGGTGCAGGAAGATTTTTAAGTGTCGAAAAACCAAAAAATGGAAAAAACTTTTATATTGATTTTAATAAAGCTTACAATCCACCATGTGTGTTTACTAAATATGCAACTTGTCCATTACCCCCAAAAGAAAATCATATAAAATTAAGAATAACCGCTGGCGAAAAAATGTTTGAAGGCGGTGCTCACTAATTTTTAGTTGCAGTTGATTTTTATCAACTGCAATTTTTTATCTAATCTATTTTCAAAATCAAACAGCTCAGTTGTGGAATTTCAATTTTGTTTTCTCCATCAAGTTTATAAAGTTTATTTGATCTTAAATCAGTTAACACATTTTTTTCTGTTATATATTTTTTCAAAGAAGAAAAATTAACTTTTTGATTTTGCAACTTATTGTTTATCATAATTAAAATTTTTTCGTCATTAAAAATTCTTAAATAAAAATAAACATCATTTGCAGGAGGAAAATGAATTAACTTTCCATGAGTTAATGATTTATAATTTTTTCTTAATTGAATTAACAACTTTATATGATTAAAAATATCATTTTCATATTCAGTTCTTTCTTTTTCATCAAAGGCATTTCTTCTGTCATTCGGAAAACCACCGGGAAAAGGAATTCTTAAACTTCCATGATCATCTGTTCCAACCATACCAATTTCAGAACCATAAAATATCTGTGGAATGCCACGAGTTGTAAATAAAATATCATACGCCAGTTTTGCTTTTTGAATATTTTCTTTTGCAAAAAACATAATTCTTGGTAAATCGTGATTATCAACAAAAGTAACAAGGTGAAATGGATTTGTATATAAAAAGTCTTTTGCAATTATATTGTAAATATTATAAGTGTTATCTTTTCCTTCAACAAAACGAATTAAGACATCACGTAAAGCAAAATCTGTTACACTTGGTAAAAAAGTGTTAGGTTTTTTAAAAGAATTATTTCTTTGATAAGTTGAAAGGAAATCAGCTTCTCCTGTCCAAACTTCTCCGACAATATTTAATGTAGGATATTCATTTAAAATTGTTTTTGCCCATTTAGACATAAACATTTGATTATTGTAAGGATAAGTATCTTCACGAATTCCATCAATGCCAGCAAATTCAATCCACCAAATTGTGTTTTGAATTATATAATTTTGAACAAAAATATTTTCTTGATTTAAATCCGGCATAGAACGAACAAACCAACCTTTTTCAACATGTTTAATTGTTGAACTATCAGAATGTACATCTGTAAAAACCATTTTATTATGATTTGCTTCGAGGTGATTATCCAAAGTTCCGTTAAACCAGTTTTTCATAGGTAAATTTTTAATCCAAGGATGGTCATCGCTACAATGATTAGCAACATGATCTAAAATTACTTTTAAATTTTTTTTATGTGCTGCTTCTACAAATTTTTTATAAAGCTCGTTTGTTCCAAAACGTGGATCAACTTTGTAGAAATCAGTTGCTGCGTATCCATGATAGGAACGAAAAGTATTATTTTCAGCTACGGGAGTTAACCAAATTGAAGTTATACCAAGATCTTTTAAGTAATCTAACTTATTAATAACACCTTGAATATCACCACCAGCTCTTCCCTGATGAGAAATTTTCTGCATTGAATCATAATAACCAGAAATGGAATCGTTTGTAAAATCACCGTTAACGAACCGATCCGGCATGATAAGATAAATTATATCAGATTGATTAAATCCCTGAAATCTATTTTTAACTGTATCTCTCTTTAATATTGGAAAATTAAATTCAGCAATCTTTTTGCCGGTTTGTAATTTCAACTTGTAAGTTTTAGGTGATATATTTTTAGGAATCTCAATATCTACGAATGCATAGTCATTGTTTTCAAGTTCATAGGTTTTGATAATTTTTATTTTAGGATTATCAAAACTTGCTTTAAAGTTTTTTAAATTTTTACCGTAAATCATTAATTGTATTTTGTTCAGCTTCATTCCTTGCCACCAATTGCCCGGTTCAATTTTGTTAATTTCAATTTCTTGAGAAAACAACTTTGTAACTGAAACAAAAAATACAAGCATTAAAAATTTTTTCATTTGTTCCTCAAACAGATATAGTTAATAATGAAAAGTAATTATTTAATAAATTTTTGCTAATGAATTATTAATCCATTTTTATCTTTCTTAAGGTCAGAAGGTATTACATTTAAAATTTCATTTTTAATTGCATTTAAAATATGTGTTTTAATAAAAGAAGAAGAATAAATAAATCCAATTTCTCTTTTGGGAACAGGCTGTTTGAATTCTTTAATTTGATTGAGCTTCTTCTTATCATTTATGTACTGAAGAGCAAGATAAGGTAATAATGTCATACCAAATTTTTGATCAACTAATTTAATTAATGTTTCAAGATTGCCACTTTCAAAAACCACCTTATTGCTTTTCAATAACCAATCAGATTCTGAACTTTTGCATACAGATAAAGTTTGCTCTCTTAAACAATGTCCTTCCTTTAAAAGAAGAAAATCTTTTACATTCAGATCTTCTTGACATAATTTCTTTTTCTTTATCAATTTATGATCCGAAGGAAGAAAAGCAACAAACGGTTCATAATAAAGAGGTTCAGTAATAAAGTTTCCATTATATGAACGAAGGGCAATTATACCCAAATCATAAATTCCTTTTGTTAAACCATTTAATACTTCTTCTGTTGTAACTTCATCAATTATCAACTCAACTTCCGGATAATTTTTTATAAAGTTACTAAGAAACATTGGAAGAAGATAAGATGAAATAGTTGGAATAATTGCAACTTTCAAAGAGCCAACAAATTCACCTCTTTCAAGTTGAAGTATTATGTGCAACTTCTCTTTTTCTTTTAAAATATTTTTGGCTTGCTCTAATATTTTTTTCCCGATTTCTGTTGGTTCAATAGGTTGCTTTTCTCTTTTAAAAATAATTGCATTTAATTCTTCTTCAAGTTTTTGAATTTGCATACTCAATGTTGGTTGAGTTACAAAACAATGAGTTGCAGCTTCGGAAAAGTTACCATATTTTTCAACAGCAACAATATACTCAAGTTGTGTTAATGTCATTTTTATATTATAGATTTACTCTATACTAATATAAAAATTATCAATTAGATTTATAATTAAATTTAAGCGATATTTAGTTAAGCAAATCAAAAAATGGAGGTTAATCAATGAGTAACAATTCAAACAATGGAAGCAAATGTCCATTTCCACACAATACAGGTGTGAGTTCTTTCGGTACTAGTAATTATGATTGGTGGCCAAATCGTTTAAAGCTGAATATTCTTCGGCAAAATTCTGAAAAATCAAATCCTATGGAGAAAGATTTTAATTACCGGGAAGAATTTAAAAATCTCGACTACGAAGCATTAAAAAAAGATTTAAAGGAGTTACTAACACAATCACAAGATTGGTGGCCTGCTGATTTTGGAAATTACGGACCACTATTCATAAGATTATCTTGGCATGCTGCAGGTACATACAGAATGGGAGACGGACGTGGCGGTGCAAGTGGTGGAATTCAACGCTTTGCTCCTACTAATAGCTGGCCCGATAATGCAAACTTAGATAAAGCAAGAAGATTACTTTGGCCAATTAAAATGAAATATGGAAATAAAATTTCATGGGCAGATTTGCTTGTGCTTGTTGGTAATGTAGCAATGGAAGCTATGGGTTTTAAAACATTTGGTTTTGCTGCTGGCAGAGAAGATAGCTGGGAACCAGATGAAAGTATTTACTGGGGTTCTGAAACAAAATGGCTTTCTGATGAAAAAAGATATTCTGGTGAAAGAAATTTAGAAAATCCTCTTGCTGCTGTTCAAATGGGATTGATTTATGTTAATCCTGAAGGTCCTGGTGGAAATCCGGATCCACTTCTTGCTGCAAAAGATATAAGAGAAACATTTGCCCGTATGGGAATGAATGATGAAGAAACAGTTGCTTTGATTGCCGGTGGACATACATTTGGTAAAGCTCATGGTCAGGGAGATCCAAAATTAATGGGACCAGAACCAGAAGCTGCAGATATTGAAATGCAAGGACTTGGTTGGAAATATGGTTACAAATCCGGTAAAGGTCCTGATACTTTAACTGGCGGACCAGAAGTTACCTGGACTACCACACCAACAAAATGGAGTCACGATTTCTTTAAACATCTTTTTGAATATGAATATGAATTAACTACAAGTCCGGCTGGTGCAAAACAATGGGTAGCCAAAGATGCACCTGAAATTATTCCTGATGCATTTGATCCAAATAAAAAACATAAACCAACAATGCTTACAACTGATCTTTCTTTAAGATTTGATCCTGAATATGAAAAAATTTCAAGAAAGTTTTATGAAAACCCTGATTACTTTGCAGATGCATTTGCACGTGCATGGTTTAAACTTCTTCACAGAGATATGGGACCAAAATCAAGATACCTCGGACCCGAAGTTCCAAAAGAGGATTTAATTTGGCAAGATCCAATTCCAGCAGTAGACTTTAAATTAGTTGATGAAAAGGATATTAAAGAATTAAAAGAAAAAATTATTAACTCTGGTTTATCAGTTTCAGAGTTAGTTAAAACAGCCTGGGCATCAGCATCAACATATAGAAATTCTGATAAACGTGGTGGTGCAAACGGCGCAAGAATAAGATTAGAACCACAAAAAAATTGGGAAGTAAACAATCCACAAGAATTGGCAAAAGTTCTTTCTGTACTTGAAAAAATTAAAAATGAATTTAATTCTTCTCAAAAAGATGGAAAGAAAATTTCGCTTGCAGATTTGATTGTGCTTGGTGGATGTGCTGCAGTTGAAAAAGCTGCAAAAGATGCTGGTTATAATGTAGTTGTTCCATTTACACCAGGAAGAACAGATGCTTCCCAAGAAAACACCGATGTTGAATCATTTAAATATTTAGAACCAATTGCTGATGGGTTCCGTAATTATGCTAAAGGAAATGCGGGTGTTTGTGCAGAACATCTTTTAATTGATAAAGCAAATTTACTTAATCTTAATGTTCACGAAATGACCGTGCTTATCGGTGGATTGCGTGTTTTAAAGTCAAATTGGGATAATTCCGATTTTGGAATTTTTACAGATAAACCTGAAACTCTTACAAATGATTTCTTTGTTAATTTACTTGATATGAGTACTGAATGGAAAGCAGTAAATGATTCCAAGGATAAATTCGAAGGATTTGATAGAAAAACAGGTAAACTTAAATATAAAGCTACAAGAGTAGATTTAATTTTTGGTCACAATTCAGAGTTAAGAGCAGTAGCTGAATTTTACGCATGCAATGATAACAAAGAAAAATTTGTTAAAGATTTTGTTTCCGCATGGAATAAAATAATGATGTCAGACAGATTTGATTTGCAATAAAAAAGTAAAATAAAATTATAAATTTAATTGTCAGGATGAGTTCATCGAAGCATATGTATGTATATTGTTAAACTTAATATTCAATCTTAACCCGATTAATAGAAATAGTGTAGCTAAAAGATTAACATTTTCTGATTAGCTTAAATATTTTTTAGAAAGCCGTAGTTAAGAAACTGCGGCTTTTATTTTAATTAATTAAAATTATTGTTGCTAAGCTTAGTTAACACATAAAAAGATTAAACCAATGCAAAAGATTTTTATTATATATTTAGCAATGTTTATGTTTTCCTTTTCTTGTACACAAAAAAAATTATTTTAAGTTGGGATTTCGGCTTAATGCTGTTATTACACTATTCGAATTAAAATTATCGGTCGCTACTATAATTTGATAATTTAATTTTTGTAGATTATTTGCAATTGCAAAACCTACTTTACCAATTCCTATAAATGCTATTTTCATTTTTTATTTATCTATTTATGTGAATAATTAATTAATTTGTATTAAATAATTCATATTTGTTCCTATTCAGCATAACAATAATTGGAAACAAATAGTTTATTGTTTCTGATTATAATATAAAATAACCTTGAAAAACAAAATGCACATTAATAATTTTTAATAAAAGTAAAGAAAATATTATGGAAAACTTCAAAAGTGGTTGTTTAATATGTGGAGCTGATTTAATTTATTCAGAAAACAGTGAAGAGTTAATCTGTTTTTATTGTAAAGAAGAATTCAACGCAAACGAAAAATGTATTAATAATCATTATGTGTGTAACAAATGTCATAGTAGTAATGCAATAAAAATTATAGAAGATTTTTGTAATAGAACAGAATTAACAGATCCGATTCAAATTGCAAATATTTTAATGGGGCATCCTTCAATAAAAATGCATGGAAACGAACATCATTTTTTAGTTCCAGCAGTAATGTTAACAAGTTATTATAATTTATTAAATGATAAAGTTGAATTAAAAAATAAATTATTAAAAGCAAAAAAACGTGCTGAACAAATTCTGGGTGGCTTCTGTGGAACTCATGGAAATTGCGGAGCTGCAGTTGGTACAGGTGTGTTTATAAGTTTAATTACAAATTCTACTCCTTTATCAATTAATGAATGGAAATTATGCAATTTAATGACAGCAAAAAGTTTATTTAGTGTTTCTGAGTTTGGTGGTCCAAGATGTTGCAAAAGAGATGTTTATTTAAGTATTTCTGAAGCAATTATTTTTGTCAAAGAAAATTTTAATATTGAAATCCCAAGTAATGAAAAAATATCTTGTCTTTTTTCACAATTCAATAAAGAGTGTATTAAAAATAATTGCAGGTTTTTCATTCAATAAATAAAAATATTTTAATAGAGATAACTGAATTAAATTTAATTATCAAAAAAAATTTTAATATCATAACAAATGTTAAAAGAAAATGAAATCAAATTTAACAAACAAAATAGAACCGGAATCAAAAGCTAAACAATCAACTGTTGATAGAATTTCAAAAATGTCTTTTGCTTCTGTTTATCCACACTATGTTGCAAAGGTTGAAAAAAAAGGAAGAACTCAAAAAGAATTAAACCAGGTAATTGAATGGTTAACTGGATATAATGAAAAAGCACTTAAAAAAATAATTGATTCAAAATCAACCTTCGAAGAATTTTTTAAGAAAGCCAAAATTAATTCAAATGCTAAATTAATAACGGGTTTGATTTGTGGTATTCGTATTGAGGAAATAAAAGATCCTTTTATGCAAAAGGTTCGATACCTTGATAAATTAGTTGATGAACTAGCAAAAGGAAAACCACTAGAAAAAATTTTTAGAAAATAATTTTTTATAAAATATTATTTCAGGATCATTAATTTTTTAGTATCAACATAATTTCCTGCTTGCAATCTGTAAAAATATACACCAGATGAAAGTTTATGTTTTAATGTGTTGAAAGAATAATTATATGTTCCGCCTTTTTGGTATTCATTAACTAAAGTTTCAATTTCGTTTCCAAGTGGATCATATATTTTCAGTGAAACAAATAAATTATCAGATAAACCTGGTATTGTATATTTTATATTAGTTTCCGGATTAGCAGGATTAGGATAATTTTGAAACAATTCAAATTTAGTTGGTAATTTACTTTCTGTTTCAATGTTTGTTGCAAGGTTAATTTTATATTCAGGAGAAATTGAAACTACAACATTGTTTTTCTTTACAACACCTTTAAAAGTAAATTCCCCTAATTTTGATGCTGAAATAATAAGAGAATCGCCAAGAACTGAAAAGTTTGCATTTGGGTCTTTACTAACAAACTGAAGGGAAGAAACATTTTTCACTTCGCCATAAAAAATTGAAAGTGGAAGTTTTACTGTTTTTCCGATTTGATAAATTAACCAACGCTTTCCGGGTTGTTTCCATTCAACATAAGAATAATCAGAAGGTAAATTTGAATTTATCCAATCAAATCTTTTTGCTATCCAGCTTTTAAGATATAATAACTCATCATTGTAATTTGTAAATCTATTTTTGTTAGGCCATATATAAGCATTGGGATTAAAAAGTTCGGGCCAGCGTGAAAAATTTCTATTTACAGCTTCAGCAATTAAAATATTGTTTGCATCAATAAATCTAACAATTGTTTCCGGATTAAATGGATTTGATTGTTGTTTTAACGTATGCCAACGACGAGCTAATTTATTGAAGAATACAGGATCATTAAAAATTTTTTTAATCCAAAAGGGAGGGCTCCATAAACCTTCATAAGTATTATTTTGAGCAACCCAACCACTTTCTTTCCAGCCATCACCATAATCTGCTAAGCCGAAAGATAAATCATAATCCCACAGCGGACCAAAAATCAACTTGCTGTTTATACTGTTTCTATCTTTATGAAGAAAAGCACTTAATCTATAAGCATCTGTGGCTTTAGTAAATTCACTTACAAGAAAATAATCTACCCATGCATCTATATCTATAAAATTGTAATAACCTTCGAATGGATCGTTGTAAGTTGATTTTGTAAGAGAAGTTTCGAAATCATTAATAAAGTTTTTAATGTAATTATACTGAGCAGGTTGAATATCTTCTGCTTTTGGGTATTCAATAATGTAACTAATTGGAGAAGGTTTTGATGGTGTGTTGGGAAATACTGATGGATATTGTGAATTAAAATATTTATCACCCGGATCAATTCTATCAATTTTAAGAATGTAACCACCTGTTAATGCATCGCCGGTTGTATCTGCAATTTCAATTTTTTTAATATTAACTCTGTTTTTATCTCTTTTAATTTTTTCCTGAAGGATATAAATTCCTTTATAATCGTTATTGATAATTAATTCAAAAAATTTTGTGCGCGTTGCATATCTTCCTAAATCGTTGCCAAGCTTATATGCAATTACATTTCGTAAAAGAGATTTATCTGTATAAGTAGCATTTAAAACAAAATCACTTTCTGCAGGAAAACCTAAAATTGAAACATCAATGTCATTTCCGGCGTTATCTCTTAGTTCAATACCATATTGTTTTTTGGGAAACATTTGTGAAGAATGTCCACGAATTTCAATTCCAATTTTTCCATCATAAACATTAGGTGGATCATTTACAAAATTTCTTTGTCCATTTCCTTTGTCTATTATTTTCAGGTTGGCAGTTATTTTTGGTTCATCAGGAATAGTTTGACCATTTGTATCAATAATAATAATTGGTAAAGTAGATGAGGTAAGGGTTACCTGTCCAAATAATTTTATTGAAAAAAAGAGCAATATCAGACAAAATTTTTTCATTATAATCCTTATAGTTTTTTGAAAACTCTTACATATTCAACTTCCATTTTTTGAGGAAAAATACTTGTATCAATTCCCTGAGCTCCACCCCAACTTCCACCAACGGCTATGTTAAGAATTAAATGAAAATCTTTAAAGAATGGCCAATACTCCCAACCTTTTCCTTCATTATAAGATGTGAAATAATGTTTATCATCAACATACATTTTTATTTCATCTTTATTCCATTCAAGAATATAATTATGAAATTGTGTCATTGCATCGTTGATATAAATTTTTGCAGTTTTTTGTGTTCCTTTAGTGTGAACATATTTATTACAATGAGTTGAAGCATGAATCCAACCCGGGTCATAACCAACATGTTCCATAATATCAATTTCACCATTATCAGGCCAACCACCATTTCCTAAATTCCATTGAGTAGGAAGCATCCAGATTGCAGGCCATGTTCCTTTTCCATATGGAAGTTTTGCACGAACTTCTATTCTTCCATAAGTCCAGTCACCACGATTCTTTGTTACAAGTCTTGCAGAAGTAAAAGACATTCCCTGATAATTTTCCATTTTAGCTGTTATAACTAATTTACCATTTTCAACTTTAGCATTATCTAATCTTTTATCTGTATAATATTGAAGTTCCTGATTTCCCCAACCATGTCCACCAACATCATATCCCCATTTTTGTGGATCTGGCAAGCCGTTGTAATCAAATTCATCATTCCAAACAAGTTGATAACCTTCTGGTGTTGGAATTTCAACTTTTTTTGGTTCAGTAGTTTGAGATTTACATGTTGATAAAAAAACAATTGATAAGAAAAATATAATTAATGAATTTTTCATCTAAAGACTCCAAAAAAAAATTTTATAAAGTTGGACATATTTTATACCAAAATTGTTAGCATCGAAATTTAATTTTAATTCTAAAATCAAATTAAAGTTAAAAATTGATACTCTGTTTTTTATTTTTATAATAATTCAGAATTATTGTATTGATAAATTTAATTGCTAAACATTATAGTCATTCCACCACCGCTATTGTTTCCGAATCTTGGATTAACGATGTTGTTATAAATTGATCCAAATGAATAAGAAATTCCAAAACCTCCCCAATAAGAAAATGAGGTTTCTAATTGTCTTCTTTGAGTTAAAACTTCTTCTAATGAAGCACCAGATCTTCTTAATGAAAGTTGATTGTTAATTTTTGAATAACCACCAAATAAATTTAAAGATAACCCTTTTAATAATTTTAGAGATAGAGAGCCATCAATTTCTAATTCATATAAATTAAAATTGTGTAAATAATTTCCGGCTTCAGTGCTTATATGAATATTTCCCCACGGTTTAATTAAAGTGAAATTTACTTCCAATGAGTGACTCCACAAATTTTCTTTTTTCTTAAAATAAATTGTTTCTTCAGAGTAATTAGTAAATGAATGTCGAATGCGATAGTCAATTCTTAATTGCTTTTCATTAGATTGTGAATAAGGGAAAATGTTATACTCAATTCCCGGCGAAATGTAAAAGTTGAATTCTATATTTTCAAAAGTGGATGAATTTGCACCCAACCAACTTCCCCACGACCAATTTTGATCAATCGATTTAACTAAAAAACTTGTAAAGTATTGACTTCTTCTTACACTTAATATTTTTTTGTCTGATACGCCATCAAAATAATTAAATTGATTTTCATTGTAATTGGAACTCAACCTAAAACTTAATTTTAGATCTTCGGTTATTCTGCTTGCGCTTAAAGAAGTATTTAAATAAATGTATTTATAATTTTTTTCGCCGTTAAAACTGCTATTTGCACTTGTTGTGAAATACCAAAAATTCCAGTCATCAACTTTTTGTTCTTCCTGTTTTTGTGGCAAATTGAAATTGATTGTTAAGTATTCAGATAAAAATGATCTTTTTAAATAGTTTATTAAACCGATCTTCAAATTATTTACCATTTTGTTTCTTGAAATATCATCGCTATCTGTATTATTAATTTGATATTTAACAGTATCATTAATGTTGCTAAAATTATTTTGACCAATAAAATAAATTATAAATTCACTTCCGCCCGATGCGGTTGATTGCCTTGTAAAAAGAATATGAATGTCCGCATCTTTTCTATCTCGAACAAAGTTAACAATTGGTATCTTTTCTTTTATGAAATTTAAATCACAATATGAGCAATCAATATAAACGTTTGGTGAGTTTTCTTTAATTAATTGATTTGATTGACCATAAATTACAGTTAATGATATACAAAAAAGGAAGAATAGTTTTTTCATTTTAATTCCTAGTTATTTATTGGGAAAGTTACAGATCTATAAAGTTTCCATATATTATTTTCTTTTCTCCAAACCTGAATTCCCTTTTCTTTAATTGATTGTGGTTGTTGAGAAAATGTTGATTTTGCTGTTGTTGTTATAATTAGTCTGACAACAGTTAAACTATCGGTTTCGGAGAAATCATTCACAAAATATTTAAGTGTAACATCTAATTGTTTATTTGAAAAAATTTTTGTGTAAAGATCTTTAATGTTGTCGTAGAATTGATCTTGTTGATCTGGAAAATATCCAATATATTCATCTGAAATAAAGCTCAATGTTTTTTCAAGATTTTTTGAATTAAAAGAATCAATCCAAATTTTTAACGAATTAATTGCTGTAAAATCATCTTGTGCAAAAGATATTTTACTAAACAATACAAATAATATTAAAAATAAATTTTTCATTTAATCACCTAAATATGGGTTGAAAAAATAATCATAAAATTTTTGTTAATTATAATATTATTAACTAGATGAAATAGTATTTTAGAACTATAACTTTTACGCTAATGTTACGTCCTAATATTCGCATATAATAAAAAAAATGACAATATTTTAATGTCAAAAAAAACCTCAAAATGAAAAACATCAAACCAAGGAGTAATTAATGAAAAGTAAAATTCTTTCGTTATTAATTCTTATTTCATTTGTTTCATTAAATGCACAAATGAAAAAGATAGTTTATGAACAATACAAGCTTGACAATGGTATGAATGTAATTCTTCATAAGGATAATTCAACTCCAATTGTCGCAGTTACTCTTTTATATCACGTGGGTTCTAAAAATGAAGATCCTGAAAGAACAGGATTTGCACATTTCTTTGAACATTTAATGTTTGAAGGTTCTAAAAATATTCCTCGTGGTCATTTCGATAAAATTTCTCAAGGTGCTGGCGGAACAAACAATGCAAATACAAATCCCGATAGAACATTTTACTACCAGGTATTTCCATCAAATCAGTTAGAACTTGCATTGTGGATGGAAAGTGATCGGTTGATGAGTTTGAAGATTGATAGCATAGGTGTTGAAACTCAAAGAAAAGTAGTTAAAGAGGAAAGAAAACAAAGTTATGATAATCGCCCATATGGAACTTTAATTGAAGAAACATTCAAACGGGCTTATAAAGTTCACCCATATCGCTGGACAACTATTGGAAACCCTGAACACATAAACAAAGCAACTTTGCAGGAGTTTATGGATTTTCATTCAACATATTATGTCCCTCAAAATGTAACTCTTTCTATTGCCGGAGATATAGATATTCCTAAAACAAAAGAATTAATTCAAAAATATTTTGGTGAAGCTAAAAGAGGAACAAAAGAAATAAAAAGACCAAAAGAAGTTGAACCGGAATTAGGTGGCGAAGTTCGTGATGTTATTTATGATAATGTTCAGCTTCCACTGGTATTGCATGCATACAGAGTTCCGGCTCAGGGTACACCCGATTCGTATGCACTTGAAATGTTAGCAAAAGTTTTAGCCACTGGTCAAAGTTCACGCCTTTATAAAGAAATTGTTGACAAACAACAAAAAGCAGTTACAACTGGTTCTTTCCCTTATTTTCTTGAAGATCCCGGATTGTTTTTAACTTATGGAATTGCAAACATTGGAGTAAAAGCTGAAGATTTAGAATCTGCAATTGAAAATGAAATAAACAAGGTTAAGAAAGATTTAATTTCAGAAAAGGAATTTCAAAAGTTACGTAACCAGAAAGAAACTGAATTTTATACTGAAAATAGCAGCGTATTAGGTATTGCAGAAAACTTGGCTCAATATTTTGTTTACTTTGGTGATGCAAACTTAATTAACACAGAAATAGATAGATACATGAAAGTAACCCGCGAAGATATAAAACGTGTGGCAAACAAATATTTAACAAAAGAAAACAGGGTTGTGCTTTACTATCTTCCAAAATCGATGAAACCAGTAGATAAAAAATAAAGAATTGAAAATAAGTGGAGAATAAAATGAAAAAAATTTTGATATTAACACTAATTCTATTTGTATCGGCATTAACAAATGCACAAATAGATAGAAGTAAAAAACCAGCTGGTGGTCCAGCACCAGAAATAAAACTTAGCAACTATGATTCTTTTACTTTAAAAAACGGATTAAAAGTTTTTGTTGTTGAAAACAAAAAAGTTCCACGTGTTTCTTTCAATTTATTTTTTGATATTTCTCCTATTGTAGAAGGTAAACATGCTGGTTATGTTGATGCAACAGGAGAATTATTAAGAACAGGAACTAAAACAAGAAGTAAAGATAAACTTGATGAAGAAATTGATTTTTTAGGTGCAACTTTAAACACAACATCAAATAGTGTTTATGCATCAGCATTAAAAAAACACTCAGCAAAATTATTAGAAATTATGAGTGATGTTGTTCTTAATTCAGATTTTAAACAAGAAGAACTTGATAAAATTATTAAGAAAACATTATCAAATTTAGCTGCGCAAAAAGATGAACCAAATGCTATTTCACAAAGAGTTCGTGCAGTTTTAAATTATGGAAAAGAACACCCATATGGTGAACCAACAACTGAAGAAACAGTTAAATCAATTAATTTAGATTTATGTAAAAACTATTATAACACTTATCTGAAACCAAACGTTGCTTATTTATCAATTGTCGGAGATATAAATAAAAAAGAAGCACAAAAATTAGTTGAAAAATATTTTGGAAATTGGAAATCGGGTGATGTACCAAAAAGTGAATTTCAAAATCCAAAAGCACCATTAGTGAATAAAGTTGCTTTAGTGGATAGAGCAAATGCAGTTCAATCTGTAATTTCAGTTAGTTATCCCGTTGAGTTTAATTTAGCAAGTGAAGATTATATTAAAGCTTCTGTAATGAATACAATTCTCGGTGGTTCATTTACATCAAGAATAAATAAAAATTTACGTGAAGATAAAGGATATACTTACGGTGCGGGTTCCTCTTTAAGTGCCGATAAATATATTGGTGCATGGACTTCTAGCGCGCAGGTTCGTAACATTGTTACCGATAGTGCCTTAACAGAAATTTTTAATGAGATGAAAAGAATAAGAAATGAAAAAGTTAGCGATGATGAATTACAAATCAATAAAAATTATATGATTGGAAATTTTGTTCGCTCACTTGAAAATCCTCAAACAATTGCAAACTTTGCTATTAACATTGAACGTTATGGATTACCAAAAGATTTTTATAAAAATTATTTAAAGAATTTAAATGATGTAACTGCGGATGATATTCAATCTGTTGCAAAAAAATATATAAAACCAAACAATACAAATCTTCTGGTAGTTGGTAAAGCAGAGGAAGTTGCAACTAAGCTTGCAAAATTCTCGATGTCCGGAAAAGTAGATTATTATGATATTTATGGTGAAAAAGTTGATCCAAATTTAAAGAAGGCACCAGCTGGTTTAACTGCAGAACAGGTGATTGAAAAATATATTACTGTTATGGGTGGAAAAGAAAAACTTTCTCAAATCAAAGACGAAACAATGAAACTTACCGGCGCTATGCAAGGAATGAATTTAGTTATAACAATTACACGCAAAGCACCTAATAAACTTTATCAATCAATTGATTTTGGAGTAGGTCAACAAAAAACTGTATTTGATGGAACTCGAGGAAAAGTTTCAGCAATGGGACAGGAACAAGAAATGACAGGTGCTCAGTTAGAAGAAATGAAAATTCAATCTATGTTAAATGCATTTTTAGATTATGCAAGTCTTGGTATCAAATTAGAGCTAGCCGGGATGGAAACAATAAATAAAAAAGATGCCTATAAAATTAATTTAATTTATCCATCGGGAAAGAAAAACACACAATATTATGATGCAAATAGTGGATATTTACTTAGAACAAATTCAACTATTGAATCTCCTCAAGGAACAATTAATACAACAATTGATTATGATGATTATAAAGAGTTAAATGGTTTTATGGTTGCACACAAAATGATTCAAGGGACACCGATGGGTTCAATCGAATTAACTTTAACTTCTTACGAAGTGAATAAAAATGTTTCAGATGATTTATTTAAAGTAGATTAAAATTTATTGGAAAGTTCAAGAGCAAGGAAATTATCTTCTTGCTCTTGAACTGAATTTATCACAATTATTTTTCTAATTCTGCTTTAATTACATTAACAAGTTTTTGAAATTCTTCTTTGGTAAATCCAACCGAAGTAAATTTAACTTTGCCATCTTTTCCGATAATAAAATTTCTTGGTATATACTTACTTGCAAACAAATTATAAACTTTTGCTTCTTTATCTAAAAAGATCGGAAAAGTGTAATTATTTTTTTCAATAAATTTTTTTACAATATCAGATTCTTCACCACGCGAAATTGCCAGCATTATAAAATCATCACGTTTAATTTTGTCAAATAACTCGCTTTGCATCAAAGGCATTTCAGCTTTACAAGGTGGACACCATGTTGCCCAAAAATTAATTAACACAACTTTTCCTTTTAATACATCTGATGAAAAATCTTTTCCATCTAAAGTTTTACATGTAAATGAAGGCAAATTATCACCAACATTTAACAAAGTTGTTTCTGTTAAATCATTTTGACCCGATATTGAAATTGCAAAAAATAAGAACGAGATAAAGAATAATTTTTTAATATTCATTTATTCCTCAAATTAGTTTATACAAAATTATCTATAAAAAACTTTATAACCCCAACTTTTTAAATCAACAACTAATTCTTCATCAATAGAAATTTTCTTGTTTGAAAAAAGTTCGTTGTAATTACCATTTAATCTTTTTGATTTGATTTCAATTTTAGATTCATTATCAGAAATGTTAAAAAGGGCAACAACCTGATTTTGATCTTTTTGTCTTACAAAAGCAAAAACATTTTTATCTTTTACAGAAAGGGGATAAAATTTTCCGCCAAAATTACCATTCCACAAAGCTTGATTATCTTTTTTCAACTTGAAGAGTGTAGAATAAATTTTTTTCATTTCACAATCTTTCCATTCAATCGGATCTTTTTCAAAAAATTTTAATCGTTTATCTAAACAAGCTTCTTGACCGGAATAAACAAGTGGCATTCCGGGAATCAAAGAAGAAATTACTGCAAACATTTCGTGTGCTTTTCCGAATCTTTCTTTATCTGTTCCATGCCAAGAGTTTTCGTCATGGTTAGAAGTGAAATTCATTCTATAAGCATCTTTTGGATATTCTTTTTTTTCTCTTTTAATAAATTCATAAAAATCCTTTGCTGTTTTTTCTTTTTTGTAAGTGGCAACAAATAAATCTTTTAATTGCCAATTATAAGTCATATCAAAAACCTGATGTAACTCGGGTTCATGTGCTTCTGCAAGCATAAAAATTTTTTTCTTTTGATTCAAAATTGGAATTGCCCATTTCCAAAAATCTAATGGAACCATTGCGGCAACATCGCATCTGAAACCATCTATATCACATTCTTCAATCCAAAAAAGCATTGCATCTAACATTGCCCGCCATAAATTTTTGTTTTTATAATCTAATGCAATTACATCAGTCCAATCATATGGTGAAATAAAATTTCCCTTTTTATCTTTCTTATAAAATTCCGGATTTGTTTTTGTCCAGATGTTATCCCAAGAAGTATGATTTGCCACCCAATCAATTATAACATACATTCCATTTTTATGAGCTTCTTTTACTACTTTTTTGAAATCATCGATTGAGCCAAACTCGGGATTAACTTCTTTATAGTTCTTAATTGAGTAATAACTTCCAAGAGTTCCTTTTCTGTTTTTTTCACCAATTGGATGAATTGGCATAAACCACAATATTCCAATATTCATTTCTTTTAATCTATTTAAATGAGGTAAAAATGAATTAAATGTTCCTTCGCTTGTGTGCTGCCGAACATTTATTTCATAAACAGAAAGATTTTTACTCCATTCAACATGGGGGTATTGACTTTTTGGTTTTTGTGAATATGTAGCTATAAACGGAATTAAAAAAACAAAAAGAAGAATGGCAACAAAAAATTTGTAATTCATAACAAGCTCCATTTAGAACATTAGTAAGTTAAATAAAAAATCACTTTTTATGTTTAAGAAATTTACTATTTTATTGTGCGATTAATAATAAATAAAAAAGATGAAAAAACATTTGTCTGATCAATCACTGAAATTTTTTATATCCGTTATAGGATTATTTGCAATATTTTTTGTTTTAAAAGAATTGCAACACATTTTTGTCCCGCTTGTAATTGCTTACTTTTTATTCTTCTTTTTCGAACCACTTAATACATATCTTGAAAAACATAAAATACCTTTAAGCATATTAATTTTTATTGACATTGTTTTAACGGTTTCAATTTTATATGGTGTATCTCGGGTTGTAATTGAATCAATTCTTCAGTTCAGTGCACAATTACCATTGTATGAACAAAAATTGAATAAAATAATCAGTGAAACTGCAAAATCATTAAACATAAGAGATTATACATTAACACATTTTAATATATCGAGGTTGTTAAAGAAAATTGATTACTCGGTTTTAGCTGGTGGTGTTTTTGAATCAACACTTTCTTTAGCGGCAAGTGTATTGTTGGTTTTATTTTTCTTTATTTTTATTTCAAGCGGACATGAAAAAACTTTACAAGCTATAAGAGCAAGATTTGTTGAAAAAGAAATTAAATCTTCGTTGAAGAAATTTAAGAGAGAACATAAAGATGATTTAGATCTAAAAACATTTGAAGAAAATTATCAATCAATGACAATTCAACGTGAAGAAACTTTACAAAGAACATTTAGACATATTACAGAACAAGTGCAAAAGTATATCATTACTAAGTTTTTAATTAGTTTAAGCGTTGGAATTGTAATGGGATTTATACTTTGGTTGTTTGATGTTGACTTCTTTATAATCTGGGCTTCATTTGCAGTCATATTAAATTTTATTCCGAATATTGGTTCTGTAATAGCAGTAGTTATGCCAGCTTTAATTACACTTGTTCAATATGAAAGTTTTGGTTATATGTTTATTGTTACAACTATTTTAATTGTAACACAAAACATTATCGGAAATATAATTGAACCAAAAATATTTGGGGACCGTCTTGGATTAAATCCATTAGTAATTTTACTTTCATTACTTCTTTGGGGTTACCTGTGGGGAATTGTTGGAATGTTTTTAGCTGTTCCCTTGACAGCTGTTTTGAAAATAATAATTTCTAATTCGGAAAGTAAGAATATGAAGTTTATAACTAATTTGATGTCTAATTAAATGATTTAAAAATGTTTAACTGATTGAAAATAATTTACTCTAAAAAATTTTTTAATTTTTCATTAATAAAATAATTCCAACCAGCAATACAACTTCCTCTTTCAAATTCAGGAATATTATCTTCAAAATCTTCTGAAATAATTATTGTTAGTATTAATGTTGTAAAATTATCTTCGGTTAATATTTTAAATTCAGAAGTAGATTTACCTTTGTAACCATCGAATGACCAGACGTATTTAATAAGTTCAAAAGGAATAACATCAACCACTTCCCAATTGTGAATAAAAACTCTTTCACCACTGACAACTTTAAATTTTGTTGTGAATCCTTTAACAGGTTTGAAATCGGGAATGTTTTCAAAATACCACTTTCTCATTTCGTTAATATCAGTTAAAGCATTCCAAAGAGTTGAAGTTGAAACATTAAATTTTTGTTCAACAATTATTGGCGCATCACTTACTTTCATATTTCTGTATTATTAAATAGAAATAAAAATTATTTCAAAAACTTTGATTGAAAAAAATCAGCAGAATTTATTTTGTCAGTAAATAATCAACCATCTTACCAAGGTTTTTAACATCTATGTTATTGTAAGATGGCATCATTATGTTTTTATATTTTTCATTGTATTCGGTAAATCTTTTATCAGAACTAAAAGACGATGGATTTCTTAAATAATTAATTAAATTATCGCGAGTCCAATATTCTTTTAAATTTTGTAAAGCCGGCGCCATTTTTGTTCCTTGTAGTTCAGCTCCATGACAAGAAATGCAACCGGTTTGTTTTATTAATGTTAATCCATCAAGTTCTTGAGAAGATTGTTCGATTTGTTGAGACATCATTTGAGAAATTTCTTCTTCATTTGAATTTTCTTCTGTTAGTCTTCCTAAAACTAATAGTAATAAAAAAACACCAAGTGTTATGGCAATCCATTTTTGAGCGTTGGTCATTTTATCCTTTCTAAAAATTTGTGTGTAAAATTATAGATTGAAAATTACATGTGCAAAAGAGTTAGAATTTTCCGATTTCTTTTTCGTAAAATTCTTTGTATTTAATAATTGCGGTTAATATTGATTTAGCAATTTCATTTTGACCTTTCGAACTTGCAAGATAAGCTTCATCTTTTCTGTTCGATAAAAATCCCGTTTCAATTAAAACACTCGGCATTGATGCGCCAACCAACACATAAAAGCCAGCTTGCTTAACTCCAAGTGATGGAATATCAACTTCGGTTTTCCATGATTGATTAAGTAAATCCGAAAAAGTTTCTGAATATCTCATAAATTGTGAATGTGCCATAGAAACTAAAATAAAATTTTCATCTGTTAATTTTTCATATCTGTTCGGGTCATCTTCATATTTGATAACACTGTTTTCAAATTCCGCTATTCTAATTGCTTCCTTTGTTCTACCGGGTCTTAGCAAATAAACCTCAAAACCACGATAACCATTATCTTTTCTTTCTGTTGAATTACAATGAATTGAAATAAAAAGTTTTCCGCCTGCTTCGTTTGCTATCTTTCCACGTTTATATAACTCAATAAATTCGTCACTTTTTCTTGTGTACACAACTTTTACTTGCGGAAGATTTTGTTCAACCAATTTACCAAGCTTTAATGCAATACTTAAATTAATATCTTTTTCTTTAACGCCGGTTACTCCAATTGCACCCGGATCTTTTCCACCATGACCAGCATCTATTACAATGCAATCAAAATTCCATTTCGATTTATTTTCTTCTGACTGAAAATTTAATTTCTTGTGAATTGTAATGAAAATTTCTTTTGTTTCTTTATCCTGAAAAGTTTCAACATTAGAATAACCTTCATTCAATGAAAATTCAATTTGGGAATTTTTAGAATTGATATTTCTAATAACAGCATTATTAACTAAACCAACTTTTAAGTTTTTATTTGTAATTGTTGTGTCAATATTCACATCAGTAAAAAAAACGTAAAGAGTATTGTTAGAAACCGAACTTCTCGGTTTACGTATAAACTTATTTGATGAAAGTTTTATAAGAGTACCATTTATTTTTTCTTCAATAACTATATCGTTGATATCAAAATTTAAATTTCGTTCGAAGGATTTTTCTGTTTTTTCAATCGAAGATTTTGTTTCAGTTATAATTTTTTTATTCGTAATAATTAAATTTTTAGAAAGAGGTTCATAAACTAAATTTTTTTCTGTTACTTTATTTAACAAATCGATTGTATAAATAAGAGGGATAAAAATTTCATTCTTTATTAATAATGTTGATAAAGGTAACTGAAATGATTCAATTGAATTATCATTTTTGTTTTGAATAATTACGAAAGGATTTTTTGCGGTAAATTTTATATTAAATCTATCAAATTTTATTTCGAGTTTCTCGGCATCTTTGTTATAATATTTTCCTGCAGAAAGTAAATCGGAAAATTCATTTACAGAAATGTAATCAAGTCCATTTCTTTCAAGATAAGAAACAGATTTTTTTGTGCTATCAAGCTGAACAGAAATTTTATAAAGCCTTTGAGCAAAATTCAAATTAACAAATAAAACTAAAAGAAATATTTTTATATAAATTTTCATTTTAACCAATAAATGGAATCATAAAACCAGAATTTTTTTTGTATGATAAAAATTTATCACCAAAATGTTTCTTCAGAATTTTTTCTTCGAGATTTGCTCTTAAAATAAAAAGTGGAAACTCAAAAATTAAAGTAACAGGAAAAACTAAAAAACTAAGTAACGCTAATCCCGCACCTAAATCAGCTAATATTTGACTTAAATATTGTGGATGACGAATGAACTTATAAATTCCACTTGTAACAAGAGCATGTTCTTTCATAATTACAACATCCTGGGAATAGTTTTTGCCCAGAGTTTTATAAGATAAAACCTGAAGCCACGAAAAGATTATGTTTAATCCAAGTCCTATTAACCGCCAACTGAATAATTCTTGTTCATAATTCTCAGATAAAGTGCCTACTTTAAATATGCCAAGAATAGTTAAAACAAAAATTAAAGCCGAAATATTCGGTGGAATTTTTTGTAAATAAGAATTAGGTTTTTCAACAACTTTTAAAACAGAAGTTTTCAAACCTTTTTTTGCACCGGAAAAATTTGCACTGCTTGTTAAAAATAAATTAATTGCTAAAATTAAATTTATTGGATCCATAAAAATCTTTCTTTTTCAAATGCAATATAATAACTTGAACCAAAAGAAAACTTATTACATGTAAAAACTTCAAAATGATACAGTGTTGAAATTTATGATATTACAATTTTGTCTGAAAACACATAAAAGTTAAAGCACGATTTTTGAATAGATTAAAGAATAATTTTTCAATATTTTTTGATTGAAATTTAGGATGAAATAAATGAATACCGGTCAAATGATGCTTACTATTGCTGCTCTGGTTTTACTTGGTATGGTTGTAATGAGAGTAAATTCTGGTTTTTTAGCAACCGGCACAACAATAATGGAAACAAAATTCAATGTTATGGCAATTTCTTTAGGAACTTCATTGATTGAAGAAGCTAACACAAAAGCATTCGATGAATCAACTGTAAGCAGCGATATAACAACTACAACTCCATTATCAGCTTTTAATTTACTTGGTCCGGAATCTGGTGAAACTTATCCAAATTATGATGACTTTGATGATTTTAATAATTACAATAGAATTATTGCCGCTCAATCAATTGGAACTACACCTTCAGGTGTAGAAACTGTTGTAGTAGATACTACTTTTCGTTCTGCAAATTTTAGAATTGACTGCCTTGTTGATTATGTTACGATATCTGGAAGTCAGGTTGTATCAACAACTACAAAAACATGGAATAAAAGATTAAGAGTTACAGTTACAAGTCCATCAATGAGAGATACTGTTCGTCTTCAGACAATTTTTAGCTATTGGTACTTTAGGTGATTTATGGGATTTAGTACACTACTTGACATACTAGGATCAACAATAGCAGGCGGAATGCTACTCATGATTTTATTCAGATTAAACGATGCTGCTGTTCAGAATTCATATAATTATACAGCTGATCTTATTGTTCAACAAAATCTTGTTGAAGTTATTACACTTTTAGAATATGATTTTAAAAAAATTGGTTATTGTAAAGATTGGACTAAAATAGCTGATCCATCAAAAGCAATAATTTTTGCAGATTCAACAAATATTAGATTTTTAACAGATGTTGATAATGATGGAAATGTTGACACTATGAGATATTATGTCGGACCAACTTCACAACTTTCAGGAACTCCCAATCCAAGAGATAGAATGCTTTTCAGAGTGGTTAATAGCGCAACTCCAGCTAGTGCCAATCTTGGAATTACTCAATTTAATTTAAGATATTTTAATGCATTGCAACAACAAATGAGTTTTCCAATAACAAATTTTTCTCAAATTCAAACTATACAACTTAATATAATGGTTGAAAGTAGTTATTCATATGCAAATGATTATTCAAAAGTTTTCTGGAGACAAATACGTCTTTCAGCAAAAAATTTAAGGAATAGATAAAATGGGCGGCAAAGCAGCATTATTACTTGTGCTTGGTTTTAGTATGATATTTTTAGTCTTTGGTCAGAATTTTTTAGGAATATCAAACAGATCTATTGAAAATGTTAGTAGATATTATAACGAAGAACAAGCTTATAATATAGCAAGTGCCGGTGCTAATATGGCCGCAAATGCAATATTTATGGATAAATATTGGGATGCCGGATTTTCAAATTTAACTTTTGGTGGTGGAACTATTAATGTTTATGTATCAAATCCTTTAGCTACTACAGGTGGAAAAGTTTGGATATGTCATCGTCCACCAGGAAATCCAGCAGCTCAAAAATCTTTGTTTTTACCATCAACCGCAGCAGCAGCTCATATGGCTCATGGCGATTCTTATGGACAATGTGGTGCTGAAGTTGTTGATAATACAATTGCCACAATTGTTTCTGAAGGAACTTTTAATAATGTTACCAAAACTATTATAGTTCAATTAAGACCAAGTAATTTTGCAAAGTTCGGAAATTACTATTCTTCAATAAGTGCTATGCCTGCAACTGGTGATACATTTCACGGACCATTTCATGTTAATGGAACTTTATCTACTTATGGCTCTCCTGTGTTTTTAGGTAAAGTTAGTTCTAGATTATCTTTATCTACTTCTGGTACCGGGTTACCAGTTTTTAATGCCGGTTATCAACCTGGTGTAGATATTCCACTTGAATTTGATACAACTGGTTTGAGAACAAGAGCTAGTTCAAGTGTTTTTAGAGGCACTAATTCTCCCCCTAAGGGGATTGATGTTAAATTATATTTTAACAATAATGGTACAGTTACATATCAAACCAAATTGGAAGGAGCTTCCTCTTGGTCGGCAAATACTACTGTTTCATTATCATCTTTTGCTCCAAATGGTGTTATTTATGTGGAAAAAGGAAATATTTATACCAAAGGAACTGTTAATGGAAACGTAACTATTGTTGCAACAAAAGCAGGTAGAACAGGTTTTGGTAATGTTTATTTTGAAGATGACATAAGATACAATACTAATCCAAGAACTAACCCAAATTCCACTGATATGCTTGGAATAATTGCAGAAGAAAATATTAGAATTCAGGATAATTCAACCACACGGGGAAAAAATATTTATACAGAAGCATCTATGTTTGCTATGAATGGAAATATAGGTCCCGATGATGGTTTAATAAGTCAGAATTTTTTGGGTAATTGGTATATACTTGGAGGCGTTATTGCAAAAACTACAAGAGCAACAGCAACATACTCCGGAAGTACACCGGTTAAAGGATTAAAATTTAATCATAGATTTGATGAAAGATTTTATACTGTTACTCCACCGGCATTTCCTAATACTAAAAATTATGAAGTTGTTTCATGGTATGAGTAATTTATTTTTTTAATAATGACTTTAATGCATCATCTAATTTTTCGTATTGAAATTTAAAACCTTCATTTAAAATTTTTTCACACTTTACTTTTGCCCCATTTAATATAGTTTCTGCCCCTTCTCCCAGTGCCAACTTAATTATGAAGGAAGGCACATCCAAAAATGAGGGGCGATTTAAAATTTTACCAATTGTTTTTGAGAATTCTTTCATTTTAACTGGATTAGGTGATGTTGCATTGAAAACACCATTGATGTTGTTGTCGATAGCAAATAAAAACATATTTACCAAATCATCAACATGAATCCATGAAAACCATTGTTTACCGCTTCCAATTGAACCACCAACAAAAAACTTGAATGGTAAAATTAATTTTGGAAGAGCTCCGCCATTTTTATCTAATACAATACCAATTCTAAAAATTACTCTTCTTATATTTTCATCTTCAAGTTTTAGTGAAGCATTTTCCCAATCTTTTACCACTTGAGCTAAAAAATCACTTCCAGCATTTGAGGTTTCATCAACTTCGGAATTAATATTTCCATAATAACCAATTGCAGATGCAGAAATAAAAAGTTTTAGTTTGTTATTTAAAAGTGAAATTGCACTTACTAATTTTTTAGTGTTATCAATTCTACTTTTATAGATTTTATTTTTGTGTTCTTCATTCCATCTTCTTGCAATTACATTTTCGCCGGCAAGATTTAAAACAACATCAACATTTTCTAATTGTGAATACCATTGATTAAAATCATTAGACCAGTCAATAAATTTATAATTGTTTTTAAAGACACTTTTTGCTCTTTGAACTGAAGTGGTCAGTATTATTACTTCATCTTTTCTTTCCACTAACTTACTTACAATTTTTTTGCCTATTAATCCTGTTGCACCAGTAATTGCAATTTTCATTTTATAATCACTTTTTTAAATCTAAACAGAGTAAAATAATTAAGAGTTTCTAATTCAGTTTTTCTATTTACAAAAAAACTAATCTATTTAACTTTTTTACTTTTTCCTTCAATGTAAGTTGTGAAATTTTGCCCGTCTCTTGAAATTTCAAATTTTGTGTTTATTAAATTTGATTCAATTAAAAAATAGCTAAGTCTAAAAACTGGTGAATTGGGAATCTTATTACTTGTTAGTATGATAGAATTTTCAGTAGAAGAGATATTATAATTTATAATATGATCTTCATTGTCAAAATAAATTGCTTTTTGAATTTTTTCATTTTGGTCAAAATAGATAATCATTAAATCCTGATGAATAATTTTTTTATTACTATTTGGGGATAAATATTCTGATTGGCTTTTGCGGATAATTATTTTATTGTCAAGGTCATAAGTAAAAGAAAAAGTTCCACCACCTTGACCTGGTTGTCCGCTTCCTTCACCTTGCCACTCACCGATTAACCAATTCCAGTTTTCTGATTTTAAGTTTTGTTGTGAATAAGTAAAATGTGTGAATAATAAAACGAACAAAGTAAGAAGTAGCAATTTTGTTTTCATAATAATGAAATTTATTTATTAAAAATTTAGTTAATTAATAACAGATTTTTTGATACAAAAATCGTAACAATAATTAATATTAAAAAAAATTTAATTGTTAATAAACAAAATAAATTCTAAATCTTTATTAAAAATATTTTTTTTCGCATTGATAGTGAATTACGAAATTAATCTTCGATTACATTTTCTTATATTTGCCCACTAAAAAAATGAAAAAATAATATGACATCAAACGAAATTAGACAGCAGTTTTTAGATTTCTTTAAAAGCAAAGAACATAGAATTGTACAAAGCGCACCGGTTGTTCCACATGGTGATCCAACCCTTTTATTCACAAATGCAGGGATGAATCAATTTAAAGATGTTTTTCTTGGAACGGGTTCACGAGATTACAAACGTGCAGCCGATACTCAAAAATGTATAAGAGTTTCCGGAAAACATAATGATCTTGAAGAAGTAGGTCATGATACATATCATCATACCTTTTTTGAAATGCTTGGTAATTGGAGTTTTGGAGATTATTATAAAAAAGAAGCAATTGCCTGGGCTTGGGAATTATTAACTGAAGTATGGAAACTTCCGAAAGAAAGATTGTGGGCAACAGTATATCGAACAGATGATGAAGCTTTTGAATTGTGGAAAAGTGAAACCGATATAAATCCGAATCACATTTTAAGATTTGATGAAAAAGATAATTTTTGGGAAATGGGAGAAACCGGTCCTTGCGGTCCCTGTTCTGAAATTCATATTAATTTAAGTGATGATTTAGAAGCAGCTCATTTAGTAAATGCCGGCTCACCAAATTGTATTGAAATCTGGAATTTGGTATTTATTCAATATAACCGTGATGAAAATGGAAAATTAAATGAATTGCCAGCTAAACATGTTGATACCGGAATGGGATTCGAAAGAATTTGTGCTGTGCTACAAAATAAAAAATCAAATTATGATACTGATGTATTTACTCCAATTATTAATGCAATTGAAAATCTTTCAAATAAAAAATATAATAATACATTATTGCCAGAAGATAATTCAATTGAAGGGAAAAATAATGTTTCAATGCGTGTGATTGCCGATCATATCAGAACATTAACTTTTGCAATTGGTGATGGTGCAACTCCGGGAAACGAAGGAAGAGGTTATGTTTTAAGAAGATTATTGAGAAGAGCATCACGATATGGAAGAAGATTAGATCTGAAAGAACCATTTTTATTCAAACTTGTTGATGTTGTTGTTAAAAACTTTTCACATGTTTTTCCTGAAATAAAAACAAATCAATCCCAGATTGAAAAAATTATTAAAGCAGAAGAGGAAAGTTTTAATGCAACTCTTGATAGAGGAATTGAACTTTTCGATTCATTAACAAAAAAATTAAATGCAAAAAATGAAAAAATAATTTCCGGCGATGATGTATTTAAACTTTACGACACTTACGGTTTTCCGGTTGATTTAACAGCTGTAATGGCACGCGAAAATGGTTTTACTATTGACGAAAAAAGATTCAACGAATTAATGAATGAACAAAAAGAAAGAGCAAGAAAATCCACAAAAGAAAAAATAGGAACAATTGCATTACAATTAAATAATCTTGATGATTTTAATTTAACAGATAACAGTGCAACAATTTTTACCGGATATGATGAATTATCTTCGCAAGCAAAAATTTTAGGATTCAAAATCGAAAACGATAAAATTTTTATTGTGTTAGATAAAACTCCTTTTTATGTTGAATCGGGTGGTCAAATTAGTGATACAGGAAAAATTAAAATTGATGATAAATTTTTATCGGTTGTCGATGTAGTAAAAGTTAATAATCAAATTGTGCATGTTGTTGAAATTGAACCAGAAATAAAAATTGAATTAGGTAAAGAAGTTGAAATAGAAGTAGATAAAGTAAGACGTTGGAATATTATGAGAAATCATTCTGCCACCCATTTTCTTCACAAAGCATTAAGACAAATTTTAGGAACGCATGTTCAACAAGCGGGTTCTTATGTAGGACCGGATAGATTAAGATTTGATTTTAGCCATTTTGAAAAAGTAACCAAAAGCGAGCTTGAAGCAATTGAGCAACTTGTTAATGAAAAGGTGAGAGAAAATATTCCAATGATTCATCATCGGGAAACTCCTTTTGAAGAAGCAAAAAAAATGGGAGCTTTAATGTTCTTTGGTGATAAATATGGAGACAAGGTTAACGTTGTTCAGTTTGGTGATTATACAATGGAGTTTTGTGGTGGAACACATGTTAAAAATAGCTCTCAGATCGGGATATTGAAAATTATTAGTGAATCTTCAATTGCAAGTGGTGTAAGAAGAATTGAAGCGGTTACTGGTGAAGGCGTAGAAAAATACATTAAAGAGCTTCAACTCAAAATTGAAAATGAAGAATTAAAAATAAATGAGTTACAAGAAGAAAAGAAAAAACTTGAAAAAGAAATTGCATTACTTCAATTAAAAGAAAAACTAAGTGGTATTGATTCAATTATTTCATCTCCAATTGAAATAAATGGTATTAAAATTTTCAAAGGTAAAGTTGAGGCATCAAACATGGATGAATTAAAATCAATGGGAGATGAATTAAGAGAAAAAATGAAAACAGGTGTTGGTGTTTTAATTTCAAAAATTGATGATAAAGTTGGAATAGTTGCAGTTGTTTCAGACGATTTGATTAAAGAGAAAAAAATAGTTGCAGGTAATATTGTTAAACAAGTTGCTCAAATTGTTGGAGGAAGCGGTGGCGGTCGTCCACACTTAGCAACCGCTGGTGGTAAAGATGTTTCCAAGATAGAGGAAGCACTTGCATTTGTTGAAAATACAATTAAGTAGCCGGGATAAAAATTGAGATTTAAACTTTACATTGAATATGAAGGCACAAGATACAGTGGCTGGCAGTTACAAAAAAACGCTAAAAGTATTCAAGGTAAAATTTTAGAAGCGGCAGAAAAAATTTTTGAAACTAAAAAAATTGAATTAAAAGGTTCTGGAAGAACTGACGCCGGAGTTCATGCTTTATGCCAGGTTGCACATTTAGATGTAAATACAATGTTGGCTCCAGAAATTATAAGATTAAAATTAAATGATGAACTTCCTTTCGATATAAACATTCTTGAAGTAGAAAAAGTCAAATCGAATTTTCATGCACGGCACGATGCAAAATTAAGAAGCTATATTTATCAGATTTCAACAAGAAGAACTGCTTTTGGAAAACCATTTGTTTGGTGGATTAAAGATAATTTAGATTTTGATAAAATGTTAAAGGCATCAAAAATATTTATTGGAATGCATGATTTTATTTCTTTTTCAGATAAAGACGAAACAGAAAAATCAACTAAAGTTTTGATTGATGATATTCAATTAAAAAAAGAAGATGATTTAATTTTAATAAGAATTATCGCTTCACATTTTTTATGGAAAATGGTGAGAAGAATTGTAGGAGTTCTGGTTGAAGTTGGCAGAGGAAAACTAAACGAACAAGAGATAAAAACATATTTAGAAAAAGAATCTAAAGAACCATCAAAATTTACTGCACCGCCATCAGGTTTATTTTTAGAAAAAGTTTTATATGATAATGAAAAATTATCCAAAGAGTTTTCATCATTAATTAAAATAAATTCATTCATAAGAAAAAAATAAAAACAATCATAAATTTTAATTGAGGCAATTATGAAAGTAAAAATTATTTTACTTTTTGTTCTGTTTTCTTTTTTATTAATAAGTTGTGGGAAAATACAAATGGAACATAAAGCAGATATTGTTTTAAGAAACGGAACGATTATTACCCTTGAAGATTCAATTCCAACGGCACAAGCTTTGGCAATAAAAGATGGAAAAATAATATTCGTTGGTTCAAATCAGGATGTCGGAAAATTTATAAGTTCAACAACAAATATTATTGATTTAAATGAAAAATTTGTAATGCCCGGCTTTAACGATAGTCATGCACATTTTTTAGGTTTAGGTGAATCTCTCTTAAATCTCGATTTAAGAAATGCAAAAAACTGGAACGAAGTAATTTCAATAGTTGATAATGCTGTAAAAAATTCAAAACCAGGCGAATGGATAATTGGTCGTGGTTGGCATCAGGAAAAATTTTCACCCGCACCAAATCCAAGTGTAAATGGATATCCAATTCATAATGAACTAAGTAAAGTTTCTCCCAACAATCCGGTTATGCTTTCTCATGCAAGTGGTCATGCTATTTTTGTAAATGAATATGCAATGAAACTTGCCGGTATAACTAAACAAACTAAAAATCCTGAAGGAGGAACAATTGTTAAAGATAAAGATGGAAACCCGATTGGTGTATTTGAAGAAAATGCAGAAAACTTAATAAGAAAATTTTATGATGATTATTTGTCAAAAAGAACCGAGGAAGAAAAACTAGAACACCTAAAAAAGATTATTAAACTTGCTGGTGAAGAATGTTTAAGAAAAGGAATTACTTCATGTTCGGATGCCGGATTAACTTTTAATGAAATTGATGCATTAAAAAAAATTACAGATGAAAATTTATTGCCAGTTAGATTAAATGTAATGATTGGCGATTCATATGAAAATTTAAAAAAGAATTTATCTAATTATAAACTTATTGGGTATGGAAATAATTTTTTAACAGTTCGTTCTATAAAACAATATATTGATGGAGCTTTAGGTTCACGAGGTGCTTGGTTATTAAAACCATATAATGATTTGCCAAATTCAACAGGATCGAATGTAACACCAATTAATCAGTTGAAAAATATTTCGGAGCTTGCAATTCAAAATGATTTTCAAATGAGAATTCATGCTATTGGTGATAGAGGAAACAGAGAAGTTCTGAATCTTTATGAAAGTATATTTAAAAAATATCCTGATAAAAAAGATTTACGTTGGTGTATTGAACATGCACAACATTTATCAAAAGATGATATACCACGATTTTCAAAACTTGGAGTTATAGCTGCAATGCAATCGGTTCATTGTACAAGCGACATGAACTTTGTTCCGATAAGATTAGGAAATGAAAGAGCTGAAGAAGGTGCATATGTTTGGAGAAAATTAATTGATAGTGGTGCTATAATATCAAACGGCACAGATGCACCGGTTGAAGATATTAATCCAATTGAAAGTTTTTATTCTGCAGTTACAAGAAAAAATAAAGAAGGAAAATCATTTTTCCCTGAACAAAAAATGACAAGAATTGAAGCATTGAAATCGTATACTTTAAATGGTGCTTATGTTTCATTTGAAGAAAAAATAAAAGGAACTATTAAAAAAGATAAACTTGCTGATATAGTTGTATTATCAAACAACATATTGACTTGTGATGAAGAAAAAATTCCGGAAACAAAAGTGCTTTATACAATTCTGAATGGTAAAATAGTTTACGGGTCCAAGTGAATTCAGAAAAAGAAATAGATTTATCTAAAGCAGTATTACAAAAAATAATTTTTCCGGAAAAAATAAATGTTGATGTTTTTGTAAAAAGGTTTGATTTAATTCATCCATTCATAAATGGAAATAAATATTTCAAGCTGAAGTATAATCTTCAATATGCAAAAGAAAATAATTTTAACACCATATTGACTTTTGGTGGCGCATATTCTAATCATATTCATGCAACTGCTGCAGCCGGTAAAATTTTTGGATTTGAAACTATAGGAATAATACGAGGAGAAGAACATCTGCCTTTAAATCCAACATTATCATTTGCTTCAAAAAACGGAATGAAACTTTTTTACGTTTCAAGAAGTGATTATAGAAAAAAAAACAGTGAAGAATTTTATGCTTGGATAAAGAAAAAATTTGGAGATGTGTTTATTGTTCCTGAAGGAGGTTCAAATCAACTTGCAATAAAAGGTGCTTCAGAAATTCCTTCATTAATTGAAATTGATTATGATTATGTTATTACTGCATCTGGTACAGCCGGTACTTTGTCAGGATTAATAGTTGGATTAAATAATTACAAAAAAGTTTTGGGTGTTGCAGTTTTAAAAGGTGCAGAATTTCTTAATAAAAATGTAGAATTTTTTACTTCTAAAACATCTAAACAAAAATTTAATAATTGGTCTATAGTTCATAATTATCACTTCGGTGGTTATGCAAAAATCAATCGTGAATTATTAATATTCATAAATCAAATTGAAGAATTAAATGAAGTTAAATTAGATCCGATTTATACCGGCAAAATGTTATATGCTGTTTATGATTTAGCAAGAAAAAATTATTTTGAAAAAAATAAAACAATTGTTTGTATTCACACAGGTGGTTTACAAGGTATTGAAGGAATGAAAGATAAAATGAATTTTATTTTGTCCGGTAAGATTTAATAATTATATGCGATTTATTTTATAAAAGATCCCAACACATTAAAAATTAATTTTTCATCATGTCAAAAAAATATTTTTAACAACTTCATAATATGTTGGGATTTTACTCAATTAATTTACAATTTTGATCGGATGAGCTTCTGTATTAAAAACATATTTAGATAAATCTAGAGTTTCTTCTGGTGCAAAAAGTAAATACAAATACTTAAATGTTTCAGCAAAAAGAAAACTTTCCATTTTATCTAATTTCTCTTTACTCATAACATTTTTTAATGATGCATATCCTTCATCAACTTTACAATATTTCCGAAGGCTTTCAAAAAATGTTATACCCATTTCTAAATATTTTTGATCTTTAGTTGAACGGTATAAATAGAATGCTGATTCAATTATTTCGGGTCGTAATACATAACTTTTATGAGTTATTTCAAAAGTGTTATAATTAAATTCTTCCGGCTCAATTCCAAATTGATTCCACATTTTGTAACAACTGTTTTGAATTTTTTCAGCACGGGCAATATCACCACCAAGAACAAGAACAGCAGGAATAAAAGCATCTAAAGCACCAAATAATTTTCTTGTAATAAGACCGTTATTCATATCAGCCCTTCCATACCATGCACCTGTTTCAACTTCATCATATAAATATTTATTAACTGAAGTTATACTTGATTCATACATCTTTTTAAAATCATCATCTTTGAAAAGTAAATATGATTTTATCATATACTCATAATAACTATCAATCATTCCGCTAATATGACTTTCTTTATTTTTCCATTCACCCGTTTCAACATCTATTGTTGTTCCAACTAAACCAATTGAAGAACGACGGTTATAGCATTCAACAAAAGCTTTTTTTGCTTTTTCATAAAAAATTGGATTACCTGTTAATTTACTCAATGTTCCGAACTCAATCATTAATGTTCCAATTTCTGCCGGGTTACTTATTCTTCCTTTTTTCTCTCCTGTTTTTAAATTTATTTGTTGATATGGCATTCCTGTTTGTGAGTTGAAAACAGGCAATAATCTGTTCCCCAAATCTTCGGCTAATTTTAAAAATTGAATATCACCATCAAGCTGAAAAGCAGAAATTAATCCACCAAGCAAACGAATAGTGATTTCAAAATTGCTTACAAAAAAATTTTTATCGAAAGTTAGTTTGTCAAAAATTAATTTTTTTGTTTCATTAGCTTCATTTTCGAGCTTCATTAATTTCATTGTTGAAAATGCATCAACCGGAGTCATTAATAAAGTTTCTTCATACCAATTACGAGAAGTTTTTGTTAGTGGTTTTAGTTCATCATATCCCCAGGCATATCTTTTATATGCGTTCCATGCGTGAAGAAAATCTTGTTTAACTTTCTCTGCATATTCATTCTTGTTAATCCTGTCCGTTTCAATAATTTTTGTTTCAGATTGTGGATATGAATTTATATCGCTCCAAAGTTTTGTGTTTGGTTTTGAACTCATTTGAAAAACTAAATTTCCACCGTTTAAAATTTCATCATGAGTTATAAAACTTCGTGATAATAATTTGCCATTAAGTTTTGCTGATTTTATATAAATATTTTTTTGCGACACATTTGAAGCTGAAATTTTAAAACTTTTCCCATTTGATAAATTAATAATTGCTTCATCAAATAATGGTGAACCAATTACATATTTTTGGTCTGCCGGATTAAATGAATAAATTCCTAATGAACTTAAAACATACCAGGCAGACATTTGACCACAATCTTCGTTGCCACATAAACCATCGGGAGTTGAGTTATACAAAGTTCTTAAAATATGATTAACATATTTTTGAGTTTTCCATGCCTGACCAACAAAATTAAAAAGATATGCAGCATGATGGCTCGGTTCATTTCCATGGGCATATTGTCCTACCATTCCACTAATATCCGGACTTACTTTTTCTCCTTCAACAATCGAATCAATTGTAAAAAGTGAATCTACTTTCCTTTCGAAAATTTCTTTACCACCATAAAGATTAATTAACCCTTGAATATCATGAGGAACAAAAAAAGAATACTGCCATGAATTTGCTTCTGTAAAATCATGTGTATGATGATCTGAAACTTTAGGATTAAAAGGAGTTCTCCATTTACCATCAGCAAATTTACCACGCATAAATTTTGTGACAGGATCAAATAAGTTTTTATAATATTCAGAACGAGTTAAGAAATATTTGTAATCTTCTTCTTCACCAAGCTTTTTGGCAACTTGTGCAATGCACCAATCATCGTAAGCATATTCAAGTGTGCGTGAAACAGATTCATTAATTGAATCAGCAGGAATGTAACCAAACTCGCGATAAAACTTTAAACCAAATTGATCTTGCATTGCTGAAAGTTTCATTGCTGTGTAGGCTTCGCGATGGTCAAAACCATTGTAACCTTTTAGAATTGCATCTGCTATAACCGGGATTGCATGATAGCCAATCATACAATTTGTTTCGTTTCCAAGTAATTCCCAAACAGGTAGCAACCCATATTCTCTGTAATGTGCCAGCATAGAATTTATTAAATCATTAACTCTCTCAGATTGGAATATTGTAAAAAGTGGATGTTCAGCCCGAAAAGTATCCCACAAAGAAAAAATTGAATAGCGATTATAATTTTCTGCTTTATGAATTTTTCCATCGGCTCCTTTGTATTCGCCATTTGCATCATTAAAAATTATTGGTGCAAGCATTGTACGATAAAGTGATGTGTAAAAAGTTGTTAATAATTTTTTGTCTTTGCTTTTAACAACTATTTTGCTCAATTCTTTATTCCAAAGTTTTTCAGCTTCAAGTTTTGTTTTTTTGAAATCCCATTCAACTTTATCTGCCAGTAAATTCTTTTCAGCATTTTCAATGCTTACAGATGATATTGATGTTTTAATTAACAGATCATTATCATCAAATTTTAAAATGATTTTTGCTTTTTTGGATTTTAATTCTGAAAGAGTTAGAAAAGCTGTTGTGTCATTTGCAATTAAATATTTTGAAAATGGTTTAGAAAATTCTGTTACAAAATAAACTCTTTGATCTTCTGCCCAACCTTTTGATAAACGATACCCAACAATTTTTCTTGAGTCGATAACTTTAATATAAGTTTCAACAGGTGTATCCCAATTAATTGCAAAACCAAGATCAATTTTAACGTAATTATTTTCCCCTTTTGGAAAAACATATTGTTGTAATCCTGTTCTTAATGAAGCAGTTAATTCAACTTTAATTTTATTATCAAGTTGAACAGAGTAAAACCCAGGTGAAGCTTTTTCATTTTTATGATTGAATTTAGTTTGAAAATTTTTTTTAACTAATTCATTTTCAGTTAAATAAATTTTTGATACAAAAGGCATAAAACTAATATCACACAAATCACCAATACCAGTGCCACTCAAATGAGTATGGCTAAAACCAGCAATTAAGCTATCGGAATAATTATAACCCGAGCACCAATCCCAACCACCTCTTCCATTATCGGGACTAAGTTGAACCATTCCAAATGGTACAGTTGCACCAGGATAAACATGACCATGCCCGTTCGTTCCCATAAATGGATTTACATACTTTACAAAATTTTGTGAATTAAGAAATGAAGTTGAAATAAAAAGTAGAATTAAAATTTTTGCTCTCATATTTCACCTGAATTTAAAATTAATAATTAAGTAAAATACTTTTGGTGTGTGAAGTTTAATATATTTCTTTTAATAACTCGGGGTACAAATCATTTACCTTTAATATAAATTCACCAAACAAAGTGTTAGCCCATGCAAACCATTTACGTGTAAATTTCGAAGCATCATCTTTATGAAATGATTCGTGCATAAAACCACTATTTGCGTGTGTATATTTTAAAGTTTTTATACACTCACGAATTTCATTTTTATTATTACTTGTTAATCCACGCATTATAATTGATAAATGCCAAATCATATTTAAACCTGCGTGAGGACCACCAATACCTTTTCCTGCTTTCCCTTCAAAATAATATGGATTGTTTTTACTAAATAAAAATTTTCTTGTGTTTTGATAAACTTCTTCATTTTGATTAACAGCCTTTAGATATGGAAGTGAAAGTAAACTTGGAATATTGGCATCATCCATAAATAATTTGTTTCCGAAACCATCAACTTCATAAGCAAATATATTTCCAAAATTTAAGTGATCGTGTACTGCATAAATGTTTAACGCTTCTTCAAGTTCATCTCCAAATAAAAGCCAATTCATAGCAGTTTCGTTATCGTTCAGTGCAGTATTAAAAATTTCGGTTAATTGACGCATTGATACCAATGCAAAATAATTTGAAGGAATTAAAAATGGAAAAATTGTAGCATCATCACTCGGTCTAAAAATAGAAACAATTAATCCAACAGGATTTATGGGATTTCCATAACCACCAAGAACAACACCATCAGTTGCCCAGGAAGTTGTTCTCATAAATTTATAGGGTGAAGTTCCATCTTTTCTTTGTTGCTCGCGAAATGTTTTATAAACAAGGTTCATTGCATCAATCCATTCTTTCGAAAAGATTGATTTATCATTTGTTGTTTTCCAATAGCCATATGCTAATCTGATCGGATAACATAATGAATCAATTTCCCATTTGCGTTCATGAAGTTCGGGTTTCATTTCTGTAATATCATTTTTCCATGGTGAATCGCCGGGTCCATCATTAAATGCATTTGCATATGGATCAATTAAAATACATTTTGTTTGTCTATTAATTACTCCTGCAATCAATTGTTTTAATTTTTCATCTTTATTAACTAATTGCAGATAAGGCCAAACCTGAGCAGTAGAATCTCTTAACCACATTGCATGTATATCACCTGTAATTACAAATGTATCCGGTTTATTATCAATAACTTTAAAAGTAACAGTTGTATCTAATGTATTTGGAAAACAATTTTCGAAAAGCCAGCCTAGTTCTTTATCGGCAATTTTACTTTTCATTTTTTCAATTTCATTTTCTACTGCTGTGCTTATGAATTTTCTTTCAGCAAGTTTTGGTCTTTTTGATTCAAACTCTTTGAAGACAAAATTTGTAGTAAAATTTAAATTCGATAAACTGATACCGGCAATTGCAAGCGAACTTGTTTTAATAAATTCTCTTCTGTTTTTCATAATGTTTATCTTTAATTTGATAAAAGCATATTTGCAGAAATTGATTTTCTTTTCGAATCAGAAGTTTCAAACTCTAATTTAAGATTACTTGAACCCCATTTGTTGAAGTATTGAATTTCAAATGGAACTTTTCCTTTTGTTAAAAAGATTGAATTAGTCATTTCTCTTAAAGAGTGAGAGCCATCATTATCAATTAATATTTTGTTATTTATTAAAAGCTTACTTCCATCATCACTAGAAAGGTAGAATTTATAGTTGTCATCTTTTTCAATATTTATATAACCAGAAATTGAAACCGCAAAACTTTCTTTTTCAGGTTTTAGTTCTCTTAGATTAAGTTTATAAATTTTTCCTTCTCTCGTTGGTTTTAGATTTGAAAAATTCGGAATTGAATCAAACACTCCTTCAAAATATTTATAAAAGATGCCATTGAATGTTGAATCAATTTTGGAAAATTGAACTGTTGAAACAGAACTTGATTTACCATTTGGTAAAAATGTTTTTGCTTTGATTAACAAATCATTTTCAATAACCAGAGGTTCTTTGTAAACTATAGAATTTGTTGTCGGTTCGGTTCCGTCAATTGTAAAAAATATTTTTGAGTTTTCAATTGGTTTATTGAAAACAACTTTAGTTTCATTCGAAAATAAAATTTCATTTTCATCTTGAAGTGGTGTCGGAATTCTGAAATTAATGTTCTTGCTTATTAACAGATCGTAATGTTTTTTGATTCTTGATAAAAAGTCATCTAAGTTTTTAGAATTTTTATCTGACCAAACAACTTCACTCAAAGCAATTAATCTTGGCAGTAACATATATTCAACATGGTCAGTAGTTTCAATATATTCAGTCCAAAGATTAGCCTGAGCGCCGAGAATGTATTTTGCTTCATCATCATTTAATTCTGATGGAATTGGTTCATAGGAATAAACTTTTTCTAAGGAAGTGTAACCGCCGATTGCTTTAGGTTCATTTTGCAAAGCTTGATAATGGTCAAAATAACAATGTGTTCCGGGACTCATAACAACATAATGTTTTTCTTTTGCAGCAGCAATTCCACCGGAAACGCCACGCCAACTCATAACTAATGCGTTTGGTGCCAGACCACCTTCAAGAATTTCGTCCCAGCCAATAATTTTTTTCCCTTTTGAGTTTACAAATTTTTCTATTCTATGGATAAAGTAACTTTGTAATTCATGTTCATCTTTTAAGTTTTCGGTTTTCATTCTCAATTGACATTTTAAACATTCTTTCCATCTATCTTTTGGAACTTCATCGCCACCGATATGAATAATATCACTTGGAAACAAATCAATAACTTCACTTAAAATATTTTGAAGAAAATTAAATGTACTATCATTGCCGGCGCAAAAAACATCTTTAAAAATTCCCCAATTAGTTTCAACTTCAAAAGGTCCGCCTGAACAAGATAGTTCGGGATAAGCAGAAAGAGCGGCAACAGAATGTCCGGGCATTTCAATTTCGGGGATAATAGTAATATATTTTTTCTTTGCGTATTCAATTACATCTTTAATTTGTTCCTGAGTATAAAATCCACCATATAAATTTCCATTTATATCTTTACGCCAGGCACCAATTTCTGTAAGCTTTGGGTATTTTTTTATTTCAATTCTCCAACCCTGATCTTCAGTCAAATGCCAATGAAATCTATTCATTTTATACATTGAAAGTATGTCGATATATTTTTTTACGAATTCAATCGGGAAAAAATGACGGCAAACATCAAGATGTGCACCTCTCCATTGAAAGCGTGGTTCGTCATAAATATTTAAACATTGAATTTTATTTTGTCTTTCATTGGGTGAGAATAATTGAAACAATGTTTGGAAAGCATAAAAAATTCCCGCACCAGTTTTAGCACTTATTTTTATAACATTTGGTTTTATTGATAAAGAGTAAGCTTCATCATTTTTAAAATCATTTTTGAATTCTATGCGAACTAAACTTTTGGGAATATCTTGTGTCATTTTCCAGGTTGCCAAAAGTTTTAAACCAGTTTTGTGATTAATAAAATCTGTAAAATAATTACCAAGCGTTTCCATTTCTTTGCCCGGGTCAATCCAAATTTTTGTGCTTTGGTTAAAAACAAATTCTCCGGAGCTAATTTCTAACTTTAGTGGTTTCGGAATTATCGAAATGTTTTCTTTGGAATAGTTTGTTGTAATAAATAAAAAACTTAAAAATAGAAAAGCTTTTAATTTCATTCTTCACCCATTTGATTTTCTTTATTGTTAAAAAATAAAATGAATTTAATAATTAAAAATCCGGTTGCGAAAAGAAATGATAAAATTATAAACCATGAAAAAGACCAAAGTTTGTTTGTGCCATCTATGTTGGCTTTATAAATAAGATAATCAATAACAACAAAAAGTATTAAACACAAAGAATTTAAATGGTAAAGCAAAGTTTTAATTAAAGAGAAAGTAAATAATTTTCTTTTCTCATTTAACCAATAATCTTTGTTAGGTAAATTGATTAAGGTAACAGGAAATTTTGGAATGAGATAGGATAAACCAGTGAAAATAATAACAAAGAAAAAAATCATTCCAAAATGAAAAAGCAAATAGCTCGATTTATTCATCCATCCATCAGCTTCATTATTAAAATTGAAATGAGAAGCAATTCTTTCCGGCAATTGTACATAAAAATAAATTGGTAGTAATAAACTTATTAATAAAGTTATTATAAATATTGATTTTGCAAACCTTTCATTAAACATTTTAATAATCTTAAAATTGTTATGAATAAAAAAAATTAAAGAACCAGCTTTTAAAATATAGATAATTAATTTCACTTGGCTTAACTTACATATAAATAAAAGAGGAAAAAATGAAAAAAGTAATTTTTCTTTGCATTGCTTTATCAACATTCATTTTCTCTCAAACAAAAGATTATCCCATTCAACCCATTCCCTTTACGAAGGTTCATTTAAAAGATGGATTTTGGTTTAAAAGAATGGAAACAAACAGAACTGTTACAATTCCATATGCTTTAAAATTACTAGAGGAAACAGGAAGAATTAAAAATTTTGCTATAGCCGGCAAAAAAGAAACAGGTGACTTTTGTAGCAAATTTTATTTTGATGATAGTGATGTATTTAAAGTAATTGAAGGAGCTTCTTATTCACTTATGTTAAAGCCAGATCCAAATCTTGAAACGAAAATAGATTCAGTTATTAATCTTATTGCAATTGCTCAAGAAGAAGATGGATATCTCTATACTCCAAGAACAATGGGAACAAAAAAATTTGAAAAAGTTATGGGAGAAAAAAGATGGTTAAATGAAGAATGGAGTCATGAACTTTATAATCTTGGTCATTTATATGAAGCAGCTGTTGCTCATCATTTAGCAACCGGCAAAAAAAATCTTTTGGACATTGCTTTGAAAAGTGCTGAATTAGTTGAAAAAAATTTTGGTGTAGGAAAATTACAATTGCCAACAGGACATCAAGAAATTGAAATTGGTTTAGTAAAATTATATAGGTTAACAGGAAAAGAAAGTTATTTAAAACTTGCAAAATTTTTTCTTGATATGCGTGGAAAGTATTTAAATGGCAGAAAATCTTGGGGAGAATATAATCAAGACCATAAACCAGTAATAGAACAAAACGAAGCTGTGGGTCATGCTGTTCGTGCCGGATACATGTATTCTGCAATGGCAGATGTTGCGGCATTAACAGGTGATAAAAATTATATAAAAGCACTCGATAAAATTTGGGATAATGTTGTTAGTAAAAAAATATATTTAACCGGTGGCTTAGGGGCAACAGGTTCTTGGGAAGGATTTGGAAAAAATTATGAATTGCCAAATGCAAGTGCTTATAACGAAACCTGTGCTTCAATTGCAAATATTATGTGGAATCACAGAATGTTTTTGTTAAAAGGGGATTCAAAGTATATAGATATCTTAGAAAAAACATTATACAATGCTTTGCTTTCAGGAATTGGAATGAGTGGCGATTTGTTTTTTTATCCGAATGTTTTAGAATCTTTCGGAACACATGAACGTTCTCGCTGGTTCGATTGTGCTTGTTGTCCAACAAATGTTACTCGTTTTATTGCTTCAGTTGCAAATTATATTTATGCAATTAATGAAGATAAAATTTTTGTTAATCTTTTTACTAACAACGAAACCACATTAGAAACACCAACTGGAAAAGTTACAATTGAACAAATAACCGAATATCCCTGGCAAGGTAAAATTGATTTGATAATTAATCCGGAAAAAGAAAATCAAAAATTCACAATTAAAATAAGAATACCGGGTTGGTCTCAAAATAAAGCTATGCCATCTAACCTTTATAAATTTATAGATTTTCAAAAAGAAAAAGTTTTTTTAAGTGTAAATGGAAATATTACATCACCTAAAATTCAAAATGGTTATGCAACAATTGAAAGAACCTGGAATAAAAATGATAAAATAGAAATTTATTTCCCAATGGAAATTAGACGAATAGAAGCTCATGAAAAAGTTGAAGCTGATAAAGGAAAAATTGCATTACAACGTGGACCAATAATTTATGCTTTAGAATGGAAAGATAACAAAGATGGTTTTGTAAGAAATATTTTATTGAATGAGGAAGATGAATTAAAAACCAGATATGAAAAAGATTTATTGAATGGTGTACAAATTATAACCGGAAAAGCAAAAGGTTATAAAGTGAACAATGAAAACAAACTAATTTTTGAAGAACAGGAATTCACGGCGATTCCTTACTATGCATGGGCTCATCGTGGGAAAGGTGAAATGAGTGTCTGGATTGCAAAAGATGAAAAATATGTTCGGCCACTTTACGGGAAATCAATTTTATCTGATGCAAAACTAAACTCATCACACGGGAAAAATTTAGATGCAATTAAAGATCAACTCGAACCAAAATTTTCTAATGATAATTCTTATCCATATTTTCATTGGTGGCCCAGCAAAGGTGAAAAAGAATTTATTGAAATTAATTTTGCTGAACCTAAAGAAATTTCTTCTGTTGAAATTTATTGGTTTGACGATACCGGAATTGGTGAATGCAGAGTTCCTGAATCATGGAAAGTATTTTATAAAGATGAAAATGATAAATGGAGAGCTGTATATCCAACAAATTCAAATCCATATTCAACAGAAAAAGACAAATATAATTTAGTTGAATTTGAAACCGTAAAAACACAAGCTGTTAAAATTGAAATTCAGTCGTTAAAAGATTTTGCTGGTGGAATTCATGAATTAAAAATAAAATGAACTAAAGATTTATAAAATAAAACCGATAATTATTATAAAAATTATAGTGAAAAAGTTAATACTTATATTTCTTTTATCAACAACTCTTTTTGCACAAGATAAAGTTGATTCGATTGTTACAGCTATACAAAATAAATCTACCATAGAAAAAATTAAAATTCTGGATGACTTTTGCTGGGTTTATAGGGATAAAGATCCAAAGCAAGCTTTAAGAGCTGGAAACATCGCACTAATGCTGGCAGAAAGTATTGATGATAAACACTTCATATCAAAATCTCTTAATTTCCTAAGTGTTATTTACCGCGATCAGGGTGAATATGAAAAATCATTAAAGCTTGCTAATCGCGGACTTGATGTTGCCCAACAAGCAAATGATTTTACTGAAATTGCATATTCATATAACAACATTTCTACTATTTATAGATTAATGGGTAATTATTCAGATGCCATTGAAAAATTATATGAAGGACTAAAAATTTTCGAAAGTATAAATGATAGTGTTGGAATTGGTTATTGTTATTATAATTTAGGATTTGTTTACTTAAAACAGGAAAACTACAATAAAGCATTAGAAGTTTTCCAAAAAACAGTTGAGATAAGAAATAAAATAAATGACCATGAAGGTAAAACAAAAGCTCTGGGTAGAATTGCAGAAGTTTATCTTAGAATGGGTAACGATAAAAAAGCTCTCGAAATTTTTAATGAAGTAGAAAATAATTTTAAATCTTTTTCTGATCAGAGAGGCTTAAATGTAATTAGAATGGGTTTGGCAGATATTTACAAAAGAAAAAAAGATTATCAAAAAGCAATTCTTGAAAGAGAAGAAGCATTAAAGTTATCCAAAAATTTTAATGACATAAGTGGAATAGTTACAAACTTAAGTGAACTTGCAAATCTTTATACCATTACTAAAAATTATTCATTAGCAAAAAAATATTTGGATGAAGCAAAAAATGTTTCAGATAAATTCAATTCTTCCGAATTAAAAATAACAACATATAAAAATTATGTTTTCTATTTTGAAACATTAAACGACTTAAATAATGCTTATAAATATTTAAAGTTGTTAAAACAACATCAAGATTTGATTTATGAGAAAGAAAAAAGAGCTGCAATCAGCGAAGTTGAATCAGCATATCAAATTTCAAAGATTGATAAAGAAAACCTTTTACTTAAAACCAAATTAGAGCAACAAAAAACCAGAACTAATTACATTATTTTAATTGCAGTACTCTTCATTGGTTTAGCATCAACACTTTTTATTCTATACAGAAACAACAAAAAAACTTCAGAAAAATTAAAAGAGTTAAACGCAACAAAAGATAAATTCTTTTCAATAATAGCACACGATTTAAAAAATCCAATCACATCTCAGTTTGGTTTGACATCAATTTTAATAGAAGAATTTCATAAAATGACTGATGCAGAAAAACTTGAAATAATCAAATCAATAGATACAGCAAGTAAGCAAACATATAAACTTTTAGAAAACCTTCTTTATTGGGCGCGAACCCAAACAGGAAAATTAGAATTTAACCCAAAGAAATTTGATATTAATGATATTATAATTGATACAATTTCGTTATTGAATGAATCCGCAAAATCAAAAAAAATTAAAATTGAATATGAAGAGAAACCTCAAAACGAAGTTTTTGCAGATGAAGAAATGATTAAAACAGTTTTAAGAAATTTATTGTCAAATGCAGTTAAATTCACTAATGACTTTGGAGTAATAAAAATATCTTTAAATGAAAAAAGTAATAATCAAATAATTTCAATTAGCGATGATGGCATTGGTATTGAACAAAATATTTTAGATAAATTATTCAAAGTTGATTCAATATTTAGTGGAAGAGGAACTCGTGGTGAAACAGGAACAGGGTTAGGTTTAATTTTATGCAAAGAGTTTGTCGAAAGGAACAAAGGAAAAATTTGGGTTGAAAGTTTAATTGGAAAGGGAACTACATTTAGTTTTTCATTACCGACTTAAATTATAAAAAGTATCATAAGTTTTTTAATTAGATCAATCTTCTCACTTCATTTATCATTTATTATATTTGCACCTAAATTTAATCTAAATAATTAGAGAGGTGTATCATCGCAAAGCAACAAAATGAAACGGTAGAAAAAATTGTTTCTCTTGCAAAACGCAGAGGTTTTGTTTTTCAATCATCTGAAATTTATGGTGGATTAAATGGATGTTGGGATTACGGTCCGCTTGGTGTTGAACTTCTAAAAAACATAAAAGAAGAATGGTGGAAAGCGATGACTTATCGCGAAGATGTTGAAGGACTAGATGCGGCAATTTTAATGCATCCACGAGTTTGGGAAGCAAGTGGACACGTAGAAAATTTCACCGACCCAATGATTGACTGCAAACAATGTAAAGCTCGCTTCCGTGTTGATACTCTTACAGAATTAATCTCAGATAAAAATAAAGAAAAAGCCTTAAAAGAATTTGATCAAAGCATATTAAATTCAGATGGTTCAACTAATGAAAAATTTGAAAAGATTTTAGAAGATCAGAATAATGCTTCTAAACTATTAGAATTTATTAATTGTCCTCAATGTGGTAATAAAGGCACTTTCACTCAACCACGTAAATTTAATTTAATGTTCAAAACATTTTTAGGACCAGTTGACGATGCAGCGAATGTAATTTACTTACGTCCAGAAACTGCTCAAGGTATTTTTGTGAATTTTTTAAATGTTCAGAATTCAAGTCGCCAAAAATTACCATTTGGTATTGCACAAATTGGTAAAGCATTTCGTAATGAAATTAATACAAAAAATTTTCTATTCAGAACCAGAGAATTTGAACAAATGGAAATGCAATATTTTTGTAAACCCGGAACTGATACACAACATTATGAAGAATGGAAAGAAAGAAGAATTGAATGGTTCAAATCATTAGGAATGACACCAACAAAATTACGTTTTCATGATCATCCCAAAGATAAACTTGCACATTATGCAAAAAATGCAACTGATATTGAATATGAATTTCCGTTTGGTTGGGGTGAAATTGAAGGTATTCATAACAGAACAGATTTCGATTTAAGCAGACATCAGGAATATTCCGGTAAATCACAACAATATTTCGATGATGAAACAAAAGAAAAATATATTCCATATATAATTGAAACATCAGCCGGTGCAAGCCGTTCATTTATGGCATTTTTGATTGATGCTTATTACGAAGAAGAAGTAAAAGGTGAAATGAGAAGCGTTCTTCGGTTTCATCCAAAACTTGCCCCAATTAAAGCCGCAATTCTTCCATTAGTTAATAAAGATGGTATGCCTGAAGTTGCTCGTAAAATTGAAGCCGATCTTCGTCCTTACTTAAGAATTTTTTATGACGACAAAGGTGCAGTTGGTCGCCGTTACAGAAGAATGGATGAAGTTGGAACTCCTTTCTGTATTACCGTTGATACTCAAACCCTTCAAGATCAAACTGTAACAGTCCGCCAAAGAGATACCATGGAACAGGAACGTGTTTCTATTGATAAACTATTAATTTATTTGTTAGAAAAACTTAGATAGTCTGACATTATTATTTAAAGTTGACAGTCGCTTAAATTATAAGACTGTCAACTTTTGTGATATAAACTATTGTTTTAGTACTCATTGTTAAATATCTTCACTCTAAAGATATTCCTGTTAGTAGTAATAATATTTTCTATTCTAGCTTAGTTGATTTTTAACATAACATTATAAATTAATTAAACTATAATAATTAAGCTGGGGAGCTTACAATGAAGAAAATATTATTACTATTAATATTGTGTACTTCTATTAACCTCTCGCAATGGGAATGGCAATATCCCAAACCACAAGGTAATGATCTCTATTCATTAGATTTTGTAAATGAAAACGTTGGTTTTGCCGTTGGTTTATATGGCTCAATTATAAAAACAACTGATGCTGGAGAAAATTGGTCATTACTAAAAAGTGGTGTAAATAATAATCTACAATCAATTGATTTTATAAATACAAATTTAGGTTATGCAGTAGGTAGTGAAGGATTAATTATAAAAACTACAGATGGAGGAACAACCTGGAAAAAGTTAACAAGCGGCACAGATAAAAATTTATATTCAGTTTCATTTGTTGATGAAAATCTTGGATTTGTTGTTGGAGATAATGCGATAATACTTAAAACTACTAATGGTGGAAATACTTGGGTTCAACAAGTAAGTTATACTACAAACAATTTAAGAAAAGTAAAATTTATAAATTCAACTACTGGTTATATTATTGGACAAAAAGGGACAATATTAAAAACAGTAACAAGTGGATTGGTTTGGTTAACACAAACAAGTAATACAACCGAAAATTTATTATCAATTTCATTTGTTGATGCAAATTTTGGTTTTGTATCAGGAGAAAAAGGAACTCTATTAAAAACTGTCAATGGTGGAAGTGATTGGATAAAGCAAACTACAAGTACAACCTCCGATTTAACCGCACTATTTTTAATAGATAATAATATAGGTTTTTATTCAGCTGCTAATTTATTCAAAACAACAAATGGTGGGAGTAACTGGAATCAACTTTCTGATTTAGGAACAATTAACAGCATTTTTTTCGTTAATAAAAATGTTGGTATATCTGTTGGTTTTATGGGTAGTATTTTTAAAACAACAGATGGGGGAATTAATTGGACAAGCAAATTAAATTCAAATCTACGACCATTTATAAACGATATTAAATTTAATAGCACAGCTTCAGCGTTTGGTTTAGCTGTTGGCAAAAATAAAACTGTTATGCGGACAGCAAATAATGGTGACAAGTGGGATGTTCTTATAATAGGTGATGCCAGCAATTCATTTACCTCCTTTGATTATACAGGAGCAACTTCAGCCATTGTGGTTGGTTCAAATGCGACAGCTTATAAAACAATAAGTTATGGAACGACTTGGGAAGAAATAACCTCAATAAAAAATAGTATAGATAAAACTATTGATTTGATTTCTATTAGTAAAATTGATAATTCAAATTTATGTGCTGTTGGGGATAAAGGTACTGTTATTAAATTTTTTAATAGCGGTGAAAGTTGGAAAAAAATTAATATAAGCACGACTGAAAATTTAACTTCAGTTCATTTCCCTACTTCAACTACTGGTTATATTGTTGGGAAAAATGGTGTTGTATTCAAATCTACTGATGTTGGTGAAAGTTGGGTAAAATTATCATTCCCTTCCACTGAATTTTTATCAAAAGTATTTTTTGTTGATCAAAATAATGGTTGGGTTTTAGGGGATAATAAAACTATCTATAAAACTACAAATGCTGGTAATTCATGGATTTATCAAGCAACCAATTTCCCGATAAATTTTGAAGGTAATTTTATAACAGCTTTTTTTGCTTCAAAAAACATTGGCTGGGTTTCAACAAGTACACGACAATTATATAAAACAACTGATGGAGGAAATACTTGGAAAGTGCAAACTTTTCCAACATATTATGACGCAATAAGTTCATTATACTTTTTAAATGAAAACGTTGGATATGCTGCAACTATGTGGGGTTCGATTTTGAAAACCTCAAACGGTGGTGATATTCCAACTTCTATTAAAACAGAGAGTGAATTTGAGATGCCACAAAATTTTGTTTTACACCAGAATTACCCCAATCCTTTCAACCCCACTACAATAATTCGTTATCAGCTACCAGAAGGTAGTTGGACCACATTAAAAGTTTATGATGTATTGGGAAATGAGATTGCAACATTAGTAAACGAATTTAAACCAGCTGGAACATATGAAGCTACGTTCCATGGAACGTCTTTACCAAGTGGTGTATATTTTTATCGATTAACTGCAAACAATTTTTCTTCTGTGCGTAAAATGATTTTGCTTAAATAAATAGGTGGAATATGAGACTCATTATTATTTCACTCATGCTGTTGCTAATTAATTATGACTTTACTTTTTCACAAACTACTGAGCCTTCTGCCCGGTTTGGGCATGGCATGGTAAACATCAAGGGTAATGTTTATTTATTTGGAGGTGCTGGTTCTGTACCTCAAGCTATGATGAAATCTGGTAACAACACTAATGAATACTCTGTTGCTGGTGATTTACTAAATGACTTATGGTGTTACAAAAATCAGCGTTGGACAAAAAACGAACCACAAAGTCAATTACCCCCGGAGCGTCATTCATTTGCCTTGTGCGTATTTGGGAATTTATTATACATCTTTGGAGGTGTTGGACCCAATGGTGTTTTAGATGATATTTGGAGCTACAACCCGGATACAAATGCATGGGAGAATAAAAGTTGGAACAGTAATCAGTACAATCCCCCTCGTAGATATGGCCATTCAGCAGTAGTGATTGGTAATGAGATTTACTTAATAGGAGGAAAAACCAGTAACGGATCATTATCAAGTTTTATTTATAAATATAATCCGGCAACACAAGAAGGAACTATGATTAGCGTACCTTTTCAACCAAGCCCGGGAGTGATATATGGATACGCTGCATGGGTAATAGCAAATAAGATAAATATCTTTGGTGGGTTTGGTGGAAATGATAACCCAAAATATACAAATGAGGGATGGATTCTAGATTTATCAACAAAAACTTGGACAAAACAAAACTATACTGGCTCAACTCCTCTTGCAGCAAGCCATACAAATATAGTTGTGGTTGGAGACACGGATAAAACAGTTTTAATTATCGGCGGAGAAAATACTTCCGAGCAAAATTCGAATGTACATTTATTAAAGGATAATGAATTTAAGAAGCTACCAGACGCTCAAATTACAAGAAGCCGGGGTGGTGCAGCTAATCTTGGTAACAATCAAATAATTTTATTTGGTGGATTAAGTGGTGGTCAACCTGTAGCAAAAACAGAAATTATTACATTACCACATCCTCCTTTAGCTCCAAAATTAGAAAAAGTATTCAATGATGATACAACCAGAGTAATTAAAATATATTGGATAGATAATTCTGATAACGAAAATGGTTTTCGAATCTATAGAAACAGTAACGGTTCAAATCCTGTGGTTATTGGAGCCGAAGGCGCTAACCAAACAATTTATTATGATCAGTCCTACTCTTTCGGGGATATCTATACTTACACTGTTACAGCTTTTAACGATGCGGGAGAATCTGAGCATTCTAATCCAATAAAAATCTCATTAATACCACCCGCGCCAACCAATCTTGTATGTAAACAAGTGTCTAAAAATGTTGAGCTTACCTGGAAAAATAATTCTGATAACAAAACGCAATTTAGTGTTGAACGAAAAATTGGAAGTGAGCCATTCAGTAATATAACAAACACGAACCCTAACCAAACAAAGTATATAGATACAAATTTGGAATATGGGAAAGAGTATACTTATAGAGTTCGGGCTTTCATTCGTGAATTATTCTCAGGTTATTGTAATGAGGTAAAAATTGAATTAATCGGTCCTCCTATTGCCCCATTTTTAAACCCAGTAACATTCGATGATACTTCTTGTATTATTATTTTAATTTCATGGAGAGATCTTTCAAATAATGAAAAAGGTTTTCGAATATATAGAAACGCTATCGGTTCTAATGCGAATATTATCGGGACTGTAAATGCAAACGAGCAATATTATAATGATACATCTTTCAAAGACGGAGAAAGATATACTTACACAGTAACAGCTTTTAATGACTTTGCTGAGTCTGAACATTCTAATGCAGAAGCAATTAATGTTTATCCACCGAAGCCACAAAATGTTAGTTGTATATGTAAAAAAGATGGTATTGAAATAAATTGGATTAATAAATCTAATAACAATCCGAGATCGAGTATTGAAAGACGAGAAAACCAGTCGCAATATTTTGAACTAACAAGAACCGAGCCGAACACAAACAAATATCTTGATAAAAATGTAACAGTTGGGAATGAATACTCGTATAGAATAAGATCTTTTGTTGGCGAATTATTTTCAAAGTATTCTGAAGAAGTTACTGTTCGTATTACTGATGTTAGCATTGAACATTTACCTACAGAATTTAATTTATCTCAAAACTATCCCAATCCGTTCAATCCAGTAACGGTTATCAGTTATCAGTTACCAGTAGGTGTTTGGACTACATTAAAGATTTATGATCTATTAGGAAATGAAATAACAACATTAGTAAATGAATACAAACAACCTGGAATATATGTAGAGACGTTCCATGGAACGACTTTACCAAGTGGTGTATATTTTTATCGATTAACTGCAAACAATTTTTCTTCTGTTCGTAAAATGATTTTTCTGAAATAGAATTTTTTAAAATAAATATTTTGTTAGATGCCAAAAGAATTTTATATAATTCGTTTGTTTGGGCAATTCCAGATTCTATTCAACTTAGCTATATATTTTATAATATCAATTCCATTATCATCTCAACAACATGTTTTCAAAACTTACAATCGGGCTAACGGATTACCAAGTGATTACATAATGTGCACTTATCAGGATAGAGCCGGATATCTTTGGTTTGGTACAGATAGAGGTGCTGCAAGATATAATGGAAAATCTTTCTTGATTCTTAATGCAAGCAACGGATTAGGCAATAACTTTGTTTTAAAGATTTTTCAAGATCGTAACGGCTCTATGTGGTTCGGCTTACATGAAAGTGGAGTTACAAAATATGATGGTAAAAATTTTTATACATATAATAGTAAAAATAGTCCCTTAGGTAATTCAGTTAAAAATATATTGGAAGATAAATTTGGTTGTATCTATTTTGATGTTGAAAATGGAATCGTGTTATTATTTCAAGAAAAATTTTCTTTATTAAAATTGCATAATCAACATCGGTTACTTTCTGTTTTGCAAGATGGCACTATTCTAATTGAAGATTCTCTTTCATATAAAAGAATTATACCAACTGACGATTTAGAATTCAAAACAACAACTGTAAATGTTCCAAAAGAAGTAAAGAAAATATTTAAACCACACTTTGGACCATTGGGCGCTTTTGTTCGATCTAATGGAAACGTTTGTCTTTTTGGAATGACCGGATTTATCGAGCTAAAAAATGTTGAAGGGAAAAATCCAATTGCAGTAAGAAAATTATACAACATCTCAATAGAGTCAGTCACAGAGGATAAAGAAGGTCGTCTTTGGTGTGGTACTGAAAGCAATGGAATATTATGCTTCGAAAAAGATTCTTATCAATTTGTGAAATGCATTGTAAAAAAAACATCCAAGATAGAATTAGTTCTGCATTTTGTGATTACGAAGGTAATTTATGGTTCGGTACTATGGGAAGCGGTGTTCAAAAATTTCTTGGGTCACATATAAAAATGTATGACACTAAAAGCGGATTGCCATCAGATGATATAACGGTTATTTACGAAGATAGATTTAGTAATGTTTGGTTAGGAATGCGTAATGGTGTTTCTGTAATTTCTAAAAACAATGTAATCCCTCTTGAAAAATATATTCCTAATATCAAAGAAGTTCGTTGCTTTACAGAAGATTCGAAAGGAAACATTTATATCGGAACTTTCGATCCAATGTATGGACCAACCTCTTTAAATCAGATTCTCGCTAAACAGAAAATCAAGGTATGGACAATTCCTTATGGTGTTGCTTCAATTTTTTATAATAATGAAAATTCAATCTGGATTTCGACTTATGGTGGAGGAACATATAAATACTCGAATGATAAATTCAAGCTATTTACAATTTCAGATGGCTTAGCAAGTAACATGATTGAAAAAACCATTAATACAAATAACGCTATTTGGTTTTTATCCCGTAATAATGGTGCGAGTAGATACAACAACAATATTTTCAATAACTATTCAAAAGCAACTGGGTTGCCATCCAACACAATTTACGATGTATATGAAGATGATAAAAATATTTTCTTGGGGACTGATGAGGGTTTAGTTCAAATAAGTGAAAATAGAATTACAACTTATTCTACAGAGAGCGGGTTACTTAGTAAAACTGTTTGGGCTATTTTTCCCTCAACTGATAAAACAGAATTTTGGATTGTAACAGATAAATCACTGCACAAATTAAAGGAAGATAGAATTATAAGCTTGGGAAATTATACTTTAATTCCTTCTCATGATGTCAGCATAAATAATGTTTATCACAGAAAAGGTTCTTCCATACTTTGGTTAGCAACTACCGAAGGAGCAATCAGAGTTGATTTATCACAAATAGATTTTGAAAATTATCCGCCCAAAGTAGGAATTGAAGAAGCATATACCGATACAACTTATTTCTTTAATTCAATTAATAATTCTTATTACAAATCAAAAGACAATATTACTACTCTCGATTATACTCAAAACGATGTAACAATTAATTTTTGTGCTTTGAGTTTTTCAGACGAAGAGAAAATAAAGTATATATATAAAATGGAAGGATTCGATGAAAATTGGTCTGAACCAACTTCGGAAAAAAATGTACGTTACAGAAACTTAACTCCTGGCAAAAAGACTTTTAAAGTATTTGCAATTAATGGTAATGGTATTTATTCAACTCAACCGGCACAAATTACATTTATTATTTCTTCTCCATTTTGGGAGACAACATGGTTCTTGTCAATAATATCAATTTTCTTTTTAAGTGTACTTGTTGGTACAATAAGATTTTATTCAACAAGAAAGCTTCGAATAAAAATAGCTAAACTAGAACATGATAAACAGTTAAGAGAAGAAAAAGATAAAACCCGATTACAAATATCGCGTGATTTACATGATGATATTTCTTCAACCTTAGGTAGCATTGCATTATATTCTGAATCATTCAAGCGTCAATATCCTGAATTATCCGAACAGCAGAAGAAAATGTTAGATAAAATCAGTGTGCTTTCCTCTGAAGCAATTGATCACATGAGTGATATTATTTGGTCAGTTGCACCCGAACATGATTCGCTTAACGATATGCTTATTCGCATGAAAAATCATATTGTGGAACAATGTAGTATAAACAGAATTGAATATGAAATTAGTGTTCAAGAAATAAATGAGAATGTTTCGATTGATGAAGAAGCAAGAAGAAATATTTATCTAATTTTTAAAGAGGCAATGAATAATATTATTAAGCATGCTAATGCAACTAAAATTAATTTCAGCACAAAATTCTGTGATAATAATTTCGAAATGATAATTATAGATAACGGAAAAGGTTTTGATATTGATGCCGGTAAATTTTTTAAAGATAAAAGCACTCATGCATTATCAGGCCATGGAATTAATAACATGAAAAAACGGGCTGAAGAAATTAATGCTGAGTTTACTTTTCAATCTTCACCAGGTAAAGGAACAAAAATTTTATTAATAAAAAGAATGACATAAAAATGTCATTGTAAATACACTTTTCACTCTTTAAGTTATTTGTAGTAATAAGATAATAAAATGTCAATACGGGTAACGATAATAGAAGACAACGAAGACTTTCGCGAAGGTCTTTATCATATGATTCAAAGTACAGAAGGTTTTCGGTGTGTTGGTAAGTTTGAAAGAATAGAAGAAGCATTGTTGAAGCTACAAGAAACAGATGTTGTTTTATTAGATATTGGGTTGCCCGGTATTTCTGGCATCGAAGGTATTAGTGCAATTAGAAAAAAATTACCTGAAGCACAAATTGTTATGTTGACCGGGCGAGACGATGATAATCTTATTTTTCATTCAATATTAAATGGCGCTAACGGATATTTACTCAAAAAAACTCCACCAGCAAGATTACTACATGCAATTGAAGACGCTGCTTCAGGTGGAATGCCAATGACCCCAGTAATTGCAAGAAGAGCAGTTGAGATGTTCAAGAAATATATTCCTACTGAAGATGAACATATTCAACTAACTCCCCGTGAAGAAGAAATACTTGCTCTACTTGTTGAAGGAATGAACTATAATTTAATTGCTGAAAAATTGTACATTAGTATTGATACAGTTAGGAACCACATTCGTCACATCTACGAAAAACTTCATGTTCATTCGAAATCGCAAGCAGTTGTAAAAGCAATTAAACAAGGTCTTATCTAACCTCTCTCAAAATGCAATTCCTTAAATGACATATTTGTGTCATTGTTAATATTAACAACATCTAATTATTATTTAACAGAAAAAAATATTAATACTTAGGGAGGATCTTCTTATGAAATCCTCATTAATTTTTATAATTAATTTTACTATATCAACAATAATATTTAGTCAGCAAAACCCGGAGTGGATTATTTACAATTCCTCAAACTCAGGACTTCCAATAACATCCACAACCCCTTCTCCATACACAACAGTATATTCAATAGCAATCGAAAATAATGGTACAAAATGGATTGGAACTGAAAAAGGTGGTCTTGCAAAATTTAGTGGTTCGTCATGGACAGTTTACACAAAATCAAATTCACAACTTCCTGATAATACAGTTTATTCTATTGCTATTGATGCACAGGGCAATAAATGGATTGGCACATATAACGGTCTGGCAAAATTTGAAGGTATTAATTGGACTACCTATAACTTATTAAACAATGGTTTGATGAGTAATAGTGTTCAGTCCATTGCAATTGATGCAACCGGTAACAAGTGGATTGGTACTTATGCCGGTTTAGCAAAATTTGATGGTACAAATTGGACAACTTATTTTACTTGGAATTCTGGCTTGGCTGGAAATCAAATTCAATCTATTGTTTTCGATGCACAGGGCAATAAATGGATAGGTACTGCAAGCGGAGTTTCAAAATTTGATGGAACAAATTGGACTTCTTATAAAACATCTAATTCGGGTTTGCCAGCTGATTTAGTTAATTCAATTGCTATAGAAGGTTCTGGTACAAAATGGATTGGAACTCATGGTTACGGAAAAGGTCTAGCAAAGTTTGATGGAGCTAACTGGACAGTTTATAATACATCTAATTCAGGGTTGCCAAGTAATTATATCTGGTGTGTTAAAGTTGATGTTTCTAATAATAAATGGATTTGTACCGATGCTGGTTTAGCTAAATTTGTTGGTACCAACTGGACGGTTTTTAAGAAAACAAATTGTAATATCCCAGATAATGATATTTATACAATAACAATAGATGGCTCTGATAACAAATGGATTGGTACTCATGTAGGCGGCTTAGCTGTTTATCGTAGCGGTGGTGTAATAATATCTGTAAAAGATAAAAATATAGATGAACTACCGACGCAATTTCAATTATATCAAAATTATCCGAATCCATTCAATCCTACGACAGAAATAAGTTATGACTTACCAGTCAACAGCTGGGTAACAATGAAGGTTTATGATTTCTTAGGAAAAGAAGTTTCAACATTAGTTAACGAATACAAACAATCAGGGACTAACGTAGAGACGTTCCATGGAATGTCTCTAACTAGTGGTGTATATTTTTACAGATTAACAATTAATAATCATTCAGCGGGCTCTGGACAAATTTTTTCACAAACAAGGAAAATGATTCTTTTGAAATAATTTTTTAAAGAGAATTTATTTCACGAGGTAAGGCAATGAAAAAAATAATTTTATTTTTTCTTTTAATTACTTCCTCTTTTGTAAAGCCACAATACCAAGATGAATTTTACAATTATCCTTTCGCCTTTGGAATAGTTAAAACATTTATAATGCACAGCTTAAATCCGATAGGTGGAATAGTAACAACCTCTGAGGGGGAAAGAAAATATGAAAAAAATCCTACAGCATTTAGCATCACATTATGGAACGAATGGAATCAAACCGGCAAGTGGGCTTTTAATCTAATCTTTAAATCACAATTTCTGAATGATTTTGTCCCGGTTATAGTATCTGCTATCAATAGTCAAGATGAAAATAAATCTACAGGTCCTTGGTTCTGCTCAATTCTTGAATTTAACTGCGGATTAAATTTTTATTATGATCGTACAACACGAGCTGCAGCCGGTTTATCAGCCAACTCATTTGTGGTTAATATTTGGGATAGCCAAGGAAATTATAATGCTCAAAGAGGTTCTTACATGAATCTCGGTCCATACATTAACGGAGATTATCTTCTTTCAAACGAATGGATGCTAAAAGGAAGTTTTCAGATGGTTTTTCCGGTGGTAAAATTTAATGAAGTTAAAGAAGCAAAGAATCCATACTTTGTAAATTTTACTACGGGCATTATGAACAATAATGGTCTTTATTTTGGGATTGATTACACAATTATTTTGGGAATGACTGATTCCGCAACAAAAAAGGAAGGCCCTAGTTTAAGTGGCTCCCGTCTCGAAATTAAATTAGCATGGTTCTTAGATTTTTGAAAAATTTTAGGAGAGCTAAAAATGAAAACTAAAATTTTTATTCTCTCGTTTTTATTGATTGCAACAACATTATTTTCTCAAGCGCCAAAGTGGTCGCTGGAATTAGATGACCCGATAGAAGGTTATAGTTTTTTAGATGATGGAAACTATCTTTTTTTTAGAATTGCTGAAGATGTCTTTCTTTATAATGCTTTTACTGGGCAAAAAATTTATTCTCTATCTGTTGATGGTTATGATAAAGATGCGGTTCATCAACTTGTTGGTGAAAAATATCTGGTTAGTTCAAATGATAACTTAAGGTGTTATGATGCATTAACCGGAAAATTAATTTGGGAAAAAGAATACAAAGATATAAGTCAAGATAAATTTACACAGCTTCGATTTGTAGAAAATATTTGTGTATTGAGGTATGGATTAAATCACGTTGCAATTGATATTACAAACGGTAATGAATTTTGGCGTCAGCGCCTTTCTTACAACGATGATGTTGTTAAAAAAGGTGGCTGGAATTTCTTATCCCTCGATAAACAAAAAAAGCTATTAGTTCTTCTCGATGCTGATGCGCTTGGTCTATATAAATACTCCGACGGAAAAGAAACTCTTTATCAAAAAGATATTGAAATAGATGGCGACCTTGTAGAAAACGGTCAACAATGGTATTACATCTCACCCGATCAAAGATATATTGTATTTACTTTAGATGGAGCAGTATCAATAATAGATGTTCAAAACGATAAAGAGATATTCAGAACAAAGACAACATTCGATGAGGAGAAAGGTGCAATTTTTGAAACCGAAGTTGGTTGCGCAATTCTTGGCGAAGATGCTGCGGTGTTCTTTAATACTGAAACTGGCAAGGCTGTAGAAGTTAATGCATCAATAAATGATTTCCGAACTTTTGAATTAATGAAAGTTGGTGATAAAGAAATATTATTTGCCGGAATGAAAAATGAAATGTTTGCTGTTGATGTTTCTAATGGTAAAGTTCTTTGGCGTTCACAAAAAAATGACCCCAACTTTGAAGGTTATGCACATAGATACATTAAAATTGATGGCGAAAACTTGATAGTTACTTACACAATAACTGCTGCTTCGGTTGGAGGTGTAAATGTTTATTTAATGAGCATAAATGCATTAACTGGAAAAGTTAATTACAAAACTCCTCCATTGAGTAATAGTCCTTATGGAACTGCAGATTGGGCGCGTACAATTTTCAGAGGCGTTTCAAAATTTATGGGGGCAAAAGAAATTCGTAAATCGTTAGGATATGATAACATTGGATATAATTATTCAATTGAGGAGTTTGATGGCAATTTAGTTTTTGGTGTCCTTTCAATAAATCCTATGCAAAACCCCGAAACTATGAAATCTGGCGGTGATGGTATTGTAATCATTAATCCTAAAACCGGTGAAATTCTTTTTAAAGATTATCTTCGATTAAGTGATTATTCTTTAATGTCAATCGGAGCCATAAGATATTCCGACATGATGCCATACATAAATGGTCACATTGCATATCTTGTAGGTAACGAAAATATTGCCGCTTATGATTTAAAACAAAAAAAGCAATTATGGCTTAATAAAGAAACGCTTAAAGGAATTCCAAGAGAAGCAATTGTAATTGATGGCGTGCTTTATATAAAATTTGGTGAGTTCAGATTTAATGTATCTGTTGAACCACCCAAACTTCCTCCTTTCGATTCACCTTCGATGAAAGTAGAAAAGAAATGGGATGAAGATCCTTATGGTTTTGCTGCTTATGATGCTAAAACCGGAAATCTATTGTGGCGAATAGAAACAGAAGTTGACCCGAGTTTTCTCACACCTAATTTTTCTTTTAAAGATAACTATGACCCAGCAACAAAACGACTTTACTTTGGTGATGAAGAAAATATTTATGCTTTACAATTGAAAAGAGATGGTGGTAAATATGATTATGTTATAAACTTTGGTAAAAACAATTTAGGTGGAATCCAATTCGAAAAAACTTATACCATTACTGAATGGAAGATTGGAACAATTTCAATTTCTTTTTCCGGCGACTATATGATAAAAACAACTAGAATTGGCGGAAGTGAATATTATAAATTTCTTTCAGCCGCAGAGGAAGCAGATGCAACCACAGATTACGAAGCCTGGTTTTCTGTTTGGGGTGTAGCTGCAAAAAAATGTTTACGAGTTGTTTATGATAATAATGCAATCTTTGCAATGGCACAAGATGGTATTGCAATATTCAATGCCGCCGATGGTAAACCAATTTGGACTCACAAATGGGAATATGACCAGGATAATGTTCAGTATTCACCGATAATTATAGGTGATAAATTAATTTATTGTGTTGAAAGAATGTTTACGAACCTTGATCTGAAAACCGGAAAAACAATTTGGCAATCGAAAGAAAATAAAAGACCAATTTTCTTACTCTCTCCAAATGAAAAATTCATTTATACAATAAATCAAGATTTAATCAGAGGATATGAATTGTAAAAAATTTTAGAAATGAAAAATTAGATTTTGAATTCGAATAAAGTGGGAAGAAATAAATTACAATTTTATATTAAATAAAAAGCCGCAGAAGTGCGGCTTTATTTTAAGAAATATTTATTTTATAACAGCACCTAAACCTTTTATCTGATATTTCTTTTTTGATTCTTTTGAACAACATTCATCCTCTTTTTCATTATGTTTTGCATCTTTTGATTCATGCTCTGCACATTCATCATTTTTAACTTCTTCAACTACACCTTCAACAACAGCGGTTTTACCTTTAGATTCTTTCGGAAAAACTATTTCTCCATCATTTACTTTAACACGAATTTTTTCATTTTTGTTTTTACCTGCAATTTCAATCCAGCAACCAGCATCCTGGCAAACATTTAAAATTTTGCCTTCAACTAAAACTTGTTTGCCTTCAAATTTTTCGGGTGATTTAATGATTTTAGAAATTTCTGTTTTATTCTTTAATGAAATTTCTTTACCTAATTTATCTTCTTTTGCTATAATACATGTTGTAATAATTAATATAAATACTAATAACTTTTTCATATTGCTCCCTTTTTATTTGGTGAACAAAGTTAGTTATTCAATTAAATACAAATCAAGTAAACCTATTTAATATGTTAAACAAAAATTTTTTAATTAATTTGAGACTACTAATAAAAAATATTGGTGACAAATGAAGAAATTAAAATTGTCTTTGTTCGTTCTTTTTTCGTTCAACGCATTTCTTTTTTCACAAAATAATTCAGTAACAGAAAAAATTATTTCTGAAGGTAAATCGAATAATAAAACAATGTTCATAGCAGATGTTTTATGTAATAGATTTGGAGGAAGAGTTACTGGTTCAGCAGCTTATACTAACGCTGCAAATTGGGTTTATGATGAATTAAAAAATTATGGATTAAAAGTTCAATATGATGAAGTTGGTAGTGTACCCGTTGGTTTTAACAGAGGTGCCTGGTTTGGTAAAATGATTAAACCACAAATTAAAACTCTTGAATTTGGAACACCATCTTATACTGCCGGAACAAAAGGAGTTCAACAAGGACATGTTGTAATTTATCCAAAAGATGAATCATTGATAGAAATTCAAAAGGATAAATTTAAAAATGCCTGGGTTTTAATTGATGGAATAAGTGAAGGGTTAGCCCGTGATAGGGATTCAGTAATCTCTTTAACAAAAAAATTAGTTTCATTAGGAGCTTTAGGTACAATTCAATCTTCAAAATTACCGATTAGATTGCTCGACTCAAGATCTGTTAATGACTGGAATAATTTACCAACTTTATGTGATATTAAATTACTTGATTCACAATACGATGAAATAAAATCATTGGTTGAAAAAGGGGAAGAAGTAATTTTAGAATTTGATATTAGAAATCATTTTGTAAAAGGACCGATTAAATATCATAATGTAATTGGTGTAATTCCGGGAGTTGAAAAAAAGGATGAGTATGTAATACTAGGAGCACATTTAGATTCATACGATGCTGCAACTGGTGCGGTTGATAATGCATCAGGAGTTGCACCAATGATTGAAGCAGTTCGATTATTAATGAAAGCAGGTGCAAAACCTAAAAGGTCTATTATGATTCAGATTTATGCTGCTGAAGAAAGAGGTTTAGTTGGATCAAAAAGTTGGGTCAATAAAAACAAAAACTTGCTTCCTAAAATTTCTGTTATGTTTAATAAAGATTTTGGTACAAATCCAATTGTTGGAGTTTCAGTTCCTAAAACTATGATTAATGATTTTGAATTAGTTTCAAAAGAAATTGAAAAAGCTAATTTGAAATATCCATTTAAAGTAACTGAAATGGGTAAATTTAGAAAAGCAGGACGTGGTGGAACAGATAGTCATTCTTTCTTAATGGAAAATGTTCCAACTCCTTATTTACGATCTGAAGGACCACAAAAATATGGAAGAACCTGGCATACTTTATTCGATACATATAATGAATTAATTCCAGATGCTCTTGAAGATGCTTCAATTAAAATTGCTTTACTCGCTTATGGAATTGCAAATCTGGATCATCTTTTGGAAAGAAAAAATTCTTTTCTTGATGATGGCGTTTATGCTGATTTAAATACAAACAAAGGAAGAATAACACTAAAACTTGATTATGAAAATGTGCCAATGACAGTTTCAAATTTTGTTGGACTTGCAGAAGGAACAATTAGAAACAAAGTATTTCCAGAAGGTAAACCTTACTTTAACGGATCGATCTGGCATCGTGTTGTGCCGGGGCATGTAATTCAGGCTGGTAAACCATCCATTAATGACACTATTGAAGGACCAGGTTATGAATTTCCAAATGAAATTTTTTCAAAAATTTCACACAATAAAGCAGGAATGTTGGGTATGGCAAATGCAGGTCCACATACCAATGGAAGTCAGTTTTATATTACACTTGCAGATAGATCATATTTAGATGGAAATTACACATTATTCGGTTGGGTTGAAGAAGGAATGGATGTTGTAAATAAAATTGTTCAGGGAGATACAATCAAAACTGTATCAATAGTTAGAATAGGTGAAAAAGCAAATAAGTTTAAACCAAATACCGATTCATTTTTAAAGATGGTAGAAGAAGCTAGAGAAAAAGTAAAAGCTGAAAATCTAAAACAAAAAAAATTAGAAGATGATATTATAAATAAAGAGTATTCAAAAACCATTTTGTTAGATAATGGAATTAGATATTCAATTCTGAAAAATGGTGAAGGGGAAAAACTAAACACAGGTGATAAAATTAAAGTTGTTTACAAAGGAAAAGTTTTAAGCAAAGATATTTCATTTGTAAGCACTAATGAAAATGGAAGAGCTAATAATTCAGATATTGCTGAAAGTTTTGATTATGAAATTGGCAAATCAAAAATTAATGATGGTTTTGATTTGATGATTTCTGATATGAAAGTTGGAGAAAAAAGATTGGTAATAATTCCATCCGGTTTGGCTTTTGCAGAAAGAGGTTTTTATGGTATAACATTACCAAACAAAAAAAGATTAGTGATATCACCAAATTCAACATTAGTATATGAAATTGAAATTCTTTCTAAAATAAAAAATTGATTTGAATGAACTTTTTATTTTGTTATTATAAAAATCAAAAAATTGAAGTAAACTAAAATGGGTTCACAACAATTATTATTAATTGCTCTCGGAGTTATAATTACAGGTCTTGCAATTTTTGCTGGTTACACAATAGCCAAAGATTATCTTGAAAACACAAACCGGGAACAATTAATTTCTTCGATATATGATATTGGATTATTAGCACAGCAATATTATAAAAAGGATGTAAGTGCTGGTGGAGGTGGTGGCTCCTTTAATGGGTGGGTTTTACCTACGCAATTAAGAAATACTGAATCCGGAAATTTTAATGCACTGGTCAGTCAGGATAAAGTTAATCTTACAGCAGTAGGAAAGGAAATTGGGATGAATGGTATTACAAATGTTAGAGTTAATGCAATTGTTGATGCAAGTGGAATAAAAATAACTGTTGTTAATTAATATGCCTCAGGAAAACACAACATATTTAAACTACTTAATCGAAATTTCAAAAACAGGAAGACAACGTGGCTTTCTTGAACTTTGCCAGATTACTTTACCGAATGTATATACAACAATTTTAAGATTAATGAATAATGAAGAGAGTGCTAAAAAAGTAACTGCTTCAACATATTTAAGAGCATGGAAAGAAATAAAATACTTCGATGAAAAAATTCCTTTAATTGTCTGGCTAAAAAATATTGCAATTAATTTAGCAATGGAAGAATTATCAGTTCGCCATTTTGTTACACATAAAGAAATTAAAGATGAAGAAAAATTAAGCGAAGTTGAAAAACTTGAATTAGCAATTCAAAATTTACCATATGAAGAAAGAATAATTTTTGTTTTACATGATCTTGAAGGATATAGTTATAACGAAATTAAAAATTTATTTCCCGAATATATGATTGATGAACTAAAAACAATTTTAGCAGTTGCAAGAAAAATTTTAATGGACAAATTATTTTAATGAACTGCGAAGAAGTAAAAATAAATCTTAATGATTACGTAGATGAAGAACTTGATGAATTCACAAGACGCGAATTGGAATATCATGTTCGCAATTGTGATGCATGCATAAAAGAATATAAAAAATTAATGCTTTTCTTCGATAAGTTAAAAGACATTCCCATTTCTGTGAATCCACCAAATGATTTAATTGATAGAATAAAAGATGAATTACTCAAAGAAAGCGGTGTAAAGGATAAAGATGAATTGAATATTTCAAAAGCTCATACAAAAAAAATTTTGAAAGAAAGAAAAAGACAAACTCAACATCTTACAAAAACAAATCCAGTTGTTAAAAAAAGTAAAGTAACCAAAAAGCTTGTTAAGAAAAAATTAAATATCGATGCACGAAGCGGTTCAAAAAAAGTATTAAAAATTATATTGCCAATTATAATTTTAATTCTTGGTTACATAATTTATGAACAATCAAGAATAAATCATCCATGGCAAATTAGTTCGATTGAAGGAGTTACAAAAATTGATAACGAAATAATTAATAATGGAAATTGGTTTCAGGGTTCTAAACTAAAAACAGAAAATAACTCGAAAGCAAAAATTCTTGTTCCCGCAGTTGGAGTTGTTTATGTTGAAAGTAATTCATTTATAGAATTGGTAACTGCAAAGAAAGGAAATAATGAAATAAAAATTAATTATGGCAAATTGAGAATATTAAACACTGAATTTATACCATCATTAAAATTTAATATTCACAATTTAGAAGTTGTCAATAGAGCTGGTGAGTTCATAGTATCTGTAGATATTCAGCAAAATGTTGAAATATCAGTATTAAGTGGTTTTGTTGAATTAATTCATAACAACAAAAGTTATTTAGTTGATAAAAAATATTACTGCAGAATTCAAAGAGGAATGATTCCAGGTTTACCTATTAGAGTTGATGCATCCGATTCGCTAAAACTTGCCGTTGATTTTTTTGAATTTAAAAACAGCGAAGAGAAAGCTGTTGAAAAAATTATTAATAATGCAAAACAAAACGATATGCTTACTTTACTTGCTTTAATTCCCAGAGTTAATCAACTGCAACGACAAATTATTTTTCAAATAATAAGCAACTATTATCCTCCACCAGAAACAATTACACGAGCAGGTATAATTAGATTGGATGAAGAAATGCTCTATCGCTGGTGGGAAGAAATTGAATGGCAAATTTAATAGCCAATAACTTATACTTTTTTGTCAATTCTTAATTCTATTTTTGCAACCAAACTTTTTTATCTATGGTTGAAGAAAAAAATTAATCTCCATAAGTAAAAGTTGGTGCAGATAAATATCTGAACAACTTCCACATTTTATTTTTATCTTTCTTCAAAATTCTAATACTTCTTTCAGAATATGTTGGAGATAATTTATTAGTCAATGGATCGGGTTGCATAAATGAAGCACTCGCAACTACATAAGCATATCCATCCGAAATAATAATTTCTTCAATTTTATTTTCCCATTTCCCTTTAGGATATTGATTGTGATATTGAAGTAAATCTTCTTTTGCATTTTCATAACCAGAAATATCTAATGAATCTGTTGCTATTACTTTATAGCCATTATCAAAATATTCGGCAGCAGTTTCAATATCTCCAGAGTTATATGCTGCAAAATAATTTTCAATTACTTCTCTTACAGCAGCTTCATCAATTGATTTTATGTTCCTTTTTTCATTTTCAGGTACTTCTTTTGTGCAAGCATTAAATGAAATTAAAACTAATACAATTATTAATAAATTTTTCATCAACATAACCCTGATATTTTTATTGCAATAATAAATAAAATTAATAATTGATTTAAATGTTGTTAAATTCTTTTTAACCTGTGAAAAATAATTTATCAATTTAATAAGCGTTAATTATTAGTTTGATAAAAAAATAATTCAAATAAAATTAAATACTTAGATTATGATAACTTTTATAAGAAGAACAATAAAATTTTTTGGTACTAATTTTGGCTACTTATAATGTTTAAATAATTGGAATTAATATGAAATTAAAAAAAGTTCTTTTATTAATCTTAATATTTGTAATTAAATTAAATGCACAAACTGCAACACTTCAAACAACTTTTGATTTTCAAAAAGTAAATGGTATTAACATTCCATTTCAAAATGGAATACCATTACCCTCATTCGAAAAACAAAGCGGAAGAACAATTATAGATTTATCCGGCGAGTGGAAAAAATTCAGATTTGTAACTAACGACAATTTAACTTTAACAAAAAGAGATGCTGCTACTATAACATCAATTGAAAATGAATCTGGTGGAAAACATCTTCCAAATTATGATGATTCAAATTGGCAAAAGAAAAATTTACCAGGTGTAGAAAACACAATGATTGCACCAGCTGATAACTTCCCGGAATTTTATAATGATGGAATCTGGTATAGAAGAACATTCAATATTGATGCAAGCCATTCAAATAAATTTGTTAAACTCATGTTCTATGCTGTTAATTATGTCTGCGATATTTGGATTAATGGAAAATATGTCGGTTACCATGAAGGTGGTTATACACCTTTTGCTTTTGATGTGTCATCATTTCTTAATTATGGCTCACAAAACTTAATTGCAATTCGTGTTGATAATATTGCCTGGGGAGATAGAAAAGATATAATTCCCTTTAATAATGTTGATTGGTTTAACTATGCCGGAGTTATTCATGATCTATATCTCGAAGTTTCAGATAAAACATCATTAACAAGAGCAAATATAATCCCTAAAGATATTGATGGAAATTTTTCAACCACCTTAATTATAAATAATAATGATGTTGCAAAAAATGCTTTTGTTAAAATAAATGTTTATGAAGCATCAATTAACAGCAATAATATTAAATCAGAATTTGCTAAAGACTTGATTGGAAAAGAAATATTAATAAATGGCACAACAGAAAAATTAATTCAATTAAATGAGAAAAGTGTTTTTGCTGTCGAATTCAATCACCAAATTCCAAATCCGAAATTATGGACAATGAAAAATCCAAATCTTTATGTAATGAAAATTACATTACAAAAAAGCCAAAGTGACCCAACAATTTTGGATGAGTATTATACTCAATTTGGAATCAGAACCGTAAAGGCATCTAAAGGAAAATTTATTTTAAATAATAAAATTATGTTTTTACCTGGTGTAGCACGACACGAAGAACATCCAACATTTGGAAGAAGTGTAACTAAAGATGTGATTTTTTCAGACTTGTTAGAAATTAAAAATTTAAATGCGCTCTATTTAAGAACAGCACATTATCCAAATCATTTATACACTTATTTAATTGCAGATAGATTGGGCATCGGAATTATGGAAGAAATTCCTGTTTGGCAATGGGATAGTAAAGATGTATATGATATTCATAATTCAAGAAAACTTTATATACAAATGTTTCGCGAAATGGTATTTAAAGATTTCAACCGACCATCAGTTTTTATGTGGAGTACTTCAAACGAATGTCACTGGAATGGAATGGAACGATTAACATTTAATAACAACATAAAAACTGATTACAGAACAAATTATGATGATGGAAGATTATTGACCCAATCTGCAGCAGCTGATAATCCTGGTTGGGCTGACCAAACTCAAACTTTAATGGATGTTGCCGGTTGGACAATCTATTTCGGAATTTTTTATGGTAAAAGCGGACAATATACTGGACCAACTTTTTCATTCGTTAATTCTGCACAAACAAATTTTCCGGATAAACCAATTATTGATACTGAATTTGGTTACTGGTCTTCCGAAAATGGTTCTACAACAAATGAACAAGTAAAAGTATTAAACGAAACATTTACAGCATTTAAATTCTTTTTGCCATATGATTCTTTTGGCAATGAAAATCCAAATGGAAATTTAATGGGAACAACCTGGTGGTGTGTTTATGATTGGTATCAAAACAAACAAAAGAAAAATGGTTGGCAAACTATGGGTTTAATTGGGATGGATAGAATAACAGAAAAACCTGTTGCTGCAGTTTTAAGAAGTACTTATTTACCATTTGTAAGCAAAGAGGGAATTCCAGTCAATATTGAAAATAATATCGAAACAATTCCAACTGAATTTGAATTATATCAGAATTATCCAAACCCTTTTAATCCTGAAACTACAATTAAATATTCAATTCCACAGTTTGAAAAAAATAGATCCGAAATATTGGTTACACTCAAAGTTTATGATGTTTTAGGAAAAGAAGTAGCAACTCTTGTAAATGAAAATCAAAAACCGGGTAATTATAATTATCAATTTTCAATGAAAAATTTAAAGCTTGGAAGTGGAGTTTATTTCTACGAACTAAAAGCAGGAAACTATTCTAAAACTCTAAAAATGTTATATCTGAAATGAAAAAATTGAATTAAAAAAAGATTGCTTATTAAAATAATAAGAACCTGCTTATCAAATTAATAAGTTAAATAATTGTTATACATCATATTAATTCATTTTTTAGCTAAAAAATAAAATTAAATAACGGTATTATTTTTGATTAAAATAATGCCTATGCAAACACCAATTACATTCATAGATGGAATAATTATACTTCTTTACATTATTTCTGTTTTGGCTATTGGATTATTTGTAAAAAGAAGTGATAAAAATATTTCAGATTATTTTCTTTCCGGTAAAAACCTCACATGGTTTGTAATTGGTATTTCTTTGTTTGCAACAAATATATCAAGCGAGCATTTTATAGGATTAGCTGGTGGTGGAGCTGCACGTGGATTAGCTGTTGCCCAGTTTGAATTAATTGCTATCTTCTTTTTGATTTTACTTGGTTGGTTCATTGCACCTATTTATCGTAAATCCGAAATATTAACAACACCGGAATTTTTAGAAAAAAGATTTGATTCAACAAATAGAAAATTCTATTCGGCGCTTTCAATTTTTACATATATTTTCACAAAAATTCTTGTTACTCTTTTCGCTGGTGGGATATTATTCAACAAAATTTTTGGATGGAGTATTTTTACTTCATCAATTATCATAATTCTTTTAACAGGAATTTATACTGTTGTCGGTGGTTTTTCTTCTGTTGTTAGAACTCAGGTTTTTCAAGGTGTTCTTTTAATAATCGGAGCATTTCTTTTAACAATTTTTGGATTAAAAGAGGTCGGTGGAATTTCGGGTTTAAATCAAAGATTACCATCAGAATATTTTCAAATGTTTAAAGCTGCAAATGATCCCGATTTTCCATGGACAGGAATTATTTTTGGCGCCCCTATTATTGCTTTTTGGTACTGGTGTGCAGACCATTATATGGTTCAAAGAATTTTAAGTGCAAAATCTATTGAACATGCAAGAACAGGAACAATAGTAACCGCCTTTCTAAAAATATTACCATTGTTTTTGTTGGTAACACCAGGATTAATTGCAATAGCTCTTTTTCCTGAAGTTAAAGGAGATGAAGCTTATCCATTATTAATTTCAAGTGATATAATTCCGGCAGGAATAAAGGGAATAATTATTTCTGGATTTTTAGCTGCTGTAATGTCTTCTCTTTCTGCATCTTTTAATTCCATTGCAGCCCTTTATACAATTGATTTCTATCTTCCCAAACATCAGGATGCAAGTCCAAGAACTCAAGTACTTGTTGGAAGAATGGCAACTATAGTAATAATTTTTATAGTTATTCTTCTTGTTCCTTTCATTAAACTTATGAATTCACACATTTATATTTTCTTACAAAGTACACAAGCTTTCATAAGTGCTCCTATTAGTGCTGTATTTATTTTTGGTTTTTTATTAAAAAAGATAGATGCTAAAAGTGCTCTCGTTTCTTTGATTATCGGAGAATTAGTTGGTGTTTCAAGATTTTTAATTGAATTTTTGTATAGTAATGAAATGATTACAAGTCCAATTCTATTACCATTTGTTAAATTAAATTATTTACATTTTACAATTTTACTATTTGTATTAACAACTTTACTTCTCCTTGCATTTAGCTATGTATTTCATTTAGGAAAAGAAATTTCCAATTCAAATTTTTTACTATTCGTAAATGCAAGTTATACGGCTATTGATAAAGGATTAATTAATATTTCAAAAACAAGATTGCAACTATTACTATCATTAATAATTTTGATTTTAACTTTAGGATTATGGTACATTTTTGTATAAAACATAAATTGTTTTTTACAATCAATAAATAAAAAACAACAACCAAATAAAAGGAGGAGCTATGAAAAAACTGTTAATGGCTATATTCTTAATTGCTGCAGCTATACAGGCACAAACATATGTCTTTCAGAAAATGGATACTTCTGTAAAAGACAAATGGTGGGACTTGAACAATATTTATAATAATCAAGGTTCTGCAACCGCCAAATTTGATGTAGAAGATTTCACAGCTGACAAAAAAGAAGGTACTGGTTCTGTAAAAGTTAGCTATGTTATTGGCGCTGGTGATGGTTGGGGTGGTTATATTGTAAGAACAACAAATCCACCAACAGACCCAACATCTCCATATGCAAATACTTATCTCGATCTTTCTGCTGGTACAAAACTTTCTTTTTGGTATAAAGTTACAAAACCTGTAGTTACTACAAAAGAAGGTACTGTATTCATGGAATTCAAAATCGGAGATTATGATTCTGAAGGTAAACGTGACCTTTGGTATCGTGAAATGCCTGCTGTTGATTTAAAAGATGCTTCAGGTCAATGGAAACAAGTTGTAGTTGATTTAGATCCATTCAAAGATGGTGGCGATAAATCTAAAGAATGGGGTTTACAATTTGGCGATGGCGACCGCGAAATTCAACTCGATAAAATAAAAGGATTTGAATTCGCTCTCGTTTATATTACTAGTGGTTCTAGTACTAATTCTCCAACAGCATCAGGAGAAATATTATTTGACGGTTTTGCAATTGAAGGGGATCGTTATGCTCCACCAATCTTTACCTTTGATAACCAAGCTTCAGTATTTGGCATTGATGATATGGGTTGGGCTGGTGCTTCTGGTAAAGGAACAGTTACTTTAACAAATGAAGCTACTGACAAAATTCAAGGCACTGGTTCTTTGAAATTTGATTATATGTGTAATGCATCTCAAGATTGGGGTGGTTTTGTAGCTTTTGATAAAGATGTAACACCTCCAGCAAAATTTGATGAAAGAACAGGTTTAATTTTATGGTTAAAAAACGTTAAAGCTATTCAAAGTGCTAAACCAGAAAGAGCAATGTTAAGAGTATTTATATTTGAAAATAGCGCTGGGGCAACAGAAGAATGGATTATTAAAGTACCAATTGACTTAAGTAAAACAAGTGATTGGCAAAGATACATATTACCATTTAAGCAAGGCACATTACCTAATGGTGACCAAGATCCACCAACAAATGCTTTTGGACCAAAATCAAATAATGGCGATAAAAACTTTAACCCAGAAAAAATTACTAAAATTCGCTTTGAAATTTTAGCTGCTGGTGCTGGACCATTAGCCGGACCAAAAGGTGAAAAATTAACAGGTACTTTATTATTAGATGTAATGCAACAAACAGGTTTCCAATTTGCTGATAAAACTCCACCAGCTGCTCCTGCAGTTACTGTTGTAAAAGGAACATATTCAAATTTAATAACCTGGACAGACGTTCCTGGCGAAACAAATGAAAAATACAATATTTATTATAGCACAAAACCTATAACCGATGTAAATGCAGCTGGAGTAAATGCATTAAAACTTAACGTTGGTGAAGGTGTACAAGTTTGGGAACATCTTTTAAGAGCTCCTCAAAATGATCGTGATGAAACATATTATTATGCAGTTAACTGCGTTGATAAACCAGGTAACGTTGGTGCTCCAAAAGCTGTAGGTCCAATTACAAACAAAGCAAAAGGAATTCCAACCTGGGCTTTGGTTACTCCAAACTTTAAAGCTGATGGAAATCTAAATGAATTTACGGGAGCAGGTGTAAGACCATTTGAAATGTATCCTTCAAAAGGTACTGCAACTGTTGTTACTGGATTTACAGTAAAAGATGATGCTGATTGTTCAGGTGAAATTTATATTGCTATGGATAAAGAATATATGTATGTAGGTGCAAATATTAATGATGATGTTGTTTTTGATGATAAAGGTTACTATGATCGTGGTAACTCCTGGGCTTTAGATGCGCTCGATCTCGAATGGGGTTTCTATGATCTTAATACTGTTAAAGGACATACAGAATATAAAAGAGGAACCGAACCAGATTATCACTTACGCTTTAACAAATTAAGATTAAGAAATGACCACTGGACAAATGAAAAAGATTCATTGTTGTTACCAGGACCAAACTATTACTTTGCTGAAAAATTCCCAAGCGGATATGTTATTGAAGCTAAAATTAAATTAAATGATTTAGCTACTTTAAGAAAATCTAAAGATATGGCTTTAGATAAAATTTATGTTAAGAAAGGCTACAAAATTCCGTTTGATATAGTAATAAATGATAATGATGGAGCAAATGGTCCGGAAGATTGGAGAAACAGAGAAGGAATGATTAGCTGGGGTCCATTTAACAACGATGGCGGTTGGCAATATCCACAAAACTTAATGTACACCTGGTTGGGTAATGATGATGTAGTTCCAACTGATGTTGAAGAAACATTACCATTTACATATTCACTTGAACAAAACTATCCAAACCCATTTAACCCAACAACACAAATTAAATACTCATTAGCACAAGCTGGTGTTGTTACATTAAGAGTTTACGATGTACTTGGTCGTCAGGTAGCTGAATTAGTTAATAAACATCAGGAAGCTGGTAATTATACTGTTAACTTTGATGCTAGCAGATTATCAAGTGGTGTTTATTTCTATAAGATTGAAAGTGGTTCATTTAATAGCGTAAAGAAAATGATGTTAGTAAAATAATTGTAAAAACTGGGCTGCTGAAATATGCAGCCCTTTTTGAATAAACAAACACAAGGAAATGATTATGTGTAAATTAATTAAAAAGGAGATTTCAAAATTTTACCTTTCGATTCCGATGTTTTTACTTTTAGCATTTGTTATTAATATGGAATTGTTTGGAGGTACAACAGGAAGAATTGCTGGAAGAATTAGAGATAGTGAAACAAAAGAAGGTGTTATTGGAGCTAGCGTTGTAATTAAAGGAACTAATTATGGAGCCGCAACAGATTTAGAGGGTGATTTTTATATTAACAATCTTCCTCCCGGTAAATATACTGTTGTTATAAGCTCTGTTGGTTATAATAAATATACTCTTGAAAATGTAATTGTAAGAATCGACTTAACAACAAGAGTAGATGTTGATTTAGTACCAACTTCAGTTAGCGTTGGAGAAGTTGTAATACAAGCACAAAGACCTTTAATTACAAAAGATTTAACCGCTTCATCATCAATTGTTTCATCTGAAGAAATTAAATTAATGCCAGTTGAAAACATTCATCAGGTAATAAATTTGCAAGCTGGTGTTGTTAATGGTCACTTCCGCGGTGGTCGTACAGGTGAAGTTGCTTACTTAGTTGATGGTGTAACTGTTACAGACGTATTCAATGGTGGTATGTCTGTTGAAGTTGAAAACAGTTCAATCCGCGAAATGGAAGTTATTAGCGGTACTTTCAATGCTGAATATGGACAAGCAATGTCCGGTATTGTTAATATCGTTACTAAAGATGGTGGTTCAATTTATGAAGGAAATGTTTCTGCTTATGTTGGAAATTATTTTACAACACATACAGATATTTTCCAAAACTTAAATAAATTTAACCTGAAAGGACCAAGAGATGTACAAGTAACGCTAAGTGGTCCAACAAAAATTTTGAATAATTTAAATTTCTTCATCACTGGTCGTTACTACAGAGATGAAGGTTCTATGTATGGCAGAAGAATTTATAATACAACTGATGACAGACCAATCTTCCCTAATCCTGCTGATCAAACTGTTTGGATTGATAGACACACAGGTGATAGCGCCTGGGTACCGATGAATCCATATGAAAAATTTTCTTTTAATGGAAAACTATCTTATGGCTTTTCAAATTGGAAATTTAGTTACAACTTTTTCTGGGACGATAACTGGAGCAAAGGATACGATCATGCTTTCAAATGGACACCGGATGGAATAAACAATCATTATAGAAATAATACAATCAATAATTTACAAATATCGTTTTTGCCAACTCAAAGTACTTTTGCAACATTGAAATTTTCTTCGAACTTACATAAGTACTGGGGTTATTTATATGAAGATGAATATGATAAAAGATATGTTGAACCAAATCAAGGCACACCATATTCAGGATATACTTTCAGACAAGGTGGAAATCAAACTGATAGATATAACAGACATACATTAACAAATATTATCCAATTTGCAATTGAATCTCAGGTAAGTAAAGAGCATAAAGTTAAAATGGGAGCAGAAGCTCGCTTGCATGAAATTTTTAACAGTTGGAAAACAATAAGAAATTTAACCGAAGGACAAATAGATTCAACTGGAAGACCAATATTTACTCTTGGTTATTCTGATCCGAATACAAAATACAATCAAAGTTATGTAAGAAAACCATATGAAATTTCTGCTTACATTCAAGATAAAATGGAATATGACATTATGATAATAAATGCTGGTATTCGTTTTGACTATTTTAGTTCAAATACCAATTTACCAGCAGATATTAGAAATCCATTAAACAATCCCAATTTCCCCAAAGCAAATGAAAAAAGAAACGCTGAAACAGAATATCAGATTAGTCCACGCTTAGGTGTTTCTTTCCCAATTTCTGATAAAGGTGCTATTCACTTTTCATATGGTCACTTTTTCCAAATTCCATCATTTGAAAATTTATACAGTAATTATAACTACATAATCGATCAAACTACATCTCTTTCTTCAACTGTTGGAAATCCTGAATTAAAAGCACAAAAAACTGTTAAGTATGAACTTGGTTTACAACAAGTTCTTTTCCCAAATGTTGCTATCGATCTTTCTGTTTACTATAGCGACATTAGAAATTTACTTGGAATGGAAATCTTAAAAACTTATGAAGGATTTTTATTCGGTAGATTTATAAACAGAGACTATGGAAACGTTAAAGGGTTAATACTTTCTTTAGATAAACGCTTTGCTGATTACTTCTCAGCTAAAATTGATTACACATATCAGGTAGCACAAGGTAATGCATCAGATCCAATGCAGAACTACTATAACAATCAGGCAGATCCTCCAGTTGAAGGAAATAAAAAAGTTGTTCCACTTTCATGGGACCAAACCCATACATTAAATGTTGCTTTAACTGTTGGTGATCCAATGGATTGGACAGCCGGAATAATTGCAAGCTATGGAAGTGGCGCACCATATACTGAAGAACCACGTTATACTAAAGGATTAAGATTTGAAAACCTTGGTAGAAAACCAAGTACATTGAATGTTGATTTGAGAGCAAATAAACTATTCAAAATTTTTGGTCTTAATTTTAATACATTTTTACTTGTTTATAATTTGTTTGATATTAAAAATGAATATGGAGTTAGTGCTTCGACAGGTAGAGCAGGAGTTGACTTGAATACCAAATTTGCTGGACCAGTAATTGGAATGAATACAATTGAAGAGTATTTAAAAAATCCAGCTGATTACTCAGCACCAAGAAGAATAAGTATTGGTTTCAATGTTAACTTCTAAAAAGAGAAAAGAGAAAATGGAGCGAATAATGAAGAATAGAATATTATTATTAATCACTCTGATGTTTGTTTCAAACATTATTTTTTCACAAACAGCAGAGCAAATACAAAAATATTTAAGAGAACCAATGGGGGATAAAACCTATCGTAAGAAAGGTGTTCTTGATGGTAATTTAGTGAGAACTCTTTTTTCAAACGATGGACAAATTGGTTACTGGCCAGATAGACCTTCGGGTGAATGGCCAAAAGGTACTGGAAGAAACTATTTAGATGGATGTACACCAATTGTTACGGCATCTATATTAGCTCCTATGAATCAACAAATTGTTCACCCGGCTCAAACATCATATCGTGAAGAAGTTGATTTTAATCCAACAACAAATGAACTTTGGGTTATGGAGCCAGTACCCGGCTATGCTGCACCAGGTAGTGAACAACCAGCTATAAGTACCAAGCCAAAAACCTGGCCAGATCAATGGCCCCGTTCTCTTCCAAATACAGATCCCACCTGGGATGGATATTGGTTTGGTTATTTTGGTCGTGGAGTTCAGAATGCAGATGTTGAAACTTTTTATGTAATGGATGATTCGCGTGATATGGAATTTACTCGTCCTCCCTACGGTTATTATCCAATAGCTGCTCAAAAAGATAGAGGAGGATTAGGTTTAAGAGAAGAAGTTCGTGGATTTCAATGGTCTCACGTATTAGCCGAAGATATAATCTTCTGGCACTTCGATATTGTTAATATGTCTGACGTAAATTATGATACAACTTATTTCGGTTTTTATTGCGATACCGGAGTAGGCGGTGTTGATGATAATGGTGATGACAATGCTTCTTATAATACCAAACTTGATATTGCATATGCTTATGATGCTGATGGCATTGCACCACCCGATAATTGGAAAACTGGTTATGTTGGATATGCTTTCTTGGAATCACCAGGAAATGGTTTTAACAATGCAGATGATGATGAAGATGGAATGATTGATGAAAAAAGAGATGATGGAATTGATAATGATAAAGACTGGCAATCTTTTACTGATCTAAATAAAAATGGTAAATGGGATCCAGATGAAAATGAACCTTTAAATGATGACTTAGGTAAAGATGGTGTTGGCACTTACGATCCTCAATATACCGGACCAGATGAAGGAGAAGGGGATGGAAAACCTACACCAGGCGAACCAAATTTTGATGCAACAGATAAAGATGAATCAGATCAAATTGGTTTAACAAGTTTAGTAATTGAAAGATTATCTAATAAAGGTCCAAGTGCAATTTGGCCAAAGAATGATGAAGTTATATGGCGTAAAATGAATTATGGAAGTTTTGATACCTCTTTAACAAAATCAAATATTCAGATTCTTTTTGGTTCAGGTCCATTCCCATTGAAAAAATATAGAAGAGAAAGATTTTCTGTTGCGTTAGTTTTTGGTAGCGATTATCAAGATATGGTTTTCAATAAGGAAACTGTTCAAAATATTTATAATGCAAATTATAATTTTTCTAAACCACCTTTGAAACCAACTTTAACCGCTATTCCCGGTGATAAAAAAGTATTTTTATACTGGGATAATAAAGCAGAAAAATCTTATGATAACTTTTTACGAAAGTTCGATTTTGAAGGATATTTACTTTATAGAAGTCAGGAACCAGAATTTAATGATATAAAAGTAATTACAGATTCAAAAGGGGAAGCTAAATATTGGAAACCAATTGCACAATTTGATTTGAAAAATGGAATTAAAGGACCAGACCCAATTGGTATTAATGGCGCTCATTTTTGGAGAGGAAGTGATACCGGATTACAACATTCATTTATTGATACAACAGTTGTTAATGGTTCAACTTATTATTATGCTTTAGTAGCTTATGACCAAGGAGATCCAAGTTTTGGTACAAAAGGATTAATACCAACTGAAACAACAAAAATTATAACACAGGATTTTTCTGGTTCAATTCGTTTTGTGGATATAAACTGTGCAGTTGTTACTCCTAATGCACCTTCTGCAGGTTATAAACCACCTCAGGTTTTAGGTGATGTTTCTAAAGTAAAACAAGGAATTGGTACTGGAAAATTAAACTTAGTTGTTTTGGATCCTCGTCAGGTTCAGGAAGGTGCTACATATAAAGTTAGATTTTCAAGTGGTGGAACTTCTGCAAAATATAAAACTACAGCATATTCAATAACAAGAACATTAGCCGGCAAAGAAGAAACAATTTTTGCTAAAGTTGATTCATCACAATTCAGCAAAGGTCAATTTAGTGCTCCATTTGATGGTTTAGTAGTATCTGTAAATTTAGATACAATGGGAGCGGTAAAAACAAAAGGTTTTGTTAAAGGATATAGCAATATTGATATACTAGTAGCTCCGGATAAATCTTCACCTACAAGAAATGTAACCTGGCCAGCTGATTATGAAATTGAATGGTTGCCGGATGGACAAACATATACAACACCATTTCAAAAATTAGTTGTTCCAATTAAAGGAAGAAATATTACTGAAGGAAGGGCTTGCGATTTAGAAGTATTTGATAATGATAAAGATGGTAAATTAACAATGGGTGATGATATTGTAATTATTGAATATGAAAATAATCAGTTCAGATTAACATGGAGAATTCAGTTAAGAATTCCTGCTGCTCCAATGTGGGCTGCACCACGTGCCGGTGATGTATTTAGATTTACTACTTCAAGACCATTTAAAGAAGGTGACTATTTTGAATTCAGCACAAAAGGAGCTGTAATTGATCAGGAATTGGCTAAAAACTCTTTGAATAAAATTGCTGTAGTTCCTAATCCATATATCAGTGCAAATGCATGGGAAAAGAGAAATCTTAATCAAACAGGACGCGGTGAAAGAAGATTAGATTTTATTCATCTTCCAGTTCAGTGTACCATTAGAATTTATACCGTAACAGGACAATTGATCAAAACTATAGAAAAAACAAATGGTGCAGAAGATGGAACTGTGAGTTGGAATTTAATAAGCGAAGATGGAATGGACTTAGCATATGGTTTATATATTTATCATGTTGATGCACCGGGTATCGGTGAATACATTGGCAAATTTGCGATAATTAAATAGGTGCGGAGAATTAATATGAAAAGAATAAATTTAATTTTAATGATACTTATTAGTTTTGCATTTGTAAATGCACAACAAAACTTTGTTTCAAATGTTTCTAAAAGAGGAACAACAGCCGCACCATTTTTATCAATTAGTCAAGGTGCAAGAGCATCTGCAATGGGAAGTGCATTTGTAGCTGTTGCAGATGACCCATCTACTCTGTTTTGGAATCCTTCTGGTATTGCAAAAATTCCTGGTGGGGCTGTAATATTTGACCATACTAATTGGATTGCAGATATAAAATATAATTTCCTTGCTGCATCTTACAATCTTGGCGATTATGGTGCTATTGGTGTTTCATTTTTAACTTCTTCAATTGAAGAAATGGCTGTTAGAACTATTGAAAGCCCTGAAGGTACAGGTGAAACTTTTGGTGTAACTGATGCTTATTTCTCAATTGCTTATGCAATTAATCTTACAGATAATTTTGCAATTGGATTTAATCCGAAATTTGTAATGCAAAAAATTTGGAGAACTTCTGCATCAGCTTTTGCACTTGATCTGGGCGTAATTTATAGAACACCTTTTGATGGAATTATGCTTGCTATGTCTATTTCAAATTTTGGCACTAAAATGAAATTGGATGGTAACAGCACTTTAGTTTTATATGATCCAGACCCAAATAGTACTGGAAATAATGGCCAAATTCCTGCATATCTACAAACTGATTATTGGGAATTACCATTAAATTTTAGAGTTGGTTTATCTTATGATCCAATAAAATCTGAAATGCACAAATTAACCGTTGCTCTTGATGCAATGCATCCAGCTGATGATTATGAAAGTGTTAACGTAGGTGCCGAATATGGATTTAATGATATGTTCTTTGTTCGTGGTGGGTTCAAATCATTATTCTTAAAAGATTCTGAAGAATCTTTTACAGTTGGTGCCGGAATCAAACAAAATTTTATTGGAAATGTGGCTTTGAAAATTGATTATTCTTATGGTGATTTTGGCAGATTAAAAAATGTACAAAAATTTACCCTGAGTGTAAATTTTTAAATCCGTATAAAATCATGGTGCCTCCTAGATTAATTACGGTAATATAGGGTGAAAGAAATTTCACCCTTTTTTATTTATGGAGTTAAAATGAGAAAAATTTTTTTTATTGTAATATTTATTTTATTTCCGGTTATAAGTTCATTTTCAAAAAATTATAAAGGAGCTGAATACAGAACTAAAGAATCATTTCTTTATGGAAGATTTGAAGCAAGTTTTAAAGCTTCCGGAAAAGAGGGTTCATTAAGCACTATGTTTACATATTTTGATGGATTAGAAAATGATCCTTTCAGCACAAGTAAATGGAACGAAATTGATATTGAAATTTTGGGTAGATATAAAAATGATGTGCAGTTTAATACCATAACACCTTCAATGATTAATCATGTCCGACATCATTATGTGAATTTTAATCCAGCAGAAGATTATCATACTTATGCGTTTGAATGGACTCCGGATTATGTAGCATGGTTTATTGATGGAATTGAAGTTTACAGACAAACTGAGGATTTTGTTAAAACTTTAATCCGCCCACAAAAATTTATGTTTAATGTTTGGCTTCCAAATTATCCGAATTGGGTTGGTATGTGGAGTGATAATTTACTTCCTGCATTTACCTATTATGATTGGGCTGCATATTATTCGTATACTCCAAATAAAGGAAATTATGGCACAAACAATAATTTTACTTTTAAATGGAAAGATGATTTTAATTCTTTCGATGAAACAAGATGGGAAAAGGCTACTCATACCTGGGATGGAAATAACTCTGATATGCTTCCTGAAAATATTGTGTTCAAAGATGGGAAAATGATTTTATGTTTAACTGATAAAAATGATGTTGGATTTACAGATAAAAAAGCACCAGCAATAATGAGTATTATTGCATTAAGTGAAAATAAAATTCAAATATTTTTTTCTGAAGAAGTTGAAAAACAAAGTGTTGAAAATATTTCAAAATATAATTTGGTTGGATTGTCTCCAGTTAAAAAAGCAACATTACAAAATGATAAAAGAACTTTATTACTTGAAACCGAAAAACTTGATTTAAAATCTTTACCTTTAATGATTATAAATTCTGGAATAAAAGACTTATTTGGCAATTCAACTTCAATGTTTGCAAAAGCAATTTTAGCTCCACCGAGTTTTAAATTCCCATTAAAAATAAATATTGGTGGTGATGCTTTTAATGATTTTATTTCAGATAAAGAATTTAAAACTGATACATCGAGTTATGGTTTTATGGAAGGCAGCAAAGCTTTTTCTCCTGATAATATAATAGGAACAAATGACGATTATATTTATCAAACTGAAATTAATGGATTGGCAAAATATGTTGTTAAAATTCCAAATGGTAAATACAGAATAAAACTTTTGTTTGCTGAAAATTATATTCAAAATCCAAACGAAAGAGTTTTTGATGTTTATATTCAAGGTAAAAAATTAATTTCAGCACTTGATATTGTAAAAGAAGTTGGAGCTAAAACAGTATTAGAAAAAACTTTCGATAATATTGAAGTTGATAACTACATGCTTGATATTCATTTTGCCGCATTAATTCAAAGACCATTAATAAATGGAATTATAATTGAGCAAATTGAAACCGATATTGGTAAAAATGTTGAATTACCAACACGATTTATTTTATACCAAAATTATCCAAATCCATTTAATCCATCAACAACAATAAGATACGCAATTCCCAATGTCAACCTGAGCTTGACTGACGATAGGCATGTCTCGTTGAAGAGTGACATACACGTATCCTTAAAAGTTTACGATGTATTAGGAAGAGAAGTAGCAACATTAATAAACGAAAACCAAAAACCTGGAAATTACAATTATACATTTTCCATTATAAATTATACATTATCTTCCGGTGTTTATTTTTATCAACTTAAAGCTGGCGATTTTATTCAAACCCGCAAAATGATTTTAGTCAAATAATTCATCAAACTCATTAATCATTTCTTAAATTATTTTTGTTAAATATTTGTTAATTTGTAAATGAAAATAAAAGGAGTGATACAATGAAAAAATATTTTCATGCATTCTTAGGTTTAATTAGTTTAGTAATTTTTAGTTCGTGTGGTGGTGGAAGTGCAATTCCTATTAATTATCGCTCGAAAGAAATTGTAATTGATGGAAAATCTGATGAATGGGGAACAGAACTAAAACAAATTCCAGAACAAAAAATTTGGCTCGGTACAACAAATGATGATAAGTTTTTTTATTTATGTCTTGTTACCGAAGATAGAATTAAAGCAATGCAAATGATGAGAAATGGTTTAATTACTTGGTTTATTGCGACTAATAATTCTGATGCAGCATTTGGAATAAAATATCCAAGGCCAAACAAAATGCCTAAAAGAGAAGAAATGCAAAATATTGGAAGAGAAATGTTTCAACCTGAAAACCTGATGAAATTAGTAGATATGTTTTTAGAAAAGCAAAATGAATTTCAAGTTTTAAATAAAGATAAGTTTTCTCTTTCTCTTTTACCATTACAAAATAAAGATGGCATTGAATTAAAACTTGGTTATACTGAAAACAAATTTGTTTATGAAATGAAAATTCCTTTAGCGGTTCATGAAGATTATTCATTTCAAATTGCAGCATTACCAGGAGAAGATTTAAAAATAAAATTTGAAACCGAACAAAATGAAGCAATGGGACAAAGAATTGGAATGATGCGACAAGGTGGCGGACAAATGAGTGGAAATCGTGGTGGTGGACAGATGCAAGGAAATTTTCCCGGTGCTGGAATTATGCAATCATTCGAACCATTGAATTATTCAACAACTTTTAAACTTGCTTTACCAAAATAATTTTTTATTGAAAAGAGCTGACTCAAAAGTTATAAAATGTCAGTCTGAGCCCTGCATGATTTTATACAGGTTGTCGAAGACTGACATTTCTCATAACCTACTTCGTTAAAATCATTTTCTTAGATTGCAGAAAACCATTAACACTAATTGTATAAATATAAATGCCGCTCGGTAAATTAGTAGCATTAAAATTAACTTTGTAAAAACCAGCCGTTTTATTTTCATTAACAAGCGTAGAAATTTCTTTACCTAGAATATCATAAACTTTTAAGGTAACAAAACCATTTTCAGGTAATTGAAAATTAATGGTTGTTTCAGGATTAAAAGGATTAGGGAAGTTAGAGATAGAATAAAAAGAAGGTAGTTCATTATTAACAACTAAATTAAGATTTTCATTTTTCATATTAGCTAAACTCATTTTACCGAAAACAGAAAACCACTCTTCATCAGAATAAGAATTATCGACAGAGTAAAAAGCACGCACATCATAAAGTAAAAGATCATCAGAGTAAGAAGAAGTTAAAGTATAATCATAATCAGTAAAAGAGCCGACACCACGATTAACCGTAGCTAATAAAACAGGATTACCCATAATGCCATTATGTTTAACTTTTCTCCAGATTTGATATTGAGTAACATTTGGATTTGGATTATCATTCCAATAGATAACGATAGGTTGATTAACTTGGTTACCGAAGTGAACATATTCAACAGAATTAGCAGGTTTGCCAATATAAACAGCATTAAATTGTTTATGTTCAGAAGCAGTAATATTACTTGAAAAAGATTGACCATCACTTATCCAATGAGAGAAAGAATATTCTATTCCATTAGAATAATACCATTGACCAACAGCATAAACAGAATTTTGCTCAACAACTTGTACTTCTTTAGGTGATGAAAATTTACTACCATTAACATAAACATAACCACCAGAACTGCTGAAGGTTAGGTTGCAGAGTTTTCTAAGTACTGCTTGAAATGTTGAGCCGTTCTCCGAGGTTAATGCCGGACGTGATGCTGAGGATGATTGACCTAAATTAAGTACATCACCAAAATGATCTCTTTCCCATCTACTAGGATTTGAAGGAGCTTCACTATCATTGAAAACCCAGTTATAATTATTGTACGATTGATTATCGTATGCTTGGAAGTACATTGTTTGGTTTTCATAAATTGAAAAACTAAAAGGGCTTGTCCGGCTTGTGATTGTGGGTGTATTTATACCAACACCTATATTACCAGAGTTACCACCATCCATATAATTCTGTGCAATAAAATTTAAGGAAGCTGCGGGTCTTGTATATCTAACTTCAATATTTATGGATAAATATGAATAAGAATCATTTGCGGTTTCATTTTCACCTACACCTCCAATTATCATACTTCTGCTTGAAAGAGCACTTTGCATTTGATTTTTTACCGGAGTTGAAGTAATTGTTCCGCCGCCATATCCTATGCCCGAATGTAAGGTGCTTCCACTCCCTATTGCTGCCCAATTTGCACCAAGCCCGCTGCCCAATGAAGAAATATTGGTGAGCTTAAAAGTATAACTTTTGTAATCGGTTGAATAATTTACTTTTACTTCTTGAATTGTTGCATTCGTAGGGATTGTTGATAAATCAACACTAAAATATGTTCTGTAGATTTTTTGAATGGCACCGCTTAATTCTTTCCCGATGTTATAACTACCGTAGGCATAAGTTGAATTGCCGCTTTCGATGTTTTTCACAATGCTTGTACCTGATGGGTACAATAATTTAGTTTCGGTAATTATTGGCTGAGCGTGAATTAATTTTACTAATAGAAAAAGACTGAGAAAACTGATAATGAACTTTTTCATTGAAAATCTCCTTTTTGTTAAAAAAATGTTATTTTTAAAAAGAGAATAACCGTAGTAGTTTAAGACTACTTTTAAGGTACCAACCTTAGCGGATTATTCTTTATTAAAAGGGGTAGTGGTACAAGCGCTATCCCTTCTGTTTAGTTAGGCATTTTTTATTCTTTTCTTTTTCCCGTTTTTTCACCTCCCTCATTCTTTTAGTTTACCATGAAGAATAAAATCTTTATTATTTATTGGATCATTAACTGTAAAAAAAACTTCCTTCTCAAAGATTGCAGCTTGGCTTGACACACTTGTCCAGTTACTATCAAATCTATACAAGTACTCTATAGTAGTACCGTTATAATGCGCTAAACCATTTTTCATTCTAACAAATAAATCCTTTTCACTTCTTCCATATATTTGATATCCAAAATCTGGGATATCAAGTGAGAATTTTTTTATAAAACTGCCGTTCTGATAATTATAAACATCTTTGGAAATCAGGAAGTATAATTTTTCTCCTATGGTGTTAAATGTACCAAATGTAATTTCAGTTAACGGTTTGGCAAAAATATTTTTCAGTTCTTTTCCGTTATATTCATAAAAAGCAATAGTATCCCTCCCGGTTGCGTTATTAACAGCAATACTATTTATGTAGTATTTGTTCTCTTGCTTTTTAATCCTAAAAAATTGTGATTGGGAATTTGCAACATAAATTTCCTTCCATTGATATCCGTCATAGTGCAAGATAAATCCTCTCTGTAAATCACCCACTCCAGGACTTAGAATTCCAACTGCATATATATCATTCGGAGTGCTTCCGCAAAAATCAGTTATAGTAGCATAAGCGTAGTTTTTGTTTTTATAAACAAAATTTTCTTTCCATTGATTACCATCAAAATGCCAAATCGTTCCATCACTTCCACCCATCCATATATTAGTATTTGAAAGGCCCCATAATGCTTCACAAGTTGAGTTAATATATTTCTTCCATTTTTCCCATCTCACTCCGGTAAAGTGGTATAAATCGCTAGGCTGAACACCCCCGGCCCATACATCAGTTGGAGAAGAACCCCAAATGGAAACAAAACTATCAAAAGGGATATCAATTGTGTCGGCACTCCACACATAATCTCTTCTACCGGGTTGCGGTTCTGGTTCGGTTAAGTGTTTGCATGATAAACTTAAAAAGATTAAAAGAATTGAAATAATAAGAATTGTGGCTCTCATATTAGCCCTCGTTGTAAAGTTAATAATTTACACTCGTAATATAATACGATTTTTTTTTTTTTTTGTCAAGTGGAATTGTTAGTAAAAATAATTTTTATCAAAAATTTTTCATTATTAAAGTCTAATTCTATTTAATTTATTTATCAAAAATCTTTCCTAATATTTTATTTATTAATTTAATAACCCGAGTTATTATTATAATAAATTTTCTTAAAAACATTAAAATTTATAAAGAAAAAAATTTGCAAAATAGCTTCAAATCAAAGTTTTATATATTAAAAAATAGATTTTGAAAGGCACAAGATTTGCCAAGTAAGAAAATTCAATTCTATAATAAATATGGAGAAATAAATGGCTTCTACTACAACTTCTTCAACAAACATCAAAGCTAACAATAATGGGCAGAATTATACATTTGCTCTTACAGTTTTAACATCACTATTCTTTATGTGGGGATTTATCACCTGCTTAAATGATATTTTAATTCCACATCTTAAAGCTGTTTTCACTTTGAATTATACTCAAGTAATGATGATTCAATTTAGCTTTTTTACTGCTTATGCAATAGTATCACTTCCATCTGGAATGCTTGTTGAAAAAATTGGTTATAAAAATGGAATTGTAATTGGATTAATAACAACAGGAATTGGCAGCTTACTTTTTTATCCGGCCGCTGCTTATCAATCTTATATAATGTTTTTGGGTGCTTTATTTATTTTGGCAAGTGGAATCACATTATTACAAGTTGCTGCTAATCCATATGTTGCAATTTTAGGAAAACCAGAAACAGCATCAAGCAGATTAAATTTAACGCAAGCATTCAATTCATTAGGAACAACAATAGCTCCACTTTTTGGTTCAATGTTAATTTTATCTGTTGCTGTTAAAACTGCCGAAGAATTAAAATCAATGACACCCGATGAAGTAACAGCATATAAATTAGCTGAAGCAAGTGCAGTTCAAACACCTTATTTATTAATTGCAGCTGTATTATTTGTAATAGCAGCAGTTTTTGCAATAATTAAATTACCAAAAATAGAAGCATCTGAAGTTGCTTCTTCAGATGGAAATGGTAGTTTTGATCATCATCATGATAGCGCTTGGGGTTATCGTCATTTAGTTTTAGGTGCAGTTGCAATTTTTGTTTATGTAGGTGGCGAAGTTTCTATCGGATCATTTTTAGTAAATTATTTTGGACAACCAAATATTGCAGGACTAAAAGAAGCTGAAGCAGGTAAATTAGTTTCTTTTTATTGGGGCGGAGCTATGGTTGGAAGATTTTTAGGTTCATACCTTCAAACTATTATTAAACCAAATAAATATCTTGCTTTTAATGCTTTTGTTGCTGCTTCGTTAGTTGTAGTTTCGATGTTGACCAATGGACAAGTTGCAATGTGGTCAATTCTTGCAGTTGGATTTTTTAATTCAATTATGTTCCCAACTATTTTTACTCTTGCAATTAATGGTTTAGGAAAACACACTGGTCAAGGTTCTGGAATTTTATGTACAGCTATAGTTGGTGGCGCTTTAATTCCTGTTTTACAGGGTTACTTTGCAGATAATATTGGAATTCAACATGCTTTCTTTATACCAGTTTTGTGTTATATGTATATAGCATATTATGGATTGAAAGGTTACAAACCAACATTTGCACAATAAAAAGGATTTCTCCAAACTATGGAAAAAATAAAAGTAACTATTGGTGTTGATATTGGTGGAACAAATACTGTTTATGGTTTTGTTGATAAAAATGGAAAAATAATTCACTCAAATTCTATTCCCACCTATGCAGAAAAAGAAGCAAATCAATTATTTGAAAGATTATTTGAAGATATTAATTCTTCAGTTAAAAAAATTGAGAACGAATATGAAATAGTTGGAATTGGTATTGGTGCCCCAAATGCAAATTATTATAAAGGTACTGTTGAAATGCCCCCAAATTTAAATTGGGGAATTGTAAATGTTTTAGAATTAATTAAAAGATATACACCACTTCCTTCTGCAATAACTAATGATGCAAATGCTGCAGCTATTGGTGAAATGATTTTTGGTGCTGCTAAAGGAATGAAAAATTTTATTGTAATTACTTTAGGTACAGGTTTAGGAAGTGGAATTATTGTAAATGGTGATTTGGTTTATGGTGATGATGGATTTGCAGGTGAAATTGGTCATACAATTGTTTTTCCGGAAGGAAGAGAATGTGGTTGTGGACGAAAAGGATGTTTGGAAACTTATGCTTCAGCTACAGGAATTCGTAGAACAGTATTTGAATTAATTGGTTCAACTAATATTCAAAGTAATTTAAGAGAAAAATCTTTTAATGAATTAACATCAAAAGATATTGCCGATGCCGCAAATTCTGGTGACCAATTAGCTATTTATGCTTTTGATTATACTGCTAAAATTTTAGGATTAAAATTAGCTGATTCTGTAGCTTATTTAAGTCCCGAAGCCATAATACTTTTTGGTGGATTGGCTCTTGCTGGAAATTTAATCCTTGAACCAACTAAAAAATATATGGAAGAAAATTTATTAAATATCTTTAAAAACAAAGTTAAAATACTTCCTTCGGCTTTACCTGGTGCGGATGCCGCAGTTCTTGGTTCAAGTGCTTTAATTTGGAATGAATTAGCTAAAAAGAAATTATAAAAAAAAAGAAGGCTGATTTAAATAATTAAATTAATTGTAATAATTATTAAATCAGCTTTCTCTAAATACACATCAAAAAAATTCAATTCAGAGGTAGAAATGAAATATCTAATTCTTTTTACAACAATGCTTCTTTTATCATCGAATACTAATGCACAAAAAAGTGCAATCGAAAAAAAAGTTGATGCTTTGCTTTCTAAAATGACATTGGAAGAAAAAATTGGACAAATGACCCAAGTTGATTTAGATGCTATTAAACAAAATCCTGATCATGTTACAAAATATTATTTAGGTTCTTTGCTTTGCGGTGGAAATACAGAAATTGAAGATTTATCTCCCAAAGGTTGGGCAAAAGCTTATGAGTACTATCAAAGTTTAGCATTGAAAACAAGACTTAAAGTTCCAATCCTTTTTGGTATTGACGCTGTTCATGGACATAACAATGTTGATGGTGCAACAATTTTTCCACATAATATTGGATTAGGGGCAACGAGAAATGAAAAACTTGTTGAAAAAGTTTCAAGAATAACAGCCCTTGAAGTTAAAGGAACCGGAATGCAATGGGCTTTTGCACCATGTGTTGCAGTAGCAAGAAATGAACGTTGGGGTAGAACTTATGAAAGTTTTGGTGAAGATCCTGAACTAGCAAAATCACTCGGTGCTGCTGCTGTAAAAGGTCTTCAAACAAATAACCTAGCAGATCAAACTTCTGTTTTAGCAAGTGTTAAACATTATGCAGGTGATGGTGGAACAACAAATGGAAAAGATCAGGGAAATACAGAATGTGATATGAAAACAATGAAAGAAATTCATCTTGCACCTTACATCGATGCAATTAAAGCAGGTGCAAAAAATATTATGGTTTCTTATAGTAGTTGGAATGGAATTAAAATGCACGGCAATAAATATTTATTAACAGATGTACTTAAAAAAGAATTTGGTTTTAAAGGTTTTTTAGTTTCTGATTGGGCTGCAATTGATCAATTAGGAAAAAATTATAAAGATGTTATCGAAATATCTATTAATGCCGGTTTAGATATGATTATGATTCCTAATGGTCCAACTCAAAACAATAATTATGTACAGTTTATACAATATTTAAAAGAGTTAGTTGATGAAGGTAAAGTTTCAATAGAAAGAATTAATGATGCAGTAAAAAGAATTTTGACAGTAAAATATGAAATGAATCTTTTTAATAATTATAAAGTTGATAAAAAACTAACTTCAAAAATTGGTTCGAAAGAACATAGAGAAGTAGCACGCCAAGCAGTTCGTCAATCACTTGTTTTATTAAAAAATGAAAATAATGTTTTACCACTCTCAAAAAGCTTAAAGAGAATTCATGTTGTTGGAAAAGCAGCTGATAGTATTGGTTATCAATGTGGTGGATGGACAATTTCTTGGCAGGGAAATAGTGGAAATGTAATTAGTGGTGGAACAACAATTCTTCAAGCAATTAAAAATACAGTTTCTAAAAACACACAAGTAACTTCTTCGATAGATGGTTCTGGTGCTGAAGGATCTGATGTTTGTATTGTAGTTGTTGGCGAAAAACCTTATGCAGAAATGTTTGGTGACCGCGAAGATTTATCTCTTTCAAATGATGATATTCAAACAATCGAAAAAGCAAAATCTTCGGGAGTACCTGTTGTTGTAATTTTACTTTCCGGAAGACCAATGATAATTACAGAACAAATATCTAAAGTAAATGGATTTATTGCAGCATGGTTACCAGGCACCGAAGGTCAAGGTGTTGCTGATGTTTTATTCGGAGATTTCAAACCTGTTGGAAAACTTCCTCATTCATGGCCAAAATCTATGAATCAAATTCCAATTAATGTTGGTGATAAAAATTATGATCCACTTTTTCCTTTTGGATACGGGTTGACATATTAATAAAAAAAGGAATAGATAAATATGAAAAACATAAAATTAATTTTAATTTTTTTTATAACTCTTTCTTTAACTGTAATAGCACAAAAAAAATCTTTTAAAGAAAGAGCAGATTCTGTTCTTGCTTTAATGACGCTTGAAGAAAAAGTTGGTCAGCTTGTTCAATATAGTGGAGATTGGGCAACTGGTGCTGAAACAAGCAGACCCAAAGAAGGTAGCGATGAATTAATCAGAAAGGGAAAAGTTGGATCTTTTCTAAATATTACTGGTGTTTCTAAAATTAAAAAATTACAAAAAATTGCAGTTGAAGAATCTCGATTAAAAATACCTTTAATATTTGGACTTGATGTAATTCATGGATATGAAGCAACATTTCCAATACCATTAGCAGAAGCAAGCACTTGGAATCCAGCATTAGTAGAAAAATCTGCACGGATGCAAGCAATTGAAGCATCTGCAGCTGGAATAAATTGGACATTCAACCCAATGGTTGATATTGCACACAATCCACGTTGGGGAAGAATAATGGAAGGAAGTGGTGAAGATCCATATCTTGGTTCTGTAATGGCTGCAGCTCGCGTTCGTGGTTATCAGGGAAATGATTTATCAGCTAATAATACTATTCTTGCTTGCGTAAAACATTATGCAGCATATGGTGGTGCAGAAGGTGGTCGCGACTACAATACAGTTGATATGTCAGAAAGAAATTTCAGAGATTTTTATTTGCCACCATACAAAGCAGCAATTGAAGCCGGAGCTGGTTCTTTAATGGCTTGTTTTAATGAAATCGGTGGCGTTCCTGCTTCATCTTCACAATTTTTAATGACACACATTTTACGCAATGAATGGAAAACAGATGCTTTTGTTGTTAGCGATTGGAATTCAATTGGAGAATTAATTCCTCATGGTGTTGCAAAAGATTTAAAACAAGCTGCCGAACTTGGTATAAAAGCAACAGTTGATATGGATATGGAATCAAATGCATATTATTATCATTTGGTTGATTTAGTAAAAGAAGGTAAAGTAGATATAAAATTTGTTGATGATGCTGTACGCCGCGTGTTAATTGCAAAATTCAAATTAGGCTTGTTCGATGATCCTTATAAATATTGTGACGAAGAAAGAGAAAAGAAAACTATAATGAGTAAAGAAATAATTAAAGCAACAAAAGAAGTAGCTTTAGAATCAATTGTTCTTTTAAAGAATGAAAAAAATCTTTTACCATTAAGTAAAAAATTAAAATCTATTGCTGTTGTGGGACAATTAGCAAAATCAAAAGATGATCCTTTGGGAGGCTGGTCTCAAAAAGGGGATTCTAATAGTGTAGTTTCTATACTTGAAGGAATTGAGAAAAAAGTTGGTAAGGAAATTAAAATTAATTATGCTGTTGGTGCAAAGTTTAAAGGCAATGATAAAAGTGGTTTTAAGGAAGCAATAAAAGTTGCAAAAAAATCTGATGTAATAATTGCAGTTGTTGGTGAAGGAAGATATATGAACGGTGAAGCTGCATCTCGTGCAACTTTAGATATTCCCGGTGTTCAGGAAGATTTACTTAAAGAATTGAAAAAAACCGGTAAACCAATTGTTGTTGTATTAATGAATGGAAGACCATTGACAATACCATGGGTTCAAGAAAATGTAAATTCAATTTTAGAAATCTGGAGTCCCGGAATTTCTGGCGGTGATGCAGTTGCTGATATTATATTTGGTGATTATAATCCAAGTGGAAAATTACCTGTAACTTTTCCAAGATATGTTGGACAAGTTCCAATTTATTATAATCACAAAAATACCGGAAGACCTCACAATCCAAATGATCATTACACATCATACTATATGGATTTGGAAAACACTCCTCTTTATCCTTTTGGTTTTGGATTGAGTTATACAACGTTTGAATATTCAGATATTAAGCTTGATAAAAAAGAAATTAAGATGAATGAGACATTAAAAGTGAGTGTTGAAGTTAAAAACAGTGGCGAACGTGAAGGAAGTGAAGTAGTTCAACTTTATATTAGAGATTTGGTTGGAAGTGTAACACGCCCTGTTAAAGAGTTAAAAGATTTTGTGAAAATAAATCTTAAACCAGGTGAAACCAAAAAAGTAGATTTTATTATTACCCCCGATAAATTAAAGTTTCATGATATTAATATGAATTATGTTGTCGAACCGGGTGATTTCAAAGTTTTTGTTGGAACTAATTCTATTGATGTGAAGGAAGCTTCATTTAAAGTAATTGAATAGGTGAAAAAATGAAAACAATTGAAAAACTCTTTATTCAAAAACATGAGTTCAATAATTCAATAAAAAAATTTTTTGTAATTATAATTTTATTTGGATTAATTGATTGTTCAAGTGAAACATTAATAAAAAATTCAGAGACAAAACAATTAGCAAAAACATTTATTGGTAAATATGAAAAGCTTGTTAAATTAAATTATCTTCTTTATTTACCTAAAGATTATGAACAAAAAGAAAAACATCCATTAATGTTATTTCTTCATGGTGCAGGCGAAAGAGGTGATAATTTAGAATTAGTAAAAACTCATGGACCAGCAAAATTAGTTGAACAGGGAAAAGAATTTCCATTTGTAATTGTATCTCCGCAGTGTCCAAAAGATAAAAGATGGGAACCAACTGATTTAATTGCATTAATAGATTACATTATTACAAATTATAAAATTGATGAAAACAGAATTTATGTTACAGGATTAAGCATGGGAGGAAATGGAACCTGGAAACTTGCTGCAGAAATTCCAAATCGTCTTGCAGCTATAATACCAATTTGTGGTTGGGGCGATCCTTTTTCTGCAATGATGATGGGAAAATTACCTGTCTGGGTTTTTCATGGTGCTAAAGATGTTGTTGTACCTTTAAGCTCTTCCGAAGTTATGGTTGAATCTATTAAACGTTCTGGTGGTAATGTTAAATTTACTGTTTATCCGGATGCTAATCATGATTCATGGACAGAAACTTATAACAATCAAGAAATTTATGATTGGTTATTAAATCAATCTTTAGATAAACGTTAAGAATTTTTTTAGTGTAATATGAATTATAAAATTTCATATTACACTATTTTTTTTATGAGGTAATTATGAAGAAATGTTTTGTGGCAATTTTATTTTTTACATCAATTATTTTTTCTCAAAACAATAAGTTTGTTGAAGTTGCAGGTAAAGATTTTATAGAACCTAGTGGTAAAAAAATTTTGCTACGTGGAATTAATCTTGGTAATTGGCTTAATCCAGAAGGTTATATGTTTAAATTTAATAACGTTAATTCTTTCAGATTAATTGATAATACAATCAAAGAATTAATCGGAGCCGATGAAGCAAGAAAATTCTGGAAAACTTTTAGAGACAATTATATTACAAAAGAAGATATTCAATTCATAAAATCAACCGGGTTAAATCATATTCGTGTTCCATTTAATTTCAAATTATTTCTAGTTGAAGATCATCCAGAAATATGGTTGGATGAAGGATTTAAAAGATTAGATGATGTTATTAAATGGTGTAGAGAAGAAAATCTTTATGTCATACTCGATCTTCATGCCGCACCAGGTGGACAAACAGGTGATAATATTGATGCTGTCTCTTATACACATCTGACGCTGCCGACGAGCGATCTAGTGTAGATC